>JAZQTP010000085.1:0-15656 GCA_045630845.1 Anaerotignum sp. | reverse complement strand
AGGCACATCTGCGTGCAGATTATTTCGGTATATTTCACAAATTTCGTCAGCAGAGAACTCTACTCTTGCTTCCTCAATTTGTTATATCTGCCGAAAAATCTGCTTACGCATCTGCACCACCAGAATTATGCGGTATTGCCTAAATAAAGGGTGGAGAGGGATCCACCCTTTTCTTTTTCGGTTAAGGGGGATGGATAGAAATGGCAAGGACGAAAACATTTGATGAGCTGATGCGGGAATACGGAAATGCGAAAATCTCCGGTGCAGACCTTGCACTGGGGAGAGAAAACCCGGATGCGCTGGCAGGAATTATGGAAGCGAGAAGGGATTGGAGCAACGCTGAAACGCAGGAAGAAAAAACAGCTGCCCACAACAGGGCGGAAAATATCCGCAGAGCATACGGCAATTACAGCGGCGGTGCGGACGGCATGGGCGGGCAATACAGTCCTACCTATCGCAAGCCGGAAAAGACAGCGCAGAGCGACAATGTAACTGCTTTGTATGAGAAATACAATAAGCTATACGGGAAGCAAAATGCACCTACATGGACACCGCAGTATGAAACACAGATTTCCGAGCTGATGGATGACATCAGAAACAGAGAGGCCTTTCAATATGATCTGGATGCAGACCCCTTGTATCAGCAGTACAGGGAGCAGTATATCCGAGAGGGCAGGAAAGCCATGGAGGAGGGTGCAGCAAAAAGCGCAGCACTGACCGGCGGCTACGGTTCCACCTATGGTGCCATTGCTGCCCAGCAGCAGTATGACAATTATCTGGCGGGGCTGAATGACAAAGTGCCCCAGCTGGAGCAGTATGCCTATGAGAAATATCTGAATGAGGGAGAAGCCCTCTATGACCGTCTGGCGGCATATCAGAACGAAGAAAACAGGATGTACGGACAATATCTGGATGCACTGGGGCAATACAATGCTGACAGGGATTATGCCTTTAACAGTATGCAGGCGGCTGTTGGACAGAACAACTATGAAAACGAATGGAACAGAAGCCTCTATGAGGCTGACCGTGCGTATGAAATGAATGAAAGAGAGCTTGCCGTTGATTTGGCCATGGCGACCGGAGATTATACGGCTCTTCGGAATTTGGGCATTGATACAGGGTATCTGGAGAATCAGAAAGCAATGGAGACAGCCTATGTGCAGGCGAAGGCGGCAAAAGCTTCTTCCGGCAAGGGCAAAGAGGAAGAGGAATACGAAGCGTATGCAGACGAATCGGTTGATAGCGATACGCTGAATTATTTGGTGGAATTATCCACAAGAACAAACGGCTCTGAAGATTTTTTTAACGCAACAGTTGCAAATATGTATTCCAAAGGGAATCTGAATGATGCTACATACAAAAAGTTTTTGGAGATAATTGGTCGCTGACAGGAGGGGAAATAAATGGGCAGGATTCTTTCTTTGGATGAACTGAAAAAGGTTGGCAGGAAAAAGGAGGATACCGATGCAGGGGCAAGCAGGATCCTTTCTTTGGATGAACTGAAAAGCTATGATGTTTCCAAGCTCAAAACAGGGAGTGCCGGCAATACCGTAGATGCGTATAAAAAATATAAAAAAGCGACACAGAAAACCAATGATACAGTCGGCGGAACAGTGAACCCCATCATGACAAGCGAGGTCGGTGTTCGGGAAAATCGGAACCTGATAAAAGCACCCGGCAAAACATATGCAGATGCACTGGAGAGCAGCAGGAAAGAAGCCGCTGCCTATGAAGCGGAGCATCCGGAAGCCGTGGCTGCGCCGCAGGATGTAAAGGATATTCTGCATTCCGGCAGGAATTTCGGCGCAGTGAATCCTACATTCAGCATTGACAAGGAATATGATGCAATGACAGCGAAAGAAGCCGGTGTCTATACTGCACTTGCCAAACGGGATAAAAAACAGGCAGACGCATATCTGAAAGCATTGGAAATGGAATTGAATCAGCGCAATGCAGAGCAGGCCAGAGCAAGAGCAAAGGCACAGGCAGAGAAAAGCACTGTGGCAGGTGTTGGATTGGATGTGGCTGGGGCGATGTCCTCCGGTGTGGGGGAATTATACGCTTTATGGCAGGAGGCAAAAGGGGAAGCGATTGACCCATACCATCCTCTGTATGGTGGCGTCTACTTAAAAGAAGGGGCACAGGAAGGTCTGATAGGGGACAGCACCGGAGCGGAGAAGCTGCTGAAAGAGGTGGGGATCGCATCCGCTGAATGGGGCGGACAGGCACTCACCATGGGTCCTCTTTCGCCTTTGAGTATGGCAATGGGGGCTGCCGGTGCGGCTTCCAGAGATGCTGCGATGCGCGGCGGTACGGCAGAAGAAGCGGCAAGCTATGGTCTGCTCAGTGGTGCGGCAGAGATGGTAGCGGAGAAGATCGGCTTTGACAGATACCTGAAGCTGTTGGATAATGTGAAACCACTGAAAGGGAACACAGGCGAAATTGCAAGGTATCTCCTGAAGCAGATTGGTTCGGAAGGTCTGGAAGAAGGTGCTACGGAGGCGGCTAATATATTGGCAGATGTAGCTGTAATGGGTGACAGAAGCAATATGGCGGCAGCATACAATGAAGCCAAAGCAGCAGGCATGATGGAAGCGGAAGCGGTTATGGAGGTGTTCAGACAGGCTGCGAAGCAGGTGGGAGAGAGTGCTGCCGTGGGGGCATTGAGCGGCGGACTGATCAGCGGCGGTCTGATTGGTGTGGATGCGGCTACAGGCAGGAATCCGTTGGAGAGAGCAAGGGCACAGTATGAAGCGGCAACAAGAAAGCCGGAGGATGCGGCAGTCGGTGCAGCACCTATCACAGAGCCTGTGAGAGCCGCTCAGACAGGTGTTGCGGGACAGGCGAACAATATGATTGCCGAAAGAGAAGCACAGCCTATGGCAGTGCAGGAAGGGCAGACAGCATCCCAACAGCTGCGGGCGGAGAAGTTTCTGACAGGCAGTTTCTATGGAGAAGGGCAGAAGGTGGTACAGGAAAGATTGGACGCTACAGGAAATGTGGAAGAACTCGATGGCGCCGTCAAGATTTACAATGCGGCGCTCAGCGGCAGACCCTTTTCGGAAATCAGACGCAAATATGCGACCACCGCAGGGCTGGAATCCAACTATGCCGAAGCTGTTTATGAGGCAGGAATGAAAGATAGAACGGCTGACCTTGCGGCGAGAGTAAAGGGACAGGGAAAGCTCGCTAAGGGCAAGGGTGTAATCCTGGAAGATGTTTCTATCACAGAAAGTCAGAAGGCTCTGGCAAGCTATGTGAGCAGTGTCGGCGGGATGACTGTCCGTATTGTGGATACCGACAGCGATTATAATGGCTGGTATGAAAGAGAAAAGAATGAAATTGTAATTGCACTGGATTCCCAGCACGGATTTGCGCCGACGCTGTTTCATGAAACCACCCATTTTATCCGAGCGGCAAATACAGAGGGCTACCAGAGATTGCAGGATGCTGTGTTCCAGATGGCGGCGAAGATCAAAGGAAAGCCTGTGGAAGCCTTTATGGAGGAATACAAGGCGAGATGGGAAAGCAAGGGCGGCAGATACAAATACGGTGATGTGATGGAAGAAATGACTGCCGATGCCATGATGGAGATCGCTGCGGATGAAAAGGGCATGAGAGAGCTGATTTCCATGCTGAAAAGTGAGAACCCTACTGTGCTGGAGCAAATCAAGGAATTTCTGGACAAGATGCTGCAAACATTGAGTGAGCTGGTGAAGGATGGCAGATTCAACCAGTGGGCGGATGCCATCCATGCGGATATTGAGAACACGAAGAAGCTGCGGCGGATGTTTGCAGAGGAGTTGAAGGCGGCAGGGGAGATGACTGCGGAAGTGCTGGCGGAAACCGGGAAGATGGAAGAAGGGGCCGAAGGAACGGCTGCAGATGCGAAATTCAGTATCAGATACACAGAGGACGGCAGGGCCGTTGTTGTGGTAGAGCGGGACATTCTGAAAGATCTCGGAGAAAAAGAGTGGGAAATTGATGAATGGGATAAGAAGAAAAGAAACAAAGCAAAAAGTATTGCGAAAAATGCATTGAAGCGGTTTGGTGAGGCGATCCCTGTAAATGGTATTCAGTATAGATTGAATAAAGATATGAGGGATGAATATGCCAAGGCGAACAGTGCGACAAGACTGTATAGAAAAGACAAGACAGCTTTTGCTGACAAAATGAGGCTTGCCGACAATGCGGATGATGTTATTCTGGCAACAACAGAATGGAAGCCTGAAAAAGCGGAAAATCCTTCTAAAGACTATATTAAAAAATTCGTCAAAGGGGATGTGCTGTTTATTTCCGGCGGCAGAAAATATAAGGCCAGAACAGTAGTTGGCGTAGATATGTTCGGAGAGCATTATTTTTATGATGTGACATGGGTGGAAGAAGATGATTTCAAATTAAAAGAGGAATCTCCATCCAGCGTTTCAGGCAAAGCCATCGACACTATGCTAGGAGATTCCTCGGAAAATAGTGTAGCACAGAAGGGAAAAGATGGCAATAGAAAATTCTCCCTGCGTGACAGTAAGGGTCGGAGCCTGAGTGCTGGCCAGAAGGAATATTTCAAGGACAGCAAGGCCGTAGATGAAAACGGCAGACTACTGGTGATGTATCACGGCACAAGGAAAGGCGGCTTTACTGTGTTCCGTGATTGGGCGTATCTGACCGCAGACCGGAAATATGCAGAACGGTACACAGACCATAATACAGGGGAAACGATATATGAGGTGTATGCGAATATTCAGAAGCCTTTTGATACCCGATTGCCCGAGTGCAGAGAAATCTTCGAGAATGAATTTTTTGGCAGCTACAGCAGGACGGGGCTACAGGAAACCGGTCTGCCCGACTGGACAGATGGATATGACCTGGCAGAGTTTCTGGAGGAAAACGAATATGATTTCGATGCGATACTGCTGGATGAAGGCGCAGACCCCGGAGAAGGAGGAGAAACGCTGGAAAGAGGCGTTTCCTATGTTGTCAGAAGCAGTGAACAGATTAAGAGGACGGATAACGAGCATCCCACAGAGGATAGGGATATTCGCTGGTCTGTCCGCACCACAGGCGAGGAGCAGCTGATGCGGGAGAACAGCTCCTTGCGTTCCGAAAATGCGCACCTGCAGAAACTGAGCGGAAATCTGAAGCGACAGTTCAATCTGACTGACGGTACTACACCGGATAAAGCATCTGTACGCAAGGTCGCAAGGGCTTGGCTGAAACAGATTGAAAGTAAATCTGATCTGGAAGAGTTCAGCACAAAACTGGGCATGGTAACAGAGTATTTTGCAAAGGCGAAATCTGACTATGAGCAGGATCAGGCCATGGCTGCTCTGCGTGTACTGGTAAGAGAAGCCATGGAAGATGCGGAAACGCTGAACACAGAGCTTCGGGACAGCTACAGCGATATGATCGGGTACATCAAAAACACAAAACTGAAGGTGACCGACAGCGTCAGAGAGGAACTGGAATACTATGGAGGCTATGGGGATTTCCGCAAGGCTCACTATAGCAGTATGAAGCTTTCCAGCAAAGACGGCACCTCCATTGATGGATTCTATTATGGCCTGTGTCAGGAGTATCCGGAATTCTTCAAGGAGGAGGATGCAACGACAGGAGCGGAGCAGCTGATGGTGATCTCGGATGTGTTGGAAACACTGAAGCCTGTGGCGGAGAACCCTTACGGATACATGCTGGACGAATACGTGGAAGATGAAGCTGCAGGGCTTTTGGATAAGATGGCAGACATCACCATGGAAGAAACCTTTGCAGATAAGAAGAAGGCAGAGAAAAAAGCCGCTCTGAAAAAACTGAAGGCTGAATTCAGTGCGGAACGCAAAAAAATGCGAGATGAAACAAAAAAAGCGCAGTGGGAAGCAGAGAAGTATGTCAAAGAAATGAATAAGCATCTGAACACGGAGCGCAAAGCAAGGTGGGAAGAATGGGCGAAATTCCAGAGATTGAAGCAGAAAAACAAAGAAAATGCCAACAAGCGAAAACGCAGTGCATATCGCAAATCTGCTGAAAAGAACCTGAAGGAACTGCTGAATTGGCTGCGGAAGCCGAACGAAAAGAAGCATATTCAGGATGCCTATCTCCCTCTGATAAAAGTGCTGGCGAAACTGGACACGGGCAGGAATGAAATTACATTCAAGCAGGAGGATGCGCTGAATATCATTGCAAGGCTGGAGGAATTGGAGAAGGAAGGATATGCTTCTGATCTGACAGATACCACCAGAAATATTGTGAAAAACTTTGAGGATAATTTCGGCGAGGGGACTGCAGTCGAGGATATGAATCTGGAACAGATGAAGATGCTTCGGGATTTCATCAAAGGTGTTCGTGCGGCGATCATGGAACATAATAAAGCAAAAGCAATGGAGCAGATTGCAAGAATCAGTGAACTGGGCGAAGATGTGATTGATAAAGCTGCAAGCAGCAAAAACGTAAATCAGTCCGGAAAAATGAGAGCATTGCTTGATTTCTTTGAACTGGAATTGCTGACACCTAATGTTTTCTTCAAAGGGATTACGGATAAGGTACATCAAAATCTCTACAAAGGATTGCGGACAGCCCATGAGCGGAAGGCGATAATGGTAAATGAAGCAATGACCTTCATCAACAAGGAGAGCCGACTGCGTGACAGGGCAAAATGGGAAAAGGAAAAAGTCAGAGAGTTCTCTCTGAGCAATGGACAGAAAGCATACTTGACGGTGCCGCAGATCATGAGCCTGTACTGCCATATGAAGCGTGAACAGTCCAAGGTACATATCGTTGGGGGCAATGTGGAGCTGCCCAACGGCAAGACGAGAGAAGTATCCGCAGGCGGTATTCTGATAGAACCCTACGATGGCAAATGGAGAGGGCTGAAGAGTTACAAAAATGCCGAAGCTGCCATGAAACAGGCAGAGCGACTCATGGTGACAGAGGCAGATATACAGAAGATCACAGATTCCCTGACAGAGCAGCAGAAAAAACTGGCTGATGCGATCCAGCGGTTCTTCAGCACCATTGCTGCGGGATGGGGCAATGAAACCTCCATGCTGATGTGGGGATACAGAAACTTTACAGAAGCAAACTATTTCCCTATTGAATCCTCCAGTGATTTCATGGTGCGTGAGTATGGGGTGGACGAAAACGGACAGGCTGTGAAGCAGCTGAAAAACCTTGGCTTTACCAATGCAACAGTGAAGGGAGCGAACAATCCCATTGTTATTCAGGATATATTCTCCGTATTTGCACAGCACATCGATCAGATGGCTTCCTACGCCGCCTTTGTGCCGATTTTGAGTGATATGAGTAAATTCATGAACTATAAGCGGTACAAGCAGACGGGCGTGACGGCGGAAGGGAAACCGATTCTTTCAATGGATACCAGTGTGAAAAATTCTATAAAGGTATTCATGGGAGTAAAAGCGGAGGGGTATATCAATGATCTGATGCGGCAGATCAATATGTCTGCCGGCGGAGATGACACAAGCAGTTTTCCTGTGCAGATGACCAGAAGAATGAAGATCGCCGCAGTGGGTGCAAATCTTCGTGTTATGGCACAGCAGCCTACCTCCATTGTGAGGGCGTGTACGAAGATCAATCCGCTATATCTGATTAACCCTGCGAACACAGCGTTGTGGGCTGACTTTAAGCTGATGTACAAATATGCGCCGATTTCCCTGTGGAAGAAGTGGGGCGGTGCGGATATGGATACGGGCAGGACCATGCAGCAGATGCTGACAGGCGGCAGCTGGTATGACAAGATTGTGGACATATCCATGTGGGGCGCAGGTGCTTTGGATGCTCGAACGTTTGGCAGGATATGGAAAGCCTGTGTGCAGGAGACAAAGGCAAAGCATCCCGAACTGAGGGGTGAAGAAATATATCTGAAAGCGGGGCAGCGGATGGCAGATATTATTGATGAAACACAGGTTGTTGATTCACCTCTGCATAGACCTGACATTATGCGGAAGAGCAGCACATTTATGAAGATGGCGACATCTTTCATGTCTGAACCGCTGAAGACCTACAATATGTTTTTCGATGCAGCGAGAACCCTGTTGCAGAATCCGAAGGACGCAAAGGCTTATAGAACATTCGTTGCGACTGCCTTCACCCTGTTCCTGAATGCCGTGGCGGTATCGGCTGCTGCTGCGTTGGTAGATGCAATGCGGGATGATGAGGATGAAGAATATTGGGATAAATGGATGGCTGCATTCAGAGGTGATTTCGCCGAGTGCGAAACAAAAGCGGAAAAGGTCATGGCTTGGCTTACATCTAACATTGGAGGGAATGTGAATCCTGCTGCACAGATACCATTTGTAAAGGATTTCTGGTCTGTGATTCAGGGGTATGATAACGAGCGAATGGATACAAGCTGGATGGCGGATATGGTGCGCTGGGCAAAAAATATGATGAAATTTATGCAGGGGGAAAGTAAATTCACGATGGCGGGGATGGTTAAAAATACTGCTGAGAGTTTCTCCAAGGTGCTTGGTATTCCTGCCAAGAACTTGCTCAGAGATCTGGATGCGATCCAGAACACTTATATCGACCACATGATCAAGGCGAAGGACAGCGAAAGGATTGTGAAGCAGATTGAAAAGAAAGCCGTGACGCACAAAATGGGGAGCGAGGAAAATCTCAATGATTATCTCGAGAAAATTATAAAGCTTCATTTTACAGGCAATGATACGCTGGCGGAGAAGTATGTAAATGAGCTGGTCAGAAATGGGATTGATTCCGACAAACTACAGGAAAAGATCGATAATGTGCTGAGAGACAGATGCAAGGCTGAGCCTGCGGCGATGGAAGCGGCAGAGGCAAGGCTTTTCGGTGACTACAGCAAAATGGAGCGGAAACTGTCTGAGCTTGAGGACATGGGGTATTCCGGAAAGATTGCTCAATCGGCTATGACCAGCCTGTATGATAAGATGGCAGGCGGAGCGGAAGAAATCAACACGGAAGAACTGAAAGAGCCTTTTGCGGGGGACGACGTAGATTATGAAAAAATCTACAAATCTGAACTGAGAGCAGCGTATAAAAACGGTGGAGATGTATTTCAGAAAGAAAAGAAACTAAAAAAACTTGGGCTGGAGGAGAAGGATATTAACGGTGTATACAGAGATGCGATTAGTGATTTGTTCAATGATTCCAACGAAAAAGGGAACAAAACAGAAATGGAAAGACTGATCGATGAATATGTGAAATACGGAGGCTATGAATCCACTTTGCGCAAGAGGATGAAGTAAGAATGAGCGGGTGCTACTGCACCTGCTTTTTCTTATACTTAACAAAGGAGAATGGAGTAAAAGGGGGAAGTGTGTATGACATGGGAGATTGTTGTGGGTCTGATTGCGCTGACGGGCTTCATCGGTGCCGCAGCGGGGGTCTGTGTAAAGGTGGTGGTGCCGCTGACGAAGTCCATTGTACGGCTGAATGAAAATGTGAAAAATCTCTGTGAGAAATTTTCTGTTTTCGATGAGGACAACACCAGAAGTCACAGAAGATTATGGGATCACAATGAAAAGCAGGATGCAGTGCTGGAAAGCCATGCCCAGCGATTGCATGATTTGGATGGGAAGTGAAAAAAGGGATGGCAAAAAGAAGTGAAAACAGGAGGACGTATTCCAAGAAAATGGTAAAAGCCATCATGCTGGTGGCACTGGTGGATTTGCAGCTTTCCTATCTGCTGGCATTTCTGGGCAGAGAGCAGATTGCGGAAACTCTTTCGGGGGATATCTGCAAGGTCATTGTAGGGGTAGGACTGGGATATTTCCTGAAAGCATTTTTTGAAACAAGGGAAGAAGAAAAAAATAAGCAGGAGAAAGGGGACTTTTAAGTGGAACAGTTTTTTGATACGGCCGTATTGCTGCCGGTGATTGCGGCTTTGACAGCAGTAACGAATATTCTGGTGGAGGTGCTGAAGGAAGTGACCTATCGCCGCATCCCGACGCAGTTTCTGGCGGTGGCAGTGGCAGAGGGGCTGACACTGACCGCCTATTTCGCCTATGGGATAGACAGGCTGACGGCGGTGTATTGGTATCACACGGCGGCAGCGGTGGTGGTCGGGATGATGGTTGCCTATGCTGCTATGTTTGGTTTCGATACCCTGAAAAAGGCGTTGAGCAGGGAATAACAGGGGAGTGAAGCTACTTAAAACCACTTTCAAGTAGGTTTTAAGTAGTTTCAAGTAGCTTCAAGTAATCTAAGCAAATTAAATCTCGTGTTAATCTCTTGAAAGAGGGAACATTTTCGCAAGGTCACGAATTTGATACCGGCATTTTGGATATTTAGCCCAGTTGGCCAGAGCATTCGCACATGCCGGTCGGGATTTTCGGTGAGAAATGGATGGAATAAAAATGAAAGTCGCACATATGGGGCGGTGTTCATCTGGGCTGATTTCGTGGGCGTGTGGCATTGCTTTGGGTTCTTCCCAATGGATGAAGCGGGCAACCGCCAAAAAGCCAATCAGCACCATTGCAGAAGCCCCATCGGTGCGCTGGTGTGGCGTCAGGGGCATATTGGGGTATATTCCGGGGTGAAAAACGGTGTTCCGCATTATGTTGCAGCGGACGGATCAGCCCATGGCGTCCGTGAGGTTCCCATCAGCAAAAACAGCTTTACCCATTGGCTGCTGGTGCCCAGTGTATTTGATTATGAGGAGGACGAGGAAATGGTAGCAAAGGAAAATATTGTGGTGGATGGGAAAAATCATGAGGTGTCGCTGATTCGCAAGGATGGTGTGACCTATATCAAAAGCAGGGATATTGCAGAGCTGCTGGGATATAAGATTGGCAGCCAAGGGAAAACACCTGTGTTTACAAAAGAGTAAGTGCAAAAAAGGAGCCCCTCGAATGAGGGGCTTTTTTGCATTATTCAGATAACAATTCGTGATTTAGACCGCTGATGTATTTGCAGCCAGCAGAGAATCCTTTTTCTTCAATCTCTGCAATCAGAGCAGTCAGCATTTCTTCTGCGGTGAAGTAGTCTTCCGCATTCAGTTTCTGTTTCAAAAAACTTTGCAGTTCTTCCATTTTGTCACCTCCTGTGCAAAACTCTTGAAATTCGGCGGTTCTTTCTTTAATATAGTTATGATATAAACCTGCAATTTTACTCATTGTGTACCTCCTGTAATAACTCCTGATTTGGAATGTTGATACAGGATTATACCTATACCGCAAGAGGTGGCATTGCCACCGATTTGCCACCCTTGACCGAGTTTGGCTTAATTGTGGTAAATTACACATGGTCTAAAATAGTAGTAGAAATCCCCTAAAATTCAAGGTTTTCAAGAAAGGCTTGGTGTTGTAAAATGTTAATGAGTTGTAGTAAAACCAACAAGTTTCGGCACACGGTGCATGTGGAGTGTGTAGTTTTGATGTCAAAAGCTGATTGATGAAATCAAAAAATTATATTGAGAGGAAGAACAATTTATGAAAATACATTATTTTCAGAGATATCATGAGAAAGAAAATGTAGCTACAGCGAACACCATGTTATTGCTTTCGCGCTTATACTCTTACTCATCAGATAAATTCTTCAGATTTTTGAAAGCAGAATATTTTTCAGATTCGTTTAATCCTGAAATTATTTTTACATTGCAAGAAAAAAGCATTGATAGTATTCCCGATGCAACGATTACACAGGAAAGCTTCAAAATTGTTGTAGAAACAAAAATGTCAGATTGGTTTTATGAAGACCAGCTGATTCGTCATTTGAATTCTTTCAGTGATGAGAAATATAAGGTTATGATTACGCTGGCACCGGAATTAATGGAGGAGAGTAAGAAAACTGCATTTGAAGAAAAATTGAAGCAGTATAATGAAAGCCAACGATATCCGGTAATTCATATTAATACCACTTTTGAAGCAATGGCAAATGCAATCAGTGAAATTCTGGATGATAGAGATTATGACATGCAAGATGTTCTTGCTGACTACTTGAATTATTGTTATACAGATAGACTGATTCCTGTTTCAGATGCATGGAAATATATGAGAATGCAATTGGCAGGTGCAACCTTTGATTTCAATATCAATGCCAATGTTTATTATGATAAGGCAGAGCGTGGGTTTAGAGCCCATGATACACTCGCCCTATATAAGAATAAGAGCGTTCGTGCCATTGGAAAAATTATCGCCAGAATTACTGCCATTGAAACAGAAGATGGTATAAAGTACAATGCTGAGTATGGTGAGCTTACAGATGAAAGAAAAGAAGTAATAGCACAAGCTTTGGCTGATGGTGATTCTCATGGGTATGACCTCAGAACAATTGAGCATAGGTATTTCTTTGTTGAAAAGTTCTATGAGACAGATTTCAAGAAGATTACACCGAGAGCCCCAATGGGAACAAGAATATTTGACTTAACTCAAGTGCTTGGAACAGACAATATTCCTGATACTGAGGAACTTGCGAAGCGCTTGATGAATGAGAACTGGACATGATATAAGCAAAAAAGAGGAGGGTGAGATTTTGCCTAAAACAATGGATATTTCAGAGATTGGTGATGTATATGAACTTAAACGAGAGCAGTGGAAAGGTCACACTGCTAGAATCAGTCGAGATCCTGAACTCTTGGAAGAAGTAAAAAAGTATACATGGACTTATAAGGATGGTGCTCATCCATATTTGCATAGCAGTAAATTGAATATGTATTTTCATGAGTTTGTTCTGGGATATATCTATGGTTATGAGAACATAGACCAAATGCAAGCGGAAGGAAATATAATAGAACATTTGGATAATGATGGACTTAATTGTACATATGAGAATCTTCATATTCTTTCGGAAGATTTGAACAAAGCTAAAGCATTTACAATTGATAAGATGAGTGTAGAACAAAATGAGATTACAGTGCCTCCAGCATATATAATGGATGTATATTATTCACATAAAAAGAAGCAGTTTCAAATGCAACTATTTATGAATGATGATATTTACTTCAATACAAATACTGGTAAAACAAATACTGGTAAAGCGGCAGAGATGTTTATATGTCGTTATGATAATTTTGAAAATCTATATGTAGATTGGTTCTATTTGTTAAATAGTCGAGCAAGTAGAAAATTTGAAGTGAACACGTTACATGCAAATGAAATAAAAGTAACGGAGAGACCATATATTAAAATTCAGCCAGGTGAGGAAAATAGTCCGGTTATTGTTCGAGACGGTGTGGCATACTTAAATCTTGATGCAAAGCACAATGGTAAATCAATGACTTTTATGAATCATACATCAAAGAGAGATTTTGAAGAGTAATATAACGATAGCTCGTAGTTATCGTTGAAAGGTGCTCGATATGTTTGCGCAAACGGACAGGTAGTACGGACATACTTCCTGTCGTATCGAGCCATGTCGAGACGGTAGTTTTGATGTCAAGGGTGAAATAAATATAGTTACGAAAAGCCCGGTTTACTATACATAAAAGATATTTAGTTATTGCAAACGATTTTCCTGATTGCAGGAAAAACGAAGAAACCCAAATTAGAGTATGAACATAAGGGGTATACCGGATGGAAAATAATGAAAAAAATTTAAAATCGCATATGATTATTTATACCACAGAAGATGGTTTGGCTAAAATCGAAACCACTTTCGATGAAGATACTGTATGGTTATCCATTGACCAGATGGCAGAGTTGTTCCAGAGAGATAAATCAACCATATCCAGACATATCAAAAACATTTTTGCAGAAGGTGAATTGCAGCGAGATTCAGTTGTTGCAAATTTTGCAACAACTGCTTCAGACAGAAAGACATATCAGGTTGATTATTACAATCTTGATGTGATTATTTCCGTTGGTTATCGAGTTAAATCCAAACGTGGCACACAGTTCCGAATCTGGGCAACAAATATTCTGAAAGAATATATGAAAAAAGGGTTTGCCATGGATGACGAACGATTGAAAAATCTGGGCGGTGGCGGATATTTCCGTGAACTGCTCGAAAGAATTAGAGATATTCGTGCTTCTGAAAAGGTTTTTTATCGTCAGGTGTTGGAAATTTACGCAACCAGCATTGATTATGATCCGAAAGCCGAAATTTCTGTCCAGTTTTTCAAAAAGGTTCAAAACAAAATCCATTATGCGATTCATGGACAGACTGCAGCAGAGGTTATTTATACCAGAGCTGATGCAGAAAAAGAGTTTATGGGGCTTAACGCCTTTTCTGGAAATCAGCCAACCCTGAAAGAAGCTGTAATTGCAAAGAATTATCTGGATGCAAAAGAACTTCGTGCTATGGGACAGCTTGTGTCTGGATATTTAGATTTTGCGGAACGGCAGGCAGAACGTGAACAGGCAATGACAATGAAAGATTGGGCAGAGCATCTTGACCGTATTCTTACAATGAGTGGTGAGAAGCTGCTTCTTGGAAATGGTAGTGTTTCCCATAAACAGGCGGTTGATAAAGCGACAGATGAATATAAGAAATATAAAGCAAGAACGCTTAGTGATGTAGAACAGGATTACTTTAATTCAATAAAAGTGCTGGAACAAAAAGTTGAGAAAAAGTGATGAGCTAAATATTAAAACCGAAAAGTGCCACAGCCTGTGGCACAAACGGGGTGTACCAAGATGAAGAAAGATATCTGACGATAGGGAAGCTGCATCTTGATATACTGCAAGAAGTGGGGGGTGCACCAACTGCTTCAGACGGAAGGACAAGGAGGTAAAACGATGAAGAAAAAACTACTATGCTTTGCGCTGGCATGGACAATGGCAGCGGGGGCGATCCTGCCGGCATTGGCACAGGAAACGCCCTACGGCACAGCTGCCGAAGCGGACAATGCCACCGGCGATGAAATGACGATAAAAAGCATCAGCCATGCCTTTACGGATGTGGCTGCGGATGCTTATTACAACGATGCGGTAAGCTGGGCGTTGGAAAAGGGGATTACGGCAGGAACGACGGAAACCAAATTCAGCCCCAATGCCTCCTGCACCCGTGGGCAGATGGCGGCTTTTCTATGGCGGGCGGCTGGCGCTCCTGCGCCTAAGGGCGACACCAATCCCTTTACGGATGTGCGGGCAGATGCCTACTATGCCAAGGCAATTCAGTGGGCTTACGAGCAGGGCATTGCTGCGGGGGCGGCGGAAGCTGCTTTTCGTCCCGATGCACCCTGCACCCGTGGGCAGATGGCAAGCTTTATCTACCGCTATGAGCAGGCAAAGGGCGGCGGCTTCCGAGGGATGTGGATGTTCCGTGTGCCTTTTCGTGATGTGCCGGAGTGGGCGTTTGAGGCGATTGCGTGGTGCTATATGAAAAACATCACCAGCGGCACTTCGGAAACCACTTTCAGCCCCGATAAGGATTGCACCCGTGGGCAGATGGTGACATTTTTGTATCGGTATTTTGCAAACGAAGTATAAACATAAAAAAAGAAGCTCGCTTTGCGAGCTTCTCCGCCTGCGGCGGTGTCGCTAGCGACTGACTACCTTGCCGCCGCAGTGCGATCCCCCGGAGGGTTTTTGCTCTATAAGAAACGAAATTTCTTATAGATAAAAAAGCATTTCGCTTGACGAAATGCTCCGCCTGCGGCGGTGTCGCTAGCGACTGATTACCTTGCCGCCGCAGTGCGATCCCCCGGAGGGTTTTACTCTATAAGAAACGAAGTTTCTTATAGAGTGAAAAGACCTATGCCGCAGCTACGGCATAGGTCTTAAAAATCA
>JAZQTP010000084.1:0-2204 GCA_045630845.1 Anaerotignum sp. | reverse complement strand
CGTTTGGGCTGGAAAGGCAGCCCATTCGCGCAGGAATGGGGTGGGTGGAAAAGGGGAAGTATTCGGGCAAAAGTGGCGGAGAAAGGCAGCCCATTCTGGCAGGAATGGGCAAAAAAGAAAAGCAGTATGGAGAAATCTCGCTCCATACTGCTTACAATGCTTATTCTTTTCTTGTGTAGAATGTGTTTTTGCCTTTGCCATGTCTTTCGATAAAGCCCTCTGCAACAAGTGTTTTCAAGGAGTTGCCGATGGATGTTTTCTTGAGCGAGGGAACAAGGGCTTCAATATCGCTCTTTGTGAATGTTCCCAGCTTGGACTGGATCGCCTTACGGACAAGCACAACAGCGGGCAGCTTCTCATCCAGAATATCGACACGCTCCTCAAATTCACGATAAGCCGAAAGGATAATCCCAAGGAGGTATTTGATGAAATCATCGGGGGTATTCTTTTCTTCGTGCCAGCCATTGCCGCAGCGGGCAAGAACATCGTAATACCTTTGCTTGGTGCGCTCGATTTTACTCTCGAGGCTGATATATTTACCGACTACATAACCGCAGCGATAAAGCAGCAGGGTGGTCAGAAGCCTTGACATTCTGCCGTTGCCGTCATTGAAAGGATGGATACACAGAAAATCGTTTATGAAAATCGGAATCAGCACCAACGGATCTATCTCGCAGCCGTCTATCGCACGGTTGAAGCTTTCACATATAGCGTCGATGGCAGCCGGTGTTTCGTATGGCGCAAGCGGGATGAAGCGGACAAGCTGCGTACCGTCGGGGCGGGTTTCGGTAACATAGTTTTGCGTTGTTTTGAATCTGCCGCCGATGGATTTATCGGAATACTGATAAAGGTCACGGTGTAATTGCAGGATATATGACGGTTTCAAGGGGATATACGCATAGCTTTCGTGGATGGTATTTAATACATCACGATAGCCCATGATTTCTTCCTCGTCACGGTTTCGGGGCGTGGTTTTGTCATTACAAAGCTGCTTCATTCTGGTGCTTGTGGTTACAATACCCTCGATTTTATTGGATGCTTCGGTGCTTTGTACCTTTGCGATTTCAACCAATCGGTCAAGCACAGCGGGCTTTTGCCGCAAAAACAATTCCTGACGGCCTTTATATTCATGGATTTGTGCAACAAGCCCCAGAATTTCACTATCCCACGAGAGGCTGCGTAAAGTATCGTAGCGGAAAGTTCTCATGCAATCAACCACCTTTCTTTTCGCCCAATTATACGATGGATTTGGTTGAATGTCAATTTGATTGGATGAATATTCGACCAAAAAGAGCGTTTATTTGGGGAAAAGGCAGCCCTTTCGGGCAGGAATGGGGGAGAGGAAAAAAGGGAATTTTTCGGCAAAAGGGGAGGAAAAAAATCAGCACCGTTTCGGGTGCTAATCTTCGTAGTGATATTTACACGCATATATAATCAGATTTTGGCTGCTATCCATATTGTAAACCAATCTATGTTCGTCTGTAATGCGTCTGCTGAACGCTTTACGGTGCTTTAAGGGTTCCGGCTTGCCAATACCGCTTAAAAGCCCATTGCGGTCAATATCTTTTACAAGCGCATTGATACGCTTTACCATCTTTTTATCTTCCTTCTGCCATTCGGTGTATTGCTCCCATGCAGTAGGTGTAAATATGATATTCACTTACTCGCAAGCCTCCAGTTCTACAACGGTTTTTGCAACAAATCCGCCTGCTTCGGCTTCTGCCATGGATTTATCCAGCATAGCAAGATAATCTGCATTTCTCTTTGCTTTCATTATTTCGTTATATTCATACTCAGACAGCATGACAACATTTTCGTTTTTTGGTCTTGAGATGATCAAGGTTTCGCCGGCAAAAACCTTATCGCATAAGCTCTTGAAATTATCCCTGACATCCATGCTCTTTACAGCCAACATACAAAGCACTCCTTTCTGCACTGAAAATCATACGGTTTTTCGTACTTTTATTGTATGCTGTTATGATGCCCAAGTCAATACATTTGATACATTAAAAAATTTATTATTTCATATTTGCTGCAGCGGCAGCCGATTTTTCTTCTGTTTCTATTTTGGGGAGAAAGGCAGCCCAGTCGGGCAGAAAAAGGCAGCCCAGTCGGGCAGGAATGGGGGTGGCAAAGGGGGCGTCCTTTGGCGAAAGGGGAGAAAGGGAAAGGAGCCCATTCGGGCAGAAATGGGGGCGGCAAAG
>JAZQTP010000083.1:0-5796 GCA_045630845.1 Anaerotignum sp. | reverse complement strand
GATACGTGTCTTGCTCTTTTGATTGCTGTTGTCAGCGCTCTCTGGTGTTTTGCACAGTTGCCTGTGATTCTTCTAGGCAGGATTTTGCCTCTTTCAGAAACATATCTTCTCAGTTTGCTGATATCTTTGTAATCAACTGTTGTTACTTTGTCAGCACAGCACTGGCAAACGCGTTTTTTTCTACGACCACGTTTTCTAATCATGATTCCAAGTCCTCCTTATTAGATTCGAATTAGAAGGGGAGATCGTCATCTTCGATAGATTCATCGATAGGATAGAAACCATCGGAAGGGGCTGTCTGCTTGGGAGCGGGTGCAACGGGTGCTGCATCTCTGTTGCCTTCGAAGGATGCTTTGCTTTCAGCAAAGTACTGTTCTTCGATGACTACGTCTGTGCTCCAGCGTTTTTTGCCTTCGTTATCATCCCAGCTGCGAACCTGCAGTCGGCCGATAACACTGACCATCTGACCTTTCTTGAAGTATTTTTCCGCAAATTCACCGGCTTTACCGAATGCTACGCAACCAATAAAGTCAGCGTCCTGCTCGCCTTGACGACGGAAACGGCGGTTTACCGCCAAAGTGTATCTGGCAACGGCAAGAGGTTCGTTACCCTGAGAGTATCTTACTTCAGGATCTCTTACCAGTCTGCCCATCAGGATCACTTTGTTCATAAAGTACCCTCCTTTTCAAGCAGCAATTAAGCTTCTTTACGGATGATCAGGTAACGCAGAACGTTTTCCATAATACGCATACGAGCTTCGATTTCTGCGGGTGCAGCAGCGGGTGCTTCGAATGTTGTGAAGCTGTAGAAACCTTCGTTTACTTTCGCGATTTCGTAAGCGAGTTTTCTTTTGCCCCAGTCATCAACTTTTTCGATTTTTGCACCGAATCTTTCCAGTGTAGCCTGTACTTTTGCTACTTCTGCTGCTCTGCCTTCTTCGTCCAGTGCGGGACTTAAAACCAGTGCCAATTCGTATTTGTTCATGTGGGTTACACCTCCTTTTGGACTAATGGCCCTCCTCTCTTTCGGGGAGAGCAAGGAATTATTCTTCTGGTGTCAACTGCATACGGCAGGACACTAAATGAGATTATCATAAAAAACCTTGATTTGCAAGGATTTTTTGTGGTTTTTCGGAATTTTTTTAGAGGTGGAAGAGTGTTTTTCCAAGATGGACAAAAAGGATGTAAAAATTCGTTGAAAGGAAGAATAATCTTTTGTATAATACCATAAGAGTGACTATTTTTTATGAAAAAGGGGAACAAACCATGAAAAAGAGAATTTTTGCATTATTGCAGGCGTGTGTGCTGGTGGCAGCAACAGCAGCCTGTGGCATTTCTGATACACAGACAGGTGCGAAAGAAAAACCGGATATAATTTTTGCGACTGGTGATCATACAGGTTCTTATTTTGCTTTTGGCAATCTGCTTTCTGGCTATATGAGTGATGCTTCTGGGGCGGATATTGAGGTGGTTTCTACAGAAGGCTCTGTAGCAAATATCAATGGTGTCAATGAGGGGGTTTTTCAGCTGGGGCTGGCACAGGCTGATGTTATGTCCTATGCGTGGTCGGGTATTCGTACATTTGCGAAGGCGAATGAAACAAAATCCTTCCGTGCCATTGGCGGACTATATGAGGAGGCTGTGCAGATTGTAACATTGGATGAAACGATTCGGACTGTGGGAGATTTGAAAGGGAAAACGGTTTCTATTGGTGCGGAAAATTCCGGTGTTGCACTGAATGCGATGACGATTTTTGATGTGTATGGTTTGAGAGTCGGAGAGGATATTAAGACAGCAAATCTGCCCTTCGGTGACTCTATTGAAGCAATGAAGGCGGGAGAGATAGATGCAGCGATCATTGTTTCCGGTGCGCCGACAAAGGTTGTGGGAGAGCTGGTTGCAGAGGAAGAAGTGCATTTGGTAAGCATTGATGGCAGCAAAGCAGCAGAATTGATGGAACGGTATCCTTATTATAATAAGCATATCATTCTGAGCAGTACATATCCCGGTTTGAATGAGGATGTGGAAACGGTTTCCGTACAGGCAACAGTGATTGTTTCTGCAAATATGCCGGAAGAAGATGTATATCAGATAACAGCAAGTATTTACGATAATACGGAAGCGATTTCTGCGATTTTGGAACGAGGGATTCAGATTGGTGTAGAAAATGCCACAACAGGCGTTCCTGTTCCTTTCCATGCCGGTGCGGCGAAATATTTTGCGGAGAAGGGCTTTACAGTTCCTGTAGAATAATTGCAGATAGAGGTATCTGAATCGGATTCGGATGCCTTTTTCTTTTTGGATGAATGTGCTAGAATGAAAATCAGTATGGGAAAAAGGGGGCTGGCAGATGCTGAAGCAGCTTTATCGGGAACCGAATATTTATCAGATTGATGTGCCTTTGCCGGATAATCCGCTGAAAAATTTGAACTGCTATATTATTCAAGACAGCGGGGAAACGCTGATATTGGATACAGGCTTTAATCGACCGGAATGTGAAGAGGCTCTTTTGGCGGGGCTTGCCAAGCTGGATGCGGACTGGGAAAAAACAAATCTGTTTCTGACGCATTTACATTCCGATCATACGGGGTTGGCACCGGTGGTTATGGAAGGGAAAGCTGGGAAAATCTATATCAGTGCCATGGATCACGATATCCTTGCTCAACATAAGGACGGCCGCCGCTGGGCGGAAGCTGATGAATTATATTATCGGGAAGGCTTCACCAGAGAACAGTTAGCGGAGTTGCGGATTTCCAATCCAGCAAGAGGGCTGGCACCTGCCAAATATTTCGATGCGGTGCATATTACAGATGGAGAGAAGCTTCGCGTCGGAAGATGGGAATTTACCTGTATTTCGGTTCCGGGACATACGCCGGGACAGATGTGTCTGTATTGCGCGGAAAAGAAAATGATGTTTACGGCGGATCATATCCTTTTCGATATTACACCTAATATCACTCATTGGGCGGAGGCGGCGGATTCCTTGGGGGACTATCTGTCCAGCTTAGTGAAAATACGAGGCTATGCGATAGAAACGGCATTTCCTGCCCATCGAAAAAATGAAATGGATGTGTATGAGCGTATCAGACAGATTATTGCGCATCATCTCATGCGGATGCATGAAACGGTGGATGCACTTGCGGCGCATCCCAATAGCCATGCCACAGAAATCGCCTCCCATTTGAAATGGTCTATGCGGGGCAAGACATGGACAGAGTTTCCGTTATCTCAGCGTTGGTTTGCGGTGGGGGAAACAATGGCACATCTGGATTTTCTCGTTGTGCGGGAGATGGCGGAGAAAATAGAGGGAGAGCAGAATGCCTATCGCCTGCGGATGGATGCAGCGTCCTGTAAGGCGGAGTTGGAAAGGCTATGGAATAGATATCGCTGATGAAACCCTTGGGGTAGGATTGGAGAGCGATGGATTTCGGACGGTGCGGTCAGAAAGGAAAAAATATGGATATATTGAAAAAATTGCAGGAAGAGTTGAATATAAAGGCATTTCAGGTGGAGCATACAGTGCAGCTGCTGGATGAGGGGAATACCATTCCTTTTATTGCCCGCTACCGAAAGGAAATGACAGGCTCTTTGGATGATCAGCTGATCCGTCAGTTGGCTGACCGCTTGTGTTCCCTCCGTAATCTGGAGGAAAAGCGGGAACAGGTGAAAAATGCCATTGCGGAGCAGGGATTTCTGACGGAAGAATTGGAAAAACAACTGGATGCGGCAGAAACACAGACAGCATTGGAGGATATATACCGTCCTTTCCGTCCGAAACGCCGCACCCGTGCATCTATGGCGAAGGAAAAGGGGCTGCAGCCTCTTGCGGATATGATTTTCAGCCAGAATACAAAGGGAAGCCCGATGGAATGGGCGGCAGACTTTGTGAATAGTGAAAAAGGCGTGGAAACAGCAGAGGAAGCATTGCAGGGAGCGATGGATATTCTGGCAGAGCAGTTTTCTGATGATCCGGTTTTGCGGCAGCTGCTGCGGGAGGAAACCTTGAAAACCGGTGTCCTTGTATCCAAGCGGGCAAAAGAAGAAGCGTCTGTCTATGAGATGTATTATGATTTTCAGGAGCCGTTGAAGAAGCTGGCAGGCCATCGGGTGCTTGCAGTGAATCGGGGAGAGAAAGAGGACTTTCTCTCGGTAAAAATCGAAGCAGAGGAGGAAAGCCTGCTTCAGCGGATGGCGCAGGGGATCATCCGAAAAAATAGTACTACAGCAGCACTTTTACAGGAGGTTATCGCAGATAGCTATAAACGGCTGATTGCACCCTCGCTGGAAAGAGAAATACGAAACAGTCTGACGGAAAAGGCAGAGGAAGCTGCGCTTGGCGTATTTCGAGAGAATTTGAAGCAGCTTTTGCTCCAGCCGCCCATCAGCGGGAAAGTTGTTCTCGCTCTGGATCCTGCTTATCGTACCGGGTGCAAAATTGCTGTAATAGATGGAACGGGCAAGCCCTTGGAAACGACGGTGATCTATCCGACACCCCCTCAGAATAAAATCGAGGAGGCAGAGAAAAAGCTGCTGGGGCTAATTGAAAAATATGGCGTGCAGCTGATATCCATAGGCAATGGCACAGCATCCAGAGAATCAGAGCTTTTTGTGGCAGAGATGCTGAAGAAAACAAAGCATCCTGTGCAGTATATTATTACCAATGAAGCGGGTGCATCTGTTTATTCTGCTTCCAAGCTGGGGGCGGAGGAATTTCCGGAGTATGATGTATCCTTGCGTAGTGCGGTTTCCATTGGCAGACGAGTGCAGGACCCCTTGGCAGAGCTGGTAAAGATTGATCCCAAATCTATTGGCGTAGGGCAGTATCAGCATGACATGAACCAAAAGCGGCTTGGCGAAGTGCTTGGTGGTGTGGTGGAGGATTGTGTAAATAGCGTCGGGGTAGATTTGAATACAGCAAGCCCTGCCCTCTTGTCCTATGTTGCCGGCATCAATAGTGCGGTGGCGAAAAATATCTTGAAGTATCGGGAAGAAAACGGAAGATTTTTGGCTAGAAAGGAACTCCTAAAGGTGCCGAAGCTGGGACCTAAGGCGTATGAGCAGTGTGCAGGCTTCCTGCGATTGCCGGAAAGTGATATGCCGTTGGATAGAACAGGGGTGCATCCCGAAAGCTACAAGGCGGCGGAGCAGCTGCTAAAGCTTTGTGGCTATGGCCTTTCTGATGTGGCAGAGAAACGGGTGAAGGGACTTTCCGAAAAACTCACTTCGCCGGAGGAAACGGCGGAAATGCTGGGGATTGGTGTACCTACGCTGCTGGATATGATAAAGGAACTGGAAAAACCCGGGCGTGATCCGAGAGAGGAAGCACCTGCTCCCGTGCTGCGCAGTGATGTGCTTTCTATGGAGGATTTGCAGGAGGGGATGGTGCTGGCTGGCACCGTGCGCAATGTGCTCGACTTCGGGGTGTTTGTAGACATTGGCGTGCATCAGGACGGGCTGGTGCATATTTCTCAGATTTGTGATCGTTTTATCCGCCACCCTCTGGAGGCAGTGAAGCTGGGGGATGTGGTGCAGGTGAAGGTGCTTTCTGTGGATATAGAGAAAAAGCGTATTTCCCTGACGATGAGAAATATTTGAAAAAAACAAATAAAAAAGGATGAGGGTGTCGACAAAGTCGACACCCTTCGTCAAAATCCAATGCGGCAAAGCCGCTAGCAGGGGGCAAAGCCCCAATGGGATTTTGACGAGTTAGGACAGAAGAATAAAGCCCGATTTCTTCGTGCAAGATTTGCTCTGCAAATCCTTGAAATCTGGGCTTTTCCTCGGCGGAAATGAATTC
>JAZQTP010000082.1:0-31591 GCA_045630845.1 Anaerotignum sp. | reverse complement strand
GTGCAGATGCGTAAGCAGATTTTTCGGCAGATATAACAAATTGAGGAAGCAAGAGTAGAGTTCTCTGCTGACGAAATTTGTGAAATATACCGAAATAATCTGCACGCAGATGTGCCTGCCGTGAATTGTGCGGTGTTGCCTAAACACAAATAAAAAAAGGAGTGCAGTTCCATGGAAAATATATTAAAAGAAAAGCTGAAAAAAGGCAGCAAGCCCATCGGCACTTTCTTCGAGCTGGGCAGCCCCTCCGTGGTAGAGGCTTTAGGCCGAACCGGTCTGGATTTCATTATTCTGGATAATGAGCATGGCCCCTTTGAGGCTGAAAGCAGCCGTGATTTTGTCCGTGCGGCAGAAAATGCAGGACTGACTGCCATCGCCCGTGTGCGTGAGGTAAGCCGTTCCGCCATTCTGAAGCTGTTGGATGTGGGCGTGCAAGGGCTTATCATCCCCGACATACATACCGTAGCGCAGGTGCAGGAAATTGTGGATTATGCAAAATATTTCCCCCTTGGAAAACGCGGCTTCTGCCCTTCCCGTAAGGATGGCTGGGGCTTTGATCCTATGGCACAGCAGTCCGTATCCGATCAGATGAAATACTGGAATGAACAGGTGCTGGTCATCCCCCAATGCGAAACAGTCGGCGCTTTGGAAAGTATAGAGAACATCGTCCGCATGGCTGGCGTAGACGGCATCTTCATCGGCCCCTTCGACCTTTCCATCTCTATGGGAATCCCCGGACAATTCGACCATCCCACTTTCATAGCTGCTCTGGAAAAAGTGCAGAAATCCTGCAAGGATGCCGGAAAATTCTGTATGATCTTTGCCGGCACACCTGCGGCAGTAGCTGAACGCTTGCAGCAAGGCTATGATGCAGTAGCCTATGGACTGGATGCCAGCGTACTGATTTCTGCTTACAAAACCAATCTGGCAGAAATTCGTACCAAAGCCGGCCTTGTGTGAATCGACCTTTTCCAACAACAAATAAAATATACCGAAATTCATATAAAAAAGCATTTTGCTTAACGAAATGCTCCGCCTGCGGCGGTGTCACTTGCGACTGACTACCTTGCCGCCGCAGTGCGATCCCCCAAAGAGCTTTTACTCTATAAGAAACAAATTTCTTATAGAGTAAAAAAACACGGTTTCAAAGGCTTTGAACAACCTTGGAAACCGTGTTTTATTCTGCACTATTTTCATAGGACTCATTTTGCCCCATCCTTTTGAAACTTCCTCATCTGCCTCCCAGCGTTTCGGGAATATCCAGAATCATTTTTCTGCAATGGGGACAAAGCTGCCCTTCCAGCTTGGCATCGCCCATAAAGCTTTTTGCCAGCAGATACTCCTGCTTCTTCCCCGTTTCCGGATCAACGGTTTTCCACTGCACAAATCTGCCGGAAACCATCATACCCTCAGACATTTCATTCTGACAAAAAGGACACTTCATACCGCTTCCCCCTTATTCTTTCTCTGCCGGTGTCAAAACTGTATTTTCTGTTGCATCGCCCTTGATACGGTATACACTGTCCGTCGGCAAAGTGTCTGCGATTCTTACGCCGGACGCTATCACCATATCCGGCTTATCTGCATCTGTAAATTCAATCAACAGATATTCTGCATCTGCATCGGGCTTTGTGCCAAACAATCCCTGCGGGATACCTGCATAATAAATCAGAAATGCATCCTGCTCTTCCTCTGCATCCCCCAGCAGCTCTTTCACTTCTTCTCTTGTCATACCCACAAAACGGGTACGGTCTACCAGATCCTGCAGCATCAACTGACGGCTGTTTCCTTGATACGCCACCCATTTTTCTGTTTCAAAGCCGGTTTTGGTATCATGAATTCTGCCGCCGATGAAAACCACCACCGCCAATACCACCAGCACCGTCACAATGATCTTATCCTTGAATTTCAGTTCCATTTCAAAGCCCTCCTCAGGAAATCCATTTGAAGCCCTTATAATATCTCAGCACGACTTTTCCCAAAATCTCATCCTCATGCACAAAGGTATTCTCCCAATAGCGAGAATCCAGAGAGTGGTTGCGGTTATCGCCCATCATAAAGCAGCTATCTGCCGGCACTGTTACAGGTCCAAAATTACCATAAGTCATTTCGGGAATATAGTCCTCCTCCAACATCTGCCCATTCACATAGACTGCCCCATTGAACACCTCCACCGTATCTCCCTCTACACCAATAACGCGCTTTACATAAAGGGTTTTTCCGCTGGGATCATCCGGATAGCGAAATACAGCAATATCTCCCTGCTTCGGCTCACCGACCCAGTAAGCCGTTCTGAGGGCAAGGATACGATCTCCCGCCATAATCGTGTTTTCCATAGAACCCGTGGGCACTTCTGCATTTACAATCAAAAAAGAATTGACCGCTGCCGCCAGTATCGCCGCCAGCACTATCGTTTTTAGCCAGCTAATGGCCTCTGTTTTTACTATACCGCTCATGTTATCCTCCCCTTCAGAGCGATTATTTTAGGAAACCGTTGATAATCTGCGCTTCCGCCTCATCCTCCGTCAATCCCAGTGTCATCAGCTTTGTCAGCTGATCTCCGGCAATTTTACCAATGGCAGCCTCATGAATCAAAGATGCATCCACATGGTTTGCCGTAATTTCAGGCTCCGCTGCCACAATACCGTTATCCATAATGATGGCATCACACTCGGAATGACCATAGCAATCTGCATTGCCATTGATTTTCGAGCGGAAAAGCTGTCTGGAATTATCTTTTGCAACAGAACGGGAAATCAGCTTTGCGCTGGAGCCTGTGCCATTCAAATCCACATCAAAAGAGGTTTCTGCATACTGATCCCCATGGGTCATAATCTTCTCCCGAATAATCATGGTAGCACCCTCCGCTAGCTTTGCACTGGAAATGCGCTTTGTGGAATCTACGCCTTTCAGCTGCACCGTATCCATTTCAATGTAGGCATTTTCCTCTGCCTCGATATGCGTCTGGGGATTGATGATGCGCTTGCCGTTTCCATCTCCCTCGCCAATATGCTTTTCTTCATAAATGATTTTTGCATTTTTTCCTACGAAGAAACGGTGAATACCCTCATGGATAGAATCGTCACAGCCACAGTTATGGATTCCGCAACCTGCAATGATACGAATTTCCGCACCCTCTCCGATATGAAAATCGTTATAAGCAATATCATGAACACCATCGGCTGTAATCAGCGCAGGAATGTGTACATTTTCATTCTTTGTGAAAGGCTTTACATAGATATCAATGCCTGCACCATTTGGCTTAGGCACAATATCGATATTTTCAGAGGAGCTTCTGCCCTCGCTCTTACCATTATTTCGAATATTAAACGCACCTGTAGTGGGAATCGTACCGGAAACCTCACTCAGCAAGTTCTTCACAATATCATTCAGCATTATTTCGCCCCCCCTGTCAAATATCTACAGCCTGTTTCCAAACCAAACAGCCCGGGCAAAACTTCCTCCTTAGTACCAATCTGCTTCACTTCGCCAGCACTGAGCAGCACCACCTGATCGGCAATATCCAAAATCCTTTCTTGATGAGAGATAATCATAATAGAACCCTGAATTTCCTCATGCATTTTCTCAAACACATCTATCAGATTTTTGAAACTCCACAGGTCAATGCCTGCTTCCGGCTCATCGAAAAGTGTTAGCTTTGTTTTTCTAGCCATAACGGTTGCAATCTCAATACGCTTCAGCTCCCCGCCGGACAAGCTGGAGTTTACTTCACGATCAATATAATCCTTGGCGCACATACCCACCTCTGCCAGATACTGGCAGGCTGCCGCTGTAGAAAGTTCTCTGCCGCTTGCCAATGTAATCAAATCTTTTACCGTCACACCCTTAAAACGCACAGGTTGCTGAAAGGCAAAGCTGATACCGGCTTTTGCTCTTTCTGTAATGGTCAGCTTCGTAATATCCTGTCCATCCAACAAAATCTGGCCGCTGTCAGGGGTTACAATACCAGCAATAATCTTTGCCAGTGTAGACTTACCACTGCCGTTCGGCCCTGTAATCACAATAAATTTTCTGTCATCAACAATCAGATTGACATTATTGAGAATCTGCTTGCCATCCGCGGAGAAACAGATGTTTTTCAGTTCCAGCATAGTATAATTCCTCCTGTTTTATGAGCGATTTCTTGCGGAAATTTTTATACTCTTTCATTCCAGCGTCACCTTCATTTCTAAAAAATGACAGAAAACGCTACTTTATATTATACTTCCGAATATTGTATACTGTCAATGTTTTTGCCTTTTTCTGCCTCCTTCCTCCAAAAATACGGAATAAAAGCCTCTCTCTTGAAAGGATTTCACAGATATGGTAAAGTTATCACTATAAAATGAAATTTTCTGAAAAAGGAGAGATCTTATGCTCGGTTTTCATACAGACGGCATCCGTTTTTTCGGCGCATCCTCATCCCTTCTGGAAAAAGCAAAAAAACATAAGCTGCCTGTCATAAACAAATCCACCACAAACACATTGGTTTTTGCCATTGACACAGCAGAGCCTTTGACAAAAAAGCTTTATATGACTTCTTTTCTTGCCCCGCAGGCACCATGGTTTTCCTGCTATATAGGCAATGCCTCTCGTCCGGCAGAGTATTCCTTGCATTTTGCCACCGAGGATGATCTTTTTGATTTTATTCTTGCAATGTACTATTGCTCTCAAGGCTTCCTGCATCTGGACTTTGACCTGCCGGAGTTATTCACAAAGCTGAATCCCGGTCCCGAATATGTCATTCGCTCTTTTGAGGAAAAAGACTTCCATCTGATCGGAGAAGGCACCTTTGCTGCCTGTTTCTGTTTTCTGGAGGGCGGCTTCATGGAAAGCGACCGCCTATTCCGTAAACTGACCAAGGAATATGGCGTTGGCGCAGACAAAATCATGCTGGCCGGCTCCTTCGATTCCAAATATCAATTTCTGCGCACCTTTATTCCACAAAAATAAAAACTCTTTACAAACAGAGATTTCCATACTAAAATAAGGCACAGGAATCATGTTCCCATGGCAAATACACAGAGTAGGGCTTTGCGCGTGAAGTGTCCGGTGGACGGGGAGTTGTCACCGGAACGAAAAAAGGATCGACCTTTTGCGATGCAGAACCCGCATCCCGCTGTTTCCATAATGAAGACCAGCCTCTTTATTATCCCTACAGCTCGCCTGCTTACAGGCAGTATTTGCGTTGTGATAATAGAGGGGCTTTTATTTTTTCAAAAAAATCCCCTCCGCTTTTTGATGAAATGGAGGTTTTTTCATGTCCGAAAGAAAACTTTCCCCTACCCATCGCCTTGTGCTGATGGCAATGCTCGCTGCAGTACAAATCGTTCTTTCCCGCTTTCTTTCCATCAATCTGTGGAATCTGAAAATCGGCTTTTCCTTTGTGCCTATTGCTCTGGCGGGTATGCTTCTCGGTCCTTTCGCCGCAGGGCTGACCGGCGCCGTTGCTGATATTGTGGGTGCAACCCTGTTTCCCAGCGGTGTGTTTTTCCCCGGCTTTACTCTAACAGCATTTCTTACCGCCTTTGGCTACGGTTGCTTCCTTTACAAAAAGCTAGATATGACTCATATCCTTGGAGCAGTTCTATTTTCCGAAATTATAGGAACGCTGCTCTTGAATACTCTCTGGCTTTCTATGCTTTATGGCACACCTTTTATCCCCCTCCTCCTCCCCCGACTAGGACAGGCTATTGGTATGGGTATTGTGGAGGTTGCCGTAATTCGATTGTTGGCAAAACATATCCCCCGATTAAAACAAGCTATCTGATATAAAGCTTTCTACAACTCCTATACACAAAAACCATAATTTTATAAGTGGTTAGGCGGCATCTATAGTATGGGCTGATAAATAACATATAAAAATTCACAAAGAAGATAACGGATAACTTGTTTAGAGCCAAGAACTATGGTATAATTATACTCAATTTTCTATTTGACAGCAGAAAGGATGATTCATATGAAAAAAGTGCTTATGGCAATATTGCTGATGCTATGTCTTGCATTAAGCGGTTGCGGTGGCGATGATTATACAACAGTTTTCACAGAAATAAATACTATAGAAGGTGTTTCCCTTTCTCTGAAACAGGATACGCTTAAGGGTTCTGAAGCTGTCTTTATCATAAACAACAATTCCACCGAAGATGTGTTCTTTGATCCCGTAGAATTTCATCTAGAAGAGAAAAATAAGGAAGGTGTCTGGGAAGAAAACATCGGTACCCGTGTTTCTGATTGGAAAAGGGATACAACAGAAATCATCCCCGTCGGCACCTCTATTGAACGGAAGGTTAGCTGGAAAGGGCTTTGTGGCAGTATCAACAGCGGTGAATTCCGCATTATTCTGATTGTAAACAATCAGCCCATTGCGTGCGAATTTGAAAGATAATAAAGAAGGATCGAAAAAACCTGTAAACCAGAGGCTTTCGATCCTTTTTATTTATACTTTTGCCGAAAGGCATCAACCTTTTCCACTCTGCTTGGGATGCAGCTTCTCTCTGAACGCAGACGGCAACTCCGCCAGCACCTTCCGAAAATCCACTTCCTCCAGCAATCCGCCTTCCTGTTCCACTACTGCAGCAGACACATGATTTGCAATACAAAGTGCCTCATCATAGGAAAAGCCAAAGCGCCTTGCTGCGATAATCGCTCCCATATGAGAATCTCCTGCACCGATGGTATCCTTTACCTTTGCCAAAACCGGCTGCACCACATGGTCTGCCCCATCATAGTAATATGCCCCTCTTTCTCCCAGTGTAATAATCACCACATTCCTCGTTTTCTCATAAATTGCCCGCGCCGCCGCTTCTACCGTTTTTTCTCCTGTAAAAGCAAGACTTTCTCCCTCATTCAGATGTAACACCGGATGCAGAGAAAGCATTTCCTCCATCCGCTCCGGCTGGATCTGCATAATGCGGGCACCGGGGGCAAAGTAAACCGTATATTTAGGATGCTTTTTCAAATAGGCAATGATATTTTCTCCTGTGTATTCCTCTATCTCCAGCCCACAGACATACACACTGTCAATCGAAGCGGTATCTATCTTCTCCAGGTATGCTTCATAAAAAGTATACTCAATACCGTGGTCTACAATAAAGCTACGCTCTCCGCCCTTTTCTGTTTCTACCATGCAATAGCAGCAGCCGTTTTCCTCCTGACGCCGCACATATATGGGCACGCCACGCTCTTTGAGCTTCTTCTCTACAAAATCCCCATAAATCCCCGTACCAACCGCAGTACAAAGGCTATAAGGGGCAGAAAAATGCCGCAGAATATCACTCACCAGAAAAGCGCAGCCTCCCAGAGAACGGCTTTGGCGGCTGATATGTACATCCTCCCCAGTGTGAGGCAGATGAGGAATATTTACGATTACATCTACAACGGCTGAACCAATCACTAAAGTCTGTTTCATGCTTTCCACTCCAAACCATACATCATTCTTTTTTAGTATAATAGAATCCGAAAGAAAAGCAAATATATTCTGTGATTTCAAGGAATTGTGCCAACAGTGCATCCGACAAAAACAGCCTTCCTTTTCTTTCATTTGCATTTTCCATAAAAACAATATGCCCTTCCTTTATTTTTTTACATCCATTTTGAAGAATTATGGTTGTATTGCCGTTTTTTTTCGTTTAATATAAAATTAAAAAGCGGAGATTTTCTCTCCGTTTATGCTTTTCAGAAATCATACACTTCTATTTTTTATATGGAACAGGGGGAAAACTATGGGTGGTTTTTTTGGCGTAACAAGCAAACAGGATTGCGTACTTGATATTTTCTTCGGGGTGGACTACCATTCTCATCTGGGTACGAAAAAAGGCGGTATGGCGCTGCACAGCAAAAAAACAGGCTTCAAGCGTGAAATACACAATATTGAAAATACACCCTTTCGTACAAAATTTGAACACGACCTAATTGATTTTGAAGGCTGCACTGCGGGCATCGGCTGCATCAGTGACAGCGATCCCCAACCTCTGCTGGTTCGCTCTCACCTTGGCACCTATGCCATCACCACGATCGGCGCCATCAATAATGCCGAGGAGCTGCTGCAAGCTGAATTTGACAAAGGCCATCAGTTCATGGGCCGCTCTACAGGCACAGTGAATGAAACCGAGCTGATTGCCTGCCTGATCAACCAGAAGGATGATCTTGTCAGCGGGATCAAATATGCTCAGTCCGCCATCAAAGGCTCTGTTACGCTGCTGATTCTGACAGAGGATGATGCCATCATTGCAGCAAGGGATAATCTGGGCAGGCTGCCTGTCCTCATCGGTAAGGATGAAGATGGCTATGCCGTTTCCTTTGAATCCTTTGCCTATCAGAAGCTGGGCTATGAAAACGAATATGAGCTTGGCCCCGGCGAGGTTGTAAAGCTGACACCCGAAGGCTACGAAATCCTCCACAACGCAGGCACCGAAATGAAGGTGTGTGCTTTCCTGTGGAGCTATTATGGCTACCCCAACTCAAACTACGAGGGAATCAATGTCGAAGTAATGCGCTATAAAAACGGTGCCATTATGGCACGGGATGAAGCTGCAAACGGTACACTGCCGGATGTGGATTTCATCGCAGGCATCCCCGATTCCGGCGTTCCTCATGCGATGGGCTATGCACAGGCCTGTGGTAAAATCTATGCTCGTCCCTTTGTAAAATACACCCCCACTTGGCCGCGGTCTTTCACTCCTGCAAATCAGAAGGTACGCAACCGTGTTGCAAAAATGAAGCAAATCCCTGTTCCCGAACTGATTGCAAATAAAAAGCTACTATTCGTAGATGACTCTATTGTACGCGGCACACAGCTGGGTGAAACGGTTGATTTCCTTTATAGTGCCAATGCAAAGGAAGTACACATGCGCTCCGCCTGCCCTCCTATCTTGTATAGCTGTAAATTCTTGAATTTTACCAGCAAAGGTAAAGAAGATGATCTTTTGGCACGCCGCATTATACACGAGCTAGAAGGCCTACAGGGTGACCAATTCCTTCACGAATATGCAGATGCCTCCACAGAAAGAGGTCAATGTATGCTAAAACGCATCTGTGAAAAGCTGGGCTTTGCCTCTCTGGGCTATCAATCCTTGGACGGCTTACTGGAAGCAATCGGTCTGCCCCGGGAAAAGGTTTGTACATATTGCTGGAGCGGCAAGGAAGATTGATGAAAATTTTTCAGACTTTGCCATGAAATGATATTTCTAAATTAGCGCAAAAAAATCACAGCCTCGAATCTTCGGGGCTGTTTCTTTCTGCAATTTCCTCAAATTATGCAGTGCTACCTCAATTTTTTCGGAAATTCTGCATTTCCCGAGAGCATTTTCGGTTTTTCTGGTATAATGCTTACAGAAGAACCAAATATTTTTTCACAAAGGAGTATTCCCATGTTTGATATAATGATCTCAAGCGAAAGCTTTTTCTTCCTGATGGCTGCCAGCTTTCTGGCAGGATTTCTGGATTCCATCGCCGGCGGCGGCGGGCTGATCTCCCTGCCTGCCTATATGTTGAGCGGTCTTCCTATGCATCTGGTCTATGCCTGCAATAAATTTGCCGCAGCCTGCGGTACTACCATCGCAACCCTACGCTATTACCGCAATAAGATGGTCGATGTTCCCATCGGTCTGACTGCAGCAACAGGTGCCTTTCTCTGTTCTGCCATTGCAGCCAGAATTGTTCTGCACTTAAATGAGCATACCTTGAAAACGATGCTTCTGATTATCCTACCTGTTGTAGCCGTTGTCACTCTGGGAAATAAAAATATGGGAAATGAAAATAAATCCGCTCAGTTCCGTAAAGGCAAAAAATATGGCCTTGCCTTTCTGATTGGTAGTCTGATTGGCTTTTATGATGGGCTTTTCGGACCCGGCACCGGCACCTTTGCACTTATCGGCTTCTGTCTGCTTTTGAAATATGATATGCAGACCGCAACCGGTAATGCAAAATTTCTGAATCTTGCCTCCAATTATGCCTCCCTTGTTGTCTTCATTCTGGCAGGCACCGTATATTGGGCGGTCGCTATTCCCGCCGCCGCCTTTAATATCTACGGCAATTATATCGGTGCAGGAGTTGCCATTAAAAAAGGATCTGCCATCATCCGAAAAATGCTGATGATTGTCATTGTACTACTCTTTTTCAAAGTCCTAAGCGAATTTTTTATATAAGCAGACTAACAGTCAGGGGCTTCAACTGTAAAATCATCCTTCCCCAGTATCAGCTTCATCGCCCAAGGCGGCACATTCGCATCCATATAATCCTCATGATAGAAAATAAACGCAGTATCATAGGATGGTCTGCATCTGGGGAAGGTACCATAACCATCTGTAAAATACAGCAACCCTTTCAAATTATGGAATACCCGTTCCTCTATCAGCCTGTCCATATATTGAAATATTGGCCGAAAATCCGTACCGCCGCTGCCCCGCAGTTCAAATTCCTCCATAAACAGTGCAAGCTCCTCTGCGGAGGTGATTTTTTTATCTAGCTGTATCTCTGCATCGCACTGAATGATATGGATATTCACCTTATGAAAAAAGCTTTCGCTGGCAGAAAGGATGGCATAGGTTTCCTCCAGAAACCGCTTCACTGTTTCCCCCTCGCAGGATTCGGAGGTATCAATGGCAATTACCAGCTCCTCCACCTTTTTCACCTCTTTATATTCCAGCGCCTCAATCAACGGCAAATCCCCATACAGCTGCAAGCCATAGGTATAAAAAATAAAATCAAAGGCATCATCGTCCACCCGCATATCCTCTTTCAGTGTCACAAATTTCTGCAAAAACTGCCGATAGTCATAGCGCTCCCGATTTTCTATTTTCAGATATTGCAGGAAAGTTCCCGCTTCCTCTCCCATATCCCTAGAGAAAGTTTCCAGATTTGTTTCTGTTTTTTCCCCAATTTCCGTCCATTTCTGCTCCAGCTGCTTTTCCTGCTCTTGCCGATCCTCCTGCGGTGTCTGCTCATCATGGTTCGGATCGTTATTTTCATCCTGTTCGTCCTTTTCGTCCTTGTTATGCTCCCAGAACACATGGTCATCCACCCAAAATTCCAGCTGCAGCTTTCCAAATTCCTGTATGGACAGCTGTTTCTGCTGTAGCACCCGATAAATCCCCTCTGCCGAAAGCACCTTTAGCTCTCTGCGCAGCATAGCATAGGTTTCATTCCGCAGGTCGGACACAACCAACTGCACCGATTTTATGGGCAGCCCATCCACAATGGATTCCGTGGCAATATCACAGGCAAGATGCCACAGCTCCTCCTCTCTCCCATTCAGATGAAAGGGATGGCGAAACAGACAGTGGATGATCATGTGCAGATAAGCACGGTTCACTAGCACACGGTCAGAAAGATAGCGCTGCACCAGATATCTAGGGTTGAACAATATCTTCTCCCCATCCGTTCCAATATACATAGAACTCAAATTCATTTCGTATTTTAAGCCGCTCAGGGCCAAATCAAGAAAACGCATGGAAAGGTACAGCTCATTCCTCGATGCACTTAAAATGCCCGTGCCCACTTCAATCAGCCGTTTATGTGTTTCATTCATATTGCCACCTCCTTTCTGGAAGTTTTCTCTCAAAGTGTAAATGTTTTCTTTTTTCGAACAGGGGCAAAGTGCCTGTGCTGATAGTCCATCAGAAAACTAAGGATTGTCGTACAGCCTCGCTTTCGGGCAATCTCCATAACGGCAGGCAGATTTTCCTCTGTAAATAAACCCCAATCCGCAAAATAACGGATGCTCTCGTTTTGATTTTGTGCGATATAATATTCCGCAGCCCACAGCAAATGTCCACGGATATAATCCAGATACCCCGCTTTATGCTTCTCTTGCAGCCGATAAGGATACATCAGCCGATACATCGCCAAAAGCAGTACAGTTTCCGCTTCATCCTCCCGTTTTGTCAGATAGAAAATCTCATCATATCGCCGGAAATCAATTTCCGAATTGCCGATGCACTGGCGGAAAATATGTCCCGTGCCATAGTTGACCTGATGGAACTGCCTTGCCGGCGTATCTTCAATATATTCATACTGAAAATCGGGAATCAGCAATTTACCGATCACAGCCTCTCCCTCGTCCTGCTGAAATGCAATGGTCAGGTGCAGCTCATGATTCAGCCCTGCAATCAAATCGGAAATATGCCTACATCGCCCAAAGGAAAGATATTTCAGACAGTCACAATTCAAAAACATCCCCATATTCAGCTCTGTTGCCGCAAGGGGGATATTGATTTTCTCCATTTTTCTGCAATTATAGAAAGCATACTTCCCAATATACTTCACACCATCCGGCAAATGCAGCTCCTTCAGACTGCTGCATCCATAAAAGGCATAGTCACCAATCCCTTTCAGATGTGCGGGCAGTGTCAGCCGTTCCAAAGCGCTACAGCCCTCAAACATACGGGGGGAAATCTCCTCCAGCCCCGCAGGAAGTACCACCCATTCCAGTGCAGAGCAGCCACGGAAGGCATATGCACCGATTGTACGGACAGATTGCGGCAAAAATATCCGCCGCAGCGCCTGTCCTTTCTCAATCTGTTCGGCCACCTCCGTCACAAAGGAAACTTCTGCTTCGCACTCCTCCTCATCCGACAGTAATTCTGCCTCTGTGGAAAAAGCCCCCTCTGCCACCTCCGTCACAGGCTTTCCGGCTATGACCTCAGGCAAACGAAGCTCCGCACAACGGCCATGGAGCCGAACAATACAGATGCCCTGCTCTGTCACTTTATATTCAATTTGTACGGATACCCTCTGCTTCATTTCCCTTTTCCTCTTTTCGCATACATTGATTTTTATTATACTTCTCACACTCTTTCTCTGTCAAAGCGTTTCCACCAAAAATATCCCTTCATTCATTATCAATGGCACCTCTGCTCTTGATAAGGTCTTGTTATTTTCCCATTTTTTAATATAATTCAAGTAATCATTCACTTATAGAAGGGAGCGAACGAATCCATGGACTCATTATTGAAAAATATAACAACAGCGCCATATACAAAGGATATTTGTGCGCTCAGAGCTATGTCAGAAAGCGGTCAAGCTTCTGCAGTTTCCATATTTTCTCCCGATAACAAAGAAGCTCAGCTCATGTGCGTATTGCTATGCTGGAGGCTATTTTCAACAAGGCAAAACGCCATATGCAAGAGGATTTCACTCTAGTGCTACGCCTAGATCGTAGCTGGAATATTCAGGCGCTGCAAACCCTTTTGGGCAATGGTACTGCAGAATTAAAACTATTTGAATATATTATGCCACTTTAATAAGGAGGCTATCATTTATGGAAAACAAAAATTTACTCAAGCAAGCAGAAAAAACCGCACAAATACATTTACAGGAAGATCAGCAGCAGACGAAAACGACCACACAGTCTGCGCAGGAAACCGAGCAGCACAGTGCCCACCAGTACCTGTTGCAGAAGCACGGTGAAAAAGCAGAAGGTCTGGGCTTCAACGCAATAGAAGCACAGCCGGAAGACGCTATGGCAGAGTATGCAAATCAAGACTATCTGCAAAATCTTTCCGGCAACGCCGGCAGAATCGCTGCTTATGTGCTCAAAAATGGTAATTTGCCCGATGCAGAGCTGGCAGAAATTCAGAAACAGGAAGCACTGCTGCAAAAGGAAACACAGCGCAGCGGAGATATACAATAATGCTGTTATCATCCCCCAATAATCAGAATTTTCTGATTTATCTACATTAAAAATATCAGCACAGAAAAAGCCCTCCAGTCGGAGGGCTTTTTAATTGCAGTTGTTATTTCATTATTTGCCCAGCTCTGCTGTCAAAACTGCGCCAATTCTCTTGATACCTTCAACCAGGTTTTCTTCTGTTGCATTGGAATAGTTCAGACGGAAGTGGTTTTCTTTGCCGGGGTAAGGATAGAAAGCACCACCGGGAACATATGCTACATTCTGTTCCAGGCATTTAGGAGCAATCTTACCAGCGTCAACGCCTTCGGGCAGAGTTACCCATGTGAACAGACCACCTTCGGGATGTGTCCATGTAACGCCTTCGGGGAAGCATTCTTCCATTGTTTTCAGCATTAGGTCTCTTCTTACTTTATAAACTGCTTTAATCTTTTCAACATGTGCATTCAGATCGTTCATTTCCAGGAATTTATCTGTCAGCATCTGGTCAAAAGAGGATACCTGCAGGTCAGCACCCTGTTTTACGAAGTTGTATTTAGCCAGGATAGCTGCGGGAGCACAAACCCAACCAATACGCAGACCGGGGCAGAATACTTTGGACAGTGTGCCCAAGAATACTACCAAATCTTTTGTATCCATGGATTTCAGGGAAGGCAGATATTCGCCTTCGAAACGCAGATCTCCATAAGGGTTATCTTCGATAACGGGAATTTCGTATTTGTTTACCAATTCCATGAAGTGTTCTCTTCTTCTCAGAGACCATGTTTTACCGGAGGGGTTCTGGAAGTCGGGGATAACATAGATCAGTTTTACATTTTTTGTTGTTTCCAGAATTCTTTCCAGTTCTTCGGGAATCATGCCGTAGTCATCTGTAGGAACTTCTACATATGTAGGTTCGCAAGCATTGAATGCGTTCAGCGCACCAACATAGGAAGGAGATTCAACCAGAATAACATCGCCGGGGTTCAGGAATACACGCGCGGAGAAATCCAGACCCTGCTGAGAACCGGATGTCAGCAGCACATTGTCAATTGTTGTTTTGATGTGCAGTCTTTCTTCCATTCTTTTTACGATTTTTTCACGCAGAGGGATGTAACCTTCTGTTGTTGTATACTGCAGAGCTTTCTGGCCCATTTCGTCCAGCATAGCAGAGCAAGCTTCTTTAACTGCTTCAACGGGGAACAACTCGGGGGCGGGCATACCGCCAGCGAAAGAGATAACTTCCGGTCTAGCTGTCAAAGCCATCAGTTCTCTAACTGCGGAGCCTTTCAGACGATCCATTCTGTTAGCAAATGTATAATTCATTTCTTCTTCCTCCTTAAAAATAATAGGATATTTAACCTTCAGACAACAAGGGTAAGCCGCCACCTTTTTACAAAAATGCACATTTCTACCCTTCATACTCATATTTAATCACAAACAATGTCCAAAGTCAATCTGTTTTCACAATATACATTTTCAAAACAAGCTCTCCAGAAAAATCTACATATTTTGAACAAAAACAATCAACCACACCAACTGCAGCAGTGCGCTCCCCTAGGTTTTTACTTTATGAGAGATGAAATTTCCATAAATAAAGTGAAAACTTTCTTGATTTCGTTATCTTTTCATAACACATTTCCATAAACTTATGATATAATTAAATCGACATATGGACTTATGCCTTTCACAGCGCAGAATCCACAAAACCCTATTACCTTTTATTGCAGCAGACAGGATGTGGAGTATGAAAACCTTCAAGCACATTTTTGGCAACCTTGGTATTACAGAATTTGCCAGACCATCCATCGGCTTCACCGATATTCTGGATATTCTCATCGTTGCCTACATCATATATAAAATTATTTTCTGGATTAAGGAAACCCGTGCATGGGTACTTTTTAAGGGCGTTTTGGTGATTTTTGCCCTAGCGGCAATTGCCACTCTGCTAAATTTGAATACCATCCTCTTTATCCTTTCCAATACGATCTCCGTCGGAATCATCGCAGTTATCGTTGTATTTCAGCCAGAGTTGAGAAAAGCTCTGGAACAATTGGGCAAAGGGCGTTTTATCAATTATTTCATCCGAAACGCAGAAATGGACGATCAAAAAACCGCACAGCGCACTGTAGATGAAATTGTAAAAGCAGCTGAAAAAATGAGTTCCGTCAAAACTGGCGCACTTATCCTGATTGAACAGGCGGTTCCCTTGGGCGATTTGGAGCGCACCGGCATCCCTATTGATGCCATCGTTTCCAGCCAGCTGCTCATCAATATTTTCGAGCACAATACCCCGCTGCACGATGGTGCAGTCATTGTTCGCCATAATCGGGTGGCAGCAGCGACCTGCTTCCTTCCCCTGACCGACAGCAACGAAATCAGCATGGAGCTGGGCACCCGACACAGGGCTGCCATTGGTGCCAGCGAAGTTTCTGATGCCTATGTCATTGTTGTTTCCGAAGAAACCGGCTCCCTTTCCATGGCGCGCGGTGGCGTACTTTACCGTAACTTGACTACCTCCCAGCTAAAAAGTATGCTTACCCAGCCGCAGAAGGACAACGGCAAAAAAACATTGGCAACAATCTGGAAAGGACGGCAGGATAAAGAATGAAAAAATTTCAGGAATTTTTATTCAAGGATATCGGTTGGAAGCTTCTCTCGATTGCCATTGCTACAATTCTATGGTTTATGGTCATCAATATTGATCAGCCAGTAGATACCCGAAGCTATATCAGACCTCTTTCTCTCCAGAATACAGAGGTATTGGCAGAAAGACAACTGACCATCGGCAACCTAAATGAACTGAAAACCACGAAGGTGACCATTAAGGTGAAGGCACAGCGCACAGCACTGGATCGGTTAAGTCAGAATCCCGAATGGCTGCAGGCATCTGTTGATTTCTCTCAGATAAAATACGCAGCCAGCGGTGACATCGCCTCTTTGCCCATTGATGTTTCCGTACAAGGAGGAAACACCTATGGTATCAGTAGCAAATCGCCCGGCAAAATAGATGTTCTTATCGAGCCACTGATTTATAAAGAGCTTCCCATCGATTTAGTCATGACAGGTACACTTCCAGAGGGAGTTTACCTGTCTGAACCAACCCTCAGTCATGATACAACTCTGGTTTCCGGCCCTGCTTCTATGGTTGGACAGATCGCTAGCGTGCGTGCAGGCATTGATGCCGCCCTTGTAGCAACTACACCGGAGGTCACTGCACCTCTGCTTTGTTTTGACAGCAACGGCACCCCGATTTCCGGCATCGCTATTACACCGGAAAGCATTACAGCTTCTTATACTTTCCATCAGATGAAAGCTGTGCCCATTCAGGTAGATATTATCGGTGAGCCGGAAATTGGCTATCAAGTGGGCAGTGTTCACTGCAATCCCTCGCAGGCACTGCTAGTCGGTCCTAACGAAGCACTGGAAGGCATCGCTTTCCTGCAGCTAGACAGCATCAATATCTCCGATCATTCCAGTTCTGTGACACGAACCTTCCGACTGGAGGATTATCTGCCGGAGGGCATCACCTTAGCTGAGAACCTTGAGACGACCGTTCAAATACTTGTTAATATCTCACCACAGTCCCAACGCCAGGTGACACTGCCTAAGGAAAGCCTGACGCTGCTCGGTCAAGAAGACGGACTTGTATATGAAATCGTCGATGACGCAAAAATCACCATCACAGGGGATAATCTGGAAACAGTCTATCCAGAGGAGCTACAGGGTATCCTACATGTAAACGGACTGGCACCCGGCGAGCATCGCGTTATGATCCATACCGAATTGCCGCAGGGAATGGAGCTGAACCCTTCCTATGTTGCAGTACGAATCAGTGCGGAAACCACCGCCGAAAGCGAAAAAACGGAGGATTAAAATATGGCTAGATTATTTGGTACAGACGGCGTAAGGGGCGTTGCAAATACCGAGCTGACTGGCGAGCTTGCCTTTCGCCTTGGCAGAGCCGGTGCTTATGTCCTAACAAAGGAAAAGAAACACGCACCTCGCATCCTTGTCGCCATGGACACCCGCATTAGCGGTGATATGCTGGAAAGCGCACTGGTGGCAGGTATCTGCTCCGTCGGTGCTCATGCAGTAGTAGCAGGCGTCATTCCAACACCTGCAGTGGCTTATCTTGTAAGAAAATATAGATTAGATGCCGGCGTTATGATTTCCGCATCTCACAATCCTGTGGAATATAACGGCATCAAATTTTTTGATGAGCAGGGCTACAAACTCAGTGATGAGCTAGAGGATGAAATCGAGGAAATCCTCATGAGCCGCAGTGAAATCCTGCCCAGCCCTACAGGCATCGGCCTTGGCACAAAAGGCTATGCAGAGGAAGCACTAGAGGATTATCTGGCTTTTCTAACAAAAACAACAAACGAAAAATTCGGCGGCTTCAAAGTAGCACTGGATTGTGCCAACGGTGCAGCCTATAAAGCAGCCCCTCTGGCAATGCTGGAGCTGGGTGCAAGTCTGTGCATTATACATAATGAGCCGGACGGCACCAATATCAATGATAAATGCGGCTCTACGCATATGGATGATCTGAAGAAACTGGTTGTAGAAAATGGTGCTGATATTGGCTTTGCCTTTGACGGCGATGCAGATCGCTGTCTGGCAGTAGACGAAAACGGCGAGCTGATCGACGGAGATAAAATCCTCGCCATCTGCGGTCTGGATATGAAGCAAAGAGGTGTTTTGCAGAAGGATACCATTGTTGGCACGGTCATGTCCAATTTGGGGCTAACTCTGATGGGCAGAGAAAACGACATCAACCTTCTGCAAACAGCCGTTGGCGACAGATATGTTCTGGAGCGTATGCTGGCAGAGGGCTATAATATCGGCGGGGAACAAAGCGGTCATGTTATCTTTCTGGATCACAACTCCACCGGTGACGGCGTACTGACTGCCATCCAACTCCTTTCCGTAATGAAACGCAGCGGCAAAAAAGCCTCCGACCTTGCCTCTGTTATGCAGGTATTACCGCAGGTATTGATCAATGCCAGAGTAAACAATGCCAAAAAGAACAGCTACATGGAGGATGCTATCATCCGTGATGCCATCGCCCAGCTGGAAACAGAGTTCTCTCAAGATGGTAGAGTCCTCATCCGCACCTCCGGCACCGAGCCTCTAGTTCGTGTCATGATTGAGGGCAAGGATATTGAAAAAATGGATAAAGCAGCCAGAAAATTAGCCTCTCTCATCGAGGATCGTTTACAATAAAAACATAAAAAAGGATTATAGCTCGGCTTTCGCTCAACTATAATCCTTTTTATATCTTTCTTTGACAAACAGATAAAAGGCGTGTAAAATAGAAAAAGTATAAAATATGTCTCTGTACCTCAGCAGGATAGAGGGTTCGCCTCCTAAGCGAAACGCCCCCGGTTCGAATCCGGGCAGGGACATAAAAAAGCATTTCGCTTGACGAAATGCTCTGCCTGCGGCGGTGTCGCTAGCGACTGACTACCTTGCCGCCGCAGTGCGATCCCCCGGAGGGTTTTTACTCTATAAGAAACGAAATTTCTTATAGAGTAAAAAAGGGTATCGACAAAGTCGACACCCTTTATTTTTTTAGTTTGCGTAGTTATTAAAGTAGTTCTGTACCAGAACGATAGGTGTACCCTTGTCGCCAGAGCCACTGGTCAGGTCACACAGGGAACCAATCAGGTCAGTCAGGCGGCGAGGTGTTGTACCCTCAGAAGCCATGTTACCTTTCAGATCGCCTTCTTTTTCCTTGATTGCTGCTTTGATGGCATCTGCCAGTGCTTCACCGCTCAGATTTGCAAAATCATTATCTGCCAGATATTTCAGTTTCAGCTCATTGGGCAGACCAATCAAACCTTCTGTATAGCCGGCACCAACAACGGGATCAGCCAGCTCCCAAATTTTCCCTACAGGATCTTTGAATGCGCCATCGCCATAAATCATTGCTTCTACTTTTACACCAGTGCGCACCAGAATTTCCTTCTGGATGTTTTCTGCCACTTCCTGTGCGTTGTTAGGGAACAGCTTTACGGTATCTTCTGTTGCTTTATTAGAGCCCAGCAGACCGTATTCTGCATTATAGCCGCTGCCATTCACAGGTGCATTCAGAATATCAGCCAGTGTAAGCACTTTCTCGCCGCCCTTTGCCAGAATACGGCGTCTGGAGCGTTCTCTGGAATGAATATCGCAACACAGTACATTCTTTGTATATTTTACAATCGCTTCTACATGATTCGCAAATACAATCTCTGCTTCCGCACCTTCTTCTTCGATCAAACCTTTGTAGTATTCCACATAATCCACACCGGTGAAAGGATGCTTGATGTTGCCAAATGCTTTACGATAATCCTCTAAGGACAGCACATCTGTGTAAGGATTTACGCCGCTTTCATCCAGCAAATCCAAATCAAATAAATGGTTCCCCACTTCGTCAGAAGGATAGCTCAGCATCAAAACTACTTTCTTTGCACCCTTTGCAATCCCTCTCAAACAGATTGCAAAACGGTTTCTGCTGAGAATAGGGAATACAACGCCAACGGTTTCGCCACCCAGCTTTGCCTTTACATCCGCTGCAATGTGTTCTGTTTTTGCATAATTGCCTGCTGCACGCGCAACAACAGCCTCTGTTACAGACACAACATCTCTCTCCTGCAACTGAAAACCATCCTGCTCTGCGGCTGTCAGAACAGAATCTACTACGATTTTAACAATATCGTCGCCCTCGCGAACGATTGGTGCCTTAATACCTCTGGAAATTGTTCCTGCCATATTGTAAAACCTCCTGAAACAAGATATTTAATTCCTCACAGGCTATTTGCCTGCTCTGAAGCCTTAAGAATCCAGTATTTACAAGCGATGAAGCCAACCATCGCCGACACTTTCATTCTATCAAGAAATTCTCCCTCTTGTCAATAATCACACCTCTGTTGTCCATAAAAATATCTTATACGCCCCATAACATCACCACAAAAAAGAGAGCTCCCGTTGTTAGGATGCCCTCTTTCCGTTGCCTTATTTATCGTACATTTTCACCGCAGTTTCCAATGCAATCTCCATCATCTGTGTAAAGGAGTTCTGGCGTTCCTCCGCTGTGGTTTCTTCTCCTGTAATCAGGTGGTCAGAAATCGTTACCAGTGCCAGCGCGCGTTTGCCCAGTCTTGCCGCTGTCAAATAAAGTGCTGCAGATTCCATTTCTACTGCCATAGTACCCATTTTGGACCACAGGATGGATTCTTCCTTGCCGCCTTCGCTATAGAAGGTATCCGAACAAAGAAGGTTGCCTACCCGCATATCAATTCCTTTTTCCTTTGCGGCATCCACTGCTGTGGAAAGCAGTGTATAGTCTGCCGTAGGCGCTAATGTACCGGGCATACCATACTGATCTGCGAAATTAGAGTTTGTATTGGATCCGATACCCGCCACGATATCTCTGATTTTCAACTTTTCTGTGATTGCACCGGCAGAACCGATACGAATGATATTTTCTACGCCATAGAACGCAAACAGTTCATAGCTGTAGATTCCGATAGAGGGGCAGCCCATGCCGCTTGCCATTACAGATATTTTTTTCCCTTTATAAGTACCTGTATAGCCCAGAATACCACGCACACTGTTTACCTGCACTGCATTCTCCAAAAATGTCTCTGCAATAAACTTTGCACGAAGTGGATCCCCGGGCATCAAAACGGTTTTTGCAAAATCATTATCTTTTGCGTTGATATGAGGTGTTGCCATAATTGTCTGCCTCCTTATATTTTGAAATAAAATCATTGTTTTTCATCATTATAACAGCTTTTCCTACTTTTGAAAAGAAGAAACACTTTCCGAGGACAAAGAACCTTCCAGTTCCAGCAACTGTCTTTTCTTTTCCAGACCTCCCATATAGCCCGTCAATGCGCCGCCCGCACCAATAACACGATGGCAAGGGATCACAATGGCAATCGGATTATGATGGTTTGCCATGCCAACTGCCCGTGCCGCCTTGGGCTGCCCGAGCGCTCGGGCGATCTCTCCATAACTCCGTGTTTCTCCATAAGGGATTTCCTGCAAGGCTTTCCATACCTTCTGCTGAAAGTCTGTCCCCAAAGGAAGGAGCGGCAGGTCAAAGGCGCTTCTCTCCCCCGCAAGGTATTCTTCCAGCTGCTTTTTACAGCGTCGAATGAGCGGTGTTTCCTCCTGCAGCACATCCTCTGTCGGCATTTCCCATGATATACGGCTAATGCAGCCTTCCTTTTCTCCGATGCAGACCTCTCCCAGCATCGTTTCATAAAACCATATCCGTTCCATCTCACACATCTCCCCACATACTGCGCAGCAAGGCAATCTCTTTCGCATAGCCCTCCGCCTCATTGGGGGTTTCCAGATAAAAAGGCAGATGCCGCAGCTTCGGATGGCGGATGATAGCAACGATCCCCTCCAGCGTCAGCGTACCCTCTCCTATTTTTTCGTGTCTGTCCTTATGGCTGCCCATAGGATTCTTGCTATCGTTCAAATGAATGGCTTTCAGCCTTTCCAGCCCGATAACTGCATCAAATTCCTGCAAAACACCGTCCAGATCACCAATAATATCATATCCGCCGTCATAAACATGACAGGTATCCAGACAAACACCAATACGGTCTTTTTGCTCCACCCTGTCGATGATGGCACGGAGCTCTGCAAAGTTTCTGCCCACTTCGCTGCCCTTGCCCGCCATCGTTTCCAGCAAAATCGGCGTCTTTCCTCCTGCCGCCATGATGTCATTCAATACATCGGCAATCAATGGGATGGCTACCTCTGTCCCCTGCTGCACATGGCTGCCGGGGTGGAAATTGAACATCACATCCTCCAGAAGTTCCAGCCGTGCCAAATCCTCTTTCATAGCATTTCTTGCAAAAATACGCAGATCTTCCTTTGCCGCACAGGGGTTCATCGTATAAGGTGCATGGGCAAGCAATGTACCGAAGCCCTTTTCCCTATGAAATGCATTATATTTTTCCACATCCTCCAGATTCAGCGGCTTCACCGTGCCGCCCCTCGGATTGCGGGTAAAAAACTGAAATACATTGCAGCCAAGGGCTTCCGCTTCCTTTCCCATCGGCAGATAGCCTTTGGCAGAGGAAAGATGACAGCCGATCCAAAACGGTTCTTTTTTCTTTTCTTCCACAATGATCCCTCCTCAACTCAAATAATACAGATAAATTCCGACCTTTCTCACTTTCTGCTTGTCCTTAGTATACCATAATTCCGAAAAAAATCGAGTTTCTTCTTGAAAGTCAGCAGCCCCCGCCGTATAATGAACAGCGTTGACAGAAACAGACAAAAATAACGAAGGAATGTATACGATGAAAGAGAAATGTATTGCTTTTTTGAAAAAAGAAACCATCCTTTGCATTTCCGGCGTGTTGGCGGTGTTTTCCACCTTTCTTGTGCCGCCGGATGCGGGTTATCTGGAATATTGCGATGTGCGGGTACTTGTGCTGCTGTTTTGTCTGATGGCAGTCATGGGCGGCTTTCAGCAGCTCGGCGTTTTTGACTGCATGGCGAATCTCCTGCTGGCACGGGCAAGAAAAATGCGGCAACTGGCAACCACCCTTGTCATGCTGTGCTTCTTTTCCGCTATGTTTGTGACAAATGATGTGGCACTTATCACCTTTGTCCCCTTTACCATCATGCTTCTGGAGCGAGCAGGGCTAAGGGAAAAGATGATCCCAATTATCGTTTTGCAGACCATTGCCGCCAATCTGGGCAGTATGCTTACCCCCGTCGGCAATCCGCAGAATTTGTATCTTTATACTGTTTCCGGCATGGATGTTTCTGCATTTTTTGCCGTAACGCTGCCTTATGTGGGCGTTTCCTACTTCTTCCTGTATATTCTTTGTTATTTGCAGGGCAGAACGCCCTTACAGACAGAAAAGCAGGAGTCAAAAAAACAGTGGACACCCCATGACAAAGGATTCCTTCTGATGCTCACCCTGCTGTTTCTCCTCTGTCTGCTGGCAGTTTTCCATATCGCCCCCCATCAGATGGTGCTGGCAATCATTCTGATATGGTTCTTCTTTTTCCAGAAGGGCATTTTGAAGGGGCTGGATTATAACCTGCTGCTGACCTTTGTATTTTTCTTTGTTCTAATCGGAAATCTGGGGCGTATTCCTGCGATTCGGGAAACCCTGCAGAATCTGCTCATTGGCAGAGAGGTTTTTGTTTCTTTCTTTGCCAGCCAGTTCATCAGCAATGTGCCAGCAGCGGTACTGCTTTCTGAATTTACCGACAGATATGACCTGCTCATTGCAGGGGTGAATATTGGAGGTCTGGGAACGCTCATCGCTTCCATGGCAAGCCTGATTTCCTATAAATATTACGCACAGGCAGAAGGCGCAAAAAAAGGAAAATATATGCTCCATTTTACATGGATGAATATTCTTTTTGCCATGATTCTGCTGGGGCTGTACCTGCTCCTGCCTTATATCCCGTTGGAATATCTCCCCATATATTTCCACTAAAAAAAGTATCCGCTTGAAAAAATGCTCCGCCTGCGGCGGTGTCGCTTGCGACTGCTCCCCTGCCGCCGCAGTGCGATCCCTCAGAGGTTTTTACTCTATAAGAAACGAAATTTCTTATAGAGTAAAATACAGGCTTGTCCGAAACAGGACAAGCCATTTTTTTGCGTATTATTCCAATGGGTTCATATTGTGCAGGATCAGAGGGATGTTTCGCCGATTACAACTGTCGATGACAAATTTTGTGCCGTGGGATTTGCCATCCCAAAAGGCGATCACCAAATCGGCATTTTCAATGATGGTAATGTTCCGTTTCAAAGGGGCAGAGCGTCCGTATGCTTCGTAATCGGGGAGAAATTCTGTCAGCTTAAGTCCGTGGGAAATGGCATAGTTCCTTGCAGAGGTATCCACGCCCCTTGCGCCGCCGGATATGATTTCTGTGGTATCCTCGGGCAGATATGCCTCTAAATTGGAAATGGATAATCCTCTGGAACCAACAACTGCTACTTTCATAGAGTCCCCTCGCTTTCAATAATTACAGAACGCACGGTGCGTTCTTTGAAGCCATTGTATCACATAACAGACATAAAATAAACACACAATATGTCTATCGTGAGGTGAATATTATGGCAGTTAAGAGTTTTTCCATTCGTATTGAAGAAGAAATGCTTGAGAAAATCGGATTTGTAGCAGATTATGAAGGGCGTTCTACCAACAGCCATATTTTAGTTCTGATACGAAAGAGCATCAAAGAATTTGAGGCTGAGCATGGCAGTATAGATGATGATATCCGTGCAGATTCCAATGTAAAACCAGGGCGAAGAAAATAAACTGCAAGTAACAAAGAAAACCCGTTCCGAATGGAACGGGTTTTTTGTCTGCTTTTATTTTTCAACCGGCAGCTCTTTCTTGCCGTACATTTTACGGATAACCATAACAACTACCAGCATGGAAACCAGTGCGATCGGCAGGTTGATTGCCCAGTTCTGAACGAAACCGGCAATCACATAGTTTACTGCGGATACCGCTGCAACTGTCAGCGCATAAGGCAGCTGTGTGGAAACATGGTTCACATGGTCGCACTGCGCACCTGTGGAAGCCATGATCGTTGTATCGGAGATGGGAGAGCAGTGGTCACCGCAAACCGCACCTGCCAGCGTAGCCGCTACAGTAATGATCAGCAGTTCGCTTGTAGGGTCCAGAATAGGCACTACGATAGGCAGCAGGATACCGAATGTACCCCAAGATGTACCTGTTGCGAATGCCAAAAATACTGCAATACAGAATACGATAACAGGCAGCAGGTTAACCAGTACGCCTGTGCTGTTTTCCAGAATACCGGCTACAAATACATCCGCACCCAACAGACCTGTCACGCCGGACAATGTCCATGCAAATGTCAGAATCATGATCGCAGGTACCATTGCTTTGAAGCCTTCGGGCAGACATTCCATAAACTGACGGAATGTCAGGACACGACGGGGGATATACAGAACAAAAGTAATCAGCAGTGCTGCTACAGAGCCCAGCAGCAGACCAACGGAAGCATCGCAGTTTGCGAAAGCATCAATAAATGTTTCTCCGTCAAAGAAACCACCAGTATAGATCATACCAATTACGCAGGAGATGATCAGAACAACAACAGGCAGGATCAAGTCGATTACTTTACCGTTGCCAACAGGCGCCTGTGCCTCATCTGCACCGGCATAAGGTCTTGCTTCTGTGGTATACAGATCACCGTTCAGCTGTGCATTTCTTTCATGCTCCAGCATTGGGCCGAAGTCTGTGTTTGTCATTGTCAGGCAAATCATTGTCAGAATAGTCAGCAGTGCATAGAAATTATAGGGAATCGCTCTGATGAACAAATCCAGACCGTTCACGCCATCAACCACACCGGCTACCGCAGCAGCCCAAGAGGAAATGGGGGCAATGATACAAATGGGCGCAGCCGTTGCGTCAATCAGATACGCCAGCTTTGCTCTGGAAACCTTGTGTGTATCTGTTACAGGTCTCATAACGGAGCCTACTGTCAGACAGTTGAAGTAGTCGTCTACGAAAATCAGGCAGCCCAGCAGGGATGTACCCAGCATTGCGCTTCTTCTTGTTTTGAATGTGGAAGCCGCCCATCTGCCGTATGCAGCAGAACCGCCCGCCTTATTCATCAGTGCTACGATGATACCCAGAACAACCAGGAAAATCAAAATACCCACATTCCAGCCATCAGACAGCTTCGCCAACATACCGCCGTCTGTGCTGTTTGTAAAGATGGTCAGATACGCCAGCTTGGGGTCAAAGTTCGCATAGAACAGGCCGCCTACCACAATACCGATGAACAGGGAGGAATATACTTCCTTTGTAATCAACGCCAGAATAATTGCCACCAGCGGAGGCACCAAGGACCATGCTGTCGCATACATGTTGCTTGCGTATTCTGCTTCTGCTTCGCCGCCGAATACGGTCATGGACATGGCAAGTGCTACCAGTGTAACAACTACAAAAATGCCAAGCCATCTGTTTTTGAGATTTGTTTTGGTTTTCATAACCATTTCTCCTTTCGGGAATAATAATGATAAAAAATAGATGATTGCGCCATTCTGGTTTTGCCCAAAATTTTCCGGATAAAAACAAAATAGCCGTGCACAAGCGCACGGCATCATTTCACATTGCTGTGTAACTGGTTTCCGATAGCGCTCCACAATAAGTGACAGTACATTACATATTTTGCAATGTCCCAGCCATTTCTTCTCAAAATCGGGCAGAAAAAACAGCTTCGGCAATACTGCCTTTCCCTTCCTGCCGCCCTTGGCTTTTTGGAAGGCTACTCATCAGCATCGCACCTCTATCTTTGTCTGACTTTTGTCAGGCTTCTTTTGGTTTAACACATTTCCCCCCTAAAGTCAAGCATTTCTGCGAAAAAGCCGTTTTTTCCAACTTTTTTGATAGAAAAATCAAAGGAACCTTGCCCATGCTGTATCCATAGGATGGAAAAGAGGTGATTTATCCATGTATCCCTATTTCCAAAAATCCATCCATTCCGCCGAGGCATATCCCAATCCCATTGCAGATTTTCTTACTGAAAACCCCGCCTTCGGCACACTGATTTTCCAGGTACAGGGCGGTCAAGGTGCTTTTCCCATTGCCAATGCCGCCATCACGCTCACAAAAGAGCTGGGCGAAGGACAGCGCCTTTCCTTCCGCACCGTCACCGACGAAAGCGGAAAAACAAAGCCTGTTTCTCTGCCTGCGCCCGCCCGCTCCCTTTCCCAAAAGCCGGGGCTGGGTAATGTTTTTGCCAGCTATCAGGCAGAAATCTCCGCCGACGGCTATCTGCCCGTAGCTATCCGCGATCTGCCCATCTTTGACGGCATCACCACCATCCAGCCGGTCAGCCTTTTGGCTGATTTCGGGCAAAAACCCGTTACAGAGGATGTTATCGTGGATAAAATGCCGGAGCTATAATCAAAAGAGAGGTGTTCCCCATGGCTTCCCAACAGCTTCCCTTTATTCCGGAAACCATCACCGTCCATTTGGGGCTGCCCGATCAGCCCGCAGAAAATGTGACTGTTTCCTTTCCCGATTATATTAAAAATGTTGCCTCCAGTGAAATTTACCCCACATGGCCGGAGTCTGCCATTCGTGCCAATATCTATGCCCAGATTACCTATGCGCTGAATCGTGTATACAACGAGTTTTACCGCTCTCAAGGCTATGATTTCGACATCACATCCGAAACCCAGTTTGACCAAAAATTTATCAAAGGGAGGGATATTTACGAAAACATCAGCCGTATCGTAGATGAAATATTCAATGATTATGTAGTGCAAACAGGGCGTATTGATCCCTATTTCACCGCCTATTGCAACGGCACCACCTCCACCTGCCCCGGGCTTTCCCAATGGGGCACCGTTTATCTGGCAGAACAAGGTCTGACGCCCTATGAAATATTACAGTATTACTACGGTACGGATATCGGCATACTGGAAAACGCCCCAATCCGTTCCAATATCCCCACTTATCCCGGTATTCCGCTGCGCCTTGGCTCATCCGGAAATGATGTGAAAACCATACAGCTGCAATTAAACCGCATCCGACAGAATTTCCCCGCCATCCCGCAGATCCAAAATCCCAATGGCGTCTTTGGCATTTCCACCCGTGACGCCGTGCAGGCATTTCAGCGTATTTTTAATCTTTCTGCCGACGGCATTGTCGGCAAAGCCACATGGTATCAGCTGAAATATATCTACAACGGCGTAAAGCGGCTCAATGAGCTGACCAGCGAAGGGCTTACCATAGAAGAGATCACCCGCCCCTATCCCGAGGTTCTGCGAGAGGGTGATACCGGCATTGCGGTTCGTTCCTTACAATATTATCTCTCCGTACTTTCTTTCTTTACCGATGGTGCTGTGCCGAATGTTTCCATTGACGGTATCTTTGGCCCCGCCACCACCGCAGCCGTAATCGCCTTTCAGCAGTTGACAGGATTATCCGCCGATGGCATTGTAGGCTTACAGACATGGATACGGCTGGAAAACGCCTATCAGGATATTCTTGCCAGCCTGCCGCCGGGCATTGAAGGGGACAAAGCCAAGCCCTATCCCGGCTATGTTCTCTCCGAAGGGCTGCAAAATGAGGATGTCAGAGATTTGCAAACCTATCTTAGAGGCATTGCGGAGTACACTGGCGTCATTCCTGTTCTTCCCGTCACCGGCTATTTCGGCACCCAGACCAAAAATTCCGTTATCGCCCTGCAAGCACAAAACGGTCTGCCGGAAAGCGGTGTTGTTGGCGCTCCCACATGGAACCTGATCCGCAGGCTTTATGATGCAAGGTAAAGCCGTATAAAAAAGCATTTCGCTTGACGAAATGCTCCGCCTGCGGCGGTGTCGCTTGCGACTGACTACCTTGCCGCCGCAGTGCGATCCCCCGGAGGGTTTTTGCTCTATAAGAAACGAACTTTCTTATAGAGTAAAAAAGCATTTCGCTTGACGAAATGCTCCGCCTGTGGCGGTGTCGCTAGCGACTGACTACCTTGTCGCCGCAGTGCGATCCCCCGGAGGGTTTTTCCTCTATAAGAAACGAAATTTCTTATAGAGGAAAAAAAGGTGGAACCCAATCCCAAGGGCTCCACCTTTTCTTCGTATACTTATTTCGTTTTTTCGTCTTCCTCGTCATCTTCCCAGTCAGCGGGATCATATTCCCCGAAGGCTGCTGTCAGGAAGCTTTCCATATCATTCAGCTGCTCTATCTGCTCGCCCATTCCATCCAGCACATCTTCTACCTTATTCAGGTATTTATTCATTTCGGGAGAAATCATTTCTACTTCTTCCGCGCCTGCTGCATCTGCACCCAACTCCTGCACCGCTTCCGCTGCAACTGCCGCCACCTCTGTCGCATCGGGCGCTTGTGTTTCCATGTTTTCCCATTTGGTGTCTTCGTTACGGTTCTTGCGTTCTTTTAATTTTTCCCGATAATTTGCCATATCTTCCTTGAACTCGCTGGCTTTTTCCGCCATACGAAAAGCCGCCCCACGCACTGCAGGCTGTAGATCCTCTGCTTTTTCTGCCACCTTTGTTGCCGCAGATTTCACAGCAGGGTTTTCTTTTACCTTATCTGCCACCGCGCTCAGCGCTGCGCCTGCCTTGCCCAGCATCCCGCCTACGGTTTTGCTGATGCCTTCCTTTTCCAGACCCATGCCGTTATGCAGCGTAGTCAACAATCTTTCTGCTTCATCTGCTGTAATGATACCTTTTTCCAGCATATTCAGAATTGTCATTCTTTCTTCCTTCATGGATTTTCCCTCCTTGGATTTATTATTGTCCCTATTCAAAATATATTCGTCGGGGCGTTCCGCGTTCTTCCCAAAGGCATACAGAATGCTTGCTACGATGCGGCGGCTTGCCTGACCATCGCCAAAGGGATTTTTCGCCTGTGCCATTTTTTCGTATTCTGCTTTATTATCCAGCAGTTCTTTTGCCATTGTATAAATCATTTCTTCGTCTGTACCTGCCAGCTTCAGCGTACCGGCTTCCACACCTTCGGGGCGCTCTGTTACATTACGCAGCACCAGAACCGGCTTACCCATGGAAGGTACTTCTTCCTGCAAACCACCGCTGTCTGTCATAACAAAGAAAGAACGACACATCAAATTATGCATATCCTTCAGATCCAGAGGGTCTGTCAGATGGATACGGTCGTTGCCGCCCAAAATCCGATGCACAGGCTCTACCACAGCAGGGTTTTTATGCACTGCATAAACCACTTCCACATCGGGATATTCCTCCACCAGACGCTTTACCGCATAGCAGATATTTTCCAGCGGTTCGCCCAGATTTTCCCGTCTATGGGCTGTCATGGCAATAATGCGTTTATTCTGGAAGTCGATTTTGTTCAGTTCATCTACTGTGAATGTATATTCGTCTTCGATGGTATGCGCCAATGCATCAATAACAGTATTACCTGTGATAAAGATACCGTCTTCGCTGATGTTCTCTTTCAGCAGATGCTCCTTTGCCAGTGGTGTAGGGGCAAAATGCAGATCTGTCAGTGTACCTGTCAGCTGGCGGTTCATTTCTTCGGGGAAAGGCTGGTATTTATCGTATGTTCTCAACCCAGCTTCCACATGACCTACCTTTATCTGATTATAATACGCTGCCAATGCACCGGCAAATGTGGTGGAGGTATCGCCGTGTACCAGAACAATATCCGGCTTTTCCTTGCCCACTACTTCCTCCAGCCCTGTCAGCGCTCTGGTGGTGATGCCGGCAAGGGTTTGTCTTGCCTGCATGATATTCAGGTCGTATTTCGGATGCAGATGGAAGATTTCCAGAACCTGATCCAGCATTTCTCTATGCTGCGCTGTTACGCAGACGATGCTTTCGATTTCGGGTGTTTTTTCCAGTTCTTTCACCAGTGGAGCCATTTTGATGGCTTCAGGTCTTGTACCGAACACACTCATTACTTTGATTTTATCCATAACGAGTTATCTCCTTAATTTATTTTATTTCATTGGTCAGTGTGCCAATGCCTTCGATTTCACATTTTACGATGTCGCCTTTTTTCAGGAACTTGGGAGGCTGGAAGCCCATGCCAACCCCTGCAGGTGTACCCATGGCGATAACAGTACCTGCCGCCAGAGTCATACCTTTGGACAGCTGACAGATAACCTTTTCAATACTGTTGATCAAGAGGTCTGTGGTGCTGTTCTGTCTCAGTTCTCCATTGATATAGGAACGGATCGCCAGTGCAGGAGGATTTGTAAATTCATCCTTTGTTACGATCACAGGGCCAATAGGTGTGAAATCATCCAGAGATTTGCCGAAGTACCACTGTTTGTGGGAAGTCTGCAGATTTCTTGCACTCATATCATTCAGAATCGTATAGCCGAATACATAATCGAATACTTCTTCGGGTTTTACATTCTTTGCATCCTTACCGATGACAACTGCCAGTTCCACTTCATAGTCCAGACTGTCTACGATATCCAGATGACCATCGATATATTCGCCGTCGCCTACGG
>JAZQTP010000081.1:0-16725 GCA_045630845.1 Anaerotignum sp. | reverse complement strand
AGCGGCAGAGAAGTGAATCTGACAGCAAAAGAATTCGATCTTCTGGAACTTCTGATGGAAAATCCGGGTAAGGTATACAGCAGAGAAAAGCTGCTGGATACAGTCTGGGGATTTGATTATCCCGGTGATGTCAGAACAGTGGATGTTCATGTGCGTCGACTGAGAGAAAAAATCGAAGTAAATCCCAGTGAGCCTAAATATATCTTTACAAAATGGGGAGTTGGTTACTATTTTAATGAGTGAGAACCGCAAGAAGAAAATACCATTCCTCTCTCTACGCTGGATTCTTCTGGGGGCTTATGTGGCGGGTGGCATTATACCGCTTTTGCTGCTGGCAAGCACCATGATACATTCTGTGCAGGGGTATTTTGTAGAGGAACGCAGAAAAGAGTTGCTTAGCCAGGCAAATGTGATTTCTGGTCAGCTTACCTCCTCCGGCTTTTTGTTTGACGAAAAGGGAAGGATGGATATGGAGGAGTTGATGCTGATGGCTAGCCAGAGTGAGGACTACCGCATTATGGTGCTGGACTCTTCCTGTGTGGTAATTTATGATACAGGCTATGAAAATATCGGAAAGACCTATCTGCTTCCGGAGGTCATTCAGGCATTGCAGGACAAAGATACGGCAAGAGAGCAGGACAATGGGACGGTTTATGCTGCGGCATCTATCACTGGGGCTGCAGACCGCAGAGCAGGCGTTGTGCTAATTGTTGACGATATGCAGGATGTGCATAACACAGTTGCAGACATTGGCAGTACTTCTTATCTGGTTCTGGCTGCGGTAGTGATTGTTGTGATGACCATTATGATTGCAATTTCCAAGGCAGTTACAGAGCCGGTGAAAAATCTGATTCGCGTCATTCAGAAAATGTCGGAAGGACAGTTTGAGCAGCGTGTAAAGGTCAGTAAAAGAGTCCACAACGAAATGGTTGATCTTGCCATTGCCTGCAATCAGATGGCAGACCAGCTGGAAAAGGTGGAATCCAGCCGTCAGCAGTTTGTATCTAATGTGTCCCATGAATTGAAAACACCCCTTAGTTCTGTTAAGGTGTTGAGTGAATCCATTTTGCTGCAGGAGGATGTACCGAAGGAGATGTATGTGGAATTTCTCCATGACATCAGTTCTGAGGTGGATCGTATGACAGCAATTATCAACGACTTGTTGACATTGGTAAAGCTGGACCAGAAGGAGTTGCCTCTGAATTTTACGGAGGGGGATTTGAACCAGATGCTGGCGGATATTGTAAAACGGCTGCAGCCGCTGGCGCAGGCAAAGCAGATTATGTTGCAAACAGAGTATTTGAAAGAAATTCGTGCTGATATGGATGAAATGAAGCTTTCTCTTGCCATTTCCAACTTGGTAGATAATGCGATCAAATACACAGCACAGGGCGGCACAGTGAAGCTGACGCTGGATGCAGACCATCAGCATGCTTTTATCACTGTGGCAGATACAGGAATTGGTATTCCCGAGGAGGAGGTCAATCGGATTTTTGAACGCTTCTATCGGGTGGATAAAACAAGGGATAGAGAAACCGGTGGAACAGGGCTGGGGCTTTCTATTACCCATAGCACCATTATGATGCATAAAGGCAGTATTCGGGTAAGTAGTAAAGAAGAAGAGGGGACAAGCATATTGGTGCGTATCCCGCTGAAGCAGCAATCCTAAAGGAGGGGAATGAATGATGAAAGGTAAGCTAAAGAAGGCGATTGTAGCCATTATTATGCTGCTGGTGTTAATTCCCTGCGCCCTTTTGCTGTATGATTCCTTGGCAGATTCCGGAGAGGCGATTGAATTATATTATATGACTACCGATGGAACGATGAAGCCGACGGAAAAGGAAATTGAACAGCAGAATAGAGAGGATACCATGCTGACCACACTGCATACTTTGCAAAATGGGCCGAAAACAGAAGGAAGTATTGCTTGTATGCCGACAGATATTCAGATTAAGCAGGTGGCACTGGTGAATGATATTGCCATTGTGGATGTTTCCAGTGCTTATTATAAAATGAAAGATACAGAGGAGGTTATCTGTCGTTCCGCAATAGTATGGACGCTGACTTCTCTGGATTTTGTGAAAGGTGTTTCTATTACAGTAGACGGTGTACCTCTGCGCAGTAATAGCGGGAAGGAATATGGCGTGATGGATAGAAATAAGATTATCATCAATGGAGAAATTTCCGCGGAAACAACAGAGTATGCCATTCTTAGCCTATATTTTGCCAATAGCACCAGAACTGATCTGGTAACAGAGGAACGCGTAGTAGAGGTCAATGCAAATCAGGCAAGAGAAAAGACCGTTGTGGAACAGCTGATTGAAGGGCCGAGGGTGGAAGGACTGCAAAGGACACTTCCGGCGGAAACCAAGCTGCGAGATGTGACGACTACTTCGGATGGCACCTGCTATGTGGATTTGAGTCAGGATTTTGTTACAAAGCATACCGGCGGCACGATGGATGAAGTTCTGACAGTATATTCTATTGTAAATTCCCTTTGTGAGCTAGAGCATATTAAAAAAGTGCAATTTTTGGTTGGCGGAGAAAAGCTTGAAAATGGTAAAGGCTCTCTGGAATTCAAAACACCCTTTACTGCAGTGAGCAGTCTAAAAACAGTAATGATAGATGAAGTGGAAGAAGTGGAGAAGTGAAAATGAAGCGACCAGTTGTATGGGCAGTAATTTTCATGATTTGTGGCATTTATCTCAGACTGGGCATATCCAAGGGGATATGTCTGGTCTTTTTTCTATGGGCTTTGGCTGTAGGGGGACGATATTTGTATATTTGTAGAAACTGGAAATACGGTATACTATTTCTTTTTATTGCTCTTGGTTTTCTGCGGGCAGATGTCTCTGTGACGGAGAAGGATACACAAGCAGTGATGTCCGGTACAGTGCATGGAACGGGAATAGTGCGAGAGGTAGGAGAAACTTCTACCGGAAACCAGAAGTTAACGATTTTCTGTACGCTTTCTGATACGCAAGGGGCTGTTTCGCAGGAGGTGAAAGTGTATGCGATATGGACAGGCGAAGGCAGGCTTGCAGCGGGGGATAAGGTTTCCTTTTCCGGGGAATGTGTTGCTTTTTCCAAACAGGCAGTACCCGGCGGCTATGATGAAGCAACCTATCTGCGGACATTGGGTTATCAGTACAAGGTTTATCCGGAATGGATGCGTTATGAAGGGGAAGATCAGACAATTTTCTCTCACTTGGCAAGAGGCAGAGCCAAGGTACATACGATATTGGATAAGCTGCTGCCACAGGAGGAAAGTGCCGTCATGAAAGCAATGCTGACCGGAAACAGGGAAGATATGACCGAGGACAGCTATCAATTATATACAGAAGCGGGTGTTGTTCATGTGCTTTGCATTTCGGGTCTGCACATGAGTTGTCTGGCGCTTTATGTTTCTTTCTTTATGGAAAAAATGATGAAGCGCAGCCGTAGATTTTCAGCCGGTATCACTATATTGGCGGCATGGGGTTTTCTGCTCTTTGTAGGGATGACACCCTCTGCGGTGCGGGCAGTGCTGATGATCTCTGTTGTTATGCTGGGGCGGATTTTGTTCCGCAGCCATGACAGATTCAATGAAATTGCCATTGCGGCGATGATTCTTCTGCTGGTTCAACCGATGTATTTGTTTCATATCGGGTTTCAGCTTTCATTTATTACGGTGCTGGGGCTTTGTATTGGGGCGGAGCATATCCAAATCGTACGGCAAAAGGATCGCACATGGAAGGATTGGCTGCGGGAAGGGCTACTGTTTTCTGTTTATGCAACGATGTTCAGTGCACCCGTAGTTGCATATCATTTTCATTCTGTCTCCCTTGTGGGGATATTGGCGAATCTGATCATTCTTCCTTTCAGCGGGTTGTTGCTGGGCTTTGGCATACTCAGCGCTTTTCTGGGGCTTATTTTCTTTCCCGCAGGCATTTTTGCGGCAGGGAGTGTTTATGTGATATTGCAAATTTTTAAGCTGACCTGCTCCATCCTTTTACAGATGCCTTTTTCTTATGTATTAACAGGGCAGCCATCGCTTTTGACGATTTTTCTGATATATGGGCTTCTTTTTTGCTGGATGCAGAAAAGTGGAGAAAAGCATAGCTGGCGTATGGCGGTTATCTTTGCAGGAGCATTGTTCTTTTCTGTCTTTCAGAATCAGATTTTGCACAGAGAAACAAGGATTGCCTTTTTGGATGTGGGGCAGGGGGACTGCGCTGTTATTTCCACTTATGATGGCAGACATTACCTCATTGACGGCGGCGGACAATACGGAAAAGAGCTGGGGGAAAATACCGGAAAGTATACTGTTTTGCCCTATCTGGAATATCTTGGGGTGGATAGGCTGGCGGGAGCATTCCTTTCTCATCCGGATAAGGATCATATGATAGGTTTGCTGGAGGTGTTGGAGGAAATACCGACAGACGGGTTGTATCTTTCGGATTATGCCTTTGGCGAAACAGAAGAAACACGATTGCTGAAAGAAACGGTGGAAAAAAACAAAATCCCTTTGTATACTGTAAAAAGAGGAGATGCGGCAGACGAATTTTTCTGCTTGCATCCAACGGGCGCGTCTTACGGCAGAGGGGATAACAGTGGCTCTATGGTGTTGAAATACAGCTATGGCGGCACGGATATTTTGTTTACTGGAGATATTTCAAAAATAGAGGAAGTACAGCTTTTGGAAATGGGAGAGGCTGTTTCTGCGGATATACTAAAGGTGAGCCATCATGGCTCGGCAAATAGCTCTCATGCTGCTTTTATACAGGCAGTGGATGCAGAGGCAGCTGTGATTTCCTGCGGAAGAAATAATCTTTACGGACATCCTCATGCAGATGTGCTTGCCAGATTGGATGGCACAGAGATATATCGTACCGATAGGGACGGTACGGTGCTTGTAAGGCTCAGGCAGGATGGTACTTATACTATAGAAACCATGACGGAAAGGAAACCGTTTTATGAAAACATTAAAGAAAGACTGGAAAGAGAATAAATTTGCGCCATGCTATCTATTTTTTGGAGGAGAGACATATCTGATAAAGGAGTATGAAAATACCTTGCAGCAGGCGCTCCTTCCTGCGGGAACGGAAATGATGAATCATGATGTGTTTGAAGAAAAGCGAGCAGAGGCGGCAGCTATCATGGATGCGGCAGAAACATTACCGTTTCTCAATGAAAAGCGGCTTGTGACAGTAAAAAACAGCGAGTTTTTTCAAAAAGGCGCCAGAAAGGAAGAGGGAGAACGGCTGAAGGAGTTTCTTGCGAATATTCCGGAGAGCACCTGTATCCTTTTTGTAGAGGAAAAGGTGGAAAAAACCAATGGGCTGTATAAGGCAGTAGCAAAGCATGGGCAGGCGATAGAGTTTAAGAAGCCGGCGGAAAAGGATCTTGCCCAATGGATCAGGCATTACTGTAAGACACAGGGCGTTTATATGAGCGAGGGTGTTCTGGGGTTTTTTCTGCAAACGGTAGAGCATGGGATGGAGAACATTGACGGGGAGCTGAAAAAGCTTATCGCTTATAAGGGAGAAGAAAAAGAGATACTGGCGGAGGATATTCGTGCGGTCTGTACCGTTTCGCTGGAGGCAAGGGTATTTGATTTGGTAAAGGCGGTAGCGGAGAGAAAGCCTGCGGCTGCCATAGAAATTTATCGCACCCTGCTATCAATGAAAGAATCTCCTTATATGGTACTTTCTCTTATCACCAGACAGTTTCGTCTGATATTGGAAACAAAGCTGTTTTCCGAAAATGGATTGACACAGGATGCCATTGCCGCAAAGCTTGAGCTTAGAGATTTTGCGGTGCGGGAATATCTGCGGCAAAGTAAACGCTTTTCGGCAGAGGGCTGGAAACAGGCGATGCGGGATTGCCTACAGACGGATTTGGACATTAAGCTGGGGCTTCGGCAGGAGGAAACAGCGGTGGAAATGCTGATTCTGAAATATAGCCGATAGCAGGGAAAAAGGGCTCTTTGCATTGCCATTGCAAATAAGAGAATGGAATTGGTAATATTTTCTTGGAAAACTATGTATTTTTATCTATACAATTCAAGAGAGCTATGCTATAATAACATCATAAATCGAATAAGGAAAGAAAGGATGTGGAACCCATGCACAGCGCTATCGGGTCCCGCAAGGATTTCAGTAACTTAGATGAAGATCAGCTGCTGGCAGAGTACAAGGAATGTCTGGAGGGGATTCTGGACCATGAGCAGGTAATGAAACTGGACCTGCACACACAGCATTGCAATACAAGCAGACTTCAGCATAGTATCAATGTATCCTACTACAGCTTTCTGATTTGCCGCAAGTTCGGATGGGATTATCGTTCCGCAGCAAGAGCAGGCTTACTGCATGACTTATATTTTTATGATTGGCGTGTTACGAAATATCTGCGTTCCGGCCATGCATCATGGCATCCCCGTGTTGCACTGGATAATGCAAAAAAAATCACAAAGCTGAATAAAGTAGAAATAGACGCGATTGAAAAGCATATGTGGCCTTGTACTCCTATACCACCTCGCTATATCGAATCTTATGTAATCACATTTGTAGATAAGGCTTGTGCAGTTGTGGAATTTGCAGAGCGTAAATTTGCACAGATTTGCGAAGGTCTGGCACAGATGTTCAGAAGAAGCTTTGCTTCCTAATCCTTGCAGGACGAATTTGAACAGCTCTTTCAAAACTGAATAAAATAGATTCAATAAAAAGTGAATATAACAAAGAGGGTGCTGCATTTTGCAGCATCCTCTTTTTATGCCTCCAGATGCTCTGTATCATCCACTTCCAAAGCTTCTACCAGCTTCACTTCGGGATTTTTCTGCATAAAGTTATTCAATGTATACTGGTTGGCAAAGAGCAGGATTGGTCTTTCGAAATGGTCATATACCAGTGTACTTCTGGGCACAACATAATCCTTTACATCCTTGGGGGAACCTGGTGCCACCCAGCGAGCCACCTGATATTCCAAAGGCTCCATACGGATTTCGGAATTATATTCATTTTCTAGTCTATACTGGAATACCTCAAACTGAAGCTGACCAACAGCACCTAGAATAACATCATTAAATTCATTATGATATACCTGAATTGCACCCTCCTGTGCCAGCTGCTGCACACCTTTCTGGAACTGCTTTGCCTTTAGAGAATTTATAGGACGCACACGGGCAAATAGCTCGGGCGGGAAGGTGGGCAGAGGTTCAAAGAAAAGCTTTTCCTTTCTATCCGTAAGAGTATCCCCAATCTGGAAATTGCCACTGTCATAGATGCCGATAATATCACCGGCAATGGCGGTTTCAACGGTTTCACGGTCGTTTGCCATCAGCTGTGTAGACTGGCTCAGCTTCATCTGTTTTCCGGTTCTGGAGAGGGTAACACTCATTCCTCTTTCAAAGGTACCAGAGCAGACACGGAAAAACGCCAGTCTGTCCCTGTGCGCAGGGTTCATGTTTGCCTGTATTTTGAAAATAAAGCCGCTGAAGAAGTCATCGGTAGGATGTACTTCGCCGGTAGTTGTCTTTCTGACACCGGGGGCAGGGGACCATTCCAGGAAATGATGCAGGAAAGGTGTGATACCAAAATCGGCAAGGGCAGAACCGAAGAATACAGGAGAAAGCTTCCCCTCCTTGATGGCCTGTAGGTCAAAAGGATTGCCTGCCCCATCCAGCAGCTCCATTTCTCCACGGAGAATATCCAGATTGGCGTCAGAGATGACACCCTCCAGCGCATCGCCAAAAACGCCGTTAGCGCCCAGCTCTACGATGCCGTTTTTCTGTTTATATAAATATACTTTGTTTTCCAGTCTGTCATAAATCCCTTCAAAGGTCAGACCGTTGCCGATGGGCCATGTAACAGCGGTAGAGGGAAGCCCCAGCGCATCCTCTAAATCAGCCATACAGTCCAGAGGGTCTTTGGACTGACGGTCCAGCTTGTTGATGAAGGTGAAAATTGGAATCTGGCGCATGGAGCATACCTTGAACAGCTTTACAGTCTGGGTTTCCACACCCTTTGCGGCGTCGATTACCATAACGGCACTGTCTACGGAGGTCAAGATGCGGTAAGTATCCTCACCGAAGTCATTATGACCGGGAGTATCCATGATGGATACTACCTTGCCATCGTATGCAAACTGCATAACGGAGGAGGTTACAGAGATACCTCTCTGTTTTTCAATTTCCATCCAGTCGGATTTGGCAAATTTATTTTTACCTCTTGCCTTTACAGTTCCTGCTTCACGGATGGCACCGCCGTGCAGCAGCAGTTTTTCTGTCAGTGTTGTTTTACCAGCGTCGGGATGGGAAATAATACCGAAAATACGACGCTGTTGAATTGCCTGAGAATTGTTGCTCATATCTTTTTTTCCTTTCTGTTTTGATAGAAATGAAATCATTTACATTTACAATATTTCTATTTTACATGAAAATATAAGAAATTGGAATAAAAAGATAAGAAAAAAGTGGGAAGACAGTAAATTTTTCTGTTTCTTCGGAAAATACATTGACTGTAAAATGTCTTTGGACTAAAATATAAGTGTTGTAATAAAGACGATTTTTATTCTTTTTTGGAGGTAATGACAATGAAATTTACAAGCACAGATAAAGCGCCCGCAGCGCTGGGGCCCTATTCTCAGGCAGTATCCGTAAATGGTTTGCTGTTTACATCCGGTCAGATTGCACTGGACCCCGTAACAGGTGAAATCGTAGGCGATGATGTTCAGGCGCAGTGCGAACAGGTATGCAAAAACCTTGCTGCTGTTCTGGAAGCAAATGGACTGACATTCACAGATGCTGTGAAAACAACCTGTTTCTTGGCTGACATGGGTGACTTTGCTGCATTCAACGAAGTTTATGGCAAATATTTCACAGGCAAACCCGCGCGTTCCTGCGTAGCAGTAAAAACACTGCCCAAGAATGTTCTGTGTGAAGTGGAAGTAATCGCAGAAATGAAATAAGAAGCGTTTTCAAAAGACGCAGAAAGCCCTGTTTCGCAGAAATGGGGCTTTTTTCAATTTACTTCTACTACACAGCACAAAACTTGACAGAAAAGGTGTTTCCTCATATACTTATTGAAAAGATATTCGTTTTGTATGAAATTTGGAGGGATCATTTTTGGAAGTATATATAGGTCTTGTTCTTTCTATCTTTTTGAATCTTTTTCTGATTGCCAAGATTGGCGGAAAGATGGTGCAGGGCAAGGAAAACACCATTACGCAGGAGGAAATTCGGCAGATGGTGGATGCAGGCGGAGATAATGGCTCTATTGATGAAAATGAGAAAGAGATGATCAATAACATCTTTGAGCTGAATAATATTTCCGCAGGGAATATTGCTACCCATAGAACGGACATCGTGGCAGTTTCCGTAGAGGCATCGTTGAATGACATCAAGGATGTTACGGAGAGGGAAAAATTTTCCCGTATCGTGGTTTATGATGATAATATTGATAATATTGTTGGTGTATACCATGTAAAGGACATGGTTAAATATTTTTTGGCGGATGCAAATGGTGTGGAGGACGGGAATTTCCATCTGAGTGAAATCATGATGGAGCCATATTTTGTTCCGTTTTCTAAAAAGGTAGATGAGCTTTTGGAAGAAATGCAGCTGGAGAAGGTGCATATGGCGATTGTCATTGATGAATATGGTGGCACTGCCGGCATTGTTACCATGGAGGATATCATGGAAGAAATCTTCGGCAATATCTTTGATGAATATGACGAGGAGGAAGAAGAGGATATTTTGCAGGTGGAAGAAAATCTCTACCGTATCAATGGCTCTACAGACCTGCGGGATGTGGAAGAGCTGCTTCAGATTGAATTTGAAGAAGATGAGGATTACGATACGCTGGGTGGTTATCTGATTGGTCAGCTTGGTCGTATTCCGGAAGAGGATGAAAGCATTGAGATATCGCTTTGCGGTTGGCTCTTTTTTGTAGAATCCTTTGAGGAGAAACGAATTATGAAGGTACTTGCGTCTCCGATGCCTGTGGAAGCTACGGCGGAGGATGCAGAGGAAGAAAATAAAGAAGCTTGATAAAAAAGACTAACTATTAAAAGGAGGAAATCAATATGTTGAATGAAAAGGTTACGGCATTGTTGAATGATCAGATTGTGAAGGAGTTATACTCCGCTTATCTGTATCTGGATTTTTCTAATTTCTACAAGGAAAAAGGTCTGGATGGCTTTGCAAACTGGTATCGTATTCAGGCGCAGGAAGAAAGAGATCATGCACTCCTGTTCTTTGATTACCTGCATAATAACAGCGAAAAAGTAACATTGGGTGCCATTGATGCGCCGAGTGTAAAGCTGGCTGAGCTGGGCGATCCGCTGCGGGAAGGTTTGAAGCATGAGGAATATGTAACAGGTTTGATTCATACGATTTATGCTGCTGCGAAGGAAGTAAATGATTTCAGAACAATGCAGTTCTTGGATTGGTTTGTAAAAGAGCAGGGCGAAGAAGAAAAGAATGCCAACGATCTGATTACAAAAATGGAGCTGTTCGGCAGCGATGCAAGATCTCTGTATCTGCTGGATCAGGAGTTGGGCACAAGAGTATATGCAGCACCCTCGCTGGTTCTGGACTAATGGAATGATATTTGGAAGGACACTGTAAAATTTGCCGTGTCCTTTTTTCATTTTATACTGGCACGAAAGTGCTGTCCGATACATATTTTGGATAGGGAAAAAGAATGAGAGGACGGTATATTCATGCCAAATCAAAACTGGTACGAAACAAGTGAAGATATGCTGATGCCGCTGCCCTTGACAAAGGAAGAGGCAGAAAGCCGCTGGACGGAGGAAACGGAGGAAATCCAGACGAATCGAGGGCGCTATCCTTCCATTACATTGCCCAATCAGACGCACATTACCGTGATACCCATTATTCCGGGCATTACGATGCTGGGCTATATCCGTTTTCTGAATGCCAGCCCCGGAGAGCAGAATGTGGATATTTATGTCAATGGCAAACGGGTGGCAGAAAGTCTGTTGTATCGGAATTTTACGGAATATATGAAGGTATTTCCCGGCTGGTATCGGATTGCAGTCTATCCCGCAGGCACAAGGAGAGTACCCCTTACCGTAACCGTTCTTCAGATACAGGCAAACGATATTGCTACAGTAGCGGTAAAGGGGCTTCAAGGAGATATTTCCACGCAGACCATCAATGACAGCCGCAGATGGGTTGGGAGAAATAATGCTTATGTGCGGTTTGTGCAGCTTTCGCCCAATGCCCCGGTTATGGATGCCTATTGGGATGATGCACTGGTTTTGGCAGAGCTGGAATATGGAGATGTAAGCCGCTATTTGCAGACATCTGCCGGCAGTCATAATCTGAAAATGCGGGATAGCCTGAGCGGTGCCAATCTGGTGGAAAGTCCGGATGTAACGGTAAAGGACGGAAAAGCATACAGCATTTATATCGTGGGGGACATCAATGACAGAACGGGGCTGCAGATTCTTGTGCCGCTGGAGGGTGCATCATATCTGGCATTTTAAGGAGATTTCCTGTATTTTTTTCGGAAAAAACTATACGAAAGCGGCTTTATCTGATATACTAATGCCAGTTTGAAAGAGGCAGTAGAAAAAAGGAGAATAGAATCATGTTAAAAGGAAAAACCGTTGTTCTGGGGGTAACAGGCAGCATTGCGGCCTATAAAATGGCGAATGTGGCGAGTATGCTGGTGAAGCTGCATGCGGATGTGCATGTAATCATGACACAGAATGCCTGTCAGTTCATTACACCTGTTACATTTGAAACCCTGACAGGGAATAAATGTATGGTAGATACCTTTGACCGTAATTTTCAGTTCCATGTGGCACATATTTCCATTGCGAAAAAAGCCGATGTGGTTCTGGTGGCACCTGCATCTGCAAATGTGATCGGTAAGCTGGCAAATGGCATCGCTGATGATATGCTTACGACAACTGTAATGGCTTGCACCTGCAAGATTATTCTTGCTCCTGCTATGAATACCAATATGTATCATAATCCTATCCTACAGGATAATCTGAAGAAACTGGCAGGCTATGGCTATGAGATCATCAAACCTGCTAAGGGGATGCTGGCGTGCAGAGAGGAAGGCGATGGCAAAATGCCTTCTGAGGATGTGCTGGTGAATTATATTATAAGAGAAATTGCCTATGAAAAAGATTTAGCAGGCGTGAAGGTGATTGTTACAGCCGGTCCTACACAGGAAAGCATTGATCCTGTGCGCTATATCACGAATCATTCCACAGGAAAAATGGGCTATGAGCTGGCAAAGGCAGCAATGCTGCGGGGTGCAGAGGTAACGCTGGTGAGCGGTGTATCTTCTCTGGAAAAGCCGATGTTTATTGATTTTGTGCAGGTAAAAAGTGCGGCGGATATGTTTGAAGCAATGAAGGCGCGTTTTCTGGATCATGATATTATCATTAAAGCGGCGGCTGTTGCGGATTATACCCCCACATCCTATCACGAGGAAAAAACAAAGAAAAAAGACGGAGATATGTCCATCCCTCTGACCAGAACACAGGATATTCTGAAATATATGGGGGAAAATCGCAGAGAAGGACAGTTTTATTGCGGTTTCTCTATGGAAACACAAAATATGCTGGAAAATTCCCGTGTGAAGCTGACAAAGAAAAATATTGATATGGTCGTTGCGAATAATCTGAAAGTGGCAGGCAGCGGCTTTGGTACAGATACCAATGTGGTGACCATGATTTCCAAGGAAGAAGAAATTGAGCTGGAACTTTTGACAAAAGAAGAAGTTTCTCACTGTATTCTGGATGAGATTTTGAAGCTGAAAGCACTGAAAAATAAATAAGAAAAGGAAAAGCCAAGTCGGAATGAGCCCTGTTTGTCAGAATGAACCTGACAAACAGGGTTTTTCTATTTGGTCGAGGGAAAAGAAAAGGACTTGTTATCTGTAAGGAACAGATAGCAAGTCTGAATTGCTATACGACCATTATAAAGCGTTGGTGAACCGTGGTATTTGGCTTTATGCTTAGAAGCCGTAATATTCATATTTTTTTACAAAGCAGAAGCCTGTTGTTCCGGGGCCTGTGTGGCTAGAGATAGTGGCACCGATTTGGAAATGGGGCAGAAATTCCATGCCGGGAGCAGAAGCCTTTGCCAGTTCAAAGAAGCTGTCCATATCATCCCAAATGGTGTTTGTGCCAAGGGTTGCAATGTATTCTGCGGGATTTTCGCCGGTTTCCTTAAAATGCTTCTTAGTAACATCTGCAATCTGTATCAGACCTTTTTTTCTGGCACGGCATACACCGCCAACACCGATTTCCCCATCCTTCAAAATAATGATGGGCTTGATTTTCAGAAGTCCGCCGGAAAGCGTCGCCAGCTTGCCGATTCTACCGCCTACCTCAAGATAACTCAAATCGCCCACCATAAAATGAATACGGGCGTCGGCACGGGCTTTTTCCGCATAAGAAACGACTTCCTCGAAAGATTTTCCGTTTTTCTGCATCCGTGCCATTTCTATCAGCATCAGCATTTGTGCACCTGTGGCAACCCAGGAATTGATTACTTCGATTTTTGCATCGGGGAAATCATCCTCAAGCATCGCTTTGGCAGTCATGGCCGACTCCAAGGAAGCGGTCAGGCTGCGTGTCATGGTCAGGCAGAGAACATTTTTGCCTGACAGAAGGGCAGGACGGAATGCATCAATATAATCCTGAATGGACGGCAGAGAGGTTTTGGGATAGCCCTTTTCTTCTGTCATGAAATGAAAGTATTTCTCCAGAGAGATTTCTACGATTTCTTTATAATAATTTTCGTGGTCAATGGATACATAAAAGGGGATCAGCTGAATATTTAGTGCTGCGGCTGTTTCAAAGCCAATATCACAGGCACCATCACTGAAAATCTGAAAATCTGCCATTTTGATTCCTCCTTTGTTTTTTCTGTATATAAGCGGCAGGGCTGCCGCAAAATTTTCCTTATTTAGTAATATAGCAAAATCAAATATAAATTTCAATAGGAGAAATCGCAGGATGTGGTATAAAAAACTATATTTTGTGGATAGAAGATGAAGAATGTATAGGTATGGGATTATGCACTTGCCAAAAGCAGGGAAATGGGATAAACTGATAATATGGTAAAGTGCGGGTAGTTTTTAGATTTTTCGCATTTTGCTGAATATGAATATATTGAGGAAAAAGGAGGTGAAAAAATGAGAAGATTGATTGAAATGCTCGTGAGTTTAATCGTGATAGCGGCAACCTACGGGGTGATTCATATTATTATTATATCGGACTTATTCTATCCTTCCCAGATGCTGCCGGTCTATGTACCTGCGGCAATCGCTGTAACAACCGGACTTATCTTTTATTTTATAGCATCCTCGTCTGCTGCGGATATCCTCATGAAACGATTAAGTCAGACGGAGGAGCGTCTTACCAAAATGAATGTGAAGGAGCTGGCGTTTTCGGTTCTTGGCTGTTTTGTTGGGCTAGTGCTGGCAAATCTGATTGGGCTTGCTTTTCGAGGTTTTGGTATTCTGGGTACTTTTATCGTAGTACTGATGAATATCTTTTTTGGTGTTCTGGGTATTCGAGTAGCCAGAAGAAAGAAGGATGATGTAAATGTACGCTCTCTGCAGGAGGTGTTGATGACCAATAAGCCGCTTCCTGCCGATGAAAACATCAGCGGAAGACCGAAGATACTCGATACTAGTGTGATTATTGACGGACGCATTATGGATTTATTGCAGACGGGATTTATCGAAGGGAAGATCATTATTCCTGATTTTGTGCTAGAGGAGCTGCGCCATATTGCGGATTCGGCAGATGGGCTGAAAAGACAGCGGGGCAGAAGAGGGCTGGATATTCTCAATGAAATACAGAAGCAGCTGACTGTTCCGGTGGAGATTCACGGCTTTAAGGCGGAAAAAACGATGGAAGTGGATTCCATGCTGCTGAAAATGGCAGAAAAGCTGGATGCCTTTGTTATGACCAATGATTATAATTTGAACAAGGTGGCAGAATTTCAAGGTGTGCGCGTGCTGAATATCAACGAATTGGCAAATGCCATCAAGCCTGTGGTGCTTCCCGGTGAGGAAATGCAGGTGACCATTATCAAAATTGGTAAGGAAGCGGGACAGGGTGTTGCTTATCTGAATGATGGTACGATGATTGTTGTGGACGGCGGCGGTAAGCATATTGGCGAGAGCAGAACTGTAATCGTTACCAGCGTGTTGCAAACAGCAGCGGGGCGGATGATTTTTACAAAAATGATTGCAGTATAGAACATTCCTTTCTGAACACGAAATGCGAAACAAGCTTGCTTGGTTCGCATTTTTACTAGAAAAATGGATTACGGAAAGGCGGAATGAGATGAAACCCATTTGTACGGCTGTTATTGTGGCAGCAGGAAAAGGAAAGCGTATGGGCAGTGAGATTAGCAAGCAGTTTCTTCCATTGTCTGGAAAGGAGATTCTTGCGCATACGGTGGAGCGTTTTGAGCAGGTGAAAGAAATTCGCGACATTATTCTGGTAACGGGTGCGGAGACGCAGCAGGATGTGTGGAATATGGCGCAGAAATACGGCTGGAAAAAGCTGCGTGCAGTAGTGGTTGGCGGAATGGAAAGGCAGGATTCTGTTTGGAATGGCTTGCAGGCAGTATCCGAGGATACAGAGATTATTCTGATTCACGATGGTGTACGCCCCTTTGTTACAAAAGAGATACTGCTGCATTCTATTGATACGGCATTGGAAATGGGAGGCTGTGTTGCCGGTATGCCGGTGAAGGATACGATCAAGGTATGCGATGAAAAGGGGATCGCGGTTCAAACACCGAATAGAAGCACTCTGTTTCAGATACAGACACCGCAGACTTTCCGCAAGGAGCTCATTTGTCATGCCTATAAGCGGGCGAGAGCAGATGGCTTCATGGGCACAGATGATGCTTCTCTTGTGGAACACAGCGGATATCCCATCAAGGTGATAGCAGGCAGCTATCGTAATATCAAAATCACAACGCGGGAAGACCTGCTAATCGGGGAAGCATTTTTGAAGGAGGAACAGGTATGAAAGAAGTAACGATATATACGGATGGTGCTTGTTCCGGTAATCCGGGGGCGGGAGGCTATGGCGTAGTGCTGCTGTATGGTACAGCCAGAAAGGAGCTTTCTGCCGGCTATCGGCTGACAACCAATAATCGTATGGAGGTGTTGGCTGTCATCCGTGGTCTGGAGGTACTAAAGGAGCCTTGCAGGGTAAATCTGTATAGTGATTCCAAATATGTAGTGGATGCCATTGAAAAGGGCTGGGTTGTGAAATGGCGCGGAAATAACTGGATGCGTACGAAAAAGGAGCGTGCTTCTAATGTGGATTTGTGGGAAAGGCTGTTGGTGCTTCTGGAAAGGCATCAGGTGAAATTTATCTGGGTGAAGGGACACGCGGATAATCCTGGAAATGAACGCTGTGATGAGCTGGCAAGGCTGGCAATACAGCAGGAGTCGCTTCTTGAGGATGAAAATTATAGAAAAATATAATTTTCTGACGAACGAATTACAGAAAGGGTAGTGGAAATCTCATTGACACATTGGAAAAAATATGATAGTATCAATCTGTAACAATTTTTTATCTATTTAGGAGGATTTAAGTAATGAAAAAAGGTACAGTTAAATGGTTTAACGCAGAAAAAGGTTTTGGTTTCATCTCCGTACCTGGTGAAGACGATGTATTCGTACATTTCTCCGCAATTCAGGCTGAAGGCTACAAAACTCTGGA
>JAZQTP010000080.1:0-72372 GCA_045630845.1 Anaerotignum sp. | reverse complement strand
TAGGAGGATTTAAGTAATGAAAAAAGGTACAGTTAAATGGTTTAACGCAGAAAAAGGTTTTGGTTTCATCTCCGTACCTGGTGAAGACGATGTATTCGTACATTTCTCCGCAATTCAGGCTGAAGGCTACAAAACTCTGGAAGAAGGCCAGGAAGTTGAATTCGAAGTTGTTGAGGGTGCAAAAGGTCCTCAGGCTGCAAATGTAACACGCGCTTAATCGATTTTAATTATAGAATAGACTGCGAAAGCATTCAAAAATATACATTTAGATTTGGTTATGCAAAAAGAGCTCTCCATCAGGAGGGCTTTTCTTTTTATTCCTTATGTTTTTTGCTTGCGGTGTAGGTTTGTCAAACATATTGGGCAGTGAACTTCATCCTTTTTTTGAATTTGTCCAATATGTATTGTACTCCTACATATGGTTAAAATGTACTCCGAAAGTCCTCTTGCGGAATTATATTGGTTATGCTATAATCAATACAATGGGAAGAGAAAAGAGGGATGTATATGGAGATAACTACAACCAGAGATAATGATATTATTACTATTTCTGTTGAAGGCAGAGTAGATACAAATACAAGTCCGCAGCTTCAAGATGCAATCTTAAAAAGTTTTCAAAAAGTTAATCAAGTGATACTGGATTTTGGAAAATGTGCATATGTTTCCAGCGCAGGATTGCGAGCATTGCTGATTGGTCAGAAAACTGCAAATTCCAAAAAGGGCGTTATGAAATTGGTGCATGTGCCTGAGATTTTGATGTCTGTTTTACAGGTATCCGGATTTATCAATATTTTAACAATAGAGTAAAATGATGGGCTTTGTATATATTTTTACAAAGCCCTACTTTTTTGTATTTTTTCGTATTTTTGATATATTGGAAAAAGAATAAAAGCAAGGAGGGGTTTGGATGGCATTTTTACCCGTAACGAGAGAAGAAATGTTGGAAAGAGGGTGGGAACAGCCTGATTTTGTATATATTTGCGGAGATGCTTATGTGGATCATCCGTCTTTTGGTGCGGCTATCATTTGCCGTGTATTGGAAAGCCATGGCTATAAGGTTTGTTTTGTAGCGCAGCCGGATTGGCACAGCACAGAGGATTTTATGCGCTTTGGGGAGCCCAGGCTAGGTTTTTTGGTTAGTGCAGGCAATATTGATTCTATGGTAAATCATTACACGGTAGCAAAAAAGAAACGGAAAAAGGATTATTATACGCCCGGCGGTGAAATGGGGAAAAGACCGGATCGTGCGACTATCGTTTATTGCAATAAGCTGAGAGAGGTCTATAAGAAAACACCGATCATTATTGGTGGCGTAGAAGCCAGCCTGAGAAGACTGAGCCACTATGATTATTGGGATAATAAGGTGCGTCGTTCCATTCTTCTAGACAGCGGTGCAGACCTGTTACTTTATGGCATGGGAGAGCATCAAATTGTTGAGATGGCAGAAGCACTGGATAGTGGGCTGCCTGTCAGTGAGCTGACTTTTCTTCGAGGCTCTGTCTATAAAACGAAGGATATTTCTCGTGCGGTGGACTATATTCTGCTCCCGAAATATAAGGAAATTTTAAGGGACAAAGATAAATATAATGAAAGCTTTTTGATTCAGTATCAGAATACGGATGCAGTGCTTGGAAAGACACTGATAGAGGAATACGATGAATGGACAGTAGTGCAGAATCCGCCCTCTCCGCCGCTACGGACAGCGGAGCTGGATAAGGTCTATGCGCTGAATTTTGAACGGAATTATCATCCTATGTATGCAGAGCAGGGTGGCGTGCCTGCGATTGAAGAGGTGAAATTCTCTCTGGTCAGCAATCGTGGCTGCTTTGGTAACTGTAATTTCTGCGCATTGGCATTTCATCAAGGTAGGGTTGTAACGGCAAGAAGCCATCATTCTTTGCTCTCTGAGGCGGAAAAAATCACATGGGATCCAGATTTTAAGGGATATATCCATGATGTGGGTGGTCCAACAGCAAATTTCCGAGGTCCGGCGTGTAAAAAGCAGCTGGAGCAGGGAGCTTGCCGTGACAGACAGTGCTTATGGCCTACCAAATGCCCTAATCTGGAAGTGGATCATAAGGACTATGTGAAGCTGCTGAGAAAAATCAGAGAAATTCCCAGAATCAAAAAGGTGTTTATCCGTTCCGGAATCCGTTATGATTATCTGATTTATGATAAGGATGAAACATTTTTCAACGAGCTTTGCAAATATCATGTCAGCGGGCAGCTGAAGGTAGCACCGGAGCATGTTTCGGAAAAGGTGCTGATGAAGATGGGTAAGCCTGCGGGAGATGTTTATGAAAGATTTGTAAAGAAATATTATGAAATCAATAAACGCCTTGGCATGGAGCAGTATTTGGTGCCATATCTGATGAGCAGCCATCCCGGCAGTGATCTGGATGCAGCCATTGAACTGGCAGAATATCTGCGGGATATTCACCATATGCCGGAGCAGGTGCAGGATTTTTATCCGACACCGGGTACACTTTCTACAGCCATGTATTATACAGAGAAGGATCCCAGAACCGGGGAGGCGGTTTATGTACCGAAATCTCCCCATGAAAAGGCGATGCAGCGGGCGTTGATGCAATACCGTTTGCCGCAGAATTATGAGCTGGTGATGGAGGCGTTGAAAAAAGCGCATCGAGAAGATTTGATTGGTTTTGAGAAGCATTGCTTGATCCGTCCCAGACAGATGAAGCGAGATATTTCCTATAAAGGTGGCAAGTCTGTAAAGGATGGTGTTCGGAGCGGGGGAAAAGGTGGAGAGCAGAAAAAGCCGGCGAAGAAGAAAACCATACGGAATGTTCACAAAAAGAAACATTAATAACAAGTTAAGAAATGAAAATTAAAATGCTTTTGTCAATTTGCTTCATGCAAACTGACAAAAGCATTTTGTTATTTGTAAAAATTATGTAGACAAAAAAACAGATGTATTTGCTACTATGCGCCTGTAACTTTTGAAGAAGCAAAAACTTGATTGATGGCGATATCTATTTTTACAATAACCAGCATATTTAGTTAAAAACTGGAGATGGACCATTCACGCTATACCTTCCAGCCTAAGATTAAACATTTCCTACATAGGGATACTTAATAATATCATTTACATTATTAAATTAGACTCATAATTTTATTAAAGTTGACTTCCTTAGTTTTCTTAGAGATAGTGAATAAGTCGATAAAAGCCAAAATGCCAAGCCCCCCAAGGGTTAACAGTTTCAGAATACCCATACCGATATCACCAATCATAAATCTGTCAATACCCAAAACACCTAAGAAGATTGATACTAAGAGGATGGTTGTGGGATCTTTCATTTCGATAGTAGAAATCAAAGAAAATTTTTCATCATCCATAGTGCGAAGCTTATCTTTCAGATAAACAATTTTCTCTTCGGGAAAATATTTCTGATTTGTCATAAAGTACATATCAATTTTGTTTTTTTCTAACATAATTACTTCCTCCTCATATTCATCTGTTTGTAAAAGCTTTTCAAGTCTGCTAGCTACTATATTATAACATAATTTTCAATAATGTCAACTATAAACATCATTGCGATAATGCAATATCTTTATGTCTGCCTTACCATACTAAAAAGAGGTGATACTATGGTAGCGGAACGGATAAAATTTTTACGCGAACAAAAGAAACTTACACAGGCTGAACTTGCTAAGCGATTAGGTATTACACGGTCAAGTGTTAATGCTTGGGAAATGGGTATTTCTATACCATCTACACAATATATTGTTGAGCTTGCTGATATTTTTTCTGTTTCTACTGATTATTTACTAAATGTAAATTCTACAGCCACGATATCTGTTCGGGGATTGACCGAAAGCGATATTACTTTTGTTTACGGATTAGTTATGCATTTACGCAATAAAAACGAAGAAAAAGAGGCTGATTTTTAATGTTGTCCCGAATGAAAATCTCCAGTATATTCAGTTAAAAAGCGGAGTTTCGCAGCTTATGCTAACGAAACTCCGCTTAAAATTTTAGCATTTTTATCAAGACTTTTTGGCACTGTCAGTATAAATTGGAACAATTTAGATGATAGGAAAAGCTACTTCTTTTTATAAAATTCTTATTTTTAGTCATCAAATTCCAAGAATAAATCTGTGACATCCAGCGGCTCGTCAATCATGCCGTAGGTATACATGAAATCCGCTGTACGCTGAAAGCCTGCGATATCGCTTTTACGAAGGTCGGTGGAAAAATCGTAGTGGGAAATCATTTCTGCCACTGCCTGTGGCTCCAGATCTAAAGCTTCTGCGACGATATGGCGTGTTTCGGCTGCATGATCCTCCATGAAATCCTCGATTTCATCCTGTGCATCCTCCAATTCTTCAATGAGTTGCGGGTGCTTTCGATAAAATTCTTCGGTAACTGCAACAGCGATGATAGCGTCTATCAGCCCTTCGCCGTCTGCGATCATGAAATAGCCCTGTTCCTTTGCTGTATAGGCTGTGGCACCGGCAAGAAGGGCAGCATCAATACTGCCGCCGTCCAGAGCGGCTTTTGCTTCAGGAATAGACATATTTATAAAATTCACATCTTCCATGGACATATTTGCTGTTGCAAGATATGCTGCCAGAAGCTCATGGAGATTTGTTCCCGCAGGTCCGGCAATGGTCTTTCCACGCAGGGCTTCCGGCGAAGAAAGGGTTTCTTCTTTTGTATACATTGCGAAGGCTTTGGGGGAGCGGCTATACATATTCAGAACCCGAATATATGCACCATTGGCAGCAGAGAGAATGACAGAGGTTGCCCCAACGGCATAAAGCACCTGCACATCGCCTGACGCCAGTGCCTGTGTCTGATCTGCACCGGAGGTCAGCTCTGCATAGGATACGGAAACGCCCATATCCGCAAAGGCTTTTTCAAAGATGTGCCGTTCTCTTTCCACAATCGTGGGTACATTCAAGGGTGCAGTTACATAAGTAAAAACGATTTCTTCCAGAGGTTTCTTTGTGCTGCATCCACTCAGAGTAGCCATAAGGATTGCCATAGTCAGTCCGATGATGCGTTTTTTCATTTCATTTCCTCCTTTTTCTTATAGGTCTAATTCACTGAGGATTTCTCGCTTTAGCTGAATGAATAGCGGGGAGAGGAGATCTCGTTTCGTGGTTTCTTCTGTAATGAGAAATTCCCGTTTGATGAATCCGTTTTCTATCATTACGATTTTATGCCCCAAAAGCAGGGCTTCGTCGATGCTGTGGGTAACAAAAAGAATACTTGCGCCGTTCTGTTCCTGCAAAAGCTGCATTTCTTTCTGCATTTGGCGGCGTGTGATATAATCCAGAGCAGCGAAAGGCTCATCCATCATGATGAAAGATGGTTCAAAAGCTAGTGCGCGGGCGATGGCGGTTCGTTGCTGCATCCCGCCGGAAAGCTGATGGGGATATGCCTTTTCAAATCCATTCAGTCCGACGGTATCGAGGATATTCTGTATCTTAGCTTGAACCACATTCTGTTTTTTTAATCCGAAAATCACATTATCCCAGACATTTAGCCAAGGCATCAGACGCGACTCTTGAAAAACGAAGGCAGTTTTATGGGAAACGCCAAAGCGGATTTCGCCCTGATCTGGTACTTCCAATCCTCCCACTAGCCGCAGCAGGGTGGTTTTTCCGCAGCCGCTTTTTCCGAGAATAACAGTCGTGCTGTTTGCGGGGAGGTGAAGATCAATGCCCTTTAATACGGAAAGAGTGCGCTCCGGAACAGAATAGGACTTTTGTAGGTTTATTAAATCAATTCCAGCCATGTTCACCATTCCCTTTCAGTATGCGATTTAGTGTGATTCCGAAAAGCTTATCTGTGATAAGACCTACAATGCCGATGGCAAAAATCCCTACAATGGCCTTATCGGTACGGCTCATTTCCTGTGCAAAAAGAATCATATGCCCGATGCCGCTGGAGGCGGCAATCATTTCTGCGCCGATGATGGCACGCCAGCTGTAGCCCATTCCAATACGCATCCCCACCAGTATATCGGCTGCGGCATAGGGCAGGATGATATTTGTGAATTTCTGCAAAGGAGAAAAGCCGAAAACATCGCCCACCTCCAGCAGCTTTTTATCACAGCCTGTAAAGCCCTTGATGACATTCAGATAGATAGGGAAGAATGCAGCCAAAATGATGATGACCGTTTTTGTCAGTTCTCCAATGCCGCACCAGAGAATTAGAAGCGGAATCAGACTTAGGGGCGGTACATTTCGGAAAAACTGAACCAGAAGATTATAGTATTTTTCTGAAGCGGGCAGCAGAATGCGAAGCATACCCAGAAAGAAAGCCAAAAGGGATGCCAGAAAAAATCCCTTCAGAACCCGCTTCAGGCTGATCGCAATATCTGCAAGCAGCTCTCCGGAGCGGAGCATATCCCAAAAGCTATTCCATACCTTCTGTGGTGATGGCAGAACATAGGGACTGCATATTTCCAGCCTGCATAATAAAAACCATGCAGCGAAGAGAAGAAATACACCAAGAAAAGGTGCGAAAAAAGATTGTATTTTTTTCATATCCAAGCTCCTTAAATAGAAAAGTCCACGCAAAAAAGCGCAGACATGATCCCTCTGAAAATATCCTTTTGTCTGTACGCCTTTTTGCTCAGGAAATCCTTTACAATCAGGGGTTGTTTATAGTATAGCAGGGGAATAGGATTTTGTATAGGGGAATTTTTCCAGTGGTACGGTTTCCTTTCTTTTTTTTTCACTGCGGATGTGATACAATCAGAAAAAATAAGGAATGGCAAAGGAAGGAGTGGCTTTGATGTCGGAATCCAGAGTTGCACTTGTGGGCATTATTGTATCATCGAAGGAAGCGGTTGACCAGCTGAATCATCTGCTGTCGGAATATGGCGACTATATTATTGGACGCATGGGGCTTCCCTATAAGGAAAGGAAAATATCTATTATTAGTGTTGCAATGGACGCCCCTGCGGATGTAATCAATGCATTGACCGGCAGGTTGGGCAAGCTGCCCGGAATCAGCACAAAAACCATTTATGCAAAAAATATGTGAGGCGCTATGAAAGAACTGATTTCAAAACTGGAAAAACAGCAATGGCTCTCCAAAGAGGAGTGGCTGCGATTGCTTATAGAAAGAACGCCGGAAACAGAGGAATTTCTTTTTCTACGGGCGCGGGAAGTGCGTCATAGCAGCTATGGGCGTAAAATTTTTATTCGTGGATTGATTGAGTTTACGAATTATTGCAAAAACGACTGCTATTATTGCGGCATCCGCTGCAGCAATGCAAAGGCATCCCGTTACCGTATGAATCAGGAGGAAATTCTTTCCTGCTGCCGCAGCGGCTATCGCCTTGGCTTTCGCAGCTTTGTGCTGCAAGGAGGCGAGGATGGATATTTCACGCAGGAGAGAATGACTGCATTGATTTCGGAAATTCGGCGGCAGTTTCCCGATTGTGCCATTACGCTTTCCATTGGAGAGCGGGAGCGGGCAGAATATCAGGCATACTTCGATGCGGGGGCAAATCGTTTTCTGCTGCGCCATGAAACGGCAGAGGAGGCGCATTATCGGTATCTGCACCCCGAGGGAATGCAGTTAAAGAATCGAAAAGAATGTCTTTGGGATTTGAAGGAGATCGGATATCAGACGGGCAGCGGTTTTATGGTTGGTTCTCCGGGGCAGAAGGCGGAGCATCTGGCAGAGGATATGCTGTTTTTGCAGGAGCTGCGTCCGCAGATGGTAGGGATTGGGCCTTTTCTTCCGCATAAGGATACACACTTTCGGGAGGAGGCGGCAGGCTCTCTGGAGCTGACGCTTTATCTGCTGGGTTTGGTGCGATTGCTTTTGCCTAAGGTATTGCTGCCTGCTACAACAGCCCTTAGTACCCTCCATCCCGATGGACGAAGGAGGGGCATACTTTCGGGGGCAAATGTATTGATGCCGAATCTTTCTCCCGCAGAAAACAGACTGAAATATAATTTGTATGATAATAAACGCTGCATGGACAGCGAGGCTGCGGAAGGGCTTTTGCAGCTCAAAGAGGAAATGAAAGAAATTGGCTATGAAATTGTTACCGAGAGAGGTGACGCATTGACAGAAACAGGGAGGTGACGGAATGAGCCTGAATGAAACGCCTTTGGCTAACCGAATCCATATCGGGATTTTTGGCAGAAGAAATGCGGGGAAATCCAGTTTGATCAATGCACTGACAGGGCAAAGCCTAGCCATTGTGTCAGAGGTGGCGGGAACAACAACAGATCCTGTGCAGAAAGCAATGGAGCTTCTACCCTTAGGGCCTGTTGTAATGATTGATACACCCGGTCTGGATGATGTTGGTAAATTGGGGCAGATGCGTGTGGAAAAGGCATATCAGGTTTTGCAAAAAACAGATATTGCCCTTGTGGTATTGGATGGAGCTGTTGGAATGACGGCGGAGGATGAACGAATTATTGATTATATCCGAGAGAAGAAGATACCCTATATTATTGTAAAAAACAAAATGGATTTGACGGGAAAAGCGGAAATGGATGCAAATACAATTTCCGTTTCGGCATATACCGGAGAGAATATACACGAGCTGAAGGAGCGGATCGGCAGTCTTGCAGCGCAGGCAAAGGAAGAACGCCCGATCGTCAGAGATTTGCTGAAAAGGCATGATTTGGCAGTGCTGGTGGTTCCGATAGATTCTGCTGCACCCAAAGGGCGGCTGATTCTGCCGCAGCAGCAGACAATTCGAGATATTTTGGAGGCGGGGGCTGTTCCTGTTATCACAAGAGATCAGGAGTTACAGGAAACCCTTGCTCTTTTGGGAAGAAAGCCACGGCTTATTATTACGGACAGTCAGGTGTTCCGCATGGTTTCTGAAATTGTACCCAAGGAGATACCACTGACCTCTTTCTCTATTTTGATGGCAAGATATAAAGGGGATTTGGCACAGAATGTTGCAGGTGCGCTTGCATTGGAGAGGTTGCAGGACGGAGATCGTGTATTGATTTCAGAGGGCTGTACCCATCATCGGCAGTGCGAGGATATTGGAACAGTGAAGCTGCCCCGCTGGATACGGGAATATACGGGGAAGGAAGTTGACTTTCACTTTACCAGCGGGACGGAGTTTCCGACGGATTTATCCCCCTACGCTTTGGTTGTACATTGCGGCGGCTGCACACTGAATGAAAAGGAAATGCAGCATCGTCTGCAGCGTGCGGCGGAACAGGGGATTCCTATGACGAATTACGGTATCTGCATTGCCTGCTTGCATGGCATTTTGAAGCGGAGCATTGAACCGTTAGGGCTTCTGTAAAGGAGAAGGATGCTTTTTGTCAGCATAAAGAAGATTATTGAGAAAAGGTGGAAAAATTCTTGAGTAATACAAAAATATATGGTATATTGTTCTGACAAAACACACAATTTAATTTTATGATAGGGCTTATGGAGAGGTATTTTTTATGGAAGAGAAAGAGTATGGAAAATATGATGCATTGAAATTAGGCGTGCAGCTTTGCTTTCCTTTGTATGCCTGCTCCAAAGAGATGGTTCGCCTGTATAAGCCTTTTCTGGATGAGCTGGGGCTGACTTACACCCAGTATATTACAATGCTGGTTTTGTGGGAGCAGGAAAAGCTTACGGTAAAGGAGCTGGGAAAAAGGCTGTATCTGGATTCCGGAACGCTGACGCCGCTTTTGAAAAAGCTGGAGCAAAAAGGTCTGGTATATCGGGAGCGCTCGAAAGAGGATGAACGCAACCTTTTTATCACGCTGACGGAGGAAGGGTTTGTCATGAAAGAGAAAGCGCTGCGGATTCCCTATGAAATGGTGAAGTGCGTAGAGCTGAATCGGGAAGAAAAGGTGACATTGTATCATCTGCTCTATAAATTGCTTTCCTATGTAGATAAAGAAGAAAAATAACGGATGTGAAGCGGTATGGGAGTGCATATCGCTTTTTTGCTCTATAAGAAATTTCGTTTCTTATAGAGCAAAAACCCTCCGGGGGATCGCACTGCGGCGGCAAGGTAGTCAGTCGCTAGCGACACCGCCGCAGGCGGAGCATTTCGTCAAGCGAAATGCTTTTTTACCCTATGCTATAATTTGATGAAAAACAGATAGAAATGAGGAAATGCAGTGAAAAAAATCGTTCTTGCGGCAATCAATGCCAAATATATCCATTCTAATCTGGCATTGCGTTATTTGAGCCGCTTTCAGGATAACCGAAAGAAATACAATATTTTCACCAGAGAATTTACCATCAATCAGCGAATAGATTTTATTCTGGAGGAGCTGTTTCGCTTACAGCCGCAGGTGATTCTGTTTTCTGCTTATATCTGGAATGTAGAGCTGCTGCGGCAGCTTTGTCCGCTGCTGAAAAAAATCCTGCCGGATTGCAGTATTGGCGTGGGTGGACCTGAGGTCAGCTATGAAAGCGAGGGGTTTTTGCGGGAAAATCCGGCGATTGATTTTGTGATGCGGGGAGAGGGGGAAATCGTATTTACAAAGCTGCTGGAGCACTGGCATACGGGAATCCCCGAAACACTTTCCGAAATCGGCAGTCTGACCTATCGGGAGGGTGGAGAAATTCGTTCTACGATGCAGGAGGCGCAGTTGGAGCTTTCCCTGCTGCCGTTCCCTTATGAGGATGATCTTAGCGATATAAAAAATCAGATTATTTATTATGAATCCTCCAGAGGCTGCCCCTATCAGTGCGGCTATTGCCTTTCCTCTGTGGAGCAGGGGGTGCGTTTTGTTCCGTTGGAAAAGGTTTTGCAGGATTTACAGAAATTTCTGGACGCAGGCGTGCCGCAGGTGAAATTCATAGACCGTACCTTTAATTGCAAAAAAAGTCATGCGATGGAGATATGGAAATATCTTCATGCCCATGATAATGGCATAACAAATTTTCATTTTGAGATCACGGCAGATATTATTGATCAGGAAACGATTGATTTTCTGAAAACAGTGCGGGAAGGGCTGTTTCAGTTTGAAATCGGTGTGCAGTCTACAAATCCGCACACCATTCATGCCATCAATCGAAATGTGGATTTTGAACAGCTTTCCGATGTTGTGAAGCAGATCAAGGCGGGTGGAAACATTCATCAGCATCTGGACTTGATTGCCGGATTACCTTATGAGGATTATGCTTCTTTTGGACAATCCTTTAATGATGTATACCTTCTGGAGCCGGAGCAGCTGCAGCTGGGTTTTCTGAAGCTTCTGAAAGGCTCTATGCTTCATAGAAAGCAAGAAGAATTTTCCTTTGTATCCCACGATACAGCACCCTATGAGGTGATGGCTACCCATTGTCTGCCCTATGCAGATACGCTGCGGTTAAAATATATCGAGGAAATGGTGGAAACCTATTATAACAGCGGTAGATTTTTGCATACACTTTCTTATTTGCTGCCGTTCTATGAAAGCCCATTTGCCTTTTATGAGAAACTTTCTCAGTTTTGGCTGGAAAGGGGATGTCAGTACCAAGCACTTTCCAAAATCGGGCTGTGCAATATCCTATGGGAATTTGTACAGCAGAATGAAAGAGTGGATCTGATTGCGTTTCAGTGGGCGATGAAATTTGATATTGCCCTTCATGAAAAGCCGAAGAAGCTGCCGCAGTGGCTGACGGTTGGCGGGAATGGACAGATATATGAACGCATGACTGCAAAGCTGGCGCAGAAATATATCCCGTCTTATTTGGAGGCAGAAAAAAAGCAGCTTATCAAAAATACCTATCTGGATGTGTTTGGAACAGAAGAACCCAAGGCAATCCTTCTGGATTACGGACATAGAAATCTCATGGGAAATGCAAGATATTTTGTGATTTCCATGACAGAGATAGCAACTCTGTTGGAAGAAGAAATGAATAGAGGGGAATAAAAAAGCGAAACCCATAAAAATCTGGTACAGTGTTTTTGTGGGTTTCGCCTTTTTTATTCGTTTTTACAGGGGAACGGTTGTCCAATCCTCGCAGTTCCAGATCTCTGTTACAACATCCTGATAAAATTCCGGTTCGTGGCAGATTAAAAGGATGCTGCCTTTGTATGCCTGCAAAGCACGCTTCAGTTCTTCCTTGGCATCCACATCCAGATGGTTGGTCGGTTCGTCCAGAAGCAATACATTTGTTTCATTATTGATAAGCTTGCAAAGACGCACCTTTGCCTGCTCACCGCCGCTAAGTACCTTTACCATGCTTTCGATGTGCTTTGTCGTCAGTCCGCATTTTGCCAGAGCAGAGCGCACCTCATACTGGGTATAGGAAGGAAACTCCTTCCAGATTTCATCAATACAGGTCACATTTTCCACATAGTTCTTTTCCTGCTCAAAATAGCCGGGATAGAGATAGTCCCCCAGCGTGGTTTTGCCGCTGAGAGGAGGGATTTCACCAATAATAGATTTGAGTAGTGTGGTTTTACCGATACCGTTCGCACCGACCAGTGCGATTTTTTGTCCACGCTCCATAGAAAGGGTAAGAGGGCGGGATAAAGGCTTGTCGTAGCCGATAACCAAATCTTCTGTCTGGAAAATATATCTGCCGGAAGCTCTGGCTTCCTTGAAATGAAACTCCGGCTTCGGTCTGTCCTTTGCCAGCTCAATGACATCCATTTTATCCAGCTTTTTCTGACGGGACATTGCCATATTTCTGGTGGCAACACGCGCCTTATTTCTGGCAACAAAGTCCTTCAGGTCTTCAATCTCCTGCTGCTGCTTGCGGTAAGCCGCCTCCAGCTGGGACTTTTTCATTTCATAGATTTCTAGGAATTTATCATAGTTACCCACATAACGATTCAGTTCCGCATTTTCTACATGATAAATCAAGTTGACTACACTATTGAGGAACGGAATATCATGAGAAATCAGAATGAAAGCATTTTCATAATCATTCAGATAGCGTTTCAGCCATTCGATATGATTTTCATCCAGATAGTTGGTAGGCTCGTCTAGAAGCAGAATATCGGGTTTTTCCAGAAGGAGCTTGCCCATCAGCACCTTCGTTCGCTGACCGCCGGAAAGCTCTGTAACATCCCTATCCATCCCAAGGTCTGCCAGACCAAGTGCCCGACCGATTTCATCCACCTTTGCATCTATGATATAGAAATCATGCTGATCCAGTATCTCCTGAATACTGCCTGTTTCTTCCATCAAAAAATTCATGCGTTCTTCATCGCAGTCGGCCATTTCTCCATAATAAGCATTCATCTGTGCTTCCAGCTCGAAAAGATAAGAAAAAGCGGAGGAAAGCACATCCCGAATGGTTTGTCCTTTTTCCAGCACCGTATGCTGATCTAGATAGCCTACCCGTACATTTTTTGACCATTCGATTTTGCCCTCATCCGGCATTAGCTTGCCGGTGATAATGTTCATAAAGGTGGATTTCCCTTCGCCGTTGGCACCGATGAAGCCTACATGCTCTCCTTTGAGCAGGCGGAAGGACACATCCTTATAGATGGCTCTGTCGCCAAACCCGTGATTTAGGTTTACTACATTCAAAATACTCATAGCTTTTCTCCTTGATATAATATCTTTCATTTTATTTCTTATTCGACATTCCACTGCTGGACTTTTATTTATTTTATCGCCAGGAAATGACAAAGTCAATCAGAGAGAAAAACAGCAGCAAGTAGTTGACGGCGAAAGCTGCGGCTGACAAAAGCCTTTTTATGGGATGTAAAAAAGGATATTATCCAAGGGTCTTTGTGCTTATCCACATAGGAAATATTTTTCAGATTTACAAGAAAGGAACGATGTGTTTGCAGGAAAAGGCTAGAGGGCAGTACTGCTTCCAAGCGATATAAAGGTATGCCTAGAGGAAGATAGCTATCCTTTGTATGAAGGATGGATTTTTTCTCATGACATTCAATGAAAAGAATATCCGTTAGTGGAATGTTGTAAAAAGCTTTTGGTGTAGTGATTTGTAAATAGATGGGGGCATCTGCATCCTTTTTGGAGAAAGTAGAAAGAGAAAGGGTATTCATAGGAGACTCCTTTATTTATATTGATTTCATATTACCTTGAACAATTATATCATGATATGTGAAGAAATGGAGCAATTTTTTTGAAAAATGTCGAAAAAAATAATGTATACCGCCTTTATGCACATCATAGGATGAAACAGAAAGGTGGACGAGCGGATGGGAACGGAGGGAATTTGGCGGGCGCTGCCCCGCAGGATACGGGAAAAAATAAGGATAGAAGAGCTACAGTATCTGCAGGAGATTCGCTTGCGGTGTGGTCAACCTGTGGCATTGAAGGAGCAGGACGGAAGGCTTCGTTTTCTGGAGGAGGTGCTTTCTGTGGCAGAGCTGCGGGAAACAGTGGCATTATTAAGTGACTATTCCCTGTATGCTTTTTCGGAGGAACTGCGGCAGGGATATCTGACCTTGGAGGGTGGGCATCGTGTGGGCTTTTGTGGCAAGGCGGTGTTAGAGAATGGAGAAATACGCACGCTTCGTCAGGTCAATGCACTAAATATTCGTATAGCTCGACAGCAGAAAGGCTGGGCAGAGGCGTTTCTACCACATCTGATGGAAGGAGAACGATTTTGTCATACCTTGATTGTTTCGCCGCCGGGCTGTGGAAAAACCACCCTGCTGCGGGATATGGTGCGCTGTCTGAGCCGCCGCTGTTATACCGTTGGGGTGGCGGATGAAAGAGGAGAAATCTGCCCCCTGCGAGATGGTCTACCCCAGATGGATGTGGGGCCATGCACTGATGTGCTGGAGGGCTGTCCCAAGGCGGAGGGGATGCGGATGCTCCTAAGAAGCATGAATCCCCGCATCATTGCGGTGGATGAGCTGGGCAGTGATGGGGATGCAGCGGCGGTACGGCAGGTGCTTTGCTGCGGAGTTCAGCTGCTTGCCACTGCCCATGGCTATGGGGTTGCCGATGTGCGGCGCAGGCTGGGGGCATTGGCGGAGGAGGAGATATTTGAACGATATCTGGTGCTATCTGACCGTCTTGGAACAGGCACATTGGAAGGGATATTTGATGGAAAGGGAAGAAAAAGGGAGGCGGTGGAATGATACGGCTGATGGGGACATTGCTTATCATGGGAGCTAGCCTGTGGTGCGGCGCTTATTTTGCTATGCGGGAAAAATATCGGCTGGAGGAGCTGGAGGAGCTGGAGCGGGGACTGGTCTATCTGCAAGGGCAGATTGGCTATCTTTCTGCAACCCTTTCAGAGGCAATGGAGGGGGTAGCCTGGCGGATGCAAGGCACCATTGGATGCATTCTCCGACAGGTGGCAGAAGCCCTTGCTGCAAGGCAGGGGGAAACCGCGGAGGAGATTTGGCGGCTGGTCTGGCTGCGAGAGGGCGGAAAAACCTTTCTTACAGCTGAAGATAAAAGAAATATCATTGCTTTCGGACATTCTTTGGGCTATCTGGATCAGGCACAGCAGGAAAAAAGCATTGCCCTTCTGCGTCATACCCTTGCATCAGAGGGGGAAAGGGGCAGGGCAAGGCTGGAGAAAAATGGCAGGCTTTACTACGGCATGGGCACGCTTTCGGGTTTGCTTTTGGTAGTGACGCTGCTCTAAAGGGGAGAGAATGATGGAAATAGATATTGTATTCCGCATTGCGGCAGTGGGAATATTGGTGGCGGTACTGAATCAGGTGCTCATTCGTGCCGGCAGAGAGGAGCAAGCAATGATGACGACGCTGGCGGGGCTGGTGGTGGTATTGTTCTGGATCATTGGCTATATCAGCCAGCTCTTTGAAACAGTGCAGACCATGTTTCAGCTATAGGGGGGCGAGAAAAATGGAGATTACAAAAATCATCGGGCTGGGCATCATCGCAACAGTGTTTGCGGTGCTTTTGAAGCGAGAAAATCCTCAGCTTGCGCTGCTAATTGCAGCGGGAACAGGCATCCTCAGCTTTTTGTGGCTTTGCCGCCCCTTGGGGGAACTGCTTTTGCTGCTGCGGGAAACGGCGGTAGAGGCAGGTGTCAGCGCAGGCTATTTTTCCATTGTGCTTAAGGTAATCGGCATTGCTTATCTGACACAGTTTGGCGCACAGCTTTGTGCTGATGCTGGAGAGAGCAGCATTGCAGCCAAAATCGAGTTAGCGGGTAAGGTATTTATGATGACGGCAGCAGCACCGGTACTGACAGGGCTGTTGGAAACGGTAATGGGGCTGGTGTAAAGGAGGGGGCGCATGAGAAAAAGGATATGGCTTTTGCTGCTGCTCCTCAGCCTTTTGCCTGTGCCAGTCTATGGAGCAGAGGCGGATTTGCTTGCGGAAATGGACAGGCTGGAAACGGCGGCGGTGGACAGGGCGGCTGCGCCGCTGCAGGCAGAGGTAGGCTTTTCTGCAATGCTGCGGGATATTCTGACGGGAGCCTTTGATTTTTCCTTTTCCGGCTGGAAGGAGGGGCTGACAGAGGCTTTGTTCGGGGAGCTGCATTTGCAGGGGCGTCTACTGATACAGCTTCTGATTGTGGTATTGCTCAGTGCCATCCTGCGGCAGCTCAGCGATTCCTTTCGTGGGAAGTCGGTGGGGGAGATGGGCTTCTATTTATGCTATATAGTGCTGATTGTGGTGATTTTGGATGCTTTTCGAGAGATTTCTGATGTGGTTGTGGAGCGTATGCGGGGATTAAATGAGGTTTTTACGGCAATGGTGCCCATTTTTCTGACGCTGGTGGCAGCGAAGGGGGAGGTGGGCAGCAGTGCCTTGATGGGCTCGGCGGTAATCGGCGGCTCGGCTGCCCTTAGTGCGGCGGTGGAGCGGATCATTGTGCCTGCGGTTCTGTTGGCGGTTTCTCTGGAAATGGCAGATCATATTTCGGAAAAGCCCATCCTCGGCAGATTTGCAAAGCTCTTGCGCCAGTGCATCAGCTGGGGCATGAAGGGGGCAGCGATGGCTTTTATGCTGCTGCTTTCCCTGCAAAAGCTGGGCGGCGGTGTGTTGGATGGATTGGCAGGGAAAACGGCAAAGATCGCCGTAGGCTCTGTGCCGGTGGTGGGGGATGTGATGGGCGGCGCTGTGGATATGGCAGCAGCGGCAGCAGCGGCACTGAGCAGCGGCACACTGGCGGCAGCGGCGATTTTCCTTCTTTTGCTCTGTTTGCCTCTGATCCTGAAGCTGGCTGTCATTATGCTGATTTTTCGGGTGACCGCAGCGGCTGCGGAATTTATCTGTGAGGAGCGGCTGGTGGAATGTATCGGTGCAGCAGGGGAATATACAGGGCTTCTAATTGGAGCAGTCTTTCTGGGAGAAGGTATGTTTCTCTTTTCGGCGGTGCTTTTGTTGGGAGGCTTGTAGGAATGATGGACGCATATACGGCATATATAAAAACTATAACAGCGTTGACCGTCTTTTCCGCATTGGCGGGCATTCTTCTGCCGGAGGGCAGGGAGCGGCGGTATGCGGAGCTGGTTCTGGGGCTTATGGTACTGGAGGCGGTGCTTCAGCCTTTGCTTCGGCTGTTAGATACATAAGGAGGAAAGAATGGAAAAGGACAGATGGAAGGGGCTTTTTCGCCCAGAGAACAAAAAAATGCGGCAGAGTATGCTGCTGCTGCTCTTGTTAGGCATCCTTCTGCTTGCTTTAGGGCGGACTGCGCCTAAGGAGGAGCAGCTCCCCTTGCAGGAGGCGGTAAAAACAGGGCGGGCAGAGGCAGAAACGGAGCTGCGTATGGCAGAGCTGCTTTCCGGTATGGAGGGGGCAGGCAAGGTGGATGTGATGCTAACCTATTGCCGATCGGGAGAGAAAACTGTTGCTCGCAATGAAACGGCGGAATCCGATGGGGATTCCCTGCGGACGGAGGAAAGTGTTGTCCTATTGGAGGATAAAAATGGCAGCACCGCTCCATTGATATTGGAGGAGGGATCTCCTGCGGTAGAGGGAGCAGTTATTCTGGCGCAGGGGGCAGACAGCCCTGCGGTGGCTGCGGCATTGCATCAGGCGGCACAAGCCTTGCTGGATGTGCCTGCCCACAAGATTGCTGTAATAAAAATGAAATGAGGGGGAGAAAAAGGATGTTTGAGATTAAGCGGAATCAGGTAGTAGTGACAGCACTGGCGGTAATGGTTGCTGCAGCGGGGTATCTGAATTTTCAGGAAAGCCGCAGCACAGAGGCAAATCAGACGGCATTGCAGCTGACGGAGGAGGGGGATGTGACAGCGCTGGTGGATTATTCTGCCCTGCCCGATGATATGGAAGAAACAGAGGCAGTATTGGATCCCATCACCGCAGAGGTAGCAGAAACCACAGGGGATGGTGCGGCGGTATTCGTTTCGGCCGGTGCGGGGGAGAGCAGTGCGTATTTTGCGGAAGCAAAGCTAGATCGGGAGCAGTCCCGTGCCAAGCAGAAGGATATTCTGAATGAGATGCTGGAAAACGAAAACATCTCTAAGGAGCAGAAGGAAAAATGCACCAACAGTATGCTGGAGCTACAGCAGCGAATCGAAAAGGAAACGGCAGCAGAGGCGATGATAAAATCAAAGGGCTTCCGAGAGGCGTATGTGCGGATGGATGATGAAACGGTGGATGTGGTGGTGGAAAAAGGAACGCTGACGGATGCAGAGGTGGCACAAATCGAGGACATTGTAAAGCGGAAAACAGGGATGGATGTATCCAAAATACGGATTAACACCCTACAGAAATAAGCAAAGGGAGAAGAAGGCGGGCTTCGCCTTCTTTTTTTATGCATGAATTTATGCATAATTCATTGCAAAAAAGTGAATGTTCTGTTATAATCAAAACATAATTATGCGTGAAATGCTTTTTGAATGGAAAATAGAAAATATCTAAAATATAGGAGGTTTTGATATGTCTGAATACAAAATGAATGGCCAGATTCAGATTGCTGATGAAGTGATTGGTGTAATTGCGGTGACAGCGGCGCTGGAGATAGAAGGCGTTGTGGGCAGCAGCGGCGGCAAAGGCATCACAGAATTTTTTGGCAAAAAGGGTCACACAAAATGCTTGAAGGTTGTAAGGGATGAAAATGATGTAGTGATTGATATGGAAATCATTGTAAAATTCGGCACAAAGCTGCAGAAGGTTGCGGCCGAGGTGCAGGAAAGAGTAAAAACTACAGTGGAAACCATGACAGGGCTGCGCGTAGCAGTTGTGAATGTTGGGATTTCCGGCGTAGTGAAGGAAGGTAAGGCTGAGGAAGAATAATCGGCGAATTTGCGGGTCTCATGGCTGATGCCGACGAGATCCGCTTTTTGCTTTATTTTTATTCAAGAAACTTCATCTTTTGTAAAGGGAAAGAGGGGAAGAAAACAAAAACAAAGTGTTTTTGTGCAGAAAGTAATGGAGGTAAGAATATGAGCCGAAGAAGTGCAAGAAAAAATGCGTTTTTCCTGCTGTTCCAGATGGATTTTAACGAAGCAGCGGAATTTGAACAGGTGCAGGAGATTTTCTTTGCGGAAAAGGAGACGCCAGTGGAGGAAGAGGATAGAACATTCATCCTTTTCGAGGTGGAGGGCACCAGAGCCCATATGGAAGAAATTGATGAAATCATCGGTCAGAGTGCTAAGGGTTGGGATCTTTCCCGTATGAATAAGGTGGATCTGGCGATTTTGCGTCTGGCGGTTTATGAAATGAAATTCGGGGATACCCCTGTTGGCGTAGCCATCAACGAAGCGGTGGAGCTGGCAAAGAAATTCAGCTCCGATGAAGCACCGTCATTCATCAACGGTGTGCTGGGTAAGGCTGCACAGTTATAAGGAAAAGGGCTTTCCCGCACAAGGGCAGTCTCCGCAAGGAGGAAAGGCATGATAGAACCAAAGATTTTTTCGGTGGGGCAGATTAACCGATACATCAAAAATCTGCTGGAAAATGACTTTATATTGAACAGCCTTCTGGTGCAGGGAGAAATATCGAATTTCAAAGCCCATTCCAGCGGGCATTGGTATTTTACGCTGAAGGATGCGGGGGGATCTGTTTCCTGCGTGATTTTTCGACAGGCAGCAGCCCAGATTCCCTTTGCGGTGGAAAATGGGATGCAGGTCATTCTGGGTGGGCATATCTCTCTGTATGAGAAAACAGGGCAATACCAGCTTTACGGCGAATTTTTGCAGCCTGTTGGCATGGGTGCATTGCAGCTTGCCTTTGAACAGCGTAAGGAAAAACTGGCGGCAGAAGGTCTGTTTGACGCTGATTTCAAGCGGGAGCTGCCGACGCATATTTCTACCATTGCTGTGCTGACCTCTCCCACAGGGGCAGCCGTGCGGGATATTATTCAGATCGCCAAAAGGCGGGATCCCCGTGTGAAGCTTGCCATATTCCCTACGCTGGTGCAGGGGGAAAATGCAGCGGAGGATATTGTGAAAAGTCTGCGGCTTGTCAATGAATGGGGCAAGGCAGATGTCATTATCCTCGGACGAGGCGGCGGCTCCATGGAGGATTTATGGGCGTTCAACGAAGAAATCGTCGCAAGGGCGATTTTTGCATCGGAGATACCTGTGATTTCCGCCGTAGGCCATGAAACGGATTTTACCATTGCAGACTTTGTGGCAGATATGCGGGCGCCGACGCCATCGGCGGCGGCGGAGCTTTCCACCCAGCGCCTTGCAGACCTGCGGGCATTGCTGGCACAGCGGCAAGGTCGTCTGGAACGGGATATACGGGCAGCACTGACGGCTTCGAGCAGACGACTATCATTCCTACTGGAGCGGGCGGTGTTCAAGCGTCCCTTGGAGCGGATTAAGCGGACGCAGCTTCATCTGAATGAAAAGGAACGGCTGTGCGGGCGGATGCTTTTGCAGCGACTGGAAAAGGAGAAGCTGCGGCTTTTCGCAGCAGAGGGTAGGCTTTCTGCGGTTTCACCTCTGTCTGTACTGAAGCGGGGCTATGCCGTGGTGATGGAAGCCGATGGCGTGCCCGTAACAAGGGCAGCGGCGGTAGAGCTAGGGCAGTCCCTGCGGCTGCGAATGCAGGATGGTGAACTGGTGGCTGCAGTGACAGGAAAGAAGGTATTTGCAGATGGCGAAAAAGAAAATGACATTTGAAGAAGCCATGGCACGGTTGGAGGAAATTGCCGATGCGCTGGAGCAGGAGGAGGCTTCGTTGGAAACGGCTGTGGCATTATATAAAGAAGGGCTGCGCCTTTCTGCATTTTGCAGAGAAACGCTGGCAGCGGCAGAGGGGGAGATCGTTCTGCTGCAAAAAGAGGCCGGTGTGTGGCAGGAAACACCCTTTCAGGAGGAGGAAGCATGATGGTGCTGAAGCAGGAAATGAAAGAAAGATGTGCCCTGATTGAAGGGGCATTGCAGAAGGTAATACCCGAACAGCAGGATTTTCCGCCGGTGATCTATGAGGCTATGCGCTATAGCCTGATGGCAGGCGGTAAACGGCTGCGTCCCATGATGCTGCTGGCAGCCTGTGAGGCGGTGGGCGGCGACCAGAAGGAGGCATTGCCCTTTGCCTGTGCGCTGGAAATGATACATACCTATTCCCTCATCCATGATGATTTGCCTGCTATGGATAATGACGATTACCGTCGGGGCAGGCTGACCAATCATAAGGTGTTCGGGGAAGATATGGCGATTCTTGCAGGGGATGGGCTTTTGCACCATGCCATGGAAACCATGGCAGAGGCATGCCAGAAAAATCTCTCTCCCCGTACCATAGGCGCTATGCGTGCCATCGCCCATGGAGCGGGCATCTATGGGATGCTGGTGGGACAGGTGGTAGATGTGCATCTGGAAGGGAAACCGCTGGATCTGGAAACACTGGAATTTATCCATGTCCATAAAACAGCGGCAATGATTCGGGGTGCGCTGGAGGCAGGCGCCATCTGCGGCGGTGCCGATGGGAAAACCGTGGCGCAGTTTGGTCTTGCAGGGGAAAAAATCGGTGTGGCATTTCAGATATTGGATGATATTCTGGATGTGACCAGCACCTTTGAGGAGCTGGGGAAACCCATAAACAGTGATGAGAAAAATCAGAAAACCACCTTTGTTACCTTATTCGGGATTGAAAAATCCAGAGAGATTGCAGAGAAGCTTTCTAAAGAGGCAATGGAGATATGGGAGGCACAGGGCGAAAGCTGTACTTTCCTGCTGGAACTGACAAAATATCTGTTGAACAGAACCTTTTAACGGAAAGAAAAACAATACAGGCAGAAAGAAGGCGAGTGTATGTATAACTTCGGAGCAATTCTGCAAAATACGCCTCTGTGGGCGGCTGTGATTGGATGGGCAGCGGCACAGGGCATCAAGATTGTATTGACACTGATTACGGAGAAGCGGTTTGATGCATCCCGCATTATGGGAACGGGCGGTATGCCCAGCTCCCATTCCTCCTTTACTATGGCATTATCCTTCAGCATTGCCAAACACCATGGCTTTGATTCGCCGCTGTTTGCGGTGGCAATGATATTTTCCTTTGTTACCATGTATGATGCACAAGGGATACGAAGGGCGGCCGGCAGACACGCAGAAATTCTAAATGACATTGTGCAGGCACATAAAATGCCCAATATCGGAGAGCTGAAAGAGCTTTTGGGACATACACCGCTGGAGGTTTTAGCGGGTGCTGTTCTTGGCATTTGCATTGGACTATGGCTGTAGAGATAATTTTGCAACACAAAAGAGAGTTGGTGAGAGAGTGGACAGTATTTTGAATCAGATACATTCCACCGGAGATATAAAAAAACGAAAAGAAGAGGAGCTGCCCCAGCTTTGCAGAGAGCTGCGGAAATTTCTGCTGCAGAAAGTTTCCAAAACAGGGGGGCATCTGGCAAGCAATCTGGGCGTGGTAGAGCTGACAGTGGCATTGGAATATGTCTTTGACCTGCCGTCAGACAAAATTGTCTGGGATGTGGGACATCAGGCATATATCCATAAGATACTGACCGGTAGAAAAGATCGTTTTGATACCCTGCGTCAGATGGATGGGCTCAGCGGTTTTCCAAAGCCTGGCGAAAGCGATTGCGATGCTTTTGCGGCAGGGCATAGCTCTACTTCTATTTCCGCCGCCTTCGGTCTGGCAAAGGCGAGGGATTTAAGAGGCGGAAAGGAGCATATTATTGCAGTTATCGGGGATGGCTCCATGACAGGGGGACTTGCCTATGAAGCCTTGAATAATGTAGGCAAGGAGCATACGGGAATGATCGTCATTCTCAATGACAATCAGATGTCCATAGATACCAATGTGGGGGCAATGTCAAGGCATCTGAATAATCTGCGTACCAGCGACAGATACCGTGGCTGGAAAGAGGCGGTAAAGCATTTCAGAGATCATGTGCCTGTCATTGGGGAAGGCACTTATCAGGTGCTGAAAAATGTGCGGGATAATGCCAAGCTGTTTCTGACAGAGGGTGCGGTCTTTGAACAGATGGGCTTTAAGTACATTGGCCCTGTGGACGGACACGATCTGTCGGATATGATCGAGCTGTTCCGCAATGTAAAGGAAATGCATCGTCCAGTCCTCATTCATGTAAAGACCATTAAGGGCAAGGGCTATCCCCATGCGGAGGAGCGTCCGTGGGAGTATCATGGGGTAAATCCCTTTGATCTGCGGACGGGCAAAAGTCTTGCCAAGGGAAAGGGAGGCAAAAGCTGGTCTGCGGTTTTTGGCGAAAAGATGGTGGAGCTGGGTGAAAGCAATCCCAATGTAGTGGGGATCACGGCAGCCATGTGCAGCGGCACGGGCTTTGATGCATTCCAGCAGGCGTTCCCCAAGCGTTTCTTTGATGTTGCCATTGCAGAGCAGCATGGCACCACCTTTGCGGCAGGGCTGGCGAAGGGCGGTATTACCCCTGTTTTTGCGGTGTATTCCTCCTTCTTGCAGCGGGCATACGATCAGTTGGTGCATGATGTCTGTATGGAAAACCTCCATGTGGTCTTTGCCGTAGATCGGGCAGGCATCGTAGGTGCGGACGGAGAAACCCATCAGGGTGTTTTCGATTTGTCCTTCTTAAGCCATATCCCGAATATGACCGTCCTTTCGCCCAAGAACGACTGGGAACTGGGCGAAATGCTGGATTTTGCCGTCAATGGCTGGAATGGCCCTGTGGCGGTGCGCTATCCCAGAGGAGCGGCGGAAACCGGCTTTGCAGACCATAGACAGCCTGTGGAATATGCAAAGGCGGAGCTGATTGCCGATGGCGAAAAAATAGCCATCCTTGCAGAAGGCCATATGCTGACGGCAGCGGCAGAGGCGGCAGAGCTGCTGCGGGCAGAGGGGTATCGTCCCATGCTGGTGAATATGCGCTTTATTAAGCCGCTGGATGGCGAAATGCTGCTGCGGGCAGCGGAAAAATGCGACCATATCGTGACCATTGAGGATAATGTAAAAATGGGCGGTTTTGGTGCAAGAGTATTGGAATTTTACGGGGAGAGAGGTATACAGACAGATGTGCTGTGTCTTGGCTTCCCCGATAGATATATTGAGCAGGGCGCACAGCAGCAGCTTTTTGCAAGATATGGGCTGGATGCTGCGGGGATCTATCAGCAGATCAGGAACAGAGTAGGAGATTGATCATGGCAGAAAAGGTAGAAAAGGAAAGATTGGATGTGCTGCTGGTGCAGCTTGGTTTGGCAAACTCCAGAGAACTGGCGAAGGCATATATCATGGCGGGCAATGTGTATGTGGATGGACAGAAAGAGGATAAAGCCGGCACGAAGGTGGCGGTCAATGCGCCCATTGAGGTCAGAGGCAGCCAGATGAAATATGTCAGCCGCGGCGGTTATAAGCTGGAAAAGGCGATTGAGGAATTTGGTGTGTCGTTGGAGGGGAAAGTTTGTCTGGATATCGGTGCATCCACCGGTGGCTTCACGGATTGTATGCTGCAAAACGGCGCAAGCAAGGTCTACGCTATTGATGTGGGATATGGACAGTTTGCGTGGAAGCTGCGTAATGATGAAAGAGTGGTCTGTTTGGAAAAAACCAATGTCAGATATGTCACCCATGAGCAGGTGCCGGATGAGGGGGACTTTGCATCCATTGATGTTTCCTTTATTTCTCTGACAAAGGTGCTGCCTGCGGTGTTGGGGATTCTGGGGGAAAAGGGGCAGTTGGTTTGCCTCATCAAGCCCCAGTTTGAAGCCGGCAGGGAAAAGGTTGGCAAAAAAGGCGTTGTGCGGGATATTCAGGTGCATCGGGAGGTCATTGAAATGATCGCAGACTATGTGCGGGCACAGCAGCTGGGCATTCTTGCACTGGATTTTTCTCCCATCAAGGGGCCTGAGGGCAATATTGAATATCTGATCTATCTGGATAAGAGCCAGACGGGGATGACGGCGGAGGCAGTCGCAAAAAGACTGGAAGAAGTGGTTGCCCAGTCGCATAAGATACTTTCAGCAGAGAAGTGAGGTGCCGGAATGAAAAAGGTTGCTATTTTACCCAATGTGGAAAAGGATAAAGGACTGGAAATCACCGGCAGACTGGTGCATCATCTGGAGAAGCGAGGCTGTGTGCCGCAGCTTTCCAAACGAGTGGCAGAGTTGGCGGGAATGCCCCAATATGCCAGAGAGGAAGGGGCGTTGTATGCCGAAAGCGATCTGCTCATTTCCCTTGGCGGGGATGGTACGCTCCTTGGTATCGGCAGAAAGACCGCTCGCTTTGATAAGCCGATTTTGGGCATCAATCTGGGGACGCTGGGCTTTTTGACAGCGGAGGAAAAAAACCATGCAGAGGCTGCCATAGATAAGGTGCTGCAAGGAGAATATAAGCTGGAAAAGCGGATGATGCTGGAATGTAGCATTGCCAGAGAGTCGAAAAAAACAGAGGGGATCATCGCCCTCAATGACATCTGCATCACCCGCGGCAATCTGTATAAAATACTGGAATTTCATGTATATGTGAATGAGGAATATGTGGATACCCTGCTGGCAGACGGTGTCATCATCTGTACACCTACAGGCTCCACAGCCTATAATCTTTCAGCTGGTGGTCCTGTGCTGAAGGCAGATGCGCAGATTATCGCCATCACACCAATTTCCCCACACACTCTGACCAGCAGACCTATCGTGGTATCTGCGGAGGATGTGGTAACGGTGGAGGTATATCCCAGCAGAGAGGATACGCCATTTATGGTCAGTGCCGATGGACAGGATAACCATACGCTAACAGGGAAAAATGTGGTGCAAATCAGAAAGGCGAAGATATGTACCACTATCATCAAGACGAAACCACAGAGCTTTTATGATGTGCTGCGTCATAAGCTCTCTCGATAATGAATCCGGTAGACATTTTTTCAAAGGAGGGGGACAGCAATGAAAATTGCAAGACACGCAAAGATATTGGAGTTGATTGAAGTCTATGAGATTGAAACACAGGATGAATTGGCACAGAAGTTATGTGAAGAAGGCTTTCAGGTAACTCAGGCGACAGTTTCCCGTGATATTCGGGAAATGAAGTTGACAAAGATTGCAACGGAGATGGGGCGGCAAAAATACGCTGTCATCAGCGGCAATGATGCAGAAATAACAGAACGGTTAACCCGTGTGTTCAAGGAAGCAGTGCAGAAAATAGATTATGCTCAGAATATGGTTGTCATCAAGACGCTAGACGGTATGGGTATGGCTGTAGCTGTTGCACTAGATAATATGGAAACCCATGGCGAGATACTCGGCACCATTGCCGGGGATAATACGGTATTTTGCGTGGTGCGCTCCCATAACCAGGCGGCAAGCATCATGGAAAAGCTGTATCGCACCATCCATAGTGCCTGAATAAGGAGGGAAGGCGTATGCTGGAGCATTTACATATCAAAAATGTTGCCCTCATTCAGGAGAGTGCGCTTTCCTTCGGAGAAGGGCTGAATATCCTAACAGGGGAAACCGGTGCAGGAAAATCCATGGTGATTGATTCCCTGCAATTTGCCCTTGGCGGCAGAACGGGAAAGGATTTCCTGCGGCAGGGGGAAAAGCTGGCATCGGTGGAAGCGCTTTTTATGACAAAATCTGAGGAGCTGCAGGAGAAGCTGGCGGAAAGCGGTATTGCAGTGGAGGAGGATGGAGCTGTGCTCATTAGCCGAACACTCAGTGATACAGGACGCTCTGTCTGTCGGGTGAATGGCACAACGGTCACAGTGGGTATGCTGAAGGAAATTGCCACAGACCTTATGGATTTTTACGGACAGCATGAGCATCAATCCCTACTGAATCCAGCAAGGCATATCCGCCTTTTGGATCGCTTCTGCGGTGCAGGCTTCGGAGATGCACTGGCGGCGTATCAGCAGAGTCTGCGCACAATGAAAGAGCTGGACAGTCAGCTTGCAGCACTTTTGGGGGATGAAAGCCTGCGGGAGCAGCGGATGGATATGCTTTCTTTCCAGAAGGATGAGATTGCAGAGGCAGCATTGCAGATGGGAGAAGAAGAAATGCTGCTGGAGCAAAAAAAACGGCTGAGCAGTATGGAAAAGCTGATGCGTCTGACGCAGGAAAGTATTACTCTGCTTTATGATGGACAGGAGGGGATGCCCTCGGCTTGTGACCAGTTGGGGGATGCCCTGTCGAAGCTACAGGAGGCAGCCGCCTGTGACACAGCATTGCTTCCCGTTGCCGATGCCCTTGCCGATGCCTGTGCAGCGGTGGAGGATACGGCAAGAGAGCTGAAAAAAGAGGCTGATAAGCAGGAGAATGATCCTGTCCTTCTGGAAGAAATCGAGGATCGGCTGCAGGTCATCTATAAATGTAAACGAAAATACGGCGGGACAGTGGAAGCCGTCCTTGCCTTTTATGATACAGTAACAAAGGAGTTAGATTTCCTTTCCAACAGTGCCGAAAAAGCAGCAGAGCTGACAGCGGCACGGCAGAGAGAGGAAAAACGGCTTATTGCCTGTGCTGAAACACTGACTGCTCGCAGAAAGGCAACGGCGGAACAGGTGGCGGAGCAGATCGAAGAAGCGTTGCGGGATATGGAAATGAAAGACGCCCGTTTTTCGGTGAAGCTGGAGGAAAAAGCGGAGTGGTCGGCAGACGGCAGGGATAAGGTGGAATTTCTGATTTCTGCTAATCAGGGAGAGGAACTGAAGCCACTGGCAAAGATTGCCTCCGGCGGCGAAATGAGCCGTGTGATGCTGGCGCTGAAAACGGTGCTGGTAGATGCCGATGAAATTGGAACATTCATCTTTGATGAAATAGACAGCGGCGTCAGCGGCAGAACGGCACGGAAGGTGGGTGAGAAGATGCGCTTTCTGGGCAGAAAACGGCAGATTCTCTGCATCACCCATCTGCCGCAGATTGCAGCTATGGCGGATAGCCATTTCCATATTGAAAAGGAAAGCGATGGCATTCAGACCACGACCCATGTGGAGCAGCTGGATGAGGAAGGCGCAGTAAAGGAAGTGGCAAGGCTTATGGGCGGCAGCAATGTGACAGAGGTCACACTGGCGGCAGCCAGAGAACTGATACAGGAAAAATAATAAATATCCACCGGCTTTGCCGGTGGATATTTATTATGCGTCGTAATCCTCTGCTTTTTGTGCCGCCCGTAGCAGAATCGGTCTTTCTTCTGCTTCCTCATAACTCTGGCTTGCCTTGGGACGAGGTGTGCGGGAAGCCAGATAATCCATATAATCCAGAAGCATCGCCCGTTCAGTTTCCCCTAGTAGGGCATAGCGGCGGCGAAATTCGTTGAAAGCCGCCGATTCATCGTCAATCACATAGGGATGGCGAATATCATTGACACCCAAAAGGTAGTCCATGGATACATTAAAGATAGAGGCAATTTTTTTTAGATCGGGAATGGATGGCTGATTTCTGCCGGATTCATAATTGGCAATGGCGGTATATCCGTAATTCAGCATTTCTCCCAGCCTAACCTGTGTCAGTTTTCGTTCTTTTCTTAATATTTTCAGACGGTCTTTGAATTCCATAAGTACACCTCTCTGAATTCTTCTAAAAGTAAAAGCTTTCATAGGAACGCCGCTTTGTTTCTTCAGATTTCATCGACAGCATATCCTGTGAACCCATTATTATTATTATATAAATAAAAATTTTTATCGAAAAGATAGCGACACGGATACCATGAAAATTCCGAAAAAACATCATGAAACGAAAAGAAATAAGAGGATTACTTCAAGGAGCAGCATATTTCTAGAAAAATAAAAAAAGAAATTACATTTCTATTGACATATGTCAGAAAAGGTGTTACATTTATATCATATAAAACATATAAAAAAAATATGAAATAGATATAAAATAAAGAGTGCGAGAGGAGTATTCCTATGAAAACAAAATATTATTTCGACCATGCTGCAACTACACCTGTGCGAAAGGAGGTTCTGGATGGGATTTTTCCTTATTTTAGAGAATATTATGGTAACGCCTCCAGTGTGTATGGCATCGCCAAGGAAAGCAAAAAAGCGCTAGAGCAGGCAAGAGAAAGAGTGGCAAATGCCATTGGTGCTAAGGCGGAGGAAATTTATTTTACAGCCGGCGGCTCCGAAAGCGATAATCTGGCACTGCGTGGCGTGGCAGAGGCAAGGAAAAAGCAGGGCAATCATATCATTACGACAAAAATCGAGCATCATGCCATTCTGCATACAGCGGAATATCTGGAAAAGCATGGCATAACCGTGACATATCTGGATGTGGATGAATTTGGGCGCATTTCCTTAGCGGAATTGGAGCAGGCGATTCGCCCTGAAACCATCCTGATTTCCGTGATGTTTGCCAATAATGAGATCGGTACCATCCAGCCCATTGCGGAGATTGGCGCAATCGCCAGAAAGCATGGCATCCTTTTCCATACAGATGCGGTGCAGGCAGTCGGCCATGTACCCATTGATGTGGAAAAAATGCAGATCGACCTCCTGTCCATGAGCGGTCATAAGCTGGGTGCGCCCAAGGGCATCGGTGCCATCTATATTCGTAAGGGCGTAGCGGTGACGCCGCTGATTTTCGGTGGGGCGCAAGAGAAAAAACAGCGTGCCGGCACAGAAAATATCCCCGGCATTGTGGGGATGGGCATTGCGGCAGAGCTGGCGGTGCAGGAAATGGAGGAAACGGTGAAAAAGGTGACAGCCCTTCGGGATAAGCTCATCGGCGGTATTCTGGAGCGTATTCCCCATAGCCGTCTGAATGGACACCCTACGGAACGGCTGCCGGGCAACTGCAATATTTCCTTTTCCTATATAGAAGGGGAATCCCTGCTGCTGCTGCTGGATGCCTTGGGCGTTGCAGCCTCCAGTGGTTCTGCCTGCACATCAGGTTCACTGGATCCGTCCCATGTGCTGATGGCAATTGGGCTACCTCATGAAATTGCCCATGGCTCTCTCAGATTGACAATGGATAAAGAAAATACAGAAGAAGAAATTGATTATATACTGGAAAAGCTGCCTGCCATTGTGCAGCGGCTGCGGGATATGTCACCCATTTATCCCGGTAATGAAAAAATGGCATAAATACGGAGAAATACAGAGGAGGAAAGGGTATGAACTATAGCGAAAAGGTAATGGATCATTTTATGAATCCCAGAAACATAGGCGAAATAGAGAATGCCAGTGGTGTAGGGCAAGTAGGCAATATGAAATGCGGCGATATCATGAAGGTGTTTTTACAGATTGAAAACGGCAGGATTGTGGATGCCAAATTCAAGACCTTTGGTTGCGGCGCTGCGGTAGCAACCAGCTCCATGGCAACAGAGCTGGTAAAGGGAAAGACAGTGGAGGAAGCCTTGCAGGTGACCAATAAAGCGGTGATGGAGGCGTTGGATGGACTGCCACCCGTGAAGGTGCATTGCTCCTGTTTGGCGGAGGAAGCCCTCCATGCAGCCCTCTGGGATTATGCCCAGAAAAACAATATTGTGATTGATGGTCTGAAGCCTCCTGTGGAAGATGTGGAGGAGCTGCACCATCAGGCATAAGAATAGAAGTCTTTGAAAAGAGGGTGTGCCAAAAGTGATTTTATAGCTTTTGGCACACCCTCTTTCTCTTTATATAAAAGTTGATTTACATCCAGATTGATGGAAGCATTATAGGATACTAATAAAATTTTCATAATTGCGAGAATTTCCGATTTTTTTATTCGGCTATGTCATCCGCATCCAGAAGCGGAATATCGACATCAGATAATGCCTGTGCAAACATTCCCTTTCCGTCGATTAACGATTTGCTGAAGCTTCCGTCATAAATCTGCTTTGTGCCGCAGGAGGGACTTCGGGGCTGAAGGATAGCCAGCTCTATGCTTTCCTGCTTTATCTTTTCCATGGTCAGTGCGACTCCACGACAAAAATAGCTTGTCATATCCTCGCCATCCCGATTGATGGCTTTTCCGTTTTTCAGCTCTACAGGTACACGGGGCGTGGGTAATCCTCCGGTTACTTCAGGGCAGACGGGAAGCACGGTATGTCCTTCGATATAGTTCAATACTTTCTGGCTGCGGTTATTTCCGCCGTTATATTTGCAGTTATGTCCCAAAAGACACGCACTGACAGCAATTTTCATATATATTCCTCCTAGAACCGATTTAGCTTTTCTTGCAGGCTGTTGAAAAACAGGGAAAGATGATAGCCGTCCATGCTGGCATGACTGATGGTTAGCGTAAGGGGCAGAGTATAGCTGCCGCCTGCTTCTGTATATTTCCCAAAAGTAATGATGGGAAACAGATTGGGAGAACCGCCGTAATTTACAGGACAATAGGCGGCGTAATCCAGCCATGGCACACAGGAAATGCAAAAGAAATTTTTGGGCTGTCCATCCTTTGCCTTGATGCCTTTTTTCTCTTTGTAGGTTTCTGTATCCTGCAAGAGATTTCTATAAAAGGTATCAAAATCATGGTCGAAGCTGCTCCAGCAGTCGGAAAAGGTTTTATCATCTTCATGGAAGATGGTGAAATTCGGATGCAGATAGGAATAATAGCCGGGGTTTCCATCCTTATCCACATTGGTACACATCTCAGGTATTTCTGCGATGAGTTGACCAGTCAGTACAGTGAATGCTGGAAAAAATTTCAATCCTTTTTTTCGTACGGCAGAGAGAAAATGGGTTACATCCAGCCGTACTGTCATGCTGTTGACAGACTTGACAAAGCCCTTGGTATAATAATCAAAATGACTGCTGCGAGGCCATGTATTTCTGTCGTATAGGGTAAAGACAGCTTCTTTCAATGAGATCATCCTTTCTTTTTGAGGGTGTCATGTTTTTTTGATTATAACATAAAAACCCCTTGGATAAGGGGCTTTTATTATTTTAATAGGTGAGTGTTATTGTTTTTGCAGCAGCATCCCAATGCAGATTGGAAACATCAATCTCCATAATATCCATCCAGTCCCGCAGAGAAACGAACATTCTGCCGTTTACCGTTTCCGCAGGTGTACGCAGTTGAATTTTTTGGGTTTCCTTTATATAGGTCGTTTCGCCGGAAATAAGGGCAACCTGTTTATTGTTGATAAGGGTGGATGCCTGTTTTATAGACGGATTCCAGCTGATCTCATGATCGGCATTGGATACCATCAGCAATGCCCGCAGGGGAAGCATGGTGTAACCATCTCGATTCAGATAGGGGACAACATCGGCAGTATAGGAAATGCTCCCGTTTTTATAGATGTCTGTATCGCCGATGATAATACGATATTCATTTTTAGGGGCTTCTGTTTCAATGGGGGGAACAGGGGGCTCCGTTGGTTCAGCATTTGCTGCTTTAGCAACCAGATTAGTATATTCCAGATCAAAGGAATCCTGCTCTGCTGTATAGCTCAACCAGTTGGAGTAGGTTAGAGCATTTTCCTTTTTGATTAGTAAAATATTCTTTTTTTCATGATCCTTTGTTTGAAAGCGCAGTTTTGCCTGCTCCAGAATACGGACAAGCGGGCGGTCACCCTTGGCGTTTTCCAAGTAAACCAGATAACCGGGAGTTTCTACGGTGATTTCAACCTCGTTATCCATGAGCAGGGGACCTTCTACCACATGAATGGCGTGGGAGCCGGAATCTGCAAGGAAAATGGATAGCGTACCTTCTCCGTAGAAATGCACGCTGCCGGCACAATGGAAGGCGTCACCGTGGAAGGATTTTGTTTCCAGTCGGTTGTTTTTCCCTTCTATCTGCACATAGGCATCCTTTGGCAGATAAATGGCAGCAGCATCCTCTGTGGCACTGGCGGAAAAAGTATAACGGAAGTTTTCCAGTGTCAGTGTTGTGTCGTCAGCATCCCAATACCAGCCATCTCCTTTCCGGTCTGTATCAGCATGGCGGAAATCCATCTGACCGAGCTCCATGGTTTTCATTGTATCCTCTGCCATTGCCGCCGTTGGACAGAGGCAGGTCAGAAAAATGCCGCAAAAGAAAAGGCTCAGTAATTTTTTTTTCATTTTCAGCTCCTCCTTTTCATTCAAATGATATGATATTATATAATATCATATTTCTGTTAAAAAACCAACAGCTTTAATGGGATTTGGAAAATGTTTGATGCAATAGAAAGGAATTGCCAGAAATCAATGGACTTTTCCACAGAATAATGTTGGTACAACAGGAAGAAATATAGTATAATAAAATGATAAGCAAAAGAAAAAGTTGGAAGATGTAATGCTTTAGGAATAGAAATGGAGGAACGGCATGAAATATATCAACGAACTGCGTGATGGTGAAACTGTAATCGAGCATTATCTCTGTAAATCCAGACAGAGTATGAAATCCAGAAACGGAAAGACATACCTCTCTTTGAAGCTGCAGGATAAAACAGGAATCGTAGATGCGAAGGTGTGGGATATGAATAAGGATATTCAAAGCTTTCAGGAAAACGATTTCATTAAAATTGATGCCTTTGTGACCACCTTCAATAATGATCTGCAGCTGAATGTTAAGCGGATTCGTCGCAGCATGGAAGGGGAATATGATCCCGCAGATTTCATTCCCAGTACAGAAAAAAATATAGACGAAATGTATTTGCAGCTGATGGACTATATCAAAACCATGCAGAATCCCTATATCAAAAAGCTGCTGGAGGAGATTTTTCAGAAGCATCCACTGATTAGCAAGGACTTCAAATATCATTCTGCGGCAAAGACCATGCACCATAACTATCGTGGTGGGTTGGTGGAACATACCCTTTCCGTTACCCAGATTTGTGATTTTATGGCGCCCCGCTACCAGTTTGTAGACAGGGATATGCTGGTTGCCTGCGCTATGCTGCATGATGTGGCAAAAATTATGGAGCTGTCGGATTTCCCCGAAAATGATTATACGGATGAGGGGCAGCTTCTGGGGCATATCTTTTTGGGGGCAGAGCTGATTCGGGATACGGCAGCAAAAATCGAGGGATTTCCGAAGCAGCTGGCAAATCTGATGATACACTGTATCCTTTCTCATCATGGAGAGATGGAATACGGTTCACCTAAGGTGCCGGAAACCATTGAGGCATTTATCCTGCATTGTGCGGATAATATGGATGCCAAAACGAAAATGTTTGAGGATATGATTGGCTCTAACGATACACAGGGTAGCTGGGCAGGCTATCATAAGATGTTGGCAAGAAATATCAGAAGATCTGATTGGAAATAAGGAGAAGAAGGATGGATAGAAAAACACTTTCTGCCCACGAAATCAGCAAATTCGACTACTGTCCTTATCAGTGGTACTACGAGCGGCTTTATGGGCGGAAGGAACTGAGAAGGCTTTATACAGAGCGGAATGAAAGACTCCGATTGGAGGATAGCCTTGCCAGTGAATTTCGGAAAGGAGAAAAATATCACCGTAGAAGCTATCTTTTTCTGAAATGGAAAAGATGTTTCTGGAAGCTGATCGTTATTTTATTTGCGGCAGCAGCCATCGGTGGATATATATGGATACGACATGTCGGCGCTATATAAGACCATAAGCAGTATGAATAGGCTGGAATGGATGTTCCTTCTTCTGCTTTGCCTGCTCTTTTGGCTGCTGTATTTGAAGCATTCCAAGCCGAAGCTACAGAAGCTTACGGCACAGGATGATATGAGAGGATATGCCTTAATTTATGCAGATCAGAAGCAGGGCAGAAAGCATGAGTCAGATTTTGGCAGGCTCTTATATTCTGCAAAATACGATCTGCAAGGAAAACCAGACTATGTGTTTCAAAGCCCTTTTCTGAAGCGGATTGTGCCGGTAGAGTTGAAAAGTGGTACCATTGATGAGGCAGAAGAACCCCATCATGGGGATTTGCTGCAGCTGGGGGCATATTTTCTCCTGTTAGAGGAGGTTTATGGGCAGAAGCCACCCTTCGGACGCATCGTCTATCGAGATTATATGTTTGAAATCAAAAATACGGAAAAGCTGCGCAATGAAGTGATGCAGACGATGAAGGAAATGCGGGCTATGCTGGAGCATGGCGAGGGAGAGGCAAAGCCCTCATTTGTAACCTGCCGTCCCTGCATCTGCAATGGAACGGTCTGCACTTTTTCGGGAACAAAGATATGTAGAGGAGAAACGGAACAAGATGATTCCAGTGGAGAAGAATAAGATTTATGAAATGCATATTGATGCGCTGGGCAGTAATGGCGAGGGCATCGGGCGAATTGACGGATACACGGTTTTTGTAGAGGGTGCATTGCCTGGGGAAACCATCCGTGTGTTGATTTTGAAGGTGAAAAAAAATTACGGCTATGGGAAGCGGATGGAAATTCTGGAGACATCCCCTGCGCGGAGAGAGCCGCTGTGTCCTGTAGCAAAGCAATGCGGCGGCTGTCAGCTACAGCATCTTTCTTATGAGGCGGAGCTGGCGTATAAGACGAAGGAAGTCAAGGATGTGATGGAGAGGATTGGCGGCATACGGGATGTGGAGGTAAAGCCTGCACTGGGCATGGAAAATCCGTGGAGATACCGCAATAAAGCTCAGTTTCCGGTAGGAAAGGGAAAGGAAGGCTGTGCGATTGGATTTTATGCAAAACGAAGCCATCGCATCGTAGATACAGAGCAGTGTTTTTTGCAGAATGACTGTAATGATGCCATTATTCGTATTATTCGAGAATTTTTGAATGAATTTCATATTCCTGTATATGAGGAGGAACGCCATAAAGGTCTGGTACGCCATATCTTAACTCGCATTGGCAGAAATAGCGGAGAGATTATGGTCTGCATCGTTATCAACGGACAGCAGCTGCCGATGAGCGAAATTTTGGTGGAACGCCTACAGACGGTGGAGGGCGTTGTTTCCATCGTGCTGAATATAAATAAGGAAAAAACAAATGTCATCCTTGGCAGCAAGATTGTAACGCTGTGGGGGAAAAATACCATTATGGATACCATTGATGGGATTGCATTTGAAATTTCGCCACTATCCTTCTATCAGGTGAATCCCATACAGACGGAAGTGCTGTATAGCAAAGCGCTGGAGCTGGCAGAACTGACAGGAAAAGAAACTGTGCTTGACCTGTACTGTGGGATTGGTACAATTTCCCTTTTCTTTGCTAGAAAAGCGAAGCAGGTTTTTGGTGTGGAAATTGTACCCGAAGCGATTGCGGATGCAAAGAAAAACGCAGAAAGAAACGGTATTACCAATGTAGAATTCGCCGTTGGGGCTGCGGAAGATGTCATCCCCAGACTGTATGAAGAGCAGGGGATTGCGGCGGATGTGGTGATAGTCGACCCGCCTAGAAAAGGCTGTGACGAAAAGCTTCTGGAAACAATATTGCAAATCGGCCCTCAAAAAGTTATTTATATATCCTGCAATCCTGCTACATGGGCGAGAGATTTGTTGATACTGACAGCGGGGGGATACGAATTGAAAGAGGTACAGCCCGTGGATCAGTTCTGTCATAGCGTTCATATTGAGGTAGTGAGTATGCTTTCTAAAGTGAAGTAAATGCCTATAATGGCAAAGCTTCCAGAAAGCGAAAACCGTTTATAAGGACACCATGAAGGCAGTCCGTTATGTAGATAAGATCAATGAAATACTTGCTTGAGATGAAAAGCTGTAGAAAGGAGGATAACTGATGAAAATGGAGATGCTAAGTGCAATACTGCTGCCATTTCTGGGAACGGTGATTGGCGCAGGATTTGTCTTTTTTCTGAAAGGAGAGATGAGCCGCCGCCTGCAACGCTCGCTGATGGGCTTTGCAGCGGGGGTTATGGTGGCAGCATCGGTTTGGAGCCTGATTATTCCGGCGATGGATCAGGCGGCACACATGGGGAAATTGGCGTTTTTGCCTGCCTTTATCGGTGTCTGGGGCGGCTTTTTGTTTTTGCTGCTACTGGATCATATCATTCCCCATTTGCATCTGAATAGCGAATGTCCCGAAGGGGTGGCATGCAATCTGGGAAAAAGTGCCATGATGGTTTTTGCCGTTGCCCTTCATAATCTGCCGGAGGGGATGGCAGTCGGTGTTGTGGTTGCTGGCTGGCTGAATGGCAGTGAAACTATTTCTGCAGCAGCGGCATTGGCGTTGGCGCTGGGGATTGCGCTGCAAAACTTGCCGGAGGGAGCAATCATCTCCATGCCGTTGAAAAGTAATGGAATGAAGCGTGGGAGAGCCTTTGCCTATGGCGTACTTTCCGGAGCGGTAGAACCGCTGGGGGCAGTGCTTACCGTTCTTCTGGCTGGATTTGTGACGCCGATTTTGCCTTATATGCTTGCTTTCGCAGCAGGGGCGATGCTTTATGTGGTGGTGGAGGAACTGATTCCCGAAATGTCTGAGGGGGAACATTCCAATATTGGCACAGTGTTTTTTGCTGTGGGCTTTTCTCTGATGATGGTGCTGGATGTGGCACTAGGATAAAAAGAATAGAAAAAGAAAAACTTGTGGAGATTGATTTGCCACAAGTTTTTTTACTCTATCAGAAATTTCGTTTCTTATAGAGTAAAAACCCTCCGGGGGATCGCACTGCGGCGGCAAGGTAGTTAGTCGCAAGCGACACCGCCGCAGGCGGAGCATTTCGTCAAGCGAAATGCTTTTTTATAAATATGCCGTTCCTTTTGCCACAACAGATACCTTTCCCTCAATAAAAAGGTCTGTAATCCTCCCATTATCCATTATAACCTCAGCCCCCATAACACCTCCAGGCTGCTTCACATGAACAGAAAGGGAGCTTCCTGCCTGCATCGCCAGATATACACCAATCGCTGAAGTGCCGCTGCCGCAGCCTCTCTCCCAAATACAGCTGGCGCCCTGCACATAAACTAGCGGACACAATCGGTAGTCCTCCTCATCAAAAAGCAGAATCCCGAATGCCTGCGGCATTTCTGCCGCCCACTGACGAGCCGCCCGCTCCGCTTTTTCTTTTCCGTTTTCTCCCCAAAGCGCTGTCGGCACAATGATATGACTAATACCCGCAAAGGCAACTACAGGCAATGTATATGTTTTTCCATCCAAGCAGAACCTCTTGTTCTCGATGGTTTTGGGCAAAGGCATGGAAACTCTCCCGAGAAACCCCTTTTCTTCTTTTTTCATATGGCAGCACACAAGACGATCCGCCCCGGAAACTTCAAGAACGATCTCCGCCTCATCGCCAACCGCCAGCTTTCGCTCCTCTGCCAGAAGTGCTGCCAGAGAAAGGGAGGCATTTCCGCAAAATTCTCCCGCCATCATCTGCAGTCTTTTTTGCGCAAGGGGATTTTCCGCTTCTTCGATATAGCCCGCCTGCTCCGCATATACACTGCCATAGGAAATAAGCCTTTCTGCAATGGAAAGCTGTTCCTCCCGTGGCACCGGCGTTTCAATCAGCAGCGTCATATTTTCCGTTGGGTTGGTTTTGATGAATCTCAATTCCATCCGACCACTTCCTTACTGCTGGAATCGGCTCAAAAATGCCTTCGTACGCTCCTGCTGTGGATTGTTGATGATTTGCTGCGGTTCGCCTTCTTCCACGATCACACCGCCATCCATAAAGATAATATGGTCAGAAACATCTCTCGCAAAGGACATTTCATGGGTAACAATCACCATGGTCATACGCTCTGCCGCCAAGTCCTTGATAACCTTTAATATCTCCCCCGTCAACTCCGGATCCAATGCGGAGGTAGGCTCATCAAAGAACAGGATTGCCGGCTTCATTGCCAGTGCACGGGCAATGGATACCCGCTGCTGCTGCCCGCCGGACAGCTCGCAAGGATATGCATTCTCTTTATCCGCCAGTCCCATTTTTTTCAACAGCTCTCTTGCCTCTGCATAAACCTCATCCTTATTGCGCTTGCCGATAAGGATAGGCGCTTCTGTGATATTTCTCATAACAGAATAATGGGGAAACAGATTGAAATTCTGAAACACCAGTCCGAAATGCTTTTTCACGCCCTGCAGCACTTCCTTATCCCCATAAACGGCATTTCCGTTTTTATCTGCTTTTGCCGCATAATCGCCAAGATAAATCAAATCGCCGCCATCCATGGTTTCCAGCAGCGTTGCACATCGCAGCAATGTAGATTTTCCTGAGCCGGAAGGACCGATAATAGATACGACCTGCCCCTTTGAAACAGACAGAGAAATATCTTTCAAAACCAAATTATCACCGAAGCTTTTATTGCAATGATTAATTTCCAATACTTTTTTCATCGTCATACCCTCCTTCCTTAGCGGTAATAGCTCAATTTCTTTTCAATGCGTTCCATCCCAAAGGCTACCACCGCATTAAAAATGAAATAAAATACACCCGCAACAAACAGTGGCATGATTGTCGTTTTTGCTGCCGCAATCTGCTTTGCTACTGTAAACATTTCTTCATAGGTCAATACGAATGCCAGAGAGGTATCTTTTACCAGCGTAATAACTTCATTGGTCACAGGAGGCAGCACACGCTTTACCATCTGCGGGAAAATAATCTTAAAAAATGTCTGCTGCTTATTGTAGCCCAGAACAGACGCTGCTTCATACTGCCCCTTCGGGATAGATTCGATACCGGAACGATAGATTTCCGCAAAATATGCTGCATAGTTAATGGAGAAACCCAGAATAACAGCAACAAAGCGGTAGCTTCTGGGAAGGCTCCAGCCAAATACATAATAAGGTCCAAAAAACACAACCAACAGCTGCAGCATCAACGGTGTACCACGCAGAATGGCAATAAACACCTTCACCACTGCCTGCAGCGGTTTGAATTTGGACATTCTTCCAAACGCCACCAGCAAGCCCAAAGGCATGGAAAACAACAGTGTCAGAACAAAAATCAGCAGAGAGGCTCCCATGCCGCCCACCAGCTGCTGCATTACAAGCGTAATATTCATAGAGATAATTCCTTTCTTATTGCAAATATCTTTCAAAAAAGGGGGATTTTCAAATACTGCTTTTACGCAGGAAAAGGCGGCAGGAATCTCCCGCCGTCTTACCCGTTATATTACATTATGAAATTTCCAAATCATTTACCCAAACAAACCATCTTATCCAGATTGTAGTCAGCATAATTGGAAGCGATTTCCATAAATGTGCCGTCTGCTACCATTTCATCCAAGGTAGCCTGTACAGTATCTCTCAATTCTGTATCATCCATACGGAAGCCGATTGCATACTGTTCTGTAGACAGAGGTTCTTCCAGCATTCTGAATTTGTCTGCCTTAGTAGCCAGCTGATACTGTGCAACGCCAATATCTACTGCAATCGCATCATTTGTGCCAGCTTCCAGATTCATAAATGCTGTATTGTAATCTGCAATTTCATCCAGTGCTGCAAAAGTAGCAACCACATCTGCTTTTGCTTCGTCCTGCAGTGCCGCCAGAGCAGAAGATCCAGCCTGTGTGATAACATATTTGCCAACTAGGTCGGCTTCTGTCTGAATATCAGAATCCGCTTTTACAACATAAACGATGGAGTTATCTACATAAGGCTCAGAGAACAGATAGGAATCTTCTCTGCCGTTCATTGTAAAACCATTCCAGATACAGTCGATAGCACCGCTATTCAGCTCCATATCCTTTGCATTCCAGTCGATAGGCTGTTTCACCAGTTCCCACCCCTGTCTTGCACAAACCTCTGCAGCCAGATCCAAATCGAAGCCTGCATAGCCTCCGTCCTCCGTTCTGTAGCCATAAGGAGGATATTCCGCATCGAAGCCTACTGTAAATGTTGTTCTTGCTGCCGCATCTGTTGCAGGAGACTCTGCTGTTTCAGAGCTGCCGCAGCCAGCCAGCACAGAAACGCTCATAACCATTGTCAATAACATTGCCAGATATTTTTTCATAATCAATCTCCCCTTTTATCATTGCTCTATTTTTCAATGTTTTCTTTATTATATTATCACGCTACTACGCTAAAGTAAATAAGAATGTTTACCAATTTTGCATCCGATTTTTTATGCAAAACAAACAAGAACCCAGCAGTTTCCTGCTGAGTTCTCTTGTATCTGTTTATTTTGCTGTTGCTCTAATCCGCGTTACCTCATCGTGCTTATCAATCGTCAAGGATACCACACAGCTATCCTCTGCATACACACAATCACTCAGGAACTTATCCAGCCCCTCCAAATCTGACTTATAATTTTTGGCACTTCTGTAATCCGCCGTATCTACGGAAGTGCTCAGCTTATAGGAAATCTCTACTTTTCTGGCAACATCATATGTTTGAGAGCCTACCTTGATTTCATTATTATCAGAATATACCTTCTTCAGCTCTCCTGTTGCATCCTCCCAGTAAGCATCTATCGCAGTTACTGCGCCACTGCTATTATATTCCAGATCCACATAAAGCTGAGAATCTCTTGTTGCATAGTCGATTTCCCGATCCAACTCTTTCAGAGTGACCTCCTCATCCTCCAGCATAATATCCACACTACTCGCCAAATCGAACTCCCAGTTGATATCCGCCGCTTTGACCGTAATATACTCTTCATCCACAATATCACGCAGCACGCCGGATTCTACTTTATCAATCGTTGCATAAATGCCGATAACATCTTCATATTTATCAAATTTCAGCTCAGCCTCAAATTCATATTCACCGAAATAATTGATCAAATCTGTCAGACTGCGGCTCTTTCCGTTTACCGTTACCTCAAGAGAGCTTGCAAGATCATAAGAATGTTCTTTCGAGCCAATTTTAATCGTAACTGTTTTCTTATCCAGCGCCTTCAAGGTGCCTGTGCTGTTCTTCGTATTTTTAGAAGTTGCAATCAGTTCTTCCACCTCATCATCCCGATTCAGCGACACCTTAACATTATATGCCACTTCATCATCCTTAAAGCTACTGCGCAGCTTGGATACCGTACTGCTCTTGCCGTCGATTTCTACCTCTATATCGTCAGCAAAATCATACTTATATGTTTTCGTTCCGGCTGTAAATTCCAGACGAGTGCTGTTGATAAATGTCAATGTACCGTTAAATTCGTCTTCCATCGTCTTAATCTGAATCAGCGCTACATCATTTTTATCGTTCATCTTCAGCTTTACTTCATATTGATTGTCTTTATATTCCTTTTCAAAGGTACTGATACGAACAGACTTCCCGTCATGCTCCACTTCATAGCTTTTATCCAGTGTGAAGGAATATTCCTTAGAACCCTCCTTGATGGTTATATATTCATCATCCAAATCTACAACAACACCCTCCATCGGGTTATTGTCATTCATCTTTGCATCTATCTCCAGAACATACTCGTCTTGATCCAGCGTCAGTGTTACATCCAGACAATATTTATTATCCAATGCATCCTGCAGCTTGGAAATGCTGGACTTTTTATTTGCCAATCTTGTTGTGACATCATCATCCAGATGGTAGCTCAGCTCTTTCTTTCCATCCAGCACGATCACCTTGGATTTCGTAAGCTCGTCCAGTTCATAGGTCACCTGCGTGGTTCTCTTGATCCCTTTCTTGGAATGGGTTACCTCAATAGAAGTGATATTCGTATCCTTATAGGTCACTCTTACCGTATCCCCAACGCCTATTTCAGACAGCGCAATCTTTTCTCCATCATATTTCGGTGTAATATCATCAGAAGCAAACAGGCTCAGCAGCTTTCCGTTGTTCGTCTTTACACTCAGGAATAAATCATCATTTGCCATGAATTTCGTACTGTCCACTGTACCAATTGCCGTTTCCTCCGTTGTAGAAACCACAGGCGCAGAGGTTGTCAGCTTTTCATAATTTTTTACGGAAAGCACCGCCATTTCCGCTCTCGTAATGTTCGCCTTGGGGTTAAATTTATTATCCGTATCCCCAACCATCAGATCTGCTCTGTTCAGCAGCTCTAGATAAGGCACTGCTGACGCAGAAACCTGCGCACTGTCTTTATAGGAAAGGCTTGCACCCGATTTCGTATCGTATCCGCTCACTGTATCCAGCGCCTTGCCGAAAATCACCCCTACATCCTCACGGTTTGCATATCTTGTGCCATTCTGTAGCTTACTCAGGTCAGCCGTTTCCAAAATACTCTGCTCCAGACTATAGGAAACCGCCTTATACGCCCAATCAGGGATTTTATAGGCACTCATAACAGGCTTCCATTTCGTCACCATTTCATCCGCGACATCCCGTCCAGAATACACCTTCATAATAGAATACATCAGCTGCACTGCTTCACAGTAGGTCACATTATTTCTCGGCTTACAATATTTCTTTCCACCCTCATCATAACCACTCATCAGCCCAAGGGTTGCCGCTTCATTCAAAAAAGGCTTGAAGCCGCTCCATGTTACGGTATCAATATCTGCAAAAGTAGCACCATGCACAGGTATTGCCATTCCCAAAAGCAACCCTGCTGCTGTCACATATGTAATCAGTTTCTTCATTTCTATTGCCCCCTTTTCAGGAATATCGCAAAAAAGCTTAGTTTGCTTATCATTATATCATAAAAAACATCAAAAAAACATTTCTATTTTCTTAATTTTTCTGTTTTTTTCACAAAATTCTTTCCCCTTGCACACACCTTATCTTTTCTGTCGAAGATGCTGTAAATATTGTTCCTTTTTCTCCGAAAAGCCATCCCAGCGTACACGCTTTTCCGGTCTGCAAAGCAAGTCAAACACAGTCCCCGCCATAACCTTTGCCACATCAATATAGCAATTTTCTTCATCCAGAACGGAAAATACATCGCTATGGAAGCGTCCGTCAATGCCGGAAAACCCAAACTGCACCGTTGGCAACAGCGTCCCCAGATCTCCCACATCCCCCGATGCACCGGAAACCGGATTCTTTACAATCGCCTCCTCGTTACAGAGCAAAAGCATATTTTCCAGCACCACTTTATTCAAACCGCTGCTTTGACGCAACGGCAGATAGCCCGCCGTACTTTCCACCGAATACCCCAGCTCCAACGCCTCCGCCGCATGGGCTACGCAATCGTCAAACCGTTTCGCCGCAAGGAAAAGCGTTTCATTCTCGTTGGCACGGATGTAGGTTTCCATCACCGTTTCCGCAGGGATCATATTCAAATCTCCCCCTGCCTTTGTGATAACCGGATGCAGACGCAGCCCCATCTCCGGCGCAAACTGCTCCTTCAAAAAAGTGATCGCCTGCATACAGAGCATCGCTCCATGCAAGGTATTTCTCCCCAAATGCGGTGCCGCACCGGAATGCGCTGATTGCCCAAGAAAAACAGCTTTTTTTGCCAGAAATCCTGCCAGTGTGGAGTTAATATCAAATTTTGTTCCGCTTTCTCCATTGGCATGGGCAGACAAAACGCAATCTACATCGTCAAAAACCCCAAGGGCGATCATATTCTGCTTTCCGGAGCGAAACTCCAGCTTGCCAAGGCGGATCAACGCATCCCGATAAGGGAAATCAATAAATTCCTCCGCAGGTGTAAAGATAAAGCTTACTCTGCCGTCCGTTTTCTCCACAAATGCCGTTTCCACCATTGCCTCCAGCACCGTCAGCAAAAGTGCCGTCTGAATACTATGCCCGCAGGAATGGATACACCCCTCCCCGTCCTTTCTGGGCAAGGCATCCATATCCGCTACAAGGGCAATATGATACGCATTTCCTGTGCCAAGCGTCGCCTTCACCCCTGTCAGAGCAATCTCCTTTTCGTACGAAACGCCCAGCCTATCCAGCTCTCTGCAAATAGCACCCATGGTCTGAAATTCCTGAAACCCCAGCTCATGACACGCAAAAAATCTGCGTCCTCTTTCGATAATCTCTGTTTTATGTGCATCTATATAGTCAAAAAGTATGCTTTTTTCCATCTTCTTCTCCTTATTTCCATTCCAGCTTTGCGCCAACCGCAATCTCCGTCACGGGACATTCCCCATGCAGTGCCGCTCGTACCGCAAAGGAGGTGCAGTGACAAGGGTACAGCTCAGGAATCTCCTCCCGCTGTAAAAAGCCGATGGTTTCTTTCGCTCTCTCATCCACCGCAAACAGGTGAAAACCACCCAATACGCTCTGTACTCGTTCCACACCTGTCAGCTTTTTCGCATAGGCAATGATATTGCAGATGCCTGCATGGGAACAGCCGGTAATAATAGAAAGTCCCTGTTCACCCACATAGACCAACGCCGTATCATCCGCCATATAGTCCGCCTGTTTTTCTCCATCCCGCTCTACCGTGCCAATGGTATAGGCAGGCTCAAAATCTATTGTGCGAGGAATTTCCCCCAGCCAGATCAGCCGTTCTGTCAACCAAACAGGTTCCTTCGTCAGCTGCATTTCAAACACCTCTGATAAATCCTTTTCTGAAACAGGACTGCCAATGTCCATCCCATTCCAATCATGGGGCAAAAGTGCGTCCGGATGGGCGATCAGCATCGGTTTTTTCTCAAAGGGTATTGCCATCAACGGCTTTAGTCCGCCTGTATGGTCATTATGAGAATGAGAAAGCAGAACTCCGTCTACCTGCGAAATATCTACGCCCATTCCCACCGCGTTTTTCAAAAAAGCATCCGAATATCCTGCATCAAAAAGGAAGCTTTTTCCTTCTGTTTCCAGCCAATAGGAAACCGCCGGTTCCCCCAGATAATACACATCTATCTCCGTATGGTTATCCATCAGAATCGTAAGCTTCATTTTTTCTCCTCCAATCAAAATGTATCCGTCTTGCATCCGCATTATGTTTTATTCTATCGGATTTTTTCACTTATTTCAACCGCCGCAGCCCCGATTCAGACAAAGAAAAAGCACAGAGGCTCTCGCCTCTGCGCCTTTCTATCATGCAAAAATATCACTGGAAACAAACATAACGCCATCCTTCAGCTCTGCCTGAAAAGATGCCTCTGCCACCTCTCCATTTACCTTATATGCCGCTTCTCCCAGCATCACTTCCATAGAAACCCCGTCTTTTTCCAGAAGAATCGGGCTTGTTTTCCCTTGCCATTTTACAGAAAAACCATTTGCTTCCGCCGTTTCTCGCAGAGGAACAGAAATAGCCGGTGCCTCCTGCTCACCCAAAATCAGTACAAAGGTCGGGTTAGTCTGGGCAGGCAGGCTCATTGTCATCATATCATAGAATACCAGCGCATCCTGTCCTTTTACATCTGCATCTGTCAGTCGGATTCTGGAACCCTGCATATTCTGGATGGATGTTGTTGCATTGTCGATATTCAGCTTCAGCATATTTTTCATATCTGTCAGTTCATCGTCGAACTTACCAACTGCGAACGCACCTGCATCTGCATTTGCCACCACTGCTGTTACATTCCCCAGATAAGGAGGCAGGCTCATACCCATAGGGCTATTCATATCGTATACCACGGAAACTGCCATGCCCTCTGTCAGCGCATCTGCCGCGATGTAGCTGCCTGTTGCTCTGTCTACGATGATCGTATTTGCTGCTACTGCAAAACGCAGGCCGCCCATTTCATTTTCAATCGTAACGATGACAACACCTTCTGTTTCGGATGCCTCAATCGCCGTTATCTTGCCTTCCTGTGTCAGATACATACTTGCCTCTGCTTCTGCAATCACTTCCTCTATGGATTTTGTTTCGGGATTTTCCGCAATCAGCATTGTATCATTTGCAAGTGCTGTCGTCCCCAGCAAAACTGTCATTACCATACCTACTGCCATTACTTTTCTCATATTCTTTTTCATTATCATTTTCCTCCTGAAAATTTAATTTTTCTTTTATTTTTCATGTGTAATCAACTGCTTACAAAGGGTTAGTCGCAGACCGTTCAAAAAAGTTCCCGCATTTTTGTACTTTTTTTCATGTTTTTCTGCAAATTCAGAAAAACCACCGCTTTCTTCTTGTTTTTTCTCCGCCCCATTGCTATACTTTCATAGGTATTATTTTATCATTATTTTAAAGGAGGTTTTTTTCTTGGAAACAAAAAGAATTATTCAGGTGGATGAAAAAGTCCCCTTTTCTCTGCTGCTCCCGCTGAGTATGCAGCATATGTTTGCCATGTTTGGGGCAACTGTTCTGGTTCCTTTCCTGTTTGGCATCAATCCTGCCGTTGTTCTATTTATGAACGGTCTGGGCACACTGCTGTTCATCCTGCTCACAAAAGGTAAGGCTCCTGCTTATCTTGGCTCCAGCTTCGCATTCCTCGCCCCCGGTCTTTTGATCGTGGAGCAATTCGGCTATTCCTATGCTCTGGGTGGCTTTGCCGTTGTTGGCCTGTGCGGCTGTATGATTGCAGCTATCATTTATCGATTCGGCTCCGACTGGATCGATGTAGTGCTGCCTCCTGCAGCCATGGGCCCTGTTGTTGCGCTGATCGGTCTGGAGCTTGCAGGCTCTGCTGCAAGCACTGCCGGACTGCTGCCCGCCGAGGGTTCACCCGATACGGCAAATATCATTGTATTTCTGGTAACATTGGGCGTTGCTGTTTTCGGCTCTGTGCTGTTCCGTAAGTTCCTGTCTGTTATCCCCATCCTGATTTCTGTTGTATGCGGGTATATCGCAGCATATCTGGTGGGTATCGTAGATTTCACCGCAGTAACAGAAGCAAGCTGGCTGGCACTGCCCAATTTCTCCACACCAAAATTCCATCCGCAGGCAATTCTGATTATGCTGCCCGCCCTTCTGGTTATCGTATCCGAGCACATCGGCCATCAGGTTGTAACCAGTAAAATCATCGGCAAGGATCTGATCAAGGATCCCGGTCTGCACCGCTCTCTGTTTGCGGATAACCTTTCCAGTTTTCTTTCCGCCTGCATCGGCTCTGTGCCGACAACGACCTACGGCGAAAACATCGGTGTTATGGCAATGACAAAGGTTTACAGCGTCTATGTTATTGGCGGTGCTGCTGTCCTTTCCCTGTGCTGCTCCTTTATCGGAAAGCTGACCGCTCTGATCAACACCATCCCCGGTGCTGTTATCGGCGGTATCTCCTTTTTGCTGTACGGCATGATCGGCACCTCCGGTCTGCGTATTCTGGTGGATTCTCAGGTGGATTACGGTAAAACAAGAAACACCGTTCTTTCCTCTGTTATTCTGGTGGTCGGTCTTTCCGGCGTATCCATCCAGCTGGGCAGTATTGCTCTGAAGGGTATGTCTTTGGCTGCTATGGTTGGCATGGTGATGAGCCTGCTGTTCCATTTCTTTGACAAATGCGGTTTGATGAATGACTAATAAAAAAAGAAGCTCGCTTTGCGAGCTTCTCCGCCTGCGGCGGTGTCGCTAGCGACTGACTACCCTGCCGCCGCAGTGCGATCCCCCGGAGGGTTTTTACTCTATAAGAAACGAAATTTCTTATAGAGTAAAAAAGGCATTTCGCCAAGCGAAATGCCTTTTTTATTATCACTGTTCATCCACAAACTCGATATTATCCAGCTGGGCACGGAAATTAGCCTTGAATTTTTCCAGCCATTCCTTACGCAGCACTGCCTGCTCTGCTTTCTCTGCATCCGTCAGACCTTCTGCTTTTGCTTTTCTTGCCAGCTCATTGATTCTCTTGGTCAAGGGTGTCTGTTCTTCCATCATATCTTCACTCTCCTATCACAGTAAATTCAAAGTCATTTTCTGCTTCGGGCAGAAATGCCTCCTTCTGACAGCCGCTCCATAACAGTATGCCTATCAGCAGGAAGCAAAACCACTTCTTACAGGTCGATGATTTCCGCATTTGCTACCGCCTCTTCCAGTAGTCTATCCAGCTCTGTCAGTTTATGCTCCGCTTTTTCGATATAGTTCAGACGGGGCTTGGTTACAGGGTGTTTTGCCACGAAAACAGTGCAGCAGTCCTCATAAGGACGGATAGAAATTTCGAATGTACCGATTTTCTCCGCTCTTTCTACGATTTCGGATTTATCCATACCCGCCAGAGGACGCAGTACAGGCAGCTCGCAAACAGCATTGATAACCTGTATCCCCTGCATGGTCTGGCTGGCAACCTGCCCTACGCTTTCGCCTGTTACCAGTGCCAGTGCGCCGTCTTTATTAGCGATCATTTCCGCCGCACGCATGAAGCAGCGTTTCAGATGGATCGTCAGTCTATCATGGGCTGTGTTATCCAACAGATACAGCTGCAATTCCGTAAAGGGAACTACATACAAGCGAAACTCACCTGTAAAATCTGCGATTCTCTTTGCCAGATCAATGACCTTTTCCTTCGCCCATTCACTGGTATACGGAGGGCTATGGAAATATACACCTTCCACTTCCACGCCGCGTTTTGCCATCATCCATGTAGCAACAGGGCTGTCGATACCGCCGGAAAGCAGGCTGACCGCCTTGCCGTTGCTGCCGTAGGGCAAGCCGCCGTGGCAAGGGATATTGACAGAGTGCATATACACGCTGTTTCTGATTTCAATATGCAGTGTTACATCGGGGTTCTTTACATCCACTTTCAGGTTTGGCATACGCTCCAGCAGGTATGCTCCCACTTCCATGCTCAGCTCCATAGAGGGCATCTCGAATTTTTTATTGGCACGGCGGGTTTTTACCTTAAATGTCAGTTCTTTCTCGCCGTAGGTTTCCTGCATATGCTGCAGGGCTTCTGCACAGATGGTTTCAAATTCCATATTATCCAGTCTGATACCGGGGCAAATGGAATGCAGACCAAAGATGGTTTCCAATTTCGGAATGGTCAGGTCATAGTCCAGCTCACCGCCACGGTCTTCCACAATCAGACGCCCCGGATCACGCACAACATAGTAGTTGCCGATGGGATCCAGATTTTTACGGATTGCAGAAATCAGGCGGTTGATGAAGATATACTGGTTATTGCCGCGCATTGCAATTTCGCCGTATTTTACAATCAATACCTTTTCAGCCATTGTTTTCTCCTTTTCTCTTGGGGCGCCGCCCCAAACCCCGGCAGGGAAATAATTCCCCTGCACCCCTAATTGCAGAAACATATATATGTTTCTGCGGTATCGGGTCGAGGGGGTGACCCCCTCGTGGGAGTTTGAGGGTGAAACCCTCATATACTCTTATCTGTTATATTTTCTAAAGAAAGGCACTAGTTCATTCAGCGCTTTCAAACATTCTTCCGCTTCCTCCACGGTGTTGTATCTGCAAAAACTGAAACGCACCGCCCCCTCAATTTCCTCAAAGGGCAAACCCATTGCCGTCAGTACAGGGCTGCCGATCTTCTTTCTGCTGTCGCAGGCAGAACCGGCAGAAACAACAATACCCTTGCTTTCCAGTGCGTGCAGCAGCACTTCACTGCGCAGACCTTTGAATGTCACATTCAGCACATAAGGACTGGCTGTTTCCAAATCATCCCCGTTCAGCTGCGTGTCCGGCATCTCCAGAATCCCATCCATCAGCACTCTTTTCACTTCACGGATATGCTCGATGCTGTCCTTCATTGCTTTGAACGCCTCGTCACAAGCCACACCCAACGCAGCCGCACCGGATGTATTTTCCGTGCCGGGACGCTGGCCTTTCTGCTGTCCACCGCCCAAGAGCAGAGGTTTTACTTTCAGACCTTTTCTCATATACAGCATACCCACGCCTTTCGGTCCGTGGATTTTATGCCCGCTCATAGTCAGCAGGTCGATTTTCATTTTTTCCACATCAATGGGGTATTTCCCGAAAGCCTGTACCGCATCCACATGGAACAGACACTTGGGATTTTTCTCTTTAATCAGCTTGCCGATTGCAGCCGCATCCTGAATCGTACCCGTTTCATTGTTTACCAGAATGATACTCACCAGAACCGTATCCGTTCTGATGGCAGCCGCCAGTTCTTCCAGAGAAATATGCCCTTTTCTATCTACCGCAAGCCATGTTACTTCACAGCCGCTTTCTTCCAGCTTCTTCATGGGATTCTTTACGGCAGGATGTTCAATCTGCGTTGTAATAAAATGCTGACCATTTCTTTTATAGCCCTCCGCCGTACCATAAATCGCCCAGTTATCGCCCTCCGTACCGCCGCTTGTGAAGAAAATTTCTTCACCCTTTGCACGGATACCACGGGCAATGATGTCAGCCGCATTTCTGATTTCTTTTTCTACTGCCAGACCCATGGCACTGACAGAAGCCGGATTGCCGTACTGTTCGCACAGCATCATCGTCATTTTTTCCGCTACGGAAGGCAATGCTCTTGTTGTAGCAGCATTATCAAAATAGATCATGTTTTTTCCTTCCTTTCTAGGTTCGTCCAATCACTCTGCCTATCGGCTCTCGGGATTGCAGCTATTTGGCTCATTGTTTAATCAAGCTCATACAGCAGGATTGCCGTTGTTGTCATGCCCGCTGTTTCTGTTCTCAAAATCCGTTTACCCAATGTAATCGGTGTGATACCGTTTTCCTGCGCCAGTGCGATTTCCTCATCGGAAAACCCACCCTCGGGACCGATAAATATACCTACACTTTCACCTTGGAATCCCTGCACAAACTGACGGATGCCTGTTTCCTGCTCTCTTTCATAGGGAATGATGGCACCATCCAGCTTCTTTGCTTCCGCAACGGCTTCCTTGAATTTCAACACCTGCTGACTGATTTCGGGAATTTTGCCTCTGCCGCTCTGCTTTGCTGCGGCTTCTGCAATTTTCTGCCAGCGTTCCAGTTTTTTTGCTTCCTTTTTATCCAGCTTTACAATGGCTCTTTCTGTGGAAACCGCAACAATACGGTCTATCCCCAGCTCCACGCATTTCTGAATAATCAGCTCCATTTTATCCGCCTTGGGAAGTCCCTGATACAGTGTGATTTTTGTTTTCGGCTCTGTTTCACAGACCTCTTTGGAGATAATATCCAGAAGGACACCTCTCTCCAGAGATGCGATACGGCACTGATAATCCATGCCTTCACCGTCACAAAGCGTCACTTCTTCCCCTTCTCTGGCACGGAGTACGGTTTTGATATGTTTTTCATCCTCCCCGAACAGCTGAACCTGCCCACGGCTGATGTCATTTTTATTGAAAAAAAATTTCGGCATTTCTATCACCCCATGTAATGAGAAGCAATTGCCACCCAGCCATTTTTTTCTCGGATTGCTTCTACCTTGAAGCCGCCTGCTTCCAGTGCCGCCAGTACATCTTCCTTGCGTTCTGTGATGATACCGCTGGACAGGAAGATGCCGCCATCCTTGATATAGTCTGGCACCTGTTTTGTCAGCGCAATAATAATATCCGCAACAATATTTGCTGCAACCATATCGTATTTTTTGCCGCTGTATTTCTGATGCAGCCCCTCATCCTCCAGAATATTCCCCGCACAGACATGGTATCTCTCTCTGGGAATATCATTCCTATCGCTGTTTTCATAAGCAATCTGGATGGCATTGGGATCAATATCCACTGCGTCCGCTTCTTTCGCTTCCAAAAGCAGAGATGCAATGGACAGGATGCCGCTGCCGCAGCCAATATCCAAAACCATATCGTCTTTTTTCACATACGCTTCAATCAGCTCCATGCAAAGCTGTGTTGTTTCATGAGTACCTGTGCCAAAGATATGACCGGGATCAATTTTCAGCACCATTTTATCTGTAGGCTCTGTCAATTCTTCCCAAGAGGGTTTAATCATAATTTTTTCACCAACAGGGAAAGGCTTGAAATATTTTTTCCAGCTGTTTGCCCAGTCTTCCTCCTGCACATTTTTCATCGTCAGCTCCAAGGAACCCAGCTCCAACTCCTTTTCGGCTTCCTTCGCTGCCGCCAATGCCGCTTTGATCTGCGCCAGCTGTTCTCTGCCGTAAAGGTTATCTCTGACAAAGAATGTAATGCCTGTTACCAGCTGCTCTTTTTCCTCTACCAGCTCATCGGCAACATAGTCCCAATCTCTATGGGGATTTTCCAGAAATTCCGCAAAGTCGGATTCATCATGAATCATCAGCCCTGTCAGCCCACATTCATACAGCACCGCCTCCACAGGCTCCAGCCCTATCTGACTGGTTGATACAAATACTTCAATCCATTCCATTTTGGATATTCTCCTTTCAAATACATTCTGTCCGTCAAATGTCTGCGTAAATCCACAAAGGCATTTGTGCATTTGCGCAGCCACTTGCACGGACTTTCATATTAAAACGGGAAAAAAGCCGTCCGATTTTGAACGGCTTTATATCAATCCATATCCTTGTAAATATCACATACCTCGTGATAGCTTTCCGGCGTTCCGATGTCATAGCATTCCCCGCTAAAAGTGTATGCATAAACTTCTTTTCTCTGATATAACCACGCAGGAAAGTTCCCCGGTGCATCCGGCTTATTACCCGCCGCCAAATATTCTGCAATCATCGGCACTGTTTCCTTTTTATAAAGATACGCCGCAAAGACAACTGTATTGGATTTGGGCTTAGCAGGTTTTTCCTCTATATCCAGCACCTTACCTGCTTCATCCAAAAGAGCAATCCCAAATTGGGAAAGCTGGCTTTCATCCTCCCAGATTTTAACGCAGACACAATCTCTATCTTTTTCCCGAAAAAATTCCACATAATCTTTCAACGAGTATGTAAAAAAATTATCTCCGGCAATGACCATCAAATCATCATCAATCTTTGCCTGTGTGATTACGAAAGAAATATCGCCAATGGCACCGCGTTTATTGGAATCATCTGTTGTGCCGTCATTCAATACACGGATGGGCACACGGCTTTTTGCTGTTTTTGCCCATTCTTCAAAATGCCCCGCAAACTTATCGTTGGAAACAACATAAATTTCATCCAGCTCTGCCACGGTGTCCATCTGTGCCACGATATGGTCAATAATCGGTTTTTTACCAATGGGGAGTAAAGCCTTAGGCATATGCAATGTCAAGGGATATAATCTCGTGGCATACCCTGCCGCCAGAATAATGGCTTTCATATACGCTCCTCCTTCAAATGTTTCTTATTCGCCCTTACCGAAAAGCCCATCGCAGATATTTTGCAGCGTTTTCGGCAGGGGTGCCGTCATTTCCTTTCCATACAGATAGCCCAAAAAACCTTCCTTTTCCTTCCACTCCACACGAAGAGCGTGCAGGAATTGATTGGAAAGGGCATATTCCCTACGGAATTTTTCGTTCGAATGTTCCGAACCATATTTTCTGTCACCGATTACAGGATGCCCAATGGACTGCATATGGGCGCGAATCTGATGCGTTTTCCCTGTAATCAGATGAATCTCCAGCAGCGTATACCCTTTTGCATGGGCAATGGGGCGAAATTTTGTCAATGTCCTTGCACCCTCACCCTCTTGCTTAGAAATACGCACTTGATTTTTGTCTGCATCCTTGGTGAGATAGCCGGTAATCTCTCCGGCATGGCGAATTTCTCCCGCCACCAGTGTCAGATAATATTTATCCAATTTATGATTGCGGATGGTTTCATTGACCGCCTGCACCCCTCTGAGGGTTTTGCCTGCAATCACAAGTCCGCTGGTATTTCTGTCCAGCCGATTACAAAGGGCAGGCGTAAAGCTGCTGTTCGCCTCCAGCACATATTCTCCTTTCTGATACAGATAATAGAGAATCTGGTCGATCAGCGTATCTCTGTCATCGGCTCTTTCGGGATGCGTCAAAAGCCCCGCCGGCTTATTCACCACAAGAATATCCTCATCCTCGTAGATAACGCCGAAATTCTGCTTTGCCTGTGCCACAGCCTTCTCCTCCATAAAGGAAGCAATGGTGTCCTCCGCCAGATAAAGCTGAATCATATCTCCCGCTTGGAGCAGTTCGTTTCCCTCTGCTCTGCCGCCATTCAATTTGATACGCTTTTTCCGAAGCATCTTATAAAGAAAGCCCTTCGTCGCCTTGTTCATATATTTCAGCAGGAACTTATCCATCCGCTGATTTTCCTCATTTTTTGTGATTCTGATTTCTTTCAAGGCTTATTCCTCCAAAAAATCAGCTGTGGATCCAAGCCAGATATGCACTCATGAAATCGTCGATCTCGCCGTCCATCACTGCGTCTACCTTGCCCGTTTCCTGACCGGTACGATGGTCTTTTACCATTGTGTAGGGCATGAATACATAGGAACGGATCTGGCTGCCCCATCCGATTTCTTTTGTTTCCCCACGAATCTCAGCCAGCTTCTGCATCTGTTCTTCCAGCTTCAGCGCCAACAGCTTGGATTTTAGCATTTTGAAAGCTTTATCCTTATTGGCAAACTGGCTTCTTTCCTCCTGACAGGCTACCACTACGCCGGTAGGGAAGTGCGTAATACGAATGGCAGAAGATGTTTTATTGACATGCTGACCGCCGGCACCGCTGGCTCTGTATGTGTCGATACGGATGTCGTCGGGTTTGATTTCGATTTCTGTATCATCTTCGATTTCCGGCATAACATCACAGGAAGCAAAGGATGTCTGTCTTCTGCCGGCACTGTCGAAAGGAGATACACGCACCAGACGATGGATACCCTTTTCGGATTTCATATAGCCATAGGCATTTTCGCCATTCAGCTGGAATGTTACGGATTTCAGACCTGCTTCATCGCCGTCCAGCATATCCAGCAGCTCTACTTCATAGCCCGCCTTCTGTGCCCATCTTGTGTACATACGATACAGCATATTCGTCCAGTCGCAGGCTTCCGTGCCGCCTGTACCGGCGTGCAGTGTAATGATAGCATTATTTCTGTCATACTCGCCATCCAGCAGCGTTGCAATACGCAGCTTCTCAAATTCTTCCAGAAATGTGTCATTCAATGCTTTTACTTCTTCATATACGCTTTCATCCTGCTCTTCGATCCCCATTTCAATCAGCGTCAGGATGTCGTCGTGTGTTGTCACAAGGCTCTCAAATTTACCAACCTTATTTTTCAGTGCTTTCAGCTGCTGCAATGTTTTCTGGCTTTTTTCCAAGTCATTCCAGAAATCAGGATCGGCAGAAAGCTCTTCTAATTCAGCAATTTTATCCTTAGCACCAGCTATATCAAGGGAGGCGCCCATTTCTTCTAATTTTTCGTCATAACCAGAAAGTCCCAGACGAATCTGTTCTAATTCGAACATGTAAAATCATCTCCTTCATAAATGAAATATGGATGGTTTTTTATATTCTTCTATTCCTGCAAAGGTCAAGCCTCAGGCGTTTCTGCCGCAGCACTGTTTGTACTTCTTGCCGCTGCCGCAGGGACAAGGATCATTTCTGCCGACCTTTTCATCTACGCGTTTTTTCGGCTGCTTCACCAGAGATTCATCCTTATTGGTAAACATCGGACGCTGTTCTTCTTCTCTCTGCACCTGTGTCTGCACACGGACACGGTACAGAATGCGGAGGGTTTCCTCCTGAATATGCATACTCATTTCATCGAACATATCATAAGCAGCAAATTTATATTCTGTCAGAGGATCTCTCTGCGCATAGGCATGCAGCCCGATGCCCTGACGCATACGATCCATATCGTCAATGTGATCCATCCATTTCTGATCGATCACACGCAGCATCACTACACGCTCCAGCTCACGCATTCTTTCCTCGCCCTCAGGTACATTCTGGCTGATTTCCTTTTCTTTCAGCTCATACAGCTGAACCCCCAGCTTCTTCAAGCTATCCTTCAGCTTATCCTTGGTCATGGTTTCCAGAACGCCCTCTTTGAAGTTGACCTTGCCAATCGGAATCACCTTTGCCAGTGTTTCACCAAAAGCAAGCATATCCCATTCTTCCGGCAGCTGATCGTCATTCATGTGGGTATCCACAGCACGCTCTACCACTTCTTCTACCATAGAAAGGATACTATCTCTGAGGTTTTCACCATAAAGCACACGCTTTCTTTCCTTATAAATAATTTCCCTCTGCTCATTCATAACCTGATCATATTCCAGAAGCTGCTTACGAATCGCAAAGTTATTGCCTTCCACCTTTTTCTGCGCACCTTCAATGGCTTTTGTCAGCATACCCGCTTCGATAGGCTCATCCTCCGTCATTCCCATCGCATCTACCAGCTTCATCGTTCTTTCAGAGCCAAACAAACGCATCAGATCATCTTCCAGAGAAATATAGAAACGAGATTCACCGGGGTCGCCTTGACGGCCGGAACGACCACGCAGCTGATTGTCAATACGCCTGGATTCATGGCGTTCTGTACCAATGATTTTCAGCCCGCCCAACTCCGGCACACCTTCTCCCAGCTTAATATCCGTACCACGACCCGCCATATTTGTAGCGATGGTGATCGCACCTTTCTGCCCTGCCAGCGCAACGATTTCTGCTTCCTGTGCATGGTATTTTGCGTTCAGCACCTGATGCTTCACGCCTTCCATCTTCAACATTTTGCTGAGGATTTCGGATTTTTCAATGGTAACCGTACCCACCAGTACCGGCTGCCCTTTTTCATAGGCTTCCACAATTTCGCGAACAACCGCACGGAATTTACCCGCTTCTGTACGGTAAACCACATCCTCATGGTCTTTTCTCTGCACAGGCAGATTAGTAGGAATCTCGATGACATCCATTCCGTAGATATTACGGAATTCATCTTCCTCGGTCTTTGCCGTACCGGTCATACCGCTCTTCTTGCTGTATTTATTAAAGTAATTCTGGAAAGTAATCGTTGCCAGTGTCTGGCTTTCTCTGCGTACCTGCACATTTTCTTTCGCTTCAATAGCCTGATGCAGACCATCGGAGTATCTTCTGCCGGGCATCATACGGCCTGTAAATTCATCAACGATTACAATTTCTCCCTCATGGATAACATAATCCTTATCCAGATGCATATTGTAGTTCGCTTTCAGCGCATTGTTGATATGATGCTGCAGCTCCAGATTTTCAGGATCAGAAAGGTTTTCCACCTGGAAGAATTTTTCCGCCTTTTCCACACCTTCCTGTGTCAGCACGACGGATTTTGCCTTTTCATCCAGAACGAAGTCCCCCTCCTCCTGAATTTCCTCCTTCATCAGCGCATTCATCGCTTCCGCTTCATTCAGGATACGGCCTTTCTTCAGCTTCTTTACAAACATATCCGCGATACGATATAGGTCTGTCGACTTGGAGCCGCTGCCGGAAATAATCAGCGGTGTTCTGGCTTCGTCGATCAGAACAGAGTCCACTTCGTCGATGATGGCATAATGCAAATCTCTCTGCACCATGTTTTCCTTGCGCACAACCATGTTATCACGCAGATAGTCAAAGCCAAATTCATTGTTTGTGCCATAAGTAATATCACAGGCATAAGCTGCTCTTCTCTCATCATTATCCATGCTGTTAAGGATACAGCCTACACTCAACCCAAGGAATCTGTATACCTGTCCCATCTGCTCCGCGTCACGCTGCGCCAGATAGTCATTGACTGTAACAACATGAACGCCTTTTCCTTCCAGTGCGTTCAGATAGGCAGGCAGCGTTGCCACCAGTGTTTTACCTTCACCGGTCTTCATTTCTGCAATTCGCCCTTGATGCATAATGATACCACCCATCAACTGTACGGGGAAGTGACGCATATTCAGCACATGCGCACGAGAAGATGCCTCTCTTACCACCGCAAAAGCTTCCGGCAGAATGTCATCCAAGGTTTCCCCCTGTGCCAGGCGTTCCTTAAATTCCTGTGTTTTTGCTCTCAGCTCCTCATCGGAATACCCTTCGTATTCGGGAGCCATACTTTCAATTTTCGCAACGATAGGCTTAATCTTTTTAATTTCCTTTTCACTGTAATTACCGAAAATTTTTTCCAATAAACCCATTTGGTTCACCTCATTTTTTCATTCTTCTTTGTCTGTTTCTGCTTCTCATATCTACTCCGCCGACAGGCAGACTTTTACATTATTATAGTATAACAGAAGAATACCCCCGCACACAAGGAAAACTTGTGTATTTCGGGGGTTCGTTCCTGCACTTTCAGAAATCTGTACGATAAAGCTGCTTATTTTTCTCAAAACACGGACTATTTGCCGAAAAAAACAAAGTTATCTACTCCTTTGCACCGCTTTTTTAACCTTGGGCAACATCTTGCTGCGCCCTTTTCCAGCATTTATAGCACATGGGGCGATAGCTTTCATTGCCACCCAGCAAAAACTGCTCTCCGTCGGTAACAATCCCACCCTTTTCATCAAGCCTTGCATTGACCGTCGCTTTTCCGCCGCAGGTGCAAACGGTTTTCAGCTCAGAAATAGAATCCGCCAGTTCAAAAAGTCTTGCACTGCCGGGAAACATTTTAGTGCGAAAATCCGTCCGCAATCCAAAGCAAAACACTGGCACATTATAATGATCCACAATATCTCTCAGCTGCTCTACATGGGTAGGCTCCAGAAACTGTGCCTCATCCACAATAATTACATCATTAAATTCCCGTTCTCTATCGCGGAAAATACGGAATAGATCCATCTCTGCTGTCACGGCATCCGCAGGCTGCTCCAAGCCAATGCGGGAATAAACATTCCCCACACCATTTCTGGTGTCTGCGGCAGGCTTCAGTAGCCACACCCGCATCCCCTGTTCTTCATAATTGAATTTAGTGATGAGCGCCTGCGCCGACTTAGAGCTGCCCATCACGCCATATCTAAAATACAGCTTAGCCATTTTTTGTCCTCCCATTCCAACATTTCTGTTTCTATCCTATCATATAATTATCCTCTTGGCGATAGAAATTATGAAATAGAAAAGGGATGCCGAAGCATCCCTCTATTCTTTTTCATCAATATTCCGGTTCAATCAGACCGTAAGTTCCGTTCTTTCTCTTATAAACAACATTTACTTCATCTGTTTCGCCATTACGGAATACAAAGAAGTTATGTCCCACCAGTTCCATTTCCATAACCGCTTCTTCTGCATCCATAGGCTTCACTTCAAAATGTTTCACCTTTTCGATTTTTACCATCGGTTCATCATCCAGATCTTCTTCCGGAACCAGAATCGCCGCATATTCTGCTGCATAAATACCTGCACCACCACGCACTTTTGTACGCATTCGCTTTTTATAACGAACAACCTGTCCCTCCAAAATGTCCACAGCTTTATCCATAGCCGCAGTCATATCGGGATCCTGTACTTCCGCCCGCACAAATCTTTTATTCATAGGGATGGTGATCTCAACAGTGGAAACCAGTTTTTCCAAACTCAATGTGATGGTTGCTTCTGTATCCGCAGGGAACAGCTTTTCCACACGATCCATTTTCTTTTCAACCATTTCCTTTGTTTTGTCCCATACATCAATGTTCTTACCAATAATGTTGTAACGCATAAAAACAACTCCCTTCGTGATCCTCCGCTTCGGAAGATCGATGAAATATATCAAAACGGCTTTGCCGATCTGACGCAAATACAAAACAGTATCTCTGTTTACTGTTATTATTCTCCATATATTTTCAAATCCCTTTTTTCTTCTGCCAAAAAAGTATAAAATTTTTTCTAAAATTTCATCGATACTGCCAACAAAAATTTTTGTAAATCATTCTTTTCCCTGTTTCCATAATTCTTTTTATGAGTTTCAGTAAATTTTATGCAAAATCAGAAACGGCTGTTTTTCAAGCTTTTCACATTTCCACAAAAAACTGCATCCGCTCTCCTTTTTTCGCTCTTTTTTTCACTCTTCATTGTGGATAATGTGAATAACTTTGTGGAAAACTGCTGATTTCACCATTTTCGATGTGGATAACTCAAAGCGCTTTCTCCCACCATCCTCCAAAGCATATTTCCCTACATAATGCACATAACTTTACATAAAATGTTTTCTTGCATTGTATGCATAAAAAACCACCCCCTCTATCCCCAAATAAACCCTCCAGAAAGAGTACCCTTTTGCAGCTTCCAGATATGCTTCCGCTTCAGAAAGTCTTTCATATTTTCTCGCAAACATATCCGCTTATAAAACAAAAAAACTTCAGATCCGATAATCCAAAGTTTTTTCTCCTATTTCTATATTTCATACTTGCAAGTCTGCCAACGCATCCAGATAATATTCTTTTGTTTTCTCATCAAAGCAAACAATCGTTACCTGCTCTATCGTTGTTTCCGCCTCCAAAAAAGACAGTATCTCCCTAAGCGCAATCCGCGCCGCTTGATCTACAGGAAAACGATATACCCCCGTACTAATGGATGGAAATGCAATGGTCTTTACATCATATTCCTTTGCCAGCGCCAAACTGTTCTTATAACAATTTGCCAGTAATTCTTCTTCTCCCCATTTACCTCCACGCCAGATAGGCCCTGGTGTATGGATGACATATTTCGCCTTTAGCTTATAGCCTTTTGTAATTTTCGCTTCACCGGTAACACAGCCATGCAATGTTTCGCATTCCGCCAGAAGCTCCGGACCAGCCGCCCGATGGATTGCACCATCCACACCTCCGCCACCCAGCAAAGATGTATTTGCTGCATTGACAATGGCGTCTGTTTTCATTTTTACAATATCACCTTTTACAATAGACAAACGCTTCATTTGGCATCCCCCCATGTTTCTCGGATTACTCTTGTCTTATTATTCTATCCTTTTTCTCTCATTTCGTAAAGTAATTTCTGCAAAAAAGATAGAAATTCGCCGCAATTCCATCAATCAAAAAATATTTTTCTCAATAGCATAAAGAAAAAGAAGTCCTTTCAGACTTCTTCTTCCACCTTGTATTATTCTTTTTTTAGATGCAGCAATGGGTCTTTTCTCTCCCCATTCTGCTCCATGGCAAATTCCAGATGTGTTCCCAGACCAGCACCATATTTCGTTGGCATCGCAATCGTTCCCAAGGTTTGTCCTTGCACCACGCGCTCACCTTCTTGCACCTGCAATGCGCCTTCTAGCTGTCCATAGCTAGTCTGCCAACCTGCGTCATGGGAAAGTATAACAGTATGCCCCGCCTTCTCATCTCTGTGGATCGCCTTTACTGTACCATCTGCTGCCGCCTGCACCGCTGTTCCCTGCTCTGCAGCTAAGCTGATGGATGCATTGGTGCGATACTGCTTCAATGTGGGATCATAAATCGCATGGTCGACGCTATAGGGCAAAAGCAGTTCTCCTGATAGTGGATAGAAAAATACAGGTTTTGTTTTCTCCTTTTCCTCCTGCTTCGGTTCTGCCGCCTTCGCCCCCTCTCCATGAGCATTGCTTCTCTTATTTCTCTCCATCTGCGCCACCTCTATGGTTGGCGTTTGCACAGCAGCAACCGGCTGCTCCACCGTTTCCGCTAAAGGCTCTCCCTGACTGCGTTCAAAAGCACGATAAGTCACTCCTGCCCCCACTGCCAATAAACAAAGGCAGCAACACAGTGCAGCTGTCTGCACCCTACGGGCTGTATTCTTTTCATTATTTTTCATATCCATAGCACCTCCGAGGCTATTGTTGCCCTCGGAGTCTATTTTTATTCTCTCTGCAAAAAATAGATATCCCTTTTCTTTTCTGTATTATACAGATTGTACCAAAAACGCAGAAAACCCCGCTGCCTCTTGCGGAAACGACTTGCCAAAACCATTGCAAAGCAGCGTTATCATCAATGGCAAAAGCAATGCTCCCAGCACAGAATAAAAAAACAGAAATCCCAGAATTTTTTTCACAACTCCGCCCCCTTCTATCCCCAATATATGCGGCAGGGCAAATAAAAAAGCCCCAAACCAATTTGTTCGAGGCAAAAGTTCAGCAAAACCAGAACAACCATACACCAAAGGCTGCTGCCAGAAAGAAAAGACCTGCGCCAATTTTTGCCACTTTTCTGTCCATACGGCGTATACGCTTGAAAAATTCCGGATTCTCCAACTCTGTAATATAAATCCCGCCAAAAAGCCCCGTTTGAATCTGTAGCTTTAGCGTCTTTTCTCTTTTCAGCATATGAAAGGTTCGTTTTGTCAACTGGAAATGATAGGTAATTCCATTATGAATCCCTTCCAAATAATATCCCTGTCGGGCAATTTTTTCCGCACCGGTTTCATTGGAAATAAAACAGCGGCTTTCCAGAAGGATTAACTCTCGCTGTTTCAGCCTCATGCGGTCAATTCCCGTATATATCTGCGATGTATATACATAATTCAGCAAAAGCAGCGGAAGGATGGTAACTGCCAGCCGAAGTATCAGCATATTTTCACTGCCCCATCCCTGAATATTCAAAATATACCCCTGTATCTGTGCCTGCGCAACACTGTAAAATATCAATAAAAATCCCAAAAAGAACAAGCCCCAGAACAAAGCAGGATGCTGCCTGCGCTGTTTGATATTCCAGCCCCTAATTTCCAACAGTCCTTTGCGACAAGCGAAAAACATCAGAATACAGATCAGAAACATCAGTCCATTCACCTGCATACCTTCCTCAAAACTGACCGCCATGGAAAAAATAGGGATCAGCCAGCCACAAATCAGTCCCCAGCCTACACGCCCCGTAGTCACCGCAAGAAATATGCACCAATATATCGTTATCCATGTGACAAAGCCAAGCCACGCCATACTACAAAACTCCTTACACGCCCGCTTTCGTCACGCAGGCTCGGTTCCTTTCCAATATTTACAAGCCACGGAACACATCCGGTCTGAATTTGCTTTTCTGTCTACTCATTTCGATCTGCCCCAGAATCTTATCCTTCTCTCCATTCAGCGTACCACCAAGAGGAATATAATTGGAAGCATGATTGGAGCGGAACATCGTTCCCTCTGCATCTACACTGCGGATAAAAAGCTCTGTTTCATCCAACACCTCATAAGGAGAAAGCAGTTCAATCTCGCCACGGTTATACTGATCATGCATTTCCGTCCCCGGCTCAATCATCAAGGTCAGAAAGCCTACATATTCCGGCTTAATTGCAGAAATAACTCTTGCACTACCCAGCGCGTGCTCTCTCCAATATTTTTTGCCGCCCAAGCCGGAAATCACCGTAATGGACACTGTCATCCCCGCAGCCCGCACTTTCTGTCCTGCTTCAATCATTTCATCCGCAGTCACACCTTTTTTTACAAAGGAAAGTACTTCATCTGCACCACTTTCCAGCCCCATATAAACCATATCCAGACCGGCATCCTTCAGCTGCTTCAGCTCCTCTGGTGTTTTATGCAAAATATCCTTCGGTGCGCCGTAAACAGAAATCCGTTCACATTCGGGGAAATATTCATGGCACTTATCCAAAATATACAACAGATCCTGTGTTCTCACGATCAGCGCATCGCCATCCGCCAGAAAAATGCGGCGTACTTTGATACGGCTATAGTATTTCCGTGCCATAGCAAGATCCTCCACAACCTCCTCCAAGGGACGGATACGGAATTTCTTATCCTTATACATATTGCAGAATGTGCAGGTATTTCTTGCACAGCCGATTGTCAGCTGAATGATAAGGCTTCCCGCCTCACTGGGTGGTCTATATACAGTACCTTCATATCTCATCGGTCATTGCTCCTTCAACCATAGTATTTTATGTCCCGCTACAAGCAGGGCATTTCTTTTTATTATACAGGCGAAAGTATGTTTTTATCAATACCTATTTCTTTCTAATTGACAACCCGTCGAATTTTGTATATAATATGCTCCATGAAAATCTGACGGGGGTATCTGTCAGTATGTAGAACCTGTAAAAACCCCGAAAAACAGGCGTTTCCTTTTATTCCGCCTGTGATTTTCCCGATGTTAATACAGCCTTTGTTGTGCAAAACGGCGGCAGGTATCGTTGGAAAAATAGAAGCAAGTGCTGTCCACACTTTGTTCTACCTTTTCCTGCGGCACACACCAAAGGGCTGCGCTTCAGCGGAAAAGACAGATCTGCCTTTTGCAGACATACACCCATTCTCTGACTTTTCTTCTGCGACAGATAGAGGCTTTATTAAAAAAAACGGCGGCATTGCTACGGCTCTGTCGCTTTTTTATTTTTATGAAAACCATGCAACGCAAAAAACCAAAACGGTAAAGCGTGAAAGCAAGCTCCTCTCGTTCTCGACTGAAAACCATGCTCACATTCGTAAAGTCCACGACTTTACTCATTATGGCTGGCGCCATATATCGCAAAAAACCAAAACGGTAAAGCGTGAAAGCAAGCTTTCCTTCTTTACCGTTTTGGTTTTTTGCGCTGCATGGTTTTCAGGGTAATAAAAATGGAAGTTACAGGGCTCGAACCTGTGACCCTCTGCTTGTAAGGCAGATGCTCTCCCAGCTGAGCTAAACTTCCATAATTTTAATATATTTAATAATAAATTGCACGGATGACCCGTAGGGGAATCGAACCCCTGTTTCAGCCGTGAGAGGGCCGCGTCTTAACCGCTTGACCAACGGGCCATAAGGAATGGTAGCGGAGGAGGGATTTGAACCCCCGACACTACGGGTATGAACCGTATGCTCTAGCCAACTGAGCTACTCCGCCACAATACCTACTCAGTATAGCTTTTCATATAAAAAATGTCAAGACCTTTTTCAAATTCCAAATATCTCACTCACTACGATTGACATAGATGATTTCATTGGATTTTATCATTCCCAGCTGCTCTCTTGCAATCTTTTCAATATAGCTGTCGCTCTGATAATATGCCTTGCGGTTGTCAAAGTCCATCTGTTTTTCTTTTTCTGCTTGAATTTCCGCAGTCACCAAAGCCAGCTCCTCTTTCACTTCTTGATACCGGATTGCCTGTTTTCCAATCCCCACCGAAACCGTTCCCAAGAATACTAGCAAAAACATATGTACCATGACTCCGGACAGAGTTCGATTTTTTTTAGTTCTTCTAATCTTTCCCATGTTCCCGTCCCCTGCCACTTTTTTTTCGATGGAGTATCCTCCAATCCTTCCTAAAATGCTGTGTTTTTATTTTTACATAAAGTTTCCATGATTGCAATAGTTTTTTTCTTTTCTTTTCGCAAAAATTGCCTATTTTCCGCAACGGATAGCCAAAAAGTTGAAAAAGCAGCCGAAATGGTGTCCAAATTATCTGCAAGAGTATGCATAAAAATAATTTCCCGTACCTTAGAGCCCTTTCCCCTATCGGTATAACCAGACGGCTCAAACTCAAGAAATATAGTCCCATTCCGCCAAACAAACCAAGTATAGAGAAAAACCGGATTTCACCGCTGCTCGCCCGCAGCATTACTCTAAAAACACAAAATACCCCAAACAACCAGAACAGCCCATCCTCCATCTGTATCCATAGCCTTTTATGCGATACGCTCCGACGAAACAAACGAATCCCATCGTATGCCAGTCCCAAACATCCACCTATCAATATCGTCAGAAAAAAAAGCCTCGCCTGCCCATACAAAGAAAGGATCATGCTTTTCCCTCCTTAGCGAAACAACCTGCCCAATATGGAATGCTTTTCCGAAAAATTACCATCAGAATAACTGATGTAATCGATATTTCCATCTACAGCCACATCTCCACTCTCCAGGTCTAATCTGCCAATGTGCAGTCCACTCCCCTTGATTAGAAGCATCCCACAACCTGTTTCCATCATGATTCCATCTTCATCGAAAGATACCACCTCTAGCACCCCACTAACAGTAAGCCGCTCCCGCTCCTCTATTTGTATCGTATGTCTGCTGTTTTTCCGTTTTTCTTCTGCCATAAATCCACCCCCTGCATCAAGATATGCAGAGAAAATAAAAAAAGAATCTCGCTTTGCGAGATTCTCCGCCTGCGGCGGTGTCGCTAGCGACTGACTACCTTGCCGCCGCAGTGCGATCCCCCGGAGGGTTTTTGCTCTATAAGAAACGAAATTTCTTATAGAGTAAAAAAAGACGCCGAAATGCGCCTTTTCTATCTTTCGTAACTCATCACACAGATTTATACATCCCCGCAGCATCTTCTTTTTTGGTGGATTCCTTTAGATCCAAAACCTCAACCTTCGTTGTGTTACTGCCAAACTGTATCTCTATAATATCACCAATCTTTACCTCTGTGCCAGCCTTTACCACCTTTCCGTTAATGGATACCCTTCCAGCATCACAGGCTTCATTGGCAATGGTGCGCCTTTTTATGATTCTCGATACTTTTAGAAATTTATCAATTCTCATAGCTTACCCCTTTCTTCAATATAAATAGAAGAAAAGCCCTTTCTTCCACAGAAAGGGCTCGATTCCATTAAGGAATTGATTATTTGTTGATTGCATCCTTCAGCGCTTTACCAGCTTTGAATCTGGGTGCTTTAGAAGCAGGAATAGGCATTGCTTTGCCTGTCTGAGGGTTTCTACCTTCGCGCGCTGCTCTTTCTGCAACATCGAATGTACCGAAGCCAACCAGCTGTACTTTGTCATTTGCCGCCAGCGCTTCTGTCACAACCTCTTCAAACGCTCTCAATGCTTTTTCAGCGTCTTTTTTGCTCATTTCGGCTTTTTCAGCGATTGCTGCAACCAGTTCAGATTTGTTCATTTTGTTTACCTCCTAAAATAAATCCTTATCTATTATTTCTTTGTCCGAAGCGCAATTTTCGCCTCGTCCCAGAGTGAATCCATTTCCTCCAGCATCATATCAGAGAGGTTCTTCTCTTGAAAAAGGACGGATTTCTCAATATACTCAAATCTATTTATAAACTTTTTGATAGCTTTTGTCAAGACAAACTCTGGATTTATTTTCAAAAATCGCGATATATTCACCAATGAGAACAATAAATCCCCAAATTCCTCTTCAATATCCCCATTTTCAGCCCTTACAGCATCCTCTAACTCCTCTAATTCTTCATATACCTTTTGAAAGGCATCGGCAATCACAGGAAAATCAAATCCGACATCAGCGGCCTTCTTCTGCACCTTTCTTGCACGAATAAGCGCAGGCAGTGCTTCCGGCACACTATTCATCGCATCTGTCTGCGTCTTTGTATTCTTCTCAACCTTTTTCAAGGCTTCCCAGTTGACCAGCACCTGCTCTGGCGTATCTGCCTTCACTTCACCGTTGCCAAACACATGAGGGTGACGATAAACCATCTTTTCCCCAATGCCACGAATGACATCCTCCAGCGTAAAAGCTGCATCCTCTCCTTTTTCTTCTTCGATACGGGCATGGAATACCACCTGCATCAGCACATCCCCCAGCTCCTCGCAGAGATTTGACATATCGTTATTATCAATAGCATTCGCCACTTCATAGGCTTCTTCCAGTATATCCATCCGCAGACTTTCATGTGTCTGCACCCGATCCCAAGGGCAGCCATTTTCTCCTCGCAGCGTCTTCATAACCTCCACGAAATCATCCAGTGTATATCTCTTATCCTCCATCACAGATTCCCCCTCTTTTGCCGGGACAAAAATCGCCCCACAAGATTGTTCGTTTCCTATAAACTTATCCCTTTATTTCCGTATAAAAATAGTATTTTTCCCATCTTTTTTCCCATATTTATTTATGCTATGATTAAAATTAGTAATATCTTAACTGAAAATGTGCCGAAAGAAAAGCCTTTCGGCAAAAATCAACCACAAAGAGTACATAGAGAAAGGAATGAAATCTCATGTTTCGTATTGTAAATAAAAGAGAGCTTAACAGCATGGTAACCCTGCTGGAAATCGAAGCACCTTTCGTAGCAAAGAAGGCGCAAGCCGGTCAGTTCATCATCTTCCGCGTAGATGAATTAAGCGAAAGAGTGCCTCTGACGATTGCAGACTATGACAGAGAAAAAGGCACAGTAACCATCATCTTCCAGAAAGTTGGTTTGTCTACAAAAATGCTGGCCGCAAAAGAAATCGGCGATACAATTCTGGACTTCGTAGGCCCTCTGGGTGTTGCAACAGAATACGAGGGTATGAAAAAGGTTGCTGTCGTTGGCGGCGGCGTAGGCTGTGCCATTGCATACCCGCAGGCAAAAGCACTGCATGAACTGGGTGTGGAAGTAGATGTTATCGCAGGCTTCAGAAACAAAGACATTGTAATTCTGGAAGACGAAATGAAAGCTGTTTCCACAAACTTCTTCTTGATGACAGATGATGGCTCTATGGGCGAACAGGGCTTTGTAACAGACAAACTGAAATCCCTGATCGAAGCAGGAAACAATTATGACGCTGTCATTGCCATCGGCCCCATCCCCATGATGAAATTTGTCAGTCTCACAACAAAACCCTTCGCTATTAAGACAATCGTATCCCTGAACCCCATCATGATTGATGGCACAGGTATGTGCGGCGGCTGCCGTGTCACAGTTGGCGGCAAGATTAAATTTGCCTGCGTAGACGGCCCCGACTTTGATGGTCACGAAGTAGACTTTGACGAACTGATGAACCGCAACTCCATCTACAAAGCAAGAGAGGCAGAACTGACAGAAACACACATCTGCCGTATGGATAAACTGGCAAACGATTTAATCAAATAAGGAGGCGGAAGCATCATGGCAAATATGAGTCTGGAAAAAATCAAAATGCCCGAACAGGCACCTGATGTGAGAAATAAAAACTTTGAGGAAGTAGCTCTGGGCTACACAGCAGAAATGGCAATCGAAGAAGCAACCAGATGCCTGAACTGCAAACACAAACCCTGCGTAAACGGCTGCCCCGTAAATGTGCGTATCCCCGAATTTATTGAAAAAGTAGCAGCAGGCGATTTTATGGAAGCTTACAAAGTAATCACTTCCACAAACGCACTGCCCGCAGTATGTGGCCGTGTTTGCCCACAGGAAAGCCAGTGCGAATCCAAATGTGTACGCGGCATTCAGGGCGAAGCAGTAGCCATTGGTCGTCTGGAGCGCTTCGTTGCGGATTGGTATATGACAAACTGCGATGAAATGCCCCAAAAACCCACTTCCAACGGCAAAAAGGTCGCCGTGATCGGTTCCGGCCCCTCCTCTCTGGCGTGTGCGGGCGATCTGGCAAAGCAGGGCTACGAAGTAACCATGTTTGAAGCATTCCACAAAGCCGGCGGCGTGCTGGTTTATGGTATCCCCGAATTCCGTCTGCCTAAGGCAATCGTGCAGAAAGAAATCGACAAGCTATCTGCTATGGGCGTAAACATTATGACTAATATGGTAATCGGCAAGGTTCTGTCTATTGATGAAATCATCGAAGATATGGGCTTTAATGCAGTGTTCGTAGGCACGGGTGCAGGTTTACCTTCCTTCATGGGTATCCCCGGCGAAGCACTGGTAGGTGTATACTCCGCAAACGAATATCTGACAAGAATCAACCTAATGAAAGCGTACCTGTCTGAATACGACACGCCCATCCGTAACTCCAAGGCTGTGGCAGTGGTTGGCGGCGGTAATGTTGCAATGGACGCTGCAAGATGTGCAAAGCGTATGGGGGCTGAGCATGTATATATCGTATACCGTCGTTCCGAAGCAGAAATGCCTGCTCGTCTGGAAGAAATACACCATGCAAAGGAAGAAGGCATTGAATTCCATCTGCTACGCAACCCAGTAAAAATCATCGACAATGGTAATGGTCAGGTTTGTGGGATTGAATGTCTGAAAATGGATCTGGGCGAACCCGATGCTTCCGGCAGAAGAAGCCCCGTAGCTGTAGAAGGCTCCAACTATATAATTGATGTTGATACAGTTGTTATGTCCATCGGCACATCCCCCAACCCTCTGATTAGAAGCACCACAAACGGTCTGGAAACAAACAGAAAAGGCTGTCTGGTTGTCAACGAAGAAACGAACCAGACCACACGAGAGGCTGTATATGCCGGCGGTGACGCTGTAACCGGTGCCGCAACCGTAATTCTGGCTATGGGTGCCGGCAAAAAGGCTGCTGCTGCTATCGACGAATATCTGAAAAATAAATAAGACCTTGGGGACGCTGTCCCCAACACCCCTGCAAGGGGGTCACCCCCTTGACCCGATACAAAAAGCATATCCAAATGGATATGCTTTTATTTTTTCGTTATCTCATTATTTACACGCCGAAGGCAAATAAAAGTTTCGGTCAAGCCTTTTCAAAGGCTTGCGGGTGCGTTGAGGGCAGAGCCCTCAAGGTCTTTTCGCCTTGTAAGCGTGTTTTTGAAGAGGTAGGCACGAAAAGTGCCGTAGGAGAAACTTTTCACAAGTGAAAAAAGTTTCTCCTGAATCATCCAAAATCATGCCTATCATAAATCCCGCTGCCTAAAGCCTCAAACACAGAAATAATTTTCTCAATGCGATCAAAACATTCTTCATCATCCAGTTCATCTTCCTCCAGAATCCGCTTGATCGCCTGTAACGCCTGATAACATTTCATTTCCATCATTTCTTCCACCTTCATGTTCCACTTCGGCAATAATATTTCAAATTCTTCCGTTTCCAGAATCCTGCATAACATGTCGCGGTATAATTCCATCATAATCACCTCACAATTATATTCTAGCGATTTTCTCGCTAAAATCAGTAGCGGATTTCTCGCTAGAGTTATCTTTGTTTTGAGGTGATAGATATGTACCGCAGAATCAGAGATTTAAGAGAAGATAAAGATATGACGCAGACACAAATGGCTGAAATTCTCCATTGTAGTCAGCGTATTTACAGCAATTATGAGCGTGGCGAAGTGGATATTCCCACACAAATTTTGATTCGTCTTGCACTGTTCCATAATACCAGTACAGATTATTTACTTGGATTAACGGATGAATCCAAACCCTATCCACGCAAAAAATAAATCTATTATTTTATGAGGGTTCCACCCGCAAACTCCCGCTTAGGGAATCATTCCCTAAGAACCCTATTTATCTGCGATACTTAAAAAAGAGATTTCCCCTCGAAAATCTCTTTTTTGTTTCGTTTATTCATTTTTGCCATGCCTAAGGCAAATAAAGTTTTCTCCGTTTCCCCTTTATCAGCCAAAGTCATGTCTATCATAAATCCCGCTGCCCAATTTCTCAAAAACAGAGATTATCCTCTCTATGCGGTCAAAACAATCCTCGTCATCCAGTTCCTCATCCTCCAGAATCCGCTTGATTTCCTGCAACGCCTGATAACATTTCAATTCCAGCATTTCTTCCACCTTCATATTCCACTTTGGCAACAATATCTCAAATTCTTCTGTTTCCAGAATCCTGCATAACATATCACGGTATAATTCCATCTCCACCGCCCCCAAACAAATATTTTTATGTTATAAAATATAACATATCTTATGACCGAATTGCAATCATAAACTATGTGCAAGGAGGCGATTTCATGGAAAATAAAAAATTGATCGTAAAACCAAAGAAACCGAAGGGCGAAGATGGACACAAGGTATTCTCTATTCGTATAAAGGATGAAATCGCAATGCATCTGGAAGAAATCTGCGCAAGGACCGGACATAGCAGAAATGAATTGATCGGTCTCTTTCTGGAATATGCCTTGGAAAACTGTGAAATAGATGAATCCAACGAAAAATAAATCTATTATTTTATGAGGGTTCCACCCGCAAACTCCCGCTTAGGGAATCATACCCTAAGAACCCTATTTGTCTGCGATGCTTAAAAAAGCGATTTCCTCTCGGAAATCGCTTGAGGGTGTCGACAAAGTCGACACCCTTCGTCAAAATCCATTGCGGCAAAGCCGCTAGCAGGGGGCAAAGCCCCAATGGGATTTTGACGAGTTAGGACAGAAGAATAAAGCCCGATTTCTTCGTGCAAGATTTGCTCTGCAAATCCTTGAAATCTGGGCTTTTCCTCGGCGGAAATGAATTC
>JAZQTP010000079.1:0-42967 GCA_045630845.1 Anaerotignum sp. | reverse complement strand
ATCTACCTGCTGATCGTAGCAGTAGTAGGTACATCCGTAATGATGGCTGAATTTACAATCGGTCGTAAAACACACAGAGGCTCTGTAGGCGCTCTGAGAATGCTGAATGAAAAATTCGCTTGGATTGGTGGTCTGGGCGTTCTGACAGGGTTCATCATCGTATGTTACTACTGTCAGGTTGGCGGCTGGGCAATGTACTACATTGCTGCATACATCACAGATGTTCAAGCAGTATGGGCTGATCCCATGGCTTACTTCCTGAATATGCTGGGTGCTAACGGCCTGCCTGTTGCTGCTCTGGTTTGGGGCTTCGTTTTCCTGTTCCTGACAGCATTCATCATCAGCCACGGTACAGCTGGTATCGAAAAAATGTCCACAATTCTGATGCCTATCCTGTTCGTATTGCTGATTGGTCTGATGATCAGATCCTGTACGCTGCCCGGTGCAGACGAAGGTCTGAAATATATGCTGCATGTTGACTGGTCCACAATCAACGGTACAGCTATTCTGACAGCTCTGGGTCAGGCGTTCTTCTCCCTGTCCCTTGGCATGGGCGTTATGATCACATACGCTTCCTACCTGTCCAGCGAAGATAATCTGGTTTCCAACACAGCAATCGTATGTACTTTGGATACTCTGGTTGCTCTGTTCGCAGGCTTCATGATCATCCCCGCTGTATTCGCTACAGGTATCGCTCCCGGTATGGGCGGCGCTTTCGGCTTCGCTACACTGGCTGGCGTATTCATGGCTATCCCCGGTGGTCAGTTCATCGGTATGCTGTTCTACTTCCTGCTGTTCTTTGCAGCAATCACATCCTCTACTTCCATTCTGGAAGGCTGTGTAGCATTCCTGACAGAAGAAAAAGGCTGGGAAAGAAAGAAAGCTCTGGTTGGCTGCAGCATCGTAATGATTATCGTTGGTACTCTGTACACACTGTCTCAGGTTTACATGAACCTGAAGGGTGTATGGATCTCCAGAGATGGTATCCAGTTCCCTATCTTCGGCGACTTCCTGGAATACCTGACAGATAGACTGTTGCTGCCTCTGGGTGCATTCTTTACAACATTCTTCGTAGGTTGGATCTGGGGTCCTCAGAACTCTGTAGATGAAGCTACAGGCTACGGCAGAAACAAATTTGCTCTGGCTCCTGCTTACAAATTCATCGTAAAATTCATCGACCCTATCGCTATCGGCGCTATCATCGTTGCTGGTATGGTATTCGGTATGAATATTTCCTAATTGAGGAAATACTGGTATTCAAAGCTTTCCGCTTGATAGAAAATGGAAGCTCCCTCCCGTTCACCCATTTTCCATATAACTAGCGGTAAAACAGAACGAGGCAAAATTCTTTACGGATTTTGCCTCGTTTTTATTTTTGCACCAACCCCCGCCTTTTTCATATCATAATATTGTAAACACAAAAAAGGAGGCAGCATTATGAAAGAAATGTGCAGAAATTTCATCTGCAACAACAATCCTGAATCCGATTCTCCCCTTTCGGATATGAATGTGGCGGACTGCAGCAGCTGCGTGATAAATCATATCGGTCTGGCGCAGGCCTATATCCCTTCTCAGCCTTATACTCCGCCCATTAATGAGGAACAAAGTCTTGTTTGCGGCACTGTTTTTTCCGAGCTGGTAATGCCTTATTGTGCCGACTGGAATTTATATCGTTTTTCAAAGGAGGCGTAACAATGGAACGAGAGGAACTGTTAAAAAAATTATCCGAACTGGATTTCATCGCTGTTGATCTCGGGCTGTATCTGAACACGCATCCCACACACAGCGAAGCCATCCAAGCATATAATCAGGTGATTGCTGCAGCGGATGCCGTACGCATGAAATACGAAGAAGCCTACGGTCCTTTGTGCTCCTTCCGCAGCTATGCGGAAAACACGCAGCTTTGGCAATGGCAGGAAGATCCATGGCCTTGGCAAAAAGCAGCCAATATCTCACTAGCCGGAAAGGAGTGTCAGTAAATGTGGATTTATGAAAAGAAACTGCAGTTTCCTGTAAAAATCACGCAGCCAGATGGGCGCATGGCAAAGGTGATTATTAGCCAATTCGGCGGTCCCGACGGCGAACTTGCGGCATCTCTGCGCTATCTGAGCCAAAAATTCACAATGGTAACACCCGAAGCGAAGGCTACATTGAACGATATCGCAACAGAAGAATTGGCGCATTTGGAGATGGTCGGCACCATGGTGCATCAACTGACACAGGGGCTTTCCAAGGATGACTTGATTGCCGCAGGATTAGATCCCTATTATGTAGACCATGGTCTGGGCGTATATCCCGCTTCCGCCTCAGGAGTACCCTTTACAGCCGCTTATGTACAGTCTAAGGGCGATCCCATCACCGATTTGTATGAAGATATGGCAGCAGAACAAAAAGCCCGCTCCACTTATGAATACCTCATTGATCTAGCAGAAGACCCCGCTGTTCTGGCTCCCCTCCGCTTTCTGAGAGAACGGGAAATCGTACACTTCCAGAGATTTGGCGAAGCTCTGGATATTGCCCGCGATTATCTGAATCAGCAGCATTATTTCTTCATGCAGCAAAACAACTGTAAAAATTAAAATCAGCCTGAATAAATTAAGCCGTTGTATGTCTGTTGCATACAACGGCTTAATTGTTTATAGGCTATGGTCTTTTGCTATTTTTCATCAAAATCCAAGTTCTTTTAACGCTTCTTTCACAAATGCCTCATCACTTTTTGTTTCAGCAACAAGATATTCTAAATCCTCTTGTGTCACTGTTGTTGCGCCAACATGGGCAATGGCTTTCTTGATACAGGATTTGCGGATACGCGCCATATCCATTTCTTCATATTTAATATAGCCGGGGTCTTTGGGCAAAATAAGATTTACACCGGGTTTATCCTCTGCATTCGGATCACCAAAGCGAATATCAATGCCATTTTCTCTCGCAAATGCCATCTGCGGCTGAATATGTTTCCCTGCTCCTGTATACTCTGTTTCAGAAACAACGATTACCGCATCCTCAGGAAGCTCCTGCGCCAGAGAGAATGCCGCTGCCAGAGCGGTGTTTCCTGCGGGACCTCTTTCGATCCCTTCCAGAACTGCCAGTGCCTCTGTGATATACATTACATCCCCCTGCTTCACAGTTACATAGCGATCCATATAACGCAACGGTCTTGCTGCAGATCTCGGAACATCGGAATGGTCCGGATCTGTTGCATAGGGCACACCAAAACCGGTATGACCTGTTGTGCAGGATTTTTTATTAAACTGTGTGTCAGACGCCATGTGTAAACCGGTCAGGTCAATGGAAGCTCCAACAAACTGTGTATTCTTGCAGCCCGCCTTCAGCATCCCTCTCGCTGTACCTGTCATCATACCGCCGCCAGCATTGGTGCAAACAACAACCTCAGGGTCTTTTCCTGTGATTTCTCTGCACTGTGTTGCAATCTCATAACCCAATGTTTCAACCGCTGCAATACCGAAGGGGGAATACAAGGATGCATTGAAATAGCCTGTATCCTCCAGAATGGAAAGCAGAGAATAGAACAGCTCGGGGCCAACTGTCAGCTGGAGAACCTCTGCGCCGTATGCTTCACATTTACGCGCCTTTTCCACAATTTCAGGCTGCCCAACGCCACGGGAATCATAACATTCCTGTACAATAATACATTTCAATCCCTGCATTGCTGCCTGACTGGCTACCGCAGCACCGTAGTTGCCGGAAGTTGCAGCTACAACACCTTTATAACCCATTTTCTTCGCATGAGCCACCGCACAGGATGCTCTGCGCGCCTTGAAGGAGCCGGAAGCATTTGCCGCCTCATCTTTTACCAGAATACGAGCACCATATCCCGGCTTCGCATATTTTCTTGCCAGCTTTGTCAGATTTCTCAACTCCATCATCGGTGTGTTGCCAACACCATGCTTCAGCTGGATATCATGAATTTCCTCCAATGTATAATTGGTAGCATCCATTAACGCTTCATAATCAAAACCAATCGCACCGGATTCAAACCGACTGTAATCCAGCCCCAATGCTTTTTTCATGATCTCATTGGATCTTCCCATTACGGAATTATAATCTTTTGTCATTCCTCATTACCTCCATACATAATATCCTTCAGCTGTTTCTCAATCTGTACTACCTCAGGAACAAACTGACCATAACTATGCGTATAATAAGGATTTACTTCAACCAAGGAACCCTTTACAAGACGATTCGCTGCTGTTAATACAGTAACCTCATCCCCTATTTCAGCAGCATCCTCCTGCAAAAAACCTTTCGTCCACTGCAGCAAATCACATTTCTGCGTATCTTCAGGCAATTTCGCCGTTCTTTCTTTCGCTTTTAATAAAACGGACTGAATCCTTACCCAATCACCTTTTTTGGCTTTCATTACCACTGCGCCCCCTCTTTATTTTTCTACCAAAGCTTTTTCCTTTTCATACAACTCTTTCAGATGCTGGGGCATCTTATCCATACCGTCATATCTACCAATACCAAAAATCATGGTTACAAGCATTACAATGATCATTGCAAAGGAATAGAATACGCAAGGCATTACCTGCAGTGCAGACAACGGTGCAGTGCTATCTGCCGCAAAACCAAGTGTATAAATCATAGCAGGTGTCCAAGGCAGGCAGTATACCAATGTATTAGACTGCGCATCCATCAAGTTTGCTGCTCTATAAGGGCTGATTCCATGCTTTCTCGACAGAGGTTTCGCAAAAGATGCCCCTACCGCAAGAATTGCAGGTGCATTCAGACCCATCAGGGCAGACAAAATAATAACCATTAAAGAAATTGTAATTTCCGCACTAAAAGGGGTCTTTGCAATCTTCCCAAGAGAGCCAAGCAACATAACATCGCCGCCTCCGCATCTCATGATATTGATGGCACCAAACAGCAGCAATGCCAATATACATACCTGCAGCATACTGGAAATACCGGTATAAATTACACCGTCAACAACTCTATCAAGTCCCTCACCATGAACGGAAATAATTGCAGGTACTTCTGCATTTATTGCATCAATCTGAATAAAATCAAATAAGCCTGTTGCACAAGCCACAATAATACCTGCAACAGTACCAATCGTTGTTGCAATGATGATATCTCCGGTCTTGATTGCAACAAAAATCGTGATGATAACAGGAATAAACATCAGAAGCGTTACAGGATTATACTGGTATTCGCTTACTGTTGCAGTGCTGCCACTCGAAACCATACCGTACAGAACAATTGCAATAATTGTCATTGCCCCTGCAGCCAGTGCATATTTCAAACGAGAACGAACAACTCCGGGAACATCAACCTCCTGAGATGTCGCAGAACAAATTGTCGTATCGGATACCGGAGCCAAGTTATCACCAAAAGCAGCACCGGAAATGATCGCCCCTGCCAATAACGCAGGATTACCACCCAAAGCAACACCTGCAGGATACAACACGCCCATACCTGCCGCAATCGTACCAAAGCCAGTTCCGGACGCAGTTGCCAAAATCGCAGATGCCAGGAATGTAATTACCGCAAAAGTTGTGCTTCCTACACCCAAGCTAGCTGCGATTCCTGCTACACCATCCGCCAAACCGGACATACGCAGTATTCTGGAAAAAACACCGGCAAAAATCCAACAAACTACAGGAACAATTGCTTCTTTGCTGGCCATACCGGAAATAACAACTTCCGCATAGTGCTTTTTATCTTTTGCCAAAAACAGCGGCAGCAAAATTGCCGTAAACGCCGGCACCCACAGTGCCCCATCAGAAATGGATCCCCAAATAAATGTCGTCAAGACAATCATCACCAGAAAAATCAAAAACGGCACAAAGGATACCCACGTTCCTCCATAAAACTCTAATCTTTCTTTCTTTTCTTCCATCTTTAGTCCCTCCTTGAAACTACTCATAATTAAAAATACAAAAGTACAAAATAACATAATTTTTATCAACATAATGACATTTTTCAACATATATGCTATAATGAAATTATCTTTTTCTCAAATTTAATTATAGTTGCCCACGAAATGTGCGTTATATTGTTATTTTTTATGTTATATTGTATTTTCTTCATGGTAGCATATAAAATACGAAAAAGCAATATTTCGCAAGCCCCTCTTGTTAAAACAAGCAAAATGCATTGAAATCAAACACCTGCTTTGTATATTTCAACCAACCACCCTTTGAATTTTTTCTGTATTAGTCAAAATTTCACCCTATGTATTGTCGCTAATAGCCAAATTAAAATTTCCAATCCCTTTTCCCATTTGAAATTCTCCGCAAAAATATTTTAATCGTTGTATTGAAGCTGACCTCTGAAAATTACAAGTCGTGAATGAAAAAATTTCCGAACAAGATATTTTTCAATAATTTTTTGTGCCCCCTCCTCTTTTCATAGACTTTTCCCAAAAAATATGTTATCCTTAACAATGTTTTTATTACTTGTATATTTTAATGGTTTTAAAGTATATCAAAGTCCACCTTGTAAAATTGACTTTGACATAATCGCAAAAACCACTTCGACCATTTTGTCTGTACTGAAAAATTTTTGATTTTAGAATTTTAGGAAAGGACGGCTTTATATATGAACCATTTTACACACTCTATCGGAAATATTATCCGAACAGAACGCAAGCTTCAAAATATTACGCTAAGCGAAGCATCAGAAAAAACCGGTGTTTCTAAAGCCATGCTTGCACAGATTGAACGTGGTGAATCCAGCCCTACCATTTCAACCATCTGGAAAATTTCAACAGGCCTGCATATTCCAATGGCAACCCTTCTGGCTCAGGAAAAAACCGCTGATTATAAAGTAAATAAATTATCGCACATAGAAACTATCAGTGATTTGGATGGGCACATACGGATTTACAATCTTTTCCCCTTCGATCCTTTTTCTGCCCTCGATTACTTATATATTGAAATGGATCCAAACACAAAATACTTCTCTACAGGCCATGTAAACGCACAGGAAGAATACGTTGTAGTAACCCACGGCAACCTGAATATGCATATCGGCAGCCGCGTTTTCCCCATGGAAAAAGGAGATTCTATCACCTTCAACGGCGATGAAGAACACGCCTATGAAAATGTAAGCGACGAAATTGTTATCTTCCAGACTCTGATGCGATATTAAGGCAAATCCGGCGAAATAATACGCAAGTATATGTATCTGCCATGGATGGTACGGTATTTCCTCAAGTATAGCATCCCACGCAAGAACCGTCTTTCTCCGGTAGCACCTCGAAATCAATAAATTTTAAGCTAAGAAAATGGCACGAAATTTCTTCGTGCCATTTCCCTTGCGCTTTCTGCCGCTTCAATATAAAAATATCTTTATTTTACAGCCTCTCCTTACCCATTATCACGAACATCCTTTTGTATTTCCATTGCTTCTTCATATACATCCCGTAGAGAACTTTCCGAAACCAGTGCACCTACATACGCATTCGAGCCCATCACCCAAATCAAGTCATCCTTCCGAATAACCGTATTGATATCCGGCATGATGATTGGATAGCCATCCTTTTGCAGCCCAAGCACCGCACAATGCCACTTGCTGCGAATGATTCCGCTTCGCAAAGGCTTATTTACATACGCCTCTGTACCTGTTACACGAATCGCGCAAATTGCCAACGCATTATCGGGATCAGAGTATCCCCCATTCATAAACTCCTTCAGCGTTCTGGGGTGTCTGGACGGCTCCAGCTTCACCAAACGATAAAAGTTTTCAATCGCCTTCAAATCCCCCAAAACAAAAACCTTATCTTTTGGCATAATCACCGTTTTCGGTCCGGGCAAAATCATATGCTTTCCGCCGCGTCTAATCTTTACAATATAAACATTGAACCGCTTACCCCATTGTAGGGATGCCAGCGGAACACCCAGATAATCCGCATCATCAGGCGCAACCATGGAGATAATATGCAATTCTTCATCTAACCACGCGTGCTGCACATTGCCATCCTTGTTAGCATTTTCGATGATACGCTCATTCAGATTTCTTAGAAAGCGTGTTTCCAGCCGCAAATAAGGCACCGAGAAAAATTCGCTCTTAGCCATAATCAAAACATAGATAATACAGATAATCAGCAATATCCAAAGAGGCAAATCGAAGAACGCATACAAGGGCATCATCGCAATAGCAGACACCAGCGCCAGCTTCAGAAATGTCATTACCAGCAACGGCAAATGATTCGATTTTTTCTTCAACCAAAGACAAGTGTAATGATTATTATGAGGATCCATCATTGGTCTGATAAATACTGCGATAATCAGAAAAATGCCTGTAGTCGCCAACGCTTTCGCAGGAATCGCTCCCATTGTTTCCTCCAAAATAGGTTTTAACCATTCAATGCCGAAAATAGCAGCCACTAGCATAATAATACCATAAATACCAATGCGGGAAATATATCTGCGGATATAGTCATTCCAGTCTTGGTCTGCCGCATCCTCCGTCTGGTCAGAAGCAGTATACTGATTGATTTTCGTTACCAGTGTTTCTGGCAGCTTATTCTGTAGGAAAACAATGGCCTTATCCGATTTCTGAATCAAGAACGGCGTCAAAAATGTTGTAAGCACTGCAGCAGATACAATAATTGGATAAAGATATTCGTTCATAACCCCCAGACTTACCCCAAGGCTAGCAATAATAAAGGAAAATTCCCCAATGGGCGCTAAAGAAAAGCCGCTCTTTATTGCTGTGTCCATCGTCTGTCCACTCAGCAGCATCCCCAGTGTCGCAAAAATCAATTTGGAAATCACCGCTACAACCGTAATCAAAGCAATCATCGGTGCGTATTTCACGATTGCCGCAGGATCTACCATCATCCCGACAGAGAGGAAGAAGATAGAGACGAACATATCCTTTACCCCTTTGGTTATATGCTCGATTCGCTCTGCGTGCATCGTTCCTGCAAGAAGGGAACCCGCAAGAAACGCCCCCAGCTCGGAGGAAAAGCCCAAAAAGTTTGCAATCAGCACCATACCAAAGCAAACCCCTAGCGATAAAATCAACAGCATCTCATCTGTCATCAGGTTAATCACCCGATTCAGAAATGCCGGCAGCAGATAAATCCCCAAAATCAGCCATACCACCAGATAGCACAGCATCATGGCAAGATTGATCGCCAATTCAGAGCCGGAAACATTCTGGCTGACAGAAATCGTAGAGAGGATAACCAGCATAAAGATTGCCAAAATATCTTCTATGATTAGCGTTCCCATTACCAATTGTGCATATTTTTCGTTTTTAATGCCCATTTCCTCAAAGCTCTTCTGAATAACGGCAGTCGAGCTAATAGAAAGCATACAACCCAGAAAAATACAGTCAAAAGAATGCAATCCCAAAAGATGCCCTACGAAAATACCGGTTAATATAACACCCAGTATTTTTACCAAAGCCGATATAACAGCCGTACCGCCCATTTGTGCCAGCTTCATTAGATTAAATTCCAACCCTATGTAGAACATCAGTATAATAACACCAATTTCGCTCCAGAGGTGAATCGCCTCAATATCCTCCACATTAAAAAATGCAGGAAAATATGGGCTGATAAGAAATCCCGCCAAGATATATCCAAGAATCAATGGCTGATTGATTTTTTTGAAAATAATTGTTACTATGCCCGCAGTCAGCAGCATAATTGCCAAGTCCGTAATCATATCCGGTAGCGCCATATCGTTCTCCCCTTTTTCGTCCATTTCTGTTTATCACAATAATATCAAAAAATATAAATCAATTATTTTTCTCTCTTAACATAATATTTTATCAAAAAATATCACATTATCCAACAAAAACAAGAAAAAACGAAAATAAATATCTCCCATCTTTTAACCTTCGCCATTCACATCATTTTCATTCATAGAGGGCATCCAGCAATGCCTCCACATTTTCATCAGAATATTCAATCTCCGCAGAATGTTGTCTGGCAAGCTCTACCAGATTGTCCAGCTCCACCGCTCCATGCAGAGCAATATGCACGCAGCACATCTGCCGCAATATTCGATACCCCAGCACTGCCAAAGCCGCTCTACCTTCATACTCTCCATCCTCCAGTGCAAAGGGAAGCTGGCGATATAAAAAATATACGAGCAGCTGCTCAAAAGCAATCTCCCATTCTTCATTTGTCGGCGTTGCTGCAAGGGAAATATCCGTATCCCGTAATTCCAAAAGCCGCTCCGTCCAGCCATCCTCCAGCCGTTCCAGCTTCAAATAAATATCCGCCCATTCCGCCACTGTTCGCATCGGCAATCGAAAATCCGCCTCCTGCAAAATACATTCCGCCCGCTCCGCAACCGTTTTGCTGCGATCCTGTGCTATCCCAATCAATTTCGCCCGCCATTCCAGCAGGGAAAGGTCTGCCTCATCTGGCACTTCCTCTCTACCATCCTCTTCCAAGAGTAGCAACTCCATTTTTTCTTTCTTTTTCAAAATCAGCGCCCCCGCAGCTTCACAGCATAATCCCAGTCCGATTTCCGTTCGGTCAGAATAAAAATTCCGATACCTCGGATGATCTCTGCATATCTGACAAAGCGCCTCCTCGCCCAACTCAGAAATGATGTCGCAAAGCCCCCTCTGATTCAGAAAAGGACATCTTTCGCCTTCTCCCAGAATAAAATGTGCCTCCTCCCCCCGTGTATCAATTCCTTCTTGCAGCCGCTCTCCCATATTCCCACCGACACCTTGATAATAGCCCAATGTATCCGAATCAATGGAAATCACCCATCCAATGCAGCAGCTATGCCTACATTGGTCAGCAATACAATGAAATTCCCTGTAATAATCCGGCGCAATCCATTTCATTCCATTCTCCCCCTTTGGTTTTCTACTCCAACAATACCACGGAAAGCATCTGCTGCACAAGCATATCTTCCTTTCGGATATTGCAACCAAGCCCCATTCTTGCATTCTTCTTTCCCCTTTCGTATAATGGGAAAAAAGGAGGGGCAATCTATGGGACTTAACACACTTTTTCTCGCACATAAATTTGTTTCAGAGCATGTTCAACCCGGCGATCTCTGCATTGATGCCACCGCAGGAAAAGGCAGAGATACCGCTTTCCTCTGTAGTCTCGTCGGCGACGAGGGCAAGGTGCTTGCCTTTGATATTCAGCCTGCTGCCATTACACAAACGCAGAAACTTCTCACAGAGAAAAACTACGCCCATATTGCATCTGTCATTCTGGACAGCCACGAAAACATGGCAGCCTATGCCGCACCTGCATCCGTTTCCTGCATCATGTTTAACTTCGGCTGGCTCCCCGGCGGCGATCATACGCTATATACCCGCCCGGAAAGCAGCATCCCCGCTATCGAGGCAGGGCTTCATCTGCTCAAGCCAGGTGGCATCATGTCCCTCTGCATCTATTACGGCGGCGAAAGCGGCTATGAGGAACGGGATGCCCTTCTCTCCTATTTATCGGGCATTGATAACCAACAATATACCGTCATTGTCAACACCTTTCATAACCGCACGGGAGATCCTCCGATCCCTGTATTTCTTTATAAGGAAATCTAAATAAAAAAGCATTTCGCTTGGCGAAATGCGCCGCCTGCGGCGGTGTCGCTTGCGACTGATTACCTTGCCGCCGCAGTGCGATCCCCCGGAGGGTTTTTGCTCTATAAGAAACGAAATTTCTTATAGAGTAAAAAATAAAACTGGCATCTATACACTCGATGCCAGTTTCTTTATCCGTCAGAAGGCTTCCATTGCTTTGCCCTGTCCACACAAAGCATATTGCCTCATATCCGAATGTTTCCTTTTTTCTTTTCAGAAAAGCTCCGCTTTGAAAAATCAGCTGAACTTCTTTCCTCTCAACGCCGTCTGCACTTTAATTGCAGTTTCACTATCCAACTTACCGATACAATCCCCAAGGTCAAGGAATTTCAGCACCGCAATCGCTATAATATGATTGGATTTCATGCTTTCACCAAACTTACTTGCAGAATACAGTAGAGAATGAATCATGCTCAAGCCGGAATACGCAACAAATTCATCCTCACTCTGAAATCCATAAATACCCTGCATCAGCTTAAAGCCATCTACGCTATCAATGTTGTCAAATTTATCCGTAGCATTCAATGCATCTTCCAGATCGCTATCGAGAACAGACCTAACCTGTCCTTGCGGGAGGGGATTCTTGAGATCATCTCTGAACCTCTTTATTCCGCCTTTATAATTTCCCCTGATTTGCTCCATCTGCTTGGTATCCCCTTTGCTCTTATGGATATCAAAATATCTCTTCGCCATCCTATAGTCAAAGGATCTCTGCGCAAGTGCTTTCACCAGAATCATTGCATCCTGCGTCAGCTTCCCAACCACACCAAGCTTCTCAGTTCCAAGAACAGCATCACCTGACATTGCCATCGCCTCTATTACCGCCGCCGAAATATCCATGCGGCCTCTTCTGTTCGCACCATAACCAGCGGCCTCTTGGGCTCTTGCATTTCTCTCATACGCCTTCTCCAGCCTTTCCTTTTGCTCCATAGAAAGCTTTAGCTTCTGGCCTGCCTGGTAACGCTTCCGTGCATCTTCCTTGATATGCTTCTTGCCTTTCTTTTCAGCCTCGTGGAGCATATTCATATCATGCTTACGATTTACAACCTGTCTGGTTACCTTAATGATTTTTCTACCGAATTTGATAACATCCAGCGCTACTCCAGCAGACTGACGACCAACAACTTCTCCCGTTATCTCTTTCGTGTCAGGGTCTTCATAATCATACTTGATGTCCATAACATCGACAATCTTTTCCTTGACCAACTTCCGATCCATAACATTGCCAATGCCTTCTGCAATCTTCATACCGCCTTCCATAAATTTCCCTGCAGTATTAACTTTGTTAAGAGGATTTGTATCTTTCTCTTCCTCTGTATCCCATTTACTCTCCTCGCTAACCAGCGATTTTATTTCCTCATAAGTCTCCTTTATTTCCTTGCCGATTGCAACTACATCTTCGATAATCTCTTTTGTGGTTAATTCAACTTCTTTTCTTTCTTTTTTATCCGTTCCTTCTGGCTTGGTTTCTTCTGCCTTGGGTTCTTCTGCCTTGAGTTCTTCTGCCTTGGTTTCTTCTGGCTTGGTTACTCCCACTGCATTTTCTATCTTCTTTATCAGATTTGCTCCAACCTCTACACCCTCTATTGTTTTTATAACCACATTGCCCACATTTTCATATAAATCAACATTTGTTGCAAGGTTTTTTGCAATAGCCTTCGCTTTTTCACCTGCCGTTAGCTTCTGATCCACTTCGTCGTAAAGGTCTGTCAGATTATCCACTATGTTCTCGACCTCTTGCATAGATTCTGTCACTATAGTGACCACCTTGATTGGATCACTTACAATGCCTGCCGACTCATATTTTTCCTTTGCATCCTGATTCTCCTGCTTATATTCCTTGTCCATCTCCTTAATATTATGGAACGCCTTAATCGGATTATTCAAAACTTCACCAACGCCTTTTAAGACCTCTACAGCTTTGGAATTACGGATATCATGCAATTTTTCATTTCTATATTTCTTTGCTTCGTTGTCGAGAATACCCTCCTTCGTTTTCTGGTTTTTGATCTCTTTTGCTGTTTTTTCCTCCAGATCAGAACGCATATACTCTCTTGCAGTGTCATTTGCCGAAATAGCCTCATTAAAGAACTGAATACCGCCACGAAGTCCCAGAGCCTTTACCTCCGGCTTTCTCTTTACCTCGCCATCATTCATAATATAATTAAACTGATTTGTTCGAGATGCTGCTGTAGAAACTGCAAACAAAACTGCTTTGAGCGTTCCCGGCATCCAGCTCTTGCCTTTGTTTTTCAAATATCTTGCCAAACCTCGTGTAGCAAAGTTTCCGGCGCGGCGCAGATTTTTTCTCATATAATCTCCGCCCTTTTCAAAGCCGCCATGCTTCTCTACATCACCGGTTGCATAGTACAGTGCTTCATCCTGCTTACGAATAATTTCCTCATCCGTTGTCCGTTTTACGAACTGTACCGCTCTGCTGATTAGCTTCCAGTCTACTGCACTCTTCCGGCTATCGACAAATTTCAAGTCATCCGTAGTTGTCTGGCTGAAATCGACATCATCATTTAACTGTCGGGAAAGAACGACCTTAAACGCTTTCTCATATGCACCGGCACTCACCCTAACACGCCCTTTGCTACGATAGGAGTTTGCCAAATACTCATCCATCAGTGCATTTCTGCCTTCTGCATTGACATAGTCTCTCTCCGCAAAGCCAACCAAGCTGGCACCATAGCCTTTCTGAGAAACATCCAGCAAATCACGATGCTGCAGAACACTCACGAAAAGCTCTTTTTCTGCATCTGTAAAGGAATGATAGCTTGCCAGGGAAATTACTGCACTCTCTTTCTCCTTCTCGCTCATCTTTTTATCACTGATAGACTGCAATGTAAGGAATTTTAGGAAACTCTGCTCATCAGTTACATTGCCTTGGTATTTTTCCAGTGCATCCTCCGCATTTTTATTGCCGGATTTTTTGATAAGCTCTGGTGCCTGTCTAAGTGCATCCAAACGATTTTTTTCGCTCGCAACCTCTTTTGCAAAGCTGATTGCTTCATTCAAAAGCCCCAAATCGAAGACTGTTTTTCTCTTCAAATTCACAAAATCTTTCTTATTTAGGTTACGATTTCTCAAATCCACATCGTCCTTAAGCTGGAAGCTCAGCAAGCTAAGGAAAGCTTTTGTACAGAATGTAGCAGAATCCGCTTTCGCCATCCACCCGCTCATATTGGAGGAAGGCCCCTCTTTTAGCATTTCCGCCTTCAGATTGTTTCTTCCGTCTTCATCTGCGTGCTCAATCTGATACCCCTTATATGCTCCAAAGAAACCAACTGCTGTTGATTTATCCATATAGGTTCGATTCTGCAAACCGATAATCAGATAGCGCATTATATCTTCCTTATTCATTGCAGACCAAAATTTCTCTCGAATATCTTCGGCTTCCTTATCGTCTTCCTGAGACAGTATATCCATGATTCTATCTTTGAGCTGCTGTGCGTTCTCTATTTTTTCATCCTTATACTTTTCAAGGTTTATAACCATATCTGTAGAGTCTGTCAGAAGCATCGCATTCTGAATGGAGCTGGTAGCATTCGCCATTTTTTCCCAATCGTTTCCTTCTTCTTCCGAACGCTGTTTTATGCAGACTCTTGTAATCTCCATCGCCATCTCAAAATTATCCCAGTTGACTTCACCTTTTTGGAAGAACAACTTCTTTTCTACCACATCAAAATGAATCTGTGGTGCGAAATTTTCTTTCTTGATAAAATTCTCGATATTCTTCTGCATATCTGTAACTTTCTGATCAAAGGACAGACTCTCATCCCGAACAAGCTGTGCCGAAGCCAGAGAATCTATTGCAGATGTTTTCTCACACGCCTCCAAAATCATAAAGAATAATGTTTTTTCATCACTTTTCAGCTTATGATAGATCGTAAGCAACGGCTCATAATTCTTAAATGGATTCCAAGAGTTATAAATCTCCATATAAAGTTCATCAAGAGCCGCTTCAACCTCCGCTCTCTTGTTCTCTTCTCGAATCCCATTCAAATCGTCGACTAAATCTTTCTCTCTCACCTGGAATAGCTCTCTATGATATTGTTCTTTTTGCTCCTGCTCACGATACACATTTTTCCCGCGTGTATCCATGCTCTGCGACAGGAACAGAAAGGTACGATTTTCTTTCGACCGCAGAAGCGTCTCTGCACTCGTCTTATATTCATCGCTTGTTTTTGCAGCATTCGTAACAATATCAAACAGGAAATATTCTCGCAAGCTGGTCAAAAGATGTACTTTTTCTCTTTTCTCAATTTTGGAGTTGGAAGTCCTATTTATTTCTTCAATCGCATTTTCGAATCCGACCAATGCAGTTTTCAGATTATTGAAATACTCCTTTCTCTCATCCACATAAGTCCGCAAATCAGTTGTGTGCTTCATAAACACACTAAACATTGCAAATTCCTTAAATTCTCGCTTTTCTTCTTTCAGCAAAGCAGGATCATCCTGCTTAATATCAATTTCATCAATAATCGCAAGCATTTTAAGGAATGTCTCAAAGGCAGCTTCATAATCCGAATCTTCAAGCCCAGTTGCCAGCGTTTTCTTTGAAGCGTTTGTATCTAAAACATTATCACTTGTATAAAGGAATAACAGAAATCTATTAATATATTCCTCGCTCATCTGCTGACCATCGTCCGATGCCGCCAGCTCTTTCACCTTAGCATATGCCTGCGTTAATAACAGGGCATCTTTACTAATTGTTTTATGTCTATCTTTGCCTCCAATGTTATTTATCTTAAGTGCCAGCCATCTTTCCACCAGACATTCCTGAACAAAAGAAGGTAGATGACCATAAACCTCTTTTATTTCTTTCCGCGCTTTTTCAATATCCTCTTGCTTGAAATCGGCTTTTGCATCTTGCCCCGCCCATTTTGCAATAATTACCGAACCAAACGCTAAGCTTTTCTGGCGCATATCCTCAGATATTTCTGCATGGCTTGTATTATAGTATGCCTCTGCACCCTTTGTTTTTTCATCTAAAATGTTTTTTTCGGCTGTTTTAACATTCTCGACCCACTTCTGTTCATCGAAAATTTCCCTCTGCTGCTCTTGCACGCTTTGTTCCAAGTGCGGCTGATTCTGTTGTTGCTTCGTAATGTCGTCACTTTGATAAACGAGCATTTTCTTAAAGCGATTCAAATCAGCCCGTTGTACATATCCATCCAAAGCATCAAAATTCAGCGTATTTATCTCTTTATACAGCTCCATGCTCACAATCTGTTGCCAATTTTCTTTTATCTCGCGCCAGCGCCCATCGTCTATAGGCTTGCCATAGACCATAGCCATACGATTTCTTATTTCATCCTGATTGTTGGTGTCATTTATCCAAGTATCCACCTTAGCATTTATTTCTTTCTGCAATTGCTCATGCTTAAGGGCTAATCTTTTCGCCAGCGAAAGTAATTTTTCTTTATCATAGAAATATTCTTCCATTGCAGGGTCTTTCTCAAGCATCGTCTGTAAATGATCTATGATATTCTCTGCGCCCTTCTTCGGCAGCTTTTCTTTGACTTCCCAGATATTGTCCTGTTTAGACTTATATCTTCCTTTTCTGTAGCCTTGAGATACTATCTTCTGACCAAAATTTTTCTTCACAAAGAGATTTACACATTCCTTCCAGCTTGCCATACTCGCAGGCACTATTCCTGCCAATATTTCTTTGTGATATGTATCCACAAACTGCTTTGCCAACAAAGGATACTCACCAACGGCATCCGTCAACAAAAGCAGTGGCTCGGATATTTTATTTACCAGACTACCCAAATATGCATAAAACTCTGCCTGATTCCCACTCTTCTGCGCCAAATCATTCCAATATTTATTGTTTCTCATAATATAAGGAATGAGCTCCTTGAATGCAGCCTTCTCAAAAATCTTTACGCCACCGTCGCTAACAAGTTTATTTCTTTTCTGCTTATTCATGTATCCATCAAGCAGCTTATTCTCCGTATCATACTGAACTCTGTGGTTACCCTGCGGCAAATTCGCTTGATCTCCAATCTGCAATACCATCTTACTTAAATCCAGCTTCATGCTGTCAAATAGAGCTTTTTCGCTATGAAGACTACTTTTCTTGGTTGGATCATTCAGAATAGTATCCGCTTTATCTATGGCATCCTCCCAGCTTTCTGCACCAAATCTTTCTTGGTTCGCCTTTTTCTCTACATCTGTCAGCTGCCCTTTCTTCATGGATACCATCATTTCCCGCATATTAAATAGAAGCTTCTTCTGGTCATCAGGATTCTGAATACGCATAAGAATTTCTTTCGCTCTCTCCGAAACCTGTGTGTTAATCTCCAGCATCTTATTGAAATATTGCTCATCATTGCCATAGAGAAACTCTTGATTTCCAATGCTGCCGGTGCTGAAAGCAAACTCTTCTGTGCGCAACATCATCATCTCACGAATATACGAGGACAATGCAACACTCTTACTGGAATCCATCTCCTCTTTTACATTAAGGCCCCTTAATATATTCCCAAAATCACGCCAGTCATTATCGCTTATTTTGCTACCTTTCGGCTGCCTCTTATTTTTCTGTATCCTTTCTATAAGTTCCGTAGTCTTTTTTTCGTATTTTTCTTTCAGTGCTGCTGGTGTAAGTCGCCATTTTTCTTCCGTTCTATCGTAATATTTTTCTTTGAAATCTACCATAAATTGTGCGAAAACCTTAGTCACCAATATGTGCTGATCCGGATGAATTTCCTCCCATGCTTTCTCTGCATATCGGAAATTTATGTTCCGCTTTAGTGCCTTATATTCTCCAGCTTTGCTCCGCACACCTTCGCCGACAGCGTAATTCACTTTTCCAATTCCGTCAATATCTTTCACAAGCTGGTACTTAAATCCTTTTTCCTGGATTTCATTCATTTGGTACAGATGCATGTTGGCCGCATCAAATGCTTCATCCATCGCAGCCTTATCACGCAGCTCACCCCGAAACATTTTCGCCAACAACATTTTTTTGATTTCTGTTTTTCTTTCTTCGGACGGAATTTCTGCCAGCGCTTTTTCGTTTTTCAGAATCGCCTTTTCGTTTTCCTGAATCTCCGTATCTTTCCCAGCTATCTTCCCGTTCAGGTCCTGTATTTTCTGCTGCAATGCAGCCACTTCGTTCCTCAGATTTTCCAGCTGTGTATTTTCATCATCCGTCCGTGCCGCATTGCCCTCCAATCTTTGCTTCTCATCCTCTTTCAGATGGAGCTGCGATGTCTTACCATTCCTTTCACTTTCCAGATCTCTCTTTGCGTCTTCTAGAATGGACCGATTATTTTTCCGCTGCGTGGTTTCATTATTCAAGCGATTTTCCTTATCTTGCAGTTCCTGCTGTTTTTCGCCCCATTCACGCGCAGCATCTTCCAGATTTTCCTTTATATATCCTACTACTTGTTCATATAAACCATACGGCAGTGCTCCAAGCTCGCCAATGCTATCAATTTCGTGGAGTTCTTTGTATCCCTTGAATCGCTCCACTTCTTTTAAGCGCTTGTTGTGAAGCATTTCCTCAAACAGACGCAGCACCGCATCGCCATCTTTTGCAATGAAATTTTGGAGTTCTCTACTGTTTATAAGCTTATCTCCCTTAATTTCTTCCACCAATTTTTCCTGAACGCTAAACATCTGACGATCTTTCTGATACAGATATTCATTGATACTCATTGCGCCCGGCTGATCCTGGGCGGCAGACTGCGGAATTTGACTTGTAAGTTCGCTCTGAAAATTAGCCGCGGTAACATTCTGATTTTTCCACTGAATCAACGCTTTCCACTGTTTTTCCGTAAATTTTTTATCTTTCATCTGCTTCTCGAAGTGCTCAATATTGCCTTTCGCACTCCGCAAAAAAGATTTCAATGCAGCAACACGACTCGCCCTCTCTGCCGAACTAGTCGGATTATCATATTTAGGAGCATTCTGCCCCCCAGCACTCCGAATCTGCTCACTCAGATACTCTGCTGCCTGTCGGAACCAAGCCCGCTTAATTCCCGCCTTTTTCATGTCCTCTAGTAAAAATGCATTCTTTGTTGCCAAAGTCACATCATTCGCAGCCAGATTTCTATAAATTTCAGATACCGCAACCATCAACGGCGCCGGTGCAGACAGGGCAATACGGATACCCAACTTTCTCTTCAATAAATCGAGGTATTCTTGCCTGTATAGATTACTAAAAGCTTCCGCCGCAAAAGCTTGCAGCCTCTGCTCATTGGCCTCACGCTGTCCCTTAATGGCCTCCAGATCTTTCAGCAGTTTTTTCTGTGCATCCTCTTCTGTTTCGCCATTTTCTGTGTCCGGCATTCTCAAAAGCAAATTCCGAATTTCCGGACTCTGCCACTTCTCCATATCTTCCTGTCCATTTTTGCTAATGCCAAACGCCTGCGCAATCTTTTCATGCCTTACATGATATCTTGCTATTTTTTTATCCATTTCATCTTGATTTTGTGCATTAGGTCCTATCGCCTTCTTAAGTGCATCAAATGTATTCTTCAGGGTAGTAGGCTGAATTCCATTCCTCTCTTTCACCAGATTTCGATTTTTTTTGACAATATACTTACATGCCTCTTCTATCAAAGTCGGAACATTATGGTGTAGCTCTTCCTCGCTTGCTACGCATTGCCAAACCTCTAGCATACGCTGATTTAATCTTTCAGAAATAAAATGCAGCCTTCTCAAAATAACCTCTTTCGTAAAATAGGTCCAACTCTGCGCTTCTTCCCGAATCAGAACCTCTTTCGCAAGGTCAAAGAGATACTCTTTGTAGTCATCTTCCTCTATCCATGCCACATTAGCCATATCTTTCCGCTTAAATTCTTTACCGCAATAAACTGCTATTGCCTGTTTAACCGCTTCTTCCTTATCCGCCTCTGTACCGGCAATTCCCTTCTCACGAATGTCTTCCGCAGCAAGCCAATCTTGCTGTTCCTTAGAAAGATTATTCATATCCATCTTATCACGAATTGCCTTTTTCTGATCGTTGTATTTCTTCAAGAAACCATCCGACTGTATCAGTTCTTGCGCTGCCTGATCAAGCGCTTCCACAAAGCCTAGAATATCCCCCGCCTGGTTCAGCTCCACATTTTCTCGATTCAGATTATCCATACTATCCCTCACTGCGGAATAAACACAATGATAAAGAATAATTTTAGCCTCTTTCGGCATTTTCATCAGCTCATCCCCTAAGTACATCGCACTGAAAGGGAATGTTTCCAAATTCAGATTTTTATAAACCCCTATAAAGTTCTGAATCTCCTGTTCTGTCATATCCTTACCATTGGTAGCAGTATTCAATTGTGCAGCCAAATTCATCACTGACTTCAAATGCTTCAACGCATCTACCTGCTTTTGCTCCTCTTGATTTGGATTCTTCAAATTTCTCTTGCTTTTGCCCGCACTCGACAAAAGACTTTCTTCATTCCATAATTCTCTATAGGATAGCTGTTCTTTGTGCTTCTTTTTCCCTCTTTTTACATCGGTTTTATGTGCTTTTGAGAGTGCCCCTTCCATTACACTCCAAATTTCATCTGCATCCAGTTCAACTTCATATCGCTGCTGTGAATTATTTTGCGCCTTTTCTTCTCGCTTCTCCTCAATCGCATCATTCATATGTAGCGCCATTTCTTTCTGCGCACCAAAAAATTCTTCTCTTTCTTGCTTATCTTCCGCCTCCAGCTTTGCGATATTTTTTTTACCGCCGGAGATACTCCATTTTTTTGTGATCCAATGCCCTCTTTGCGATATATCCGCAGCAAAACTCTCGCGCGCCGCCTGAAGCTTACTGGATTCCCCCTCTATAGACTGTATCAGCGAATAATTCTCATGCATTTTATATGCCTTTGTCGGATTCGCTTGCTGCTGATTGTTCAAGTGGGCAAGCCGCATATCCCCCTGCCGAAGCTCGCTGGTCATGGTAGTTTGTTTCTTTTCTTTAGAATCATCGAAAAACTTTGTTCCCATATCTTAGCCTCTTTTCTGATATAATTCTTTTTTTAATATCCCTCTCGCATACCATCTCTGCACACATTCGCCTTTCGGGAACAGAAATTCCGCAAGCCTCCTTGCATTATAATTCATACAGACGAAACGAAGTTTTTTTACGCCTATCCCCGGTTCCATCAAGGAATCAAATGCCTCCTTCAACATCAAAAAACCTTTTTTCAAATATCTGGGCTCAATATAGAGCAGTGAAACATTTGTAGTTCCAACTTCTTCCGTATCCTCCAGAAGAATAACCCCCACAATCCGATCTCCGCTTAAAAGCACCTTACTTCTTTTCCTATCTGCTCCCAAATAATCCGCTCTGCTGATAAGATAGTTTCCCATTTCCTCATTTCTATAAATCAATTCCTTTAACTGATTTGCTGTCACTACCTGCAACGGGAAAACATACGCTTTGCTTTCTATCGGATTCGCTTCCATTTTCGCAAGATAAGAGTCTGCTAATTCCGCCTTTGTGATTTCATAGGTTGCAATCTCCGTGCAGCGCATCCGGAAACCTCTGCGAAATAACATCCCCTGTATCTGTAGACTATTTTCTTCTCCCATCGCATAATCGACACATATTTCCGATTCAGACGCAGCCATCACATGGCTACAAATGGTATCTAATAACGCCGCCCCGACTCCTTTTCCACGAGAGTCCTCTCTTACATAAAAATCCCGAATGATTACACTTTCATCCAACTTGCCAACAGTAGCATATGCCAGCAATTCTTCCTCTGCCTTGCAGCCAATCATCCTTTCTTTTCCGCCAATCAATGTTCTTTGCTGTCTTAATCCATATTTACTAATTTCTTTTTCTGTCAGAAGAGAAACTCTCAAGTAAATCACCTCATAGTATCCAAATAAAACAACGCCCTAAAAGAGCATATACCATACCTATTATATAATTATTTATTTTAATACAATCACCTATTGAAATCCAGTTCTTTCTTCATAAAACTCCCATTTTCCGCCATTTCTAAAGATTTTTTTAGAAATCTGCCGGCATAAAATAACTCCTCTAAAAAAGAAAAGAGCAGGCCATAACAGCCTGCTTTTCCACGCACAATTCACATCTATTTCGCTGATTTTATGACTTTCCTCCACGATGCCTTTCCATCAGTTCCTGATAATAATCATTACAGAGTGCGAGGGCTTCCCCAATGTCCTTTTGGAAAAATACCTTCTTATAATCAAAATCCATTGCCGGATTATTACGATATACTTCAGAAGAAAGCATTACCGCCGCATCATTCGGACAGGAATACGGGTATTCCTCCAAATTTTTTGCCATAACCTCAGGATCACAGATGTAATTCAAAAATTTTTTTGCCAAATCTATATGCTCCGCCCCTGTCGGAATAACATACAAATCCACCCCCAACTGAATGGAATCCTTTTCAAGAGAAGCAATCCTAAGAGCATCATTTTCCGCCATTGCCAAAGATGCCTCTCTATCGCCTATAACCGCAACAGATGCCGTTCCCCTTATCAGCTCCTGCTCTACATTCCCGTATGCTTTCACATTCTCATTAAATTGCAGCAGCCATTCGTAAGCCTCCTGTAATTCTGTTTCCTCTGTGGTATTGGGACTATAGCCCAATGCCACCAAAGCCATCGAAAACAAATTCCTTGCCCCATCGCCAGAAGCAATTTGTCCTTCCAACGCCGGATCTAGCAAGTCATTGTAGCTATTGATCTCGATCGGGCATCTATCCGCATCATATACAACATAAATATAATGCATCAGATAAGGAACACAATAACTCTTGGATACCCAATAACTCTCATTAATATTAGAGGAATTCGGCAAAAGATTCCTGTTGATTTTTTCTATATAACCCCCATCAATCAAAGACTCCATGTGAGCTGTACTGGTCATAACCAAATCCTGTCCGCCGCCACCTTCCCGCAGCATACGAATACCATCTTCATAGTCACGCATATAAGACAAATGAACTACACATCCATTTTCTGCTTCAAAATTTGTAATCAATTCCTTTGAAATATAGTTTTCCCACATATAAATATTCAGCTCTGTGCTTGCTTCTGTAACCGCTTCTTTTTCCAATAATTCAGATTTGCCACAGGCAGCCAAAGAAATTACCGCCACACACATCAGTAGCCATGTGAAAATTTTTTTCAAGCAAAATCCACTCCCTTCCATTTTCGACAAACATATTCCTCTTTTTTATTATAATGCGCACTTACGCAGATAATCTATCACCACACGCATCGGCTCCGTAATCCATTTATCCCGATGATGCAGCAGCTGTGTCCATATTTCCACCTGAAGCTCCGGCACATACAAATGCTTCAGTTTTCCTGCCGCCACCCGTTCTCTCGTTGTATAGTCCGGAAGCAGTGAAATCCCTGCTCCTTGCTCTGTCAAATTGCAGAGCAATTCTGTATTTCCGCTGACAAAAACTGGCTTGATCTCCAAAGAACGGGCCGCCAACATCTCGTCCATCACCTCGCGGTAGCTCATACCCTTTTCCGTCAGCAAAAAAGGCTGCTGCAGCAATTCTTTCAGAGATACCATCCGATCTGCCAGTGGATGCCCTGCACCGCAAACGAAATGTACTCCAATGCGGCCCTCCTGCAAATTGACATAATTCGTATCATAAATATGCCTATCCAGCGTATAAACCAAATCTGCCTCATTCTGATTCAGCATCCGAAACATCTCCTGCGTCCCCGCAGAAATGCACTCCAGCGTAATGCCTGGATATGCCTTATGCAGCTGCGAAAATATCCGCCCAATAACCTCGTTGCACAAGGAATCCGCCATAACCAGACGCACCTTCCCCCGCACCTCTGTCGCCGCCTCGGTTTCCTCCATGAAGCTTTCCAACAGTTCATTGATTTTGTAAGCTAATTGGAGCAGTCTGCTACCATGGTCCGTCAATGTAACTGTGCGATTGATTCTCTCAAACAGAGGCACGCCCAGCTCATTTTCCAGCTGCCGTATTTGAAAAGATACTGTGGACTGAGAATAGCCCAGCTTGTCTCCCGCCTTGGTGAAGCTGCGCAGTTCTGCCACATGAATAAATGTCACCAGATTTTTAATGTCCATCCAAGCATCTCCTTGCATCTATTTTTTTAATCATTTTTCATCCTTTATCAGCAAACCAAATTCTTCTTTCACTGTATCCCAAGAAAGAGAAAAAAGCAATAAAAAAGCATTTCGCTTGACGAAATGCTCCGCCTGCGGCGGTGTCGCTTGCGACTGACTACCTTGCCGCCGCAGTGCGATCCCCCGGAGGGTTTTACTCTATAAGAAACGAAATTTCTTATAGAGTAAGAAAAGGCGAGCGTATGCTCGCCTTTGTTATGCCTTTAATCCAATTTGCGGATGGAGATGGAAGCATCTGCGAAGGTGCCGCTTCCGTTGGTAGAGATCAATGTGATGGAAGTGGGCGTAGTAGAAATTGTATAAATCACACTGCCGGAAAGGGTTGTTGTATCTGTAGCGGTGGAAAGCTCAGAAGAAGACAGTGTACCGGGGATTGCCACGGAATCAGCCTCCATCTGTAAACCAACAGATGCAGGGGCATCAGTGCCCGTGCTCAGAGAGGCAACTGCGTGATAATCCAGCTGATAGGTGCCTGCTTCGGAAAGAACAAAGGCAGATGTGCCGACAGTGTGGGAGATGGCCGTTCCTGCCTGTGCCAGCGTGGTATCAAAGGTGAGTGCTTCTTCGGGGGCAGGCGTCTGTGCAGCAAGGTTGGCGGAGCTGTTCAGATTCAGCGGAGCAATAGGACCTGTAGGGCCTGTAGCACCGGTAGCGCCCGTGGCGCCAATCGCACCGTCTGCCCCAGTAGCGCCAGTAGCCCCTGTAGCGCCGACTGCGCCAGTGGCACCAGTAGCACCAGTAGCACCAGTGGCACCAGTAGCACCGATTGCACCCTCTGCGCCTGTAGCGCCAGTAGCACCAGTAGCGCCGACTGCGCCAGTAGCACCGGTGGCACCAGTAGCACCGATTGCACCATCTGCACCGGTGGCACCAGTCGCGCCGATTGCACCGTCTGCGCCGGTAGCTCCAGTAGCGCCGGTAGCGCCGGTGGCACCAGTAGCCCCAGTTGCGCCGGGGTTCCCCTGCGGTCCGTAGGGACCAGTTGCACCAGTAGCCCCTGTAGGACCAGTTGCGCCGGTCAGCACACAGCAGCGTGTCCAGCAGCAGTTTGGAGAAGCATCGTTGTAATTGTTTGCGTTGGAATAAGCAGCGTTGCAGTTGTTTGCATTGGAATAAGTGGCGTTGCAGTTGTTTGCATTAAAATAACCATAAGGATATTGCTTCATAATCATTCCTCCTATTTTTTTAGAGAAACAGGCCTGTTTCTTCTTTTATCATATGGAAACAGGGCGGTTTTTGTGCAGAAATCGCAGGAGAATGCTTGACAGAGTAGTGGTATTTTTTCTATACTTTCCGAAGAAAGAGGAAAGGGGCGAAATTATGACGACACAGTTGCCTCGGGTTGGAATGCGCCTGATAAAAACATCTCTGGCGGTTCTGGGTTGTTTTATTATACATTTTCTGCGGAATGAAAAAGGGGTACCTGTTTTTTCCACGATTGCGGCACTGATGTGTATGCAGACACAGGTGGAAAACAGTATACAGTCAGCCTTTAATCGTATCATAGGAACGGGTATCGGTGCGGTATTTGCGCTGCCGGTGGTTTTTATTATGCAAGAGATCCCTTGGGAATTTCGTATTTTGCGATATGTGGTGATTGCAGCAGCACTGATTCCTGTTATGTATATGACAGTCGCACTGAAAAGAAGGGGCGCTGCGGATATTGCGGGGATGGTGCTTCTAAGTGTCTGTCTTTCCAATGGCGGACAGCCGCCCCATATAGATGCCATCAATCGTTCTATGGAAACCATTGTAGGCATTGTCGTATCTCTGGGGGTAAACAGTATGCACCTGCCCAGAAAAAGGACGGATAAGTATCTTTTTGTTGCCAGCTTTGACGGCGCATTGTATGATCGGAGAAATGGGATTACACCTTATGTAAAATTCGAGATGAACCAAATGCTGCGTAAGGGGATGCCTTTTACCATTGCAACAGCACGAACGCCGGCATTTTTGATGGCAGAACTGCAAGGGCTGGATGTCCGCTTACCAGTTGTTGCCATGGATGGTGCTGTGCTGTATGACATGAAGGATAAGCGCTACCTTGCTACAAATGCACTTCGTAGAGATTTGGCGGATGCAATCTGTGAGCATGCCGATCGGCGGGGCTTCCATTATTTTCGCAATGTAGTCTGGCAGAATGTACTGCTTATTTTTTATAACGATTTTGAGAACTTTAAGAGTGAAGCGGAAAAGCATACCTATTTATCTAATCGCCGCTCGCCCTACCGCAACTATGTGGAGGGGGATGTTCCGTTGGATGGAAGTATCGTATATATCCTGCTGGTGCTGAAGGATGCGGAGGCTGCTGATTTTGAAGCGGAGCTTCGGGAAATGGATCAGGGGGGAGAGCTTTTATTCCTTATAAATAAGGAGGAAACCCTTGCGGGATATTGTCATTTGAAGATATACCATAAGAATGCGACAAAGGCATATATGCTGCAGCAGCTTTTAGAGCAGCTGCCCCAGAAGGATTATATTGCCTTCGGCAGCGATGAAAACGATGTTTCTATGCTCCAGGACGCAGCACTTTCCTATGCAGTGGCAGAGGCGATCCCTGTGGCAAGGGATGCAGCGGATTATTGGTTGAAAAAGCATGGCAGCGACCATGTTGTGAAAAAAATGCAGGATATTTATGAGCGCCTGCCTTGGCAGACGCTGCCGAAAAAGCTGAGAGAATCTGAAAAAAGAAAGGGATAATGCCATGGAGGAGTTGCATATTTTTTCCAGAGCGGAGCTGCTGTTGGGAGAGGATAAGCTGAAGCGTTTGCGGGATGCCCGTGTGGCGGTGTTCGGCATTGGTGGTGTCGGCTCTTTTGCGGCAGAGGCGCTGGCAAGGGGCGGCATTGGTCATATTGCGCTGATTGATGGCGATGTGGTCAGTTTGACGAATATCAATCGTCAACTGATTGCTACCCATAAAACAGTGGGGAGAGAAAAAACGGCCGTTATGGCAGAACGGATTTCCGATATTTGTCCGGAAACTGAGGTGCTGACATATCCGGTGATTTATCATGCGGAAACGAAAGACCTGATTGATTTTTCGGCGTATGATTATATTATAGATGCCATCGACATGGTTTCTTCAAAGCTGCTTTTGATTGAAGAAGCGAAAAAGGCAGGAACGGAAATTATCAGCTGCATGGGAACGGGGAATAAATTTGATCCGACGAAATTTGAAGTGGCAGATATTTCTAAAACGAGTGTTTGCCCGCTGGCTAAGGTGATGCGAAAGGAGCTGAAGGAGCGGGGGATACATGGGGTAAAGGTGGTGTATTCCAAGGAATTGCCGGTAAAGCCGATGGATTCTTCGGAGTCCGAAAAAAGACAGACACCGGGCAGCCTTTCCTTTGTACCGCCCGTGGCAGGCTTGATTCTGGCGGGAGAAGTGATTCGTCATATTGCAGGAATCCAAGGGGATAAATAGAAAAAATTGGCTCACCCATAAAGGGACGAGGGTTTTTTGATGAAAAAAAGTACACAATTCTTATATTTTTCTGAAGAAATGGGCGAGTGTCTTGCCAGAAAAAGGATTTTTGGATAAAATCAAAACAAAAGGGGTTTTGCATTTTTGGCAGTGGGCAGAACGGAAATGGAGGAAGCCTATGAAGCATTGGAAAAAAGGGCTGCTGATGAGTGTGCTTGTGCTGACGCTGGCAGGCTGTGGCGGTGCGACAGAAGAAACAGGCGAGATAGCAGCGGATGAAGCGGTGAAATATGTGAAACAGGCGCAGGAGATGCTGGAGCAGGCAGATGGTTTTGCGGCAGACTTTCGGGGAGAGGTTCTGATGCAGGATGCTGGAAACTCGGTGACGGAGGGCTCGGTTCTTCTGGTGAAGGAGCCTTTGTATATGAAAGTCGATATGGGGATGTCCTATGATGGCGTGGAGCAGGACTATGAGATGTTTCTGGAGGAAACAGCGGACGGTGTCAATCAGTACATGAGCTATGATGGAGAATGGACAGAAATGACACTGAAAAAGGATGCGGCACTGACAGGTGCGCAGATATACCATACGCTGCATAATCTGGAAGCGATATTTTCTGCGGCGGAAGGTTGGACGATGGAGAAGGATGGCAGCGAGCTTGTGCTACAGGGCGTCATTCCGGAGGAAGGCTTTTATGAGGTGGAATCTGCCACCAGATGGTTTCAGCTGGCGGGGATGAGTGGACTTGCAGAGCAATATTATGCAGAAATAGGCGATGTCCCTGTTAAGATTGTGCTGGATGAAAAGACGGGAGCCCCTCGTTCTTATGAAGTAGATTTAGCGCAGCCGCTGGAAAAAATGCTCCATTCTGTTTTATCAGAGCTTAGCGGCGGCGAGTCGGAGGAAGCGGCGGAAGTGAAAAAATATATTATCACTTCTACAATAACACAGCTTGGCGGCGTAGAAGCGGAGGATATTCCACTGGAGGCAAAAAGTGCCGCTATCAATTATGAAAAGGAAATATCTCTGCTGGCAATGGCGGCAGAATGATAGAAAAACCGTATTTCAATGCCTTGAAATGCGGTTTTCTTTTGTTTTATGGGAAATAGGGCTTTCATTTTTACCGATGTTCGTGCTATAATTTAATTTAATGTGTAAAACTCCGTGGAAAAGGATTTCATGGAAAGTATAAAAAAGATAGAGCGAAAAAGGAGAGAATCAGATGATTGCTGCACAGGGTGTCAGCCTCCAGTATGGTGGCAGAGTACTTTTTAATGATGTGAATATCAATTTTACAAAGGGCAACTGCTATGGCCTGATTGGGGCAAATGGCGCAGGAAAGTCCACCTTTTTGAAAATTTTGGCGGGAGAGCTGGAGCCGAATAAGGGCTCTGTATTTATTACGCCTGGGGAAAGAATGGCTGTGCTGAAGCAGGATCACTTCCTGTTTGATGAATTTGAAGTGGTAGAATGTGTATTATATGGTCACAAAAGATTATACGATATCAGAAAAGAAAAAGATGAGCTCTACATGAAAAAGGACTTTTCTGATGAAGATGGTATTAAAGCTGCGGAGCTGGAAGGCGAATTTGCGGAGCTGGATGGTTGGGCGGCAGAATCCAATGCAGAAATGCTGTTGAATGGTCTGGGTGTGACAAATGAATTTCATTACATGAAAATGAAGGAGCTGACAGGCGGGCAGAAAGTGAAGGTTCTGCTGGCGCAGGCACTGTTTGGGAATCCCGATATTCTGCTGCTGGACGAACCTACTAACCATCTGGATATCCATGCCATCAAATGGCTGGAGGAATTTTTGATGGATTTTGAAAATACGGTTATCGTTGTTTCCCATGACCGTCATTTCCTCAATAAAGTCTGCACAAATATTGCGGATATTGACTATGGTAAAATCACAATGTTTGTAGGGAACTATGATTTTTGGTATAACTATACACAGATGACACAGCGTCAGCTGAAGGATCAGAACAAACGCGTAGAGCAGAAGATCAAAGAGCTGCAGGACTTTATTCAGAGATTTTCTGCAAATGCTTCCAAGGCAAAACAGGCAACATCCAGAAAGAAGCTGCTGGATAATTTGCAGATGGATACCATCAAGCCCTCCAGCCGCCGCTATCCTTTCTGTGATTTTAAGCAGGATAGAGAAGTTGGGAACGATGTGCTGATGGTAGAGGGCATTTCCAAAACGATTGACGGCAAAAAGATTCTGAATAATGTAAGCTTTATGATCCGCCCGAAGGAAAAGGTTGCCTTTGTAGGTAAGGACGAAATTGCAAGAACAACACTGTTCCAGATTCTGATGGGAGAAATGGAGCCGGATGAAGGCACATTCAAATGGGGTGTAACGACGAAAACTGCGTATTTCCCGAAGGATAATAATGAATATTTCGATGGCTGCAAGGATAGCCTGATTGAATGGCTGCGCCCCTATGCAAAAGAAGGAGAACAGTATGATTCCGATATTCGTGGCTGGTTGGGCAGAATGTTGTTTAGCGGAGAAGAAGCGTTGAAAGCGGCAAATGTGCTGTCTGGTGGTGAAAAAGTAAGATGTATGCTATGTAAAATGATGATGAGTGGTGCGAATGTAATGATTCTGGATGAGCCTACCAACCATTTGGATCTGGAATCCATCACAGCAGTCAATGAAGGCTTGACAAATTTCAAAGGTACGCTGCTGTTCGATTCCCATGACCACCAGTTTGTTCAGACGATTGCAGACAGAATCATTGAGATTCTGCCCGGCGGCATCATCGACAGACAGATGACATACGATGAATATATCGACGATGAAAGCATTGACGCATTGAGAGAAAAGCTGTCTCAGTAAAAAGCAATATCAGAAAGTAACGAGAGGGGGCAAATAATCCCTCTGATAGAAAAGGTATAAGAAAGACTGTTTGGAACAAAATACGAAAAAGCGAGCCTGCCTCTGTGTTTACACAGGGGCAGCTTTTGGAGGAATCAAAATCATGAGGGATATTTTTCTGGCGGTTGGGATTGGTTTTTTTCTCGGCTATAAAGGCTTCATTCAGCAAAAGGGTGTCAAATGGAATAGCAGATTGCAGACGGTATGGCTGATGCTGCTCATTTTCTGTATGGGCGTTAGCATCGGCAGAAATGGAGAAATCGTAAAGAATCTGCATCTTTTGGGCGGCAAGGCAATTATATTTGCCGTTATGACGGTGCTGTGCAGCATCATTGCGGTTTATATTTTTTCCCGTTTTTTTTTAGAAAAGGGGGATGGAAAATGAGTCTTGCAATTTTTTCTGTGCTGGTGTTGGGGATTGGTGCGGGATGTTTTCTGCCGTCTGATATAAGCATATTCCTTGATAGTGCATCTTCCTATATGTTGCTGATACTGCTGTTTTCAGTGGGGATTGATATGGGGCTGAATAGGGAGGTTTTTGGGCGTATTAAAGAAATGGGTTTCAAAATCCTGCTCATTCCGCTTGGTGTAATTGTGGGATCTCTTTGCGGCGGGGTGATTGCCTCTTTTTTTGCTAATCTTTCTGTGAGAGAGGGTTTGGCAATTTCTGCGGGGCTGGGCTGGTATAGCTTGGCAGGTATCTTGATTACGGAAGCAGGTAATCCTACGGCAGGGACAATTTCATTTTTATCCAATGTTTTTAGAGAAATGCTGACATTCATTGTAGTTCCGTTTATCGCAAGCCATTTGAATGGGTATTGCGCTATTGCGCCTGCGGGGGCAACGGCGATGGATACCACGCTGGGTATCATCAGCAGAAATACCAATGCAACGATAGCGGTACTGAGTTTTGTTAGTGGTGTGACCTGTACGCTTTTGGTTCCGGTTCTGGTTCCGATTTTTCTGTGAAAACATTTTAGTTTTTTTGAAAAAAGGTGTTGACATTTTCCGTTTGGTAGGTTATTATAATTAAGCGCACTAAGTTGTGCGGATGTGGCGGAACTGGCAGACGCGCTAGATTCAGGTTCTAGTGGGCATTACGCCCGTGCAGGTTCAAGTCCTGTCATCCGCAGTAATGCGGAAAGAGCGATATCGAAAGATATCGCTCTTTTTTTTGCTCTATAAAAAATTTCGTTTCTTATAGAGCAAAAACCCTCCGGGGGATCGCACTGCGGCGGCAAGGCAATCAGTCGCAAGCGACACCGCCGCAGGCGGAGTATTTCGTCAAGCGAAATACTTTTTTTATCTGGCAGCAGGCAAAAGAGAAGCAGATGTTGTGTAGGTTTACTTTTGTGAAATCTTCCTGTATAATAAATTTATTATGATGAAAGAAGAATGACTTTCCGAAGGGAGAGAGAACGATGGACAGAAAAATTCTGATTGTGGACGATGAAAAAAATATCGTTGAAATCATTGCATTTAATTTGAAAAAAGATGGCTATCAAGTCATCAAGGCAGCAGATGGGGAGGAAGGCGTGAAAATGGCGCTGGAGGAAAATCCCGATTTAATTCTTTTGGATATTATGATGCCGAAGATGGACGGATATGAAGCCTGCAAAAAAATTAGAGAAAAGAAGAACACGCCGATCATCATGCTGACAGCACGGGCAGAAGAACTGGATAAGGTGCTTGGTCTGGAGCTGGGGGCGGATGACTATGTGACAAAGCCTTTTGGAGTGCGGGAGTTGATGGCACGGGTAAAGGCAAATCTGCGCAAAACGGTGATTCGTGAAGAAGTGGCAGAGGATAATCCGGCAGAGGAAGGTAATTTTGGCAGACTGGACATCAATGCAGAGCGTTATGAGGTGCGTAAAGATGGCAAGGCACTAGAACTGACACTCAGAGAATTTGAATTGCTGAAATTCCTTTCCGAAAGAAAGGACCAAGTCTTTTCCAGAGAAACGCTGCTGGAAAAGGTTTGGGGCTATGAATACTACGGAGATGTGCGGACGGTAGATGTGACGATTCGCCGTCTGCGGGAAAAAATTGAGGATGAGCCGGGTAAGCCCGCTTATATCCTGACAAAACGAGGCGTGGGTTATTATTTCGATTGCTAAGGGGCGATAGCGTTTGCGAATGCGAAGTATCAAATGGAAGCTTATTGTGATGTATCTGGGGCTGGTGCTGATTGTAATGATTGTCAGCGGCACATATATCCTACTGAGCTTGCGTAACATTGAAATTGATAAATCCAGAGGGGAATTGGAGCGATATGCGGAGAAGATCCATGAGCAGGTAATCGAAGGTGCGGAGCGGGAGGATTTCCAGCAGGAGCTTCTGAGAACGGTGACAAATGCGGTGGGAATCCAAGGGAATATCCTTTCTGCGGAAGGGGAAACCATTGCATCTACAACTGTGACGCAGGAACCTTACCCCTTATATACAGATCAGTCCATTATTGCGGCAATGAATGGCATGACCTCTTTTTCTGCGCAGAAAAAGAGTACCGATGCGTTTGGGTTGCTGCGGGAGTGGATGAGCTATGCTGTTCCGGTAACGGACACGGAAAATGGTATCAGCTATATTATTTATACCAGGTTGGATGCCGGAGATATGCAGACCAGTCTGAATGAAACGACAAAAACCATTGTTGCTGCGGTGATGATGGCGCTGGTGTTGGCAGCATTGATGGGTTATGTATTCGCCCAGACGCTGACAGGGCCGATTCTGGCGCTGACCAAGGGTGCAAAAAGTCTTGCGGAAGGGGATATGAGCCAGAGCCTAAAGGTACGCAGCACAGATGAAATCGGGCAGTTGACCTCCAGCTTCAACTATATGGCGGAGGAGCTGGCAAAGAATATGTCGGAAATATCCAGGGAAAAGAATCGGCTGGAGATTTTGCTCCATAACATGAGTGATGGCGTAATTTCCTTTGATAAAAATGGAAATCTGATGCTTGCTAATACGGCGGCAGAAAATATGTTGGATACAGAAAAGCTGGAAATGAGTTTTACGGAGTTTATTCGGAAGTATGACATCAATTCCGGTGTTTATCTGGATATGGGCAATGAGCCTTCTCAAAAGGTTACATTTCCCGTGGGCAAGCAGTTTATCAATGCAAATTTCTCTCCTTATTACGATAAAAGAGGCGAAATTGAAGGGCTTGTTGTGGTGCTGCAGGATATTACAGAGCAGAAAAAACTGGATGATATGCGGAAGGAATTTGTGGCGAATGTATCGCATGAGCTGCGGACACCGTTGACAACGGTAAAAAGCTATACAGAAACCTTGCTGGATGGTGCAATGGAGGAGGAAGAACTGGCAAAGGAATTTCTGTCCATCATTAACAGCGAGGCAGACCGTATGGCATTTCTGGTACGAGATCTGTTACAGCTGACAAGGTTTGATAATAAGCAGGTCAGATTGGATATGACAGAGATTGAAATGAATGAGTTTCTGACTATGACGGTTCGACAGAACAGGATACATGCAGAGGCGAAGCGACAGGAATTATCTTTCGAACCCTATGGGCATATGGTTGTGGTGCACGGTGATCGGGATAGAGTGGGGCAGGTAGTGAATAATATCGTTACCAATGCCATCAAATACAGTCTGGATCAGGCAAGCATTCGTATCTTTATCACGGAGGATAGTCAATATTATAAAATAAATGTAAAGGATACGGGGATGGGCATTTCCCGTGAAGATCTGCCTCGTATCTTTGAGAGGTTCTATCGTGTAGATAAAGCCCGCAGCCGTGCAATGGGCGGTACAGGGCTGGGGCTTGCCATTGCAAAGGAAATTATGGAAAGCCATGGAGGTAGGTTGACAGCAGAAAGTGAATATGGAAAGGGAACGACCATGGTTATGTGGTTTCCGAAAGAGCGTCCCATCTTGGAATATGAACGGGAGGATGCCGAAAACAGTTGAGCGGGCAGGGTTTTTGCAGAGGTTTTCTAACCGCGGAGCGTCTGTGAAATATAATGTTAAGCAACTGTAAGGCATCTGTAACACGGCTGTAATATTCTCGGGGTATAATGGAAATGTACAAATGTGCCGCAGGCGAAGCTGCGGCGGTTTGAGATAATTTTAATTTCCCTAGAAGGAGGTGACGGGTATGAAAGTATGGAAAAGAAAAGTGTGCGGCGTGCTTTGTGCGTTGCTGTTCTGTATTTCGCCTGTCAGTGCCTTTGCGGCGGATGTGACGATATCCAGTGGGCTGCTGCTGGATGCAGAAGAAGCAACCTTTGACGATAGCCGTCTGGTATACGGAGAGGCTGTGCCGGGAACGGAGATCAGTTTTACTGTATCCGAAATGGATCAAGCCGGTGTGCTGATAGAACAGTATAGAACGGATGTAACGGTTGGCTCTATGGGGCTGTTCAGTGTGACACTGCCGCTGGAAAAGGGGAATAATTATATCTGTATCCTTTCCGGAGATCAAAAGCAGGAGATTGTGGTGAAGCGTGTTTCACAGATGGTAAAGAGCCATCTGAAAAATATAATCGCATTACCGGGGCTACAGGAAACATTTTAAGAGAAAAGAAAGTTAATTTTATAGAAAAAGCGGTGAGATCAAATGAAATTATACAAAATTACGAATTTTGTTATCGTTCTGTTGGTCATAACTGCAATCATTCAGACAGGAGAGTTATGGCTGCAAGGAACGGACAGCCATAACTTTTTTTATTCCCTAATGGATACGCTTCAGGATGGTAAGGAAGAAATGGATGGGGATGTGCTTCTGGCAACGCGTTATGCCGTTGGCGAGGGTGAGGGCACATTTTCCCTCTACTATCCCGATGAGGCAGGGAACAGCAATATGCTGGAAGCAGCGAATAGAACGCTGGGAGAGATTCTTTCCCATAAAAATCTGGTTTATCAAAAGAGTATGGCAGATTGGAAGGAGATTCTTTCCGGGCGCTGCATTGTGATGCAGTATGATTTTATGATTGAATCGGAAGAATACCTTGAAAATTATAAGGTGCAGCGGTCGGAGGAGCGTCTGGAACGCTTTGACTATATCACCATTGTACCTGCGATGCGCAGCGGAGAGGGAAGCAGGGCTTATTTTGTCAACTCCGAAACCAATGAATGTATTATGTTTCGGGCGGAAAGCGGCAATGCGGCGTTGATGCTATATGAACAGCTGGCAGAACAGGAGGATGGTATCCGTTATATTTCTACCGGACAGCGTACCAGTGCATCGGCGCTGTGGCGCAATATGTTTTTGCCGCAGTGGGCGCATCTGCCTTATGCGTATGCACCCTTGGAGCGAGTATTTGCCTTTGAAAAGGATGGCGAGGCGAGTCGTGGTCTTCTGGAGGAAACTGCCAGTGGATTTTTCCGGAATTTTTCTATGGACTGGAGTAGCCAGGGGGAAGACGGAACCTTTATCTTCAGTGATGATGAAACGGTAGTAAAATATTATCCAGACACCAGAGTGATGGAGTATTTTAACTACGAAAATCATAGCGGGGCAGGGGAAACCGAGCTTCTGGAGGGCTATCAGATTTGCTGTAATTTTCTGAAAAATGACCGTTCTCTCCAAACGGATATTTATCTGGCAGATATCGAGAGAACCATCAATAATGAAATCATATATTATTTTGATTATGCGGTGGATAATCTGCCGGTGCACCTTTCTCAGCCCCTACGGGAACGAATCGGTTCCCAGCACGCTATTGAGGTTACGCTGCGCAATCGAGCGGTGAAGGGATACCGCAGATATGCGGCGAATTTTGTGCAGAAAAAGGAGAGGGATGAACGGCTGGATGTGCAGTTCATTGATGCGCTGGATGATGCAAATAAAATGTATCAGACCATTGTAGAGGATAAGGATATTACGGATGTAAAAAATATTGCACTGGGTTATCATGTGGATATGGCGGGAAGTATGCGTCTGAAATGGTTCGTGACGCTGTATGAATATACCTTTGTGGTGGATACGGATCAAGGAAAGGATCTGACAGGAATGTCGTCGGAGGAATAAGAGAGAAAGGAGGGCTTATATGGAGTGGGGAAGAGCGAAGAAATTTGTTATCGTTCTGCTGGTAATCCTGAATGCAGTGCTGGCAATGTTCAACTACAGGCAGGGACGGGAGAATACGATGACAACTGCCCAGGAACGCGCCATATTTGAAGTCCTTTCTCAGAATGGCATCAGTATGTATACGGAGCTGCCGCAGGATATATTTGCCCGAGCGCGTATTTCTGCCAAGATGCCGGAATATAGCAAGGAAACGCTGGAGCGTCTTTTCTTTGGTAGCGATAAAACGGTTGTGACGGTGCGGGGGGAACAGACCATTTATCGGGGAGAAGGTGTTTCTCTGACGATGAACGGTACCCGTGGCGTGCTTCTGCGGGAGAATGTGGCAGAAGGCAAGGGGGGGATGACAAAGCAGGAAGCAGAACAGCTGGCGCAGATGTTTATGGATGGAACGGAGCATTTCTTTGGAACCTATGGAGCACCTGTGGTGACGGAGCAGAAGGATGGATTCTGCGTAGATTATCATGGACAGTATAAAAGAGAACAGATTTTTGCTAATTATTTTTCTATTTTTGTTACAGATGGTGGGATTCGGCAGATTCAGTTCAGCTATGCGCCGATACAGGGCTATAGCGGTGAAAAGAGAGATCTTTGTCATCCGGATGAAGCATTGCTTACCTTTATGCGGGAGCGGAAAAAAGAGGGAGCAGCGCAGGAGGCTTCGGTGCAGCACATGGAGTTGGGCTATGAAAGGATAGAGAAAAATGCGGCTGCGGCAGATGGTGAAATTTATATAGAGCCTTGCTATCGCATTTATGTTATGGATGAGGAAAAGCCGTATTTGGTGAATGCGTATACTTGCCAAATTGTGAATCAGGATTAAGTAATTGGTGTTCTATAAGACGGAATATCTGGAAAGGTGCGAATTAAGAGGATAGATTTTCGCCGAAAAGGCGGAATAAATAAAGATGAAAAAGAGTCGCTGTGCAATGGCACGGCGGCTCTTTCGTTTTAAGGGGAATAATAAAAAAGCCCCTGCAAAAGCAGGGGAAAGCGGATGACGGGAGTCGAACCCGCCTCTAAAGCTTGGGAAGCTTTCATTCTACCGATGAACTACATCCGCACAACAAATTCTTTTTTATTTTATCATATTCTACAGTTTTGTAAAGAAAAATTTTTTCTGATTTATTTCTAAAATCAGACAATTTTGCAGAAAGATTTTTTGTTTTGGAGCGAGTTGCATTTTCTTCTGCGGGCATACTAGCATCAGAAAAAATGATCTGGATGCGAGGGATGAAAATGGGGAAATTTTTAGTGAAGGGTATGCATGGCGGTTTGCAGGGAACGGTGCGGATCAGCGGCTCTAAAAATGCGGCTTTGCCGGTGTTGGCGGCGTGTCTTTTGACAGAGGAGGTTTGCGAGATACAGAATGTTCCGCCGCTTTCGGATGTGCTGGATATGATTTCTTTACTGCGGGAGCTGGGGGCTAGTGCGGAGTATGATAAAGAGCGGGAGGTCGTTCGTGTGCAGGCGGCAGAAATTGCGCTTTTAGAGGAGGAAATGGAAATAGCGAGAAAACTACGGGGGTCATTTCTGGCTGCGGGGGCGCTTCTGGGAAGATGCGGGCAGGCGAAGCTTCCGTTGCCGGGAGGGTGTCAGATTGGCAGCAGACCGATTGATTTGCATTTGAAAGGCTTTCATGCTATGGGGGCAAAAAGCAAACAGGAGCATGGGATGGTGGAACTTACGGCAAAAAGCCTAAAAGGCGGGGAGATATATCTGGATTTCCCCAGTGTGGGAGCAACAGAAAATATCCTACTTGCGGCAGTACTGGCAAAGGGGGAAACAAAGATACAAAATGCGGCGGCAGAGCCGGAAATTTGTGATTTAGCGGATTTCCTCAGGGCGATGGGAGCAAGGATAGAGGGGGATGGGACGGATACGATTACGGTGGAGGGGAGAAAAGCCCTTTGCGGTGCTGTCCATCGAGTGATTCCGGATCGCATTGAAGCGGGGACTTTTATGGCAGCCGCCGCTATTACCGGAGGAGATATTTTACTGGAGAATGCGACGGAGGAGCATTTGAAACCGATTATGGCAAAGCTTGCGGAATGCAATGTAAAAACAGAGGCAACGGAAGTGGGGCTACGGGTGTATCGAAAGGGCAGACTGCAGCCGGTGCAGGTAAAGACCATGCCCTATCCCGGATTTCCTACGGATATGCAAGCACCTTTTATGAGCCTGATGGCACTGGCAAAGGGAACCAGTATTATGACGGAAACCATATTTGAGAATCGTTTTCTCCATGCGGGAGAGCTGCAGCGGATGGGTGCAGACATCAGAATAGATAGCCGCAGTGCGATTATAGAAGGTGTGGAGGGTTTGACGGGAGCAAAGGTGCGTGCGACAGATCTGCGGGCAGGAGCAGCCCTCATTCTTTCGGCGTTGGCGGCGAAAGGAGATACGGAAATCAGCGATATTTATCATATAGAACGGGGATACGATCATATCGAGGAGAAGCTGCGGCGGCTGGGAGCAGATATTCGGCGGGAGGACTAAGGCAACACCGCACAATTCACAGCAGGCACATCTGCGTGCAGATTATTTCGGCATATTTCACAAATTTCGTCGGCAGAGGACTCTACTCTTGCCTCCTCAATTTGCTATATCTGCCGAAAAATCTGCTTACGCATCTGCACCACCAGAATTATGCGGTATTGCCCTAAGGGAGAAATTCATACTTTGTTTACAGTTTATTCATTGGGTGGAAAAAGTTTTGATGTAAAACAAAAAGAGCAGTGGCAGACGGGGATTTCGATGCAAGAAACCCTGCCTATATGTGGCTGTCGGAAGGCATTTCAGCCTTCTTGCGGGAATAAATTGTCTGAAAGAAGAAAGTGAGCGGTATCCCTATGGAAATGAAAAATCAGCGAAAACCTTTGTTATATTATTGGCTCATTGCTTTATTGGTGATGGGCGTTATCAATTTGTTTTTTCTGCCCTTTGTGACAAAAAACAGTATCCGACAGGTGACCTATGATGTATTTCTGACGCAGGTGGAGGAGAAAAATGTTTCGCAGGCGGAGGTCAATCCCGATGTGATCTATTTCTTTTTGAAGGAAGATATTGCGGAAGAAGAACCTCGCTTTGGGAATCGGAATCCCCAGAAAGTTTATTCTACGGTGCGTATGGACGATGCACAGTTAGTGGAACGGCTGTTTGAGGCAGGGGTATCCTTTGGAGAGGTAAAGCCGAAGGAAATTTCTCCGCTGTTCAGCACGCTGATCATGTTTTTGCTGTTTTATTTTGGATGGCGGTTTATTATGAAACCGATCGTAGGCAGAATGGGCGGGCAGGCGATGTCCTTTGGGAAAGCCAATGCTAAAATCTATGTAAAAGCGCAAACGGGAAAAACCTTTCAGGATGTGGCGGGGCAAGATGAAGCCAAGGAAGCTCTGAATGAAATCGTGGATTTTCTGCATCATCCGCAGAAATATGCAGAGGTGGGGGCGAAGATGCCGAAAGGCGCACTTTTGGTTGGCCCTCCGGGGACAGGAAAGACGCTGTTGGCACAGGCGGTTGCAGGAGAGGCGGATGTACCTTTCTTTTCCATCTCCGGCTCTGAGTTTGTAGAAATGTTTGTGGGCATGGGTGCTGCAAAGGTGCGGGATCTATTCAAACAGGCAAATGAGAAAGCGCCCTGCATTGTGTTTATTGATGAGATAGATACCATCGGAAAAAAAAGAGATGGGAACGGTATGGGCGGCAACGATGAACGGGAACAGACATTAAATCAGCTTTTGACGGAGATGGATGGCTTTGATGGAAAGAAAGGCGTTGTGATCCTTGCGGCAACAAACCGTCCGGAAACGCTGGATAAAGCCCTGCTGCGGCCTGGGCGTTTTGACCGTCGCATCCCCGTGGAGCTGCCCGATTTGCAGGGGCGAGAAGCCATATTGCGGGTGCATGGGGAGAAAGTGAAGCTGGAGGAAGGCATTGATTTTGATGCCATTGCAAGAGCGACCTCCGGTGCATCCGGTGCGGAACTGGCAAATATCATCAATGAAGCGGCACTGCGGGCGGTACGCATGGGAAGGGGGCGTGTGGCGCAGCACGATCTGATGGAGAGTGTAGAAGTTATTTTGGCAGGCTATCAGCGGAAAGGCGCAGTTATTTCCAAAGAGGAGAAGGAAATTATTGCATATCATGAGGTGGGCCATGCGCTGGTGGCGGCGATGCAGAATTATTCTGCACCTGTGCAGAAAATTACGATCGTTCCCAGAACAAGCGGTGCCTTGGGATATACCTTGCAGGTGGATGAGGCAGAGAAGCATCTGATGAAGCAGGAAGAGATTTTTAATAAAATTGCCACCTTTACAGGGGGACGAGCGGCAGAGGAAGTGAAATTTGGCGCAGTTACCACGGGAGCATCCAATGATATCGAACAGGCAACCCGCCTTGCACGGAGCATGATCACTCGTTTTGGTATGAGTGAGGCATTTGGTATGGTGGCGCTGGAAACCGTGAATAATCAATATCTGGGCGGGGATACTTCTCTGGCTTGCTCCAATGAAACAGCGGCAAAAATCGATCAGGAAGTGGTGGCACTGGTGAAGCGAGCTTATGAACGAGCGCATCGTATTTTGACTGAGAATAGAGAAAAGCTGGATGAGATTGCAGCATATCTGTTGGAACAAGAAACGATCACAGGGGAAAAATTCATGGAGCTGTTAAATAAAACGGCGGTATAATAAAAACAGAACACAGCAGGAAATGATGTATTGGGGAAACAGTCCGATGGAATGACATCGGGCTGTTTTGTCGAATATACGGACTGGACAATTTTTTTTCGGGAGAGTACAATAAAAGAAATCTGACAGGAGGGAAAGACTTATGTCCCGTCACACCATACCCTATGAAGGGATCGAAATTGAATACGAGCTTTCTCGAAAGAATGTAAAATATATCAATCTGCGTGTCAATAAGTATGGCAAGGTGATTGTTTCGGCGGGGAAAAATGTGCCCTTTGAAGCCATTGATGAATTTGTGTCCTCCAAGGCGTTCTGGATCATTACCCATTTGGCGGAGATTGAAAAAATCCGCAGCGAGCTGCCGGATACCAGCCTGTATGAAGGGAAAACTGTTTTTTATCTGGGCAAGCCCTATCGGTTGATGCTGGAGCGGGGAGAGAAAGAGATTTTCTTTGCTGGGGATGAGCTGCATCTGCGTTATCCCTCAATGAAGTCTGAGGGGCTGAAAGAGGTCTATCTGGATTGGCTGAAAGGGGAAGCGGAGAAAAAATTTTCTGAAATCATGGATAGAATACATCCGATGGTGGCAGAATATCATATAAAGAGGCCGCAAATAAAGGTGCGGAACATGAAAAGTATTTGGGGTAGCTGTACGACAACAGGGACAGCGATACGGCTGAATTTGCAGCTGATGAAGGCAGAGGAGGAGTGTATCGAGCAGGTGATTTTGCATGAATTGCTGCATTTCCGCTATCCGAACCATGGAAAATCCTTTTATGATCTTCTGGAGAAGCTGATGCCGGATTGGAAAGCAAGAAAAGAAAAATTGGATAAATGTTTTAAGGATGGCATATAATTTTCAAGGGAGGAATTGACAAGAAGCCTCCCTTGGGGTATACTATAAAAAATATTATTGACGCGGAGTAGAGCAGTCCGGTAGCTCGTCGGGCTCATAACCCGGAGGTCGCAGGTTCAAATCCTGTCTCCGCTATGCAAGGATACTGAAAAGTATCCTTATTTTTTTTGTCGGGGAACCGCCCGGCGCCCGCGGGGTTCCCGGGGCTTTGCCGCCGACCGCTGCCGGTGGCAGAAGCAGGGAGGGGGCAAAGGCGAGAAACAAGGAGTGTGCCGAGGGAACGGAGAGAGGGAGAGCATACGACTATGTTTCGAGGTGGGCATCGCAGGTTCAAATCAGTGCACCCCGAAGAGAAACGGGGACACATAGCTTTGCTGTGTGGCTTTGCGAAG
>JAZQTP010000078.1:0-1215 GCA_045630845.1 Anaerotignum sp. | reverse complement strand
CAAGGTCAGCTCTCCCTTGGAAAAGTAAGCGGTCAGTTTCTTCATAAATCCTCCAAAACAAAAAATAAGCCCTCGCTCACACATCTTCTAAGACCTAACGATGTGCAAACAAGCGCTTTCGCTCACTACCCGGTGGCAGTCAAATATTCTTATGAGATTGTAATGGGAAAGAGTGGAAATGTCAAGAAAAAATCACAGGCATCAGGCGGAAATTTCCGTTTCCATGCTGATTCCGCCTCAAGTCTCATGTCATCCCGAGCCCGTGCTCACACTGGTGTGGGAATCCCCAAAATTGAAGGAGATTGCCACACCAGTCTGCGGACTGGTTCGCAGTGACAGCTGTTTTCTGAAATCAGTATAACACAACCCCCGTTTGGATGATTTAAGGGATTGTAAATTGTTGCTTCCATGGTACAATAAAGGAAAAATCTGAAGCATACGAAGCAGGGGTATTATATCCTTAATTCAAGTATCCAATCTGACCTTTGCCTATGAGGGCAGCTATGATGAAGTTCTGGAAGTCACGGCATGGCTCACAGGCTATACCCATGGGCAAATGGAAGCCCTGCTGAATAGCGATACGACCTATGGCAATTTCTTCCGCAATGCCCCTGCACTGAATCCAAATCGGACGCTGATCAAGGGCAGCATCTGCGGTATCAAGGTGGAACGGATTGAAGATCCGCTGATGCAGAACATCCGGTATCTCGACAAGCTGGTGGATGAACTTGCCAAGGGAAAGCCAATAGAAAAGATTATGAGAAAGTAAGGTGTATCCAGATATGAAGAAAACAGTGATAATCACCGGTGCAACGGATGGAATCGGAAAAGCGTTGGCAATCCTGTTGTCCAGGGAATATAACCTTGCTCTTTGTGGAAGAAGCGAGGAAAAAATGAAGCAGTTGACCCAGGAATTGGGTGACTGCCATGTTTATGCGGAGTGTTTCGATATTACAGACGGGGAAAAACGCCGCAGCTTTTGCGATCATGTGAAGGAAGAATTTGGTACTGTGGATGTGCTGGTGAACAATGCGGGCGCCAATATCAAAAAAGACAGAATCGCAGAGCTTGATATAGACGATTTGCGGTATATGTTTGAATTAAACTGTGTCAGTGCCGTTGGTATGATTCAGGGAATTTATCCCCTTATGGCAGAGAAGAAGAGGGGGCTGTTTGTCAACATCCTCAGCAGCTGCTGCCTCTATAACAATCCTA
>JAZQTP010000077.1:0-8739 GCA_045630845.1 Anaerotignum sp. | reverse complement strand
TATACCATTGAGTGTATTCAAACAGACAATGGTTCAGAGTTTACCAACTCTGCCAATAATAGCAAGAAAGCATCGCCTACTCTGTTTGAGAAAACTCTGGCACAGCTCGGCATCCGTCATAAACGCATTAGAGTCTACACGCCCAGACATAACGGCAAAGTAGAACGCAGCCACAGAAAGGATAATGAAGAATTCTACGCCTGTCATAAGTTCTTTGACTTTTCTGATTTTGAAAAACAACTCGCTGTCAGACAGCGCCAGTATAACAACTTCCCCATGCGACCGCTCAACTGGAACTCTCCGAAACACATCCTTTTTTCTTTCCCTAATGTGTAACATATCATTGACAAACCTACAGCCATTCTTTTTCCTGAAATAAAACCCTCTCTATACACCCCTACATTTCCAGACATGGTATGCTTTACTACATCACAGCGTTACCGGTTTTATTGACAACTCACAAAATCATCAGTAAAATAATAAAAATAAAAAGACTAAACAGATTAAACTATGGAGGTAATCTCATGCATAAATATAAAATCATTGCAGACTCTTCCTGCGATATCCCTATATCTCTTATGAAGGAGAAAGGTATTCTCTATGTTCCTTTTAATGTTTCTTTCGATCAGGAAACATATCTGGAGGAATTGAAAGACATTACATCCGATGTATTTTTTCATAAACTCAATACAGAAAAGCTGTTTCCCAAAACCTCCCTGCCCTCTGTGCAGAGCTATATGGATATTATGGAAACAGTATTAAAAGAGGGATATGATGTCCTTTGCCTTTGCCTTTCTTCCAAATTCAGCGGCTCTTATCAGAGTGCTGTCAATGCCGGAAATATCCTTGCAGAGTCTTATCCCGAAAACCGCATCTGCGTGGTGGATACCACCTGTGCAACTGCCTGCGAAGGCATGATGGTACTGGAGGCTTGCCGTATGCGAGATGCTGGATTAGCACTGGATGCCGTTGTTGAAAAGCTGAATAAACTAGCCGAATCCGCCTGCTTATATGTTACCGTAGATTCTCTGGAGCATCTGCAAAAAGGCGGCAGAATCGGCAAAGCCTCTGCAATGGCCGGTGCTATTCTGAATATCAAGCCTATCATCGCAATGAAAGATGGGGAATTGCAGCCAGAAAGCAAGGTGCGTGGCACAAAAAAAGCACTGAAGACTCTCATCGACCTCTCCAAAGAAAAAATAGGCACCGAAAAAGAACAGTATCGCCTTGTTCTGGTAAGAGGGGATGAAGAACGCCTTGCCTCAGCTTCAGAGCTTGCAACTTCTCTCCGCAGCGAAGGATATGATGTGGCAGCGGATATATGGACAGCTGGCATCACCATCGGTTCTCATATTGGTCCTACTCCCGTCGCAATCTGCATGATCAAAAAATATGAATATGTCTAATTCTATCTAAAAACAAATGTAGAAAACCATTCTTTGTCTGATTGCAGAGAATGGTTTTTCTTTTTTCTATATTTTTTATTCGCCTTTCTCTCTGTGTTGCGGCAAAACTTGTAAATTCTTGCTCTTTTCCACCCTTTTTCCTTGACAGCAGCTTCTTTTTCGAGTTATCATAACAAATGTAAAAACATTGATAGGGAATAGTAGAAAAGGTATTCTGTTTTCAGAAAACAGGCGGTTGATGCGAGCCTCGGCAGAACTTTTTGAACCTGCCCCTTGAGTTCCGCAGGGAAAATGCGGCGTATATTCGGCGTTAACGATTTCGAGAGGATGATAGCACTATCATCAATAAGGGTGGCACCGCCGAATGACCTTGGTCCCTTGTATTAGGGAATGTAGGTCTTTTTTTACGCCCTAAACCTGTAAAAATATCTTTCCAAAGGAGGAAACAAAAATGTCAAAAGATAAGAAATTTGTAGAATCCATCACAGACATGGAGTTGGATTTTCCCCAGTGGTATACTGATGTTGTAAAAAAAGCAGAACTGGTAGAATACTCCAGCATCAAAGGCTGCATGGTAATCCGTCCCTACGGCTATGCCATCTGGGAGCTGATCCAGAAGGATCTGGATGCCCGCTTCAAAGCGACAGATGTAGAAAACTGCTATATGCCGATGTTCATTCCCGAAAGCCTGCTACAGAAAGAAAAAGATCATGTAGAAGGCTTTGCTCCCGAAGTAGCATGGGTAACACACGGCGGTGACAAAAAACTGGAAGAGCGGATGTGTGTACGCCCCACTTCTGAAACACTGTTCTGTGAACACTATGCAAACATCATCCAGTCCCACAGAGATCTCCCTAAGCTGTATAACCAGTGGTGCTCCGTTGTTCGTTGGGAAAAAACAACACGCCCTTTCCTAAGATCCATGGAATTTTTATGGCAGGAAGGACATACCGCACACGCTACAGCAGAAGAAGCACAGGAAAGAACCATTCAGATGCTGAATGTATATTCCGATTTCTGCCATGAAGTTCTGGCAATTCCCGTAATAAAAGGTGAAAAAACAGAAAAAGAAAGATTTGCTGGTGCCGCACACACCTTTACAATTGAATCTTTGATGCATGACGGAAAAGCACTACAGTCCGGCACTTCCCACAACTTCGGCGATGGATTTGCACAGGCTTTTGGCATCCAGTATTCCGATAAGGAAAACCACCTACAATATGTTCACCAAACAAGCTGGGGCATGACAACAAGACTGATTGGTGCTGTCATCATGGTGCACGGTGATAACAGCGGTCTGGTTCTGCCTCCTAAGATTGCCCCCACTCAGGTTATTATCGTTCCTATCGCCCAGAAAAAAGAGGGTGTTCTGGAGAAGGCTGCGGAATTAAAAGATAAGCTGAACAAGGTATGCCGTGTGAAGCTGGATGACTCCGATAAAACTGCCGGCTGGAAATTCTCTGAATATGAAATGAAAGGGGTTCCTATCCGTCTGGAAATCGGCCCCAAAGACATCGAACAGAATCAGTGTGTTCTGGCAAGGCGTGACACAGGCGAAAAAATCTTCGTTTCTCTGGATGAGCTGGAAACAAAGATTCCTGCTCTGTTGGACGAAATTCAGGCAAGCCTGCTGGCAAAAGCCAAAGAACACAGAGATACCAGAACATACATTGCGAAAAATATGGAAGAATTCGACAAGACAATCAATGAAACACCTGGCTTTATTAAAGCAATGTGGTGCGGCGATCAGACTTGTGAAGATGCCATCAAGGAAAAAACTGCTGCAACTAGCAGATGTATTCCTTTTGAACAGGAAGAAATTTCCGATGTTTGCGTATGCTGCGGCAAACCCGCAAAACACATGGTTTACTGGGGCAGAGCGTATTAATCTGACAAGATACACAAAAAGGCGTGGAAAAATCCACGCCTTTCTTTGGGCTTTCTTTTTTGATAATCACTTTACATATTTTTCATATAGCTCATGATATTTTGCAGAATAGATTTCATTTTGCTTCTGCTGCAGCAGCGTCGTTTCAATGTGGTCTTTTACAGCATCAAAGTCCATCAAAGAAGATTCTTTTTTATTCTCTACACGGATTAGATGATAACCAAACTGTGTCTTTACAGGGCCAATCACCTTCCCCAGTTCCGCATCAAAGGCTGCCTGATCAAATTCAGGAACCATCTGCCCTCTGCTAAATTCACCAAGGTCACCACCCTGTGCATTGGAAGGACAGGAAGAGTATTCTTTTGCTGCATCCTCAAAGGAAACATCTCCCTGTTCAATGGATCGAAAGATCTCCTGTGCTTTTTCCTCCGTATCAACAAGAATATGTTTTGCCTGAACCGACTCTCCTTCTGTAAAATGGTCAGGATTTTCTTTATAATACGCCAGCATTTCCTCTGCAGATACAGTAATATTTTTTAGAACACTGCTAATGGCAATCTGCGCAAGAATATCTCTTTTTGCCCGCTTCATCATATCCTGAAATTCCTCTGTTTCATCCATTTTTTCATCTTCTGCCATTTTTGCATACAGATGATATGCCAGAAGTTGTTTCAGACAATGTTCTCTAAACTGAGGGTAAGCAGCGTATGCCTGCTGTTCCTGAGGCATACCCGCAATATATGCATTCAAATCTGCTTCTGTAATCTGAATACCATCAATCGTAGCTAAAATATTCTGTTCACTCATATTGCTTTCTCCTTAAATTATCAATCTTATTGTATTCCAAAGCTGCCCTCTTCCGCTTGTTCTTCAACGGGAGAAGAAACCAATTCATCTATCAGCGTTTCAGTGTTTTCTTCCATTGTGATATCTATATCGGTGGGAGCCATCGAATCTAAGGTCATATCCGGATTATCCAAAAACATATTCGGATCATCTAAAGGTATATTGGAATCATCCAAAGTCGCATCCGGATCATCTAAAGAGATATTCGAATCATCTAAAGGCATATTGGGATCAAGCATAGGGAACTGCTGTGCATGAACAATATCGCACACTGCATCAATCGCAATATCAATTTTATCTTCCGGAAGGGTTTCCGGCTTACTAAGAATTTTATCCTCTTCTACCGCAAGAACAACTTCCATCTGGCAATCCAGAGGACATATAGGAGCTGCAAGTTTGCCGGACTCTTTGCACACGATATAAGTACTATGCTTATCGCATACACCACCTCGTTCAAAATCTGTTACCGCCAAATCACTATGGGTGGTTTTGCCATAATAATCCAAAGCGCATACATCTGTAGGTGTCATACCTGTTGCAGAGCAGAACGCCAAGGTTGTCAGCCCCTCTGGTTTTTCAAAATTTTTATTTTGCAATCCTTGATCCGTATGGATTTTCGACATAATATTTTTCCATATTTTCAAATGAGCATTACCTGCATTTTTGATTTCTTTCTGTGTATCGTAGCCCATCCAGATACCACCTGTATAATACGGTGTATATCCATAGAATGTAAGGTCAATCGTATCATTCGTTGTACCCGTCTTACCGGAAACATTCATACCGCTAATTCCAGCTTGACCACCTGTACCTCTGCTGATTACATCCCGCATCATATCGGTCAGCATATATGCAGTTGTTTCTTTTAGCACCCTGTGAGATTTCTGATCTGCATTATCTAGTAGTACATTTCCATCATGGTCATATACTACAGTATAATAAATCGGCTCAATATAAGTGCCTCCGTTTGCAATGGCAGCATAAGCAGCGGTCTGTTCCAGAACAGAAACACCCTGCGTCAGACCACCAAGTGCTGTTGTTGCAGCTTTATCTCTTTCATCAATAGTCGTAAATCCAAAATCCATCAAATATTTATAGGATGTTTCCGCCCCTACTTCCACAAAGGTCTTAACAGCTAAAACATTCATGGAATGCCATATTCCTTGACGCACTGTTGTAGGGCCAATATATTTACCATCCCAGTTTTTAGGGGAATAGCTATCAATGGAAATTTCTTCATCCAGAATAACAGAGCCTGGCATCATCAGACCCGTATCAATAGCAGGTGCATAGGCTGCCAGCGGTTTCATGGTAGACCCTTGCTGACGAAGAGCTTGTGTGGCACGATTAAATACTGTATCACCCGGCTTTTCCCCTCTGCCGCCAACCATTGCTTTAATTTCACCAGTATGCTGATCCATAATAACCATTGCTGCCTGTAAGGATTTGGAAACGGTCAGCTTATCCAGAACGAGCACATGGGTATCATCCAGAAGTTCTGCCTTAACATCCTCTACAAATGCATCGGCTTCTTCTTGACTGTATACAGTTGCTTTTTTCTCATAGTGTGACTGATTTTTACTTTCATCAGGATTCTCTGTATCCAACACAGAAATCAGATAGGTTACATCCAAAGAACCATCCCCTGCCGGAAATAAATCATCATTACGCATCGCTGCATCGGCAGCTGCCTGCATTGCGCTGTTCATGGTTGTATGAATCTGTAGCCCACCGCTGTAAATCAGATTGGATGCCTGTGCTTCAGACATATTCTTCTTTTCTACCAGATCAGCCTTGATCTGCTGCACAGCCGCATCTACAAACCAGTTGTGTTTTGCATTACCAAGCGCCTCCGCCCGCTGCTCACATACCAGATGTCCGAATATATCTTCCTTTACAGCTTCATCGTACTGTTCCTGTGTGATCATATCCAAATCCAGCATCTTATTCAGCACCAACATCTGACGCTCTCTGCTATCTTCTTTATTCACATCAGGGGCATATTTGCTTGGATGCTTTGTAATGCCTGCAATCATAGCAGATTCTGCTAATGTCAGTTCGCTAGCGTGCTTCCCGAAATAATACTGTGCTGCTGCCTCTACCCCATGTAGGCCATGATGGAGAGCAATGGTATTCAAATACAACTCCAAAACATATTTTTTCGCGTCTTCTTTCGAGCCAAGCTGTTCTATCAGTGCCTTTTCCAGCGAAACCGCAAGATATTGTTCTTTTATTTTTCTGGTAAGGCTTTTTTCATTTGTAAGTACTTCATTTTTAATTACCTGCTGGGTAATGGTACTTGCACCCTGAGAGAAATCCATAGCTTTTATATTTTCTATCATGGCGCGCATAATACCTCTCATATCTATGCCATTATGTTCATAAAAGCGCTGGTCTTCAATGGCAACAACCGCATTTTGCATATTAGAGGTAATTGAAGAAAGCTTTACATATTCCCTATTTTCAGAGCCATGCAGCTTATCTACTGAATTCCCTTTGTCATCAAAGATAACCGAGGTATAGGAATCCGGCATAACATCTGAGGTGTTCAGCATCTCTGTACTTTGCAGGATACCGAAAACAGTTCCCAGTCCTGCCCCTGCAATAGCAAAACCGATAATAACAACCAGAATCAATATACCTTTTCCAATTTTTCTGCCGTTATGTTTTTTTCGGCGGTTTTTCTGTGTTTTTTCAGTTTCGTTTCGAGAAGTCATTTTCCGTCTAATTTTCCGTGTTCCTTCCGGCCTTTCGGACTGCCTTCTCTTGTTTTGAGATTCACTCATAATAAAAGCCTCCTGTAAAAATCAAAAAGCAAACATCTGTAGTAATAATACTTTATTTACATATTCCGTTTTATTATAACAGATTCTTCTGCCGAATAAAAGATATTTTCATGGTTTCGATAACTTCTTTCATATGATTGGAATAAAAGCGGCTCTATATACTGCATAAGAAAGGATGATTTCCCTTGAGAAAGCATAAAAAAAGAAAAAAGGTATTCTTTTTTTTCTTCTTTCTGTTTTTCATCTGGCTTTTCTTTTTTCTTCTGATGGAATCCCTTTTTTTACCAGCATTAAAAGAAATTTCCCATATTCGCTGCAAAGCAGCTGCGAATGAAATCATAGATACTGCAACAATGCACCAACTGGACACTTTGGATACAACGGAACTGCTTACTGTTCAAAATGGAAATTACATTGCAAATACAGCTTTGGTAAACCGTTTTTGCTCTTTACTCAGTCAGGAAATTACCAATGCCCTCTATCGGCTTCCGGAAGAAAAAATACTGATTCCTTTTGGTGCCGCGGGACAACTAAGTTTTTTTGCGAATATAGGTCCACATATCCCATTTACACTCATTCCTATGGGCAATGCACAGGTAGAATATCAAACAGATTTTTCTTCTGCTGGTATCAATCAGATTAATTATAAAATATGGATTGAGATTATGTTGGAAATTCGTATCGTCAACCCGCTTTATCAAGAAACAGTGCAAATGAAGCGTAAATTTATGCTGGCAGATCTAATCTATGGCGGAGAGGTGCCGGAACATTATGTCCGCCTGTCCGGCATCAACGAATATCTATTGACAGAATGAACAAACTATTAGTATGATATGGAATAGTGAGTTTGATTTGATATGGAGGTATAAAATATGATTAAAACATTAAAGGATTTCTGGATCGAAGTTGCAGAAATCTGCTATGACAGCAGTGATTATGGTATGATTGCACAGATTCGCTCTCAGTTCAGAACAAACGAAATCAATGGCTTTGCAAATGCTTTCATTCCAGGTACAGAAATTTTGAAGGATGGCAAAAACGGTACACCCGTTGTAATGAAAGGGAAAGCAGATGATGATAAGGGTGCTATCGGCACAGAGGAAATTGATTTCCACGGCTTTCAGCTTTTTGATTATTCCGATATGAAGGGTGACTGGATGGTTGTTACCTTCCCCGATCTGGATGCTCTGGAAAAACATCTTCTGAGTGAAGCGGGTGCTCTGAATGTATATTCTACAGAAATGATTGTTTTTGAAGACGGTGTTTACAGACCATTTGAAATCATGTTTAATGGTGACCACGATACCGTTGTTCCCATTGATAAGGATGCCATCAATACTCCTCTGGATATTCCTGCAATGCAAGGACGCATTTGGGTAAGATGGATGGACCCCAAGGAATTAGAACCTCTGACTGATGAAGAAGTGGAGGCCTATAGGCGCTCCATTGGAAGATAATCTCATCTAAAAAAATCCGGCCTATCATGATAGGTCGGATTTTTTTACTCTATAAGAAATTTTGTTTCTTATAGAGTAAAAACCCTCCGGGGGATCGCACTGCGGCGGCAAGGTAGTCAGTCGCTAGCGACACCGCCGCAGGCGGAGCATTTCGTCAAGCGAAATGCTTTTTTATTCTTCCAAAAGAAGTGCTATATTTATCAAATTTCCGAGCCTGTGAAGAAATTTCTGTAAAAGCAAGAATTATGTGGCCTTCTATGATAGAATAATAAATCATAGGAGGCCTTAAATTATGGCAAGAAGAACAAGAGAATCAAGAAAAATGTCTGAGGGTAAAAGAAATATTATTGCTGCAC
>JAZQTP010000076.1:0-10100 GCA_045630845.1 Anaerotignum sp. | reverse complement strand
TGGTTTTATGAACAACCCTAAAGGGTACTTCACCAGCCACCCCTCAAGGGGTATGTTCTAAGCTAAAGCTACCAACCGCAAGGAGTATATTAATTCTTAAATGGATCAGTATACTCCTTTAATGCTATTTGGTCATATATTTGATCTTCATGCTCCTGCTCTCTTATATATCTTGCAATGCCTTCTTTATTTCCCCCTACCGTACTAACATAATACCCTCTACACCAAAAGTGTCGATTTCCATACTTATATTTTAAGTTTGAAAATCTTTCAAATATTATCATTGTGCTTTTCCCTTTCAGATACCCCATAAAATCACTTACTCTTTGATTTGGAGGTATCTCTACTAACATGTGTATATGATCTGCCATTGCATGTGCTTCTATGATATTTACATGTTTGCGCTCACATAATTCTCTTAATATTGCCCCTATTTCCTTCTTCAATTTTCCATAAATTTCTTTCCTTCTATACTTTGGCGCAAACACGATGTGATATTGACATTTCCAGCTTGTATGCGATAGACTATATGTGTCATTAGCTTTGTTATTCATCTAATGTCCTCCGTTCTGTTTGGTTTCGGTTGGTAGCCGCCTCCAATATACCAGAACGGTGTTTCTTTGTATATGCTGACACTAAAGTCCGTACATTCCACCTGCATAGCAGGTGGTTTTTTTATCAGCATAATAAAAAAGCAGAAATCCCTATCCAAAGGATTTCTGCTTTTTTTATTCTTCCAATCGCTTCGTCACATACACGCCGATTGCATCCAGAAATATTTTTGCATTACGCACCTGCTCCGCTGTTTCATATTCTTCCTTTGCCCGTGCCAGACGGTAAGCGGCATATTCTTTTCTTCTTTCTATCAGCTCATCCAACCCGCAGCCCCTCCTTCTCCACATTGGCATAAAACACGGAAGCCCCACGATATGCTTCAAAGGCGTCATAAGACTGGAAGGCTGCCGAAATCACACAGTCATATTCCAAATCCAGACGGTCTGCTGTTTTTCTCATTTTTCTTCTTTCCGAGGGAATCTGCGCAGGCGGAACATCCAATAATACCATCAAATCAATGTCACTTTCCCCATCGAAGTCCCCTCTTGCATAAGAGCCGAACAGAATAACGCTTTTTAATTTCGCACCATAAACATGATGGGCTGCCTGCACATAGTCATTCACGACTTTTCTAAGAATTTCCATTGTCATTCTAATCACGCTCCTTTTGTATATTATAGCCGAAGCCCATCCATTTCACAACCATAAAACCGCAAACCTTTTTCTCACCGAAATAAAAAAGCAGAAATCCTTTTTAGAGATTTCTGCTTTTTGTTTCTCGAAAATTATTCTGCTGCTGCTTCCACTGCCTGAATGGCAATGCCCAGCTCATCCAGCTGTTTTTCTTCTACCAGACCGGGGGCTGCTGTCATAGGACAGGAAGCATCCTTCACCTTCGGGAAAGCGATTACATCACGGATGGAGGTTGCACCGCTCATCAGCATGATGATTCTATCCAGACCAAAGGCAAGACCACCGTGGGGCGGTACGCCGTATTTGAAGGCATCCAGCAGGAAGCCGAAGCGTTCCTGTGCATCCTCCTGCGTAAAGCCCAGAAGCTCAAACATCTTCTGCTGAATTTCTCTGCGGTGGATACGGATAGAACCGCCGCCCAGCTCATAGCCGTTCAGCACGATATCATAAGCCTTTGCACGCACGGCACCGGGGTTGGATTCCAGCAACTCCAAATCCTCGTCCATGGGTGCGGTAAAGGGATGGTGTACCGCAACAAATCTGTTTTCTTCTTCGTCCCATTCCAGCATAGGAAATTCTGTAATCCACAGGAAAGCGAAATCGTCCGCTTTTGTCAGCTCCAGCATTCTGGACAGCTCCAGACGCAGGGCACCCAAAGAGTCGAATACTACCTTATCCTGATCTGCACAAATCAGAATCAGGTCGCCTGCCTGACCACCCATGGCATCCACAATCTCCTGCAGTTTTTCGGGCGTAAAGAATTTTGCAATCTGGCTTTTCAGTGTGCCGTCCTCATTGACCGCAATCCACGCCAGACCTTTTGCTCTGTATGTTTTTACGAACTCAACCAAAGCGTCAATCTTCTTTCTGGGGAACGCACCGCAGCCCTTAGCATTGATGGCTCTGACACTGCCGCCGTTTTCCAGCGCAGATTTGAATACCACAAATTCTGTGCCTGCCACCACATCGGAAATATTTTTCAGCTCCATGCCGAAACGCACATCGGGCTTATCGGAGCCGAAGCGTTCCATGGCTTCTTTATAGGTCATTCTGGGCAGAGGCAGCGGAATATCCACATTCATCAGATCCTTAAATACCTTCTGCATCATTCTTTCATTGACATCCATGACATCTTCAATATCCACAAAGGAAAGCTCCATATCCACCTGTGTGAACTCGGGCTGTCTATCTGCCCGCAGGTCTTCATCACGGAAGCATTTTGCAATCTGATAGTATCTATCCATACCGGAAACCATCAAAAGCTGCTTATAAAGCTGCGGGGACTGGGGCAAACCATAGAAATTGCCGGGATGCACACGGGAGGGCACCAGATAGTCCCTTGCGCCTTCGGGTGTGGATTTGCCCAGAATCGGGGTTTCGATTTCCAGGAAATTCTCCTGATCCAGGAAATTACGCATCACCTGTACTACCTTATGACGCAGCACCAGATTGGCAAGCTGCGAGGGTCTTCTCAAATCCAGATAGCGATATTTCAGACGCAAATCGTCCTTTACGGTGATGCCGTCCTCAATCTGGAAGGGTGTCGTTTCGGAATCAGAAAGGATACGCAGCTCTTTCGCAATGATTTCGATTTTTCCTGTTTTCATATTGGGGTTGATATTGCCCTCTTCTCTTTCTGCAACCATACCTCTGACTGCCAGCACAAACTCGCTGCGTACGGTTTCCGCCTTTGCGAACAGCTCTTTTTCTGCCGTATTGCCGTCAATGGCAATCTGCACCAGACCTGTTTTATCCCGCAGTGCAATGAAAATCAGCTGTCCCAGATCACGACGGCGCTGTACCCAGCCCATCACGGTCACTTCCTGCCCAATCATTGCTTCGCTGACATTGGCACACATACAGCTTCTTTTTAATCCTGTCAAAGCTTCACTCATGATTTTATCTCCTTACATCAATATATTTCTATGTTTTTTCATTACCATAGTGTCCATCCTTATTATCATATCACTTTTCCCTAAAATGTAAAGATTTCAAAGAAAAAAACAGGACTTTTCTCTTTTCCGCCGAAAAAAACCTGTCTTGCGCCCCATGGGAAATCGTACTATAATGGTATATAATAGAAAATTTCACAGGGCATCCCCCCTGAAAGATAAGGAGTGGTTAGAATGAGCCAACAGAAAATCATCACCATCAGCCGTCAATATGGCAGCGGCGGCAGGATTGTTGCACAAAAGCTGGCGGAGGCACTGGGCATCCCCTTTTATGATAACGAGCTGATTACCATGGCGGCAGAGAAAACCGGGCTTTCCGTGGAATGCTTCAAGGATGCGGAGAAAACCTCCGTGGGTAATCTCTTTTTCTCCCTCACCAGCCTCACCCCCAGTCTGGACTCTGTAGGGCTGCCTTTGAATGAAAAAATCTTTCTGGTGCAGTCGCAGGTCATCAAAGAGGTGGCGGAGGCAGGCTCCTGTGTGATCGTTGGCCGTTCTGCCAATTATGTGCTGGAAAATATGCCAAATGTCATCAATGTATTTTTGCAGGCAGACCTTTCCGATCGTGTGAAGCGGGCTGTGGAGGTTTACGGACAGGATGCAGAGGGTGCAGAGGCAATGGTGCTGAAAACCGACAAACGCCGTGCCAATTATTTCAACTATTTCACCGGCAGAAAATGGGGCAAGGCGGAGAATTATGATCTAATTCTGAATACCTCCCGCATGGGGCTGGATGAGATTGTGGAAGTGATTAAGACCTATGTTTCGCTGCGATAAGGCGGGGCGGTATATATAGAGTAAAAATAGAGGGTATCGACTTTGTCGATACCCTCTATTCTTGGGATGTTTCATCTATGTTGTTTCTATTTTACAATCCCTTTACCCCCCTAAATTAGACGACTTGTTCTAAGCATACAATTCTGCATCATTCCAGACTGCTTCACACATCTTCTCCAAATATTCTCGCCGAAGTAGTCCACAAGAAACTCCGGAAATGCACTTAATACATACACGCCTTGCTTCTGTATCTTCGCTTCTTCCATTTTGTATATCGCATATGGGTTGACCGCTTCTATATATTGTTCGTAGAAAACTGTATCCTCACAATTCATAAGGCAGGAAATTCTCATTGCAAACACCTCTATCAACCGCTCCCAAATAGTAAAGTCATATTCCTTAAAGCTGGGATAACGAGCCCTTTTCGCCGACATGAATTTGTAATCGGTCATATCTGATGCAGCTACAAAGCAATCTTTCTTATTTCCGCACATCCCTTCCTCAAAATCCCTTAGTGCTTCAACCATTGGATAACTGATATATAACTTCCCATTCTCTGTTTCATTATCAAAGGAATAAAGCATTTGCTCCAGCACATCTGCACCATCCTCAAAGGACAAATTATCCTGATGTCCATCATAATCAAAAAAGATATATATTTCTGAAAAATCATCTCTGACAAGTCCGTCCAGCTGTTTTGTCAACGCCTCATCTTCTTCCCTTAGCACCTCTATGATATCTGTATCAAAATCATCCTTTTTCAGCCGTTTCCAGAGCATATAAATATTTTGTCCTACCGGAAGCGTAATAATCTTAAAATTTTTATGCTTAAAAAATACCTTGGATATATTTTCAATGATCAGAGGTTCTCTGGCTTCTCCTTCGACTATGAATGCTTTATAGTCCTTATCTGCCATGAAACGCACCTGCCTTATACATTTTCTGGAGATTATGAGCAAATCGAAGTTCTTTTTCTGTGGAATCGGAAATAGCTTTCATCCGGTTATCCTCCAGAATAAAATAGCAATCTGGCCGCAGCAAATCATTACACATAAGATCCGTGTTATGTGTTGTTGTAAAAATCTGTACGCCTTGAATCTTTTTAATAAGCTTCACAATGTTTTCTGCCAATTCAAAATGATAAAATGCATCAAACTCATCAATAAATACAAAGGATGCATTCTGCATTCTGATATACCAATAATAAAAAAGTGCAAGAGCGCGTGTCCCGGTAGACGCAACCTCAAAGAAATTTACATTCTGATTGTCATAACGGCAATAAATTCTGACCTTCCCATCCACCTCTTGTGGATACAATTCATATATAATACCATTTTCTTTCAAGAACGCTTCAAATTCTTTAATCTTTCCACTGTTTACAATTCCCTCTGACACACTTTCTCTTCCATTCTTATAACCCTCGTACCCTCTGCTATCCAAAGAATAGAACAATAACATATGTTCCGTAAAATCAATAAATTTTGTGAACACATGGTTTTCTTCATTTTCTTTCAAAATAGAATTGTTGTATACATATCTAACTCTGGATATCTGGCTGTCATTTGCGATTTTCTCATTTAATATTTCTGTCCCCTCTAAGCGGGTAAAGCCTTCGTTTTTGATAAAGTCATAAAAGATCACCTCTTTATTATCAATAAACAAACGCTCTTCCATGAGTATATCGACTTTGGATTTCTTATACTTATAAACAACCTCATGATTGCCAAAAACAAAATTATATTCAAATTCTGCAAATGATTTTCTCCCACTCATATGCAGATATAAATCATAGCTTTGCAAAAGCTTCTGCTTATCTGTCAAATGCGTAATGATATCAAAAATAGCCAGCCCAAGGTTGGATTTTCCACAGCTATTGATTCCATATATAACTCCCTTTGTTACACAGCCATTTTCAACAACCTCCGGATGAAAGCTATAGTTGCTTGGAGAACCAATATCAAATGTAATTTTATCCTTAAATCCCTTAAAATTTTCCACGCTGAAATTTTTTAACATCACATATCACCCTCTCTTAAGTTTTATTATATTATTATCCGCAATTTATCGCAAGTGCTACCGTATTTTTTTTGCGGAAAATATATGATATGAAAAACAGTATCGTTTGATGCCTCACTACTTTTTTATTTTTTGAAAAATGATATTTCTTAAATAAATTAAAAACCAGAGGGTATCGACTTTGTCGATACCCTCATTTTCTTTCCTTTCTTTCTGGTGCTTTGCCAAAACCTGCCCCTGCTCAATCAGGATATTTCTGTTTTGCTCATGAGAAGCCATCCTTTCACCCCATCTGCTCCATCAGACAAAGCAATGCCTGCTGCTGCCCCTCATTCAGCCCTGCCCAGCACGCCAGCAGCTTCTTCTGGCTTTCTGTCAGAGAAACAGCCTCCTCGCCCTCGGAAAAAAGCTGCGACAAGGTGATGCCAAAGACAGCACATATCTTCTCCAAGGAGGGAAGTGTCGGCATCATGTTCTTCCGATACCATGAGGATATGGTGGATTGCGGCAGACCGGAACGCTCCGCCAGCTGATACTCCGTCCAGCCCCTTTTCTCTCGATATGCCGTTATCGTTCCAAGAATATCCCTCACGATACCTCCCCCTTTTCTTGTATCTTTCGTTCATTATACTTGTGCATATCGTTGCCCTTTAATCATTTTTATCGTATAATTTTAACGATTAACACAATTATCCAGCACAGACCGAAAGGGGGAAAGCCTATGCAGCTTTTTATCCAAAGGCTAGGTGTTGCCACAATCAACCTAGCACCCGTTCCACCGTCGTCCCCGGGAAATAATAGGCGATAATCTCCGCTGCCGTTTTCCCCTCCTCCGCCAGCTTCTTCGCTCCATATTGGCTCATGCCGACACCGTGTCCGTTGCCCCCGCCATAGAGGGCAATGCCTGTCAGCTCTCCCGTTTCATTCTTCATTTCCTTTATGGCAAAGAAGCCGCTGGGGAGCATGGACTGCCCTGTCAGCGAATCCCCTGCGCTTCGCTGTAAATAAATCGGCTCACCGATTTCCCGCTTCGTGGGGGAAAACGCCTTACGGATGGCAAGCTCCGTTTTCAGCAGCACTTCGCCCTTTTCAAAGGAAAGACGCAGGGACATCAGAACGCCGCCCTCTCCCCGTTCTTCCACGGAGATACCCTGCAAAAGCCCCATATCCTTTGACGCATAGGGCGAAAAACTCCCATCTGCCATCTGCAAAAGCACCGTCTGTCGGTTGTTTTTACTGATTTCCGATAAGGTTTCCATCAAAATCTCCGTCAGCTGCTTACAACTGAAATAAACCTTCCAACGATACCACGGGGCATCCATATCCAGCCCCTCCTGTGTCCAATCCTGCCAGAAAGCAAGCCATTCCGCCTCTGTCTGCGGTGTTTGGAAATCGCCATGGGGCTGGGCTTTCAGATACGGTCTGCCGCCGCCCCCAGACCATACCTCCTCTGCCCCTGCCCCGAAGCCGCAGGAGGCGGCATAAAAATAAGTCTGGGCAACGGCATCCTCTGGCGTAACGGCACAAAGCCCCGCCGTTGCCTCCACAGCCGCCTCTGCCCCCTCTGCTGCCCCGCCAAAGACCTGACTGGCTGTTGTATCCGTCACATGGGCGCCATAGCCACAGTAGGCATTGCCATAAAACTGATTATAGGCATAGCTGCGGGCGGCGATTGCCTGTGCCTCCAAGGCTGTCTGTCCAAAGGAAAGAGGCATTTCCCTTGGCACTACCCCCAGCAGATATTCCTCCAGCGGCAGGGCATTGAGGATGGAAAAGCTGTTTTCTCCCCGCTTCTCCAATTCCAGCGTACCCCGATAGCAGCAGGAAGTACCATCAGCAAAGTCCACCTGTATGGGGCTGTTTGCCGTCACTGTCAGGATGCCGTGGGCAAGCCATGGCAGGTCTGCCGTCAATGTCACCGGCTCCCCTGCGCCGAATCGTTTTTTCGCCTTTTTACTGGAAAGCTGCAGCCCTTTTTCCGCCGAAAGCACCACCCTTTCCTGCTCTGCGCCTTTCAGAAAGACACGAATTTCCTCGGGCTTTGGCTGCTCCCGCACCATAGCGGCAGAGATTTCCCCCTCTTTCTCGAAAAATTCCGCCATATCCGTGCCGCAAATCAAATCACTGGGGGAAAGGAGTGCGCCTGTTGCATCGTAGATGCGGGCATTCTCCGCCCACGGCAGCAGCCCTGCCTCCGCCAGATAAATCTCTTTATCATTCACCCGCTTCACTGTCTGCCGCCCCAAGGCTACGGATGGTGTCAGTGCTGCAATACGCCCATCCTCCAGCCGTACATCATAGATGCCTGCGGCTATCCTTTTGCCATAGGGAAAGACGGCTGCGCCCGCCCCTGTTTCCAGAAACAGCTCGCCCCCTGTCTGGTGGCAATAGATATTGCGGATGAGGGGGGCATTTGCCTCCACTGTCAACAGCCCCAGCACCGCCCCTGCTTTTTCCAGAAAGGTGATGCGTTTACCCAGATAGGGCGTCAGGTCTATGCCTATGGCGGTGAATTGCCCGCAATCGAACAGCCCCTCCGCCGAAAGCAGCACCCCATCCCTCTGACGGATGCCATAGGAATAGAGGCTATCCTCCCCCCGACGGGATTGCAGGGCGATTTCCCACAACTTCAGCCACAGCTCATAGGCGATGGGGCGGCTTTGGTTTTCCTCCGTCAGCAGGATACGGCTATGGTGGTCGGGTGCCAGACGATCCATCAATAGCTGCGCCTCCCAAAGTGTCATATCGTCCTTGGGGCGAAAAGTACCCTCCTCGCTGCCGCTGAAAAAGCCCTGTTCCACACAGCCCAAAAGGTAGGGATGCACCCAATCCGTCTTTGTCACATCCGAAAAGGGCAATGTTCCCGAAAGTGCCGTCAGCTCCTGCTCTGTATAAAAGGCAAGGGCGATGGTTTTCGCCGCCTGCTCCCGTGAGATGGGTATATCCATGCCGATATATCCTGTTTTTCCCTGTGTTGCGCCGCTATCTGCACAGCCTGTCAGCAGCAGCAGAAAAAAAAGAAAGCCCAATAATTTTTTCATTTCCACTCCCTCCTGATACAAGCCTACGCCACGGCGGGCGGAATCATGACAGGAAATGGAAGCCCTTTCGGCAGGGAAAGGGCGAAGAAGGCAGCCCAGTCGGGCAAGATGGGCGAAGAAGAAGCCCTTTCGGGCAGGAAAAGGGCGAAAAAGAAGCCCTTTCGGGCAAAAGGGGGGCGGCAAAGGGGGCATCCTTTGGCGAAAGGGGAGAAAGGGAAAGGAGCCCATTCGGGCAGGAATGGGGTGGAGAAAGCCAGCCCAGTCGGGCAAGATGGGGTGGAGAAAGCCAGCCCAGTCGGGCAAGAATGGGGTGGGTGGACAAACTTATTAACCGCCCGTTTAGATGGGTGTTGGCGAAAGAAAGGCGTACTTCCTTCCTTTTTGCGCACAAAAAGGAACAAAAAGCCTGGGAACCTTTCGCATGGTTCCCAGACCCTCTCAACGATTCAAGGGAAACGATGTTTCCCTCGAAACACCCTTCCCCACAAGCCCTTTCGGGCAGTATAAAGCAGCCCATTCGGGCAAAAATGCCCATTTATATCGAAAGCTGAAAGGCATTTATCGCCGATAAGGCTATTTTGTGCTACAATATTGTAGTATGTCAAACTATTCTATACAACAAAATAGTAGCATAAAAACGGGTGATCATTATGTTTTTTCAAAGATTGGAAGATTTACGGATAGATGCTGATAAAACACAGGAGGAAATCGCAGCGGTTCTGAATTGTCAAAGGGAGGTATATCGCAGATACGAAAAAGGAATTTATGAAATACCTGTCTGGGCAGTCATAAAGCTGGCTGCGTACTATGGCGTAAGCACAGATTATATCCTTGGTTTAACCGATCAGAAATGAAATGGGGAACGGCTTTCTTTGCCGTTCTTTTTTTTGCTCAAAAATGGATTTTGACGAAAGGGGCTAGCCCATAATAAATATCCACCAGCCTAGCTGGTGGTTTTTCTTATGCGGGCAAAGCCCTGCTCCCAGAGCGCATGCCTGAAGGCATTACATTAGCCTACGGCTACCGCATGCACTCCGTTACTTGCTACCCTTAAAAGGGTCTTCTA
>JAZQTP010000075.1:0-3113 GCA_045630845.1 Anaerotignum sp. | reverse complement strand
AACGCCCAGACCACCAATCCAAGCGAATTTTTCATTCAGCATTCTCAGAGCGCCTACAGAGCCTCTGTGTGTTTTACGACCGATTGTAAATTCAGCCATCATTACGGATGTACCTACTACTGCTACGATCAGCAGGTAGATAATCAGGAATGCGCCGCCGCCACATGCGTAAGCTTTGCCGGGGAATTTCCAGATGTTACCCAGACCTACAGCAGAACCAGCTGCGGAAAGGATGAAACCTAAGGTGGAACCAAACTCGGCACGATTTTCAGTTGTAGACATATGTATTCCTCCTTTACAAATGAAAAATCATTTACTTTAAGGAAACAGGTGTTTCCTCGGACCGTGTGTAAACAGGGAATGTCATGCGGAAATATAAAGAATAAAATAATTGCCTTCCTTTTCTGTATTGCACAAGCCCTCCCTTAGCAAAACAGATGCTTTTCTAAGAATAATTCTCTAAGCAGGGAAGAAATGCATGAAATCCCAATAATTTACAAAAAAGTCTAATGTTAGGATAGCTTAAAATAATATAAATATCTATAAAGATTTCGTTAAAATTATGTAGTGCATCCCTTAATGCAGAGGCGATATTACTTGAATATTCGGAGGAGAAAAATCAGAGAAAATGGACGGCTGCGGAAAAGGGTTTGGAAAAGATAGCACGAAAAAAACCAGAGGAATAAACCTCTGGTCTTTTTCATTCTTTTGTAAATGTGAAATCGGTATTTTTTGAAAGAAAATTTCTGCATTGCAATTAGGAAATATTCATGCCAAATACCATGCCGGCAACGATGATGGCACCAATTGCGATGGGATCGAAGTATTTTACAACGAATTTGTAAGCGGGTGCCAGTGTGAATTTATATTTTCCGTAAGAAGTTGCTTCTTCGATGGATTTATCAGGACCCCAGATCCAACCAACAAACAGAGTTGTGAAGAATGCGCCGGAAGGCAGCAGCAATCTGTCTGTCAGATATTCCAGGAAATCACCGAAGATAGGGAACTGCAAACCGTCTTTGGAGATCCATACACCCTTCAGGTTCATGTAAACCTGAGATAAGGTATAGAATACACCGATTACTGCGATAATGATGGACAGAATGAGAATGGTTTTCTTTCTTTCTGTACCTTTTTCTTCCACCAGAAATGCTGTTACGCCCTCCAGAATAGAAGTAGAGGATGTAATTGCTGCAAAGAACAGCAGGAAATAGAACAGCATACCGATGAACTGACCACCGGGGATAGCCATGAATACGCCGGCCAGTGTAGCGAAACCGAAAGCACCGCCCATACCGGGAGCGATACCTGTAGCGAATACAGCGGGGATAATCATGAAGCCTGCGAACAGAGCTACCAGCGTATCCAGAGTACATACGATTGCTGTATTGGAAATCAAGTTGTCATCGCTGGACAGGTAGGAAGCGTATGTCATCATTACGCCCATGCCTAGAGAAAGAGAGAAGAATGCTTGCCCAAGTGCTGTCAGAATAGCTGTTGTATTGATTGTAGAAAAGTCAACATGTAGCATATATGCCAGACCTTCATCTGCGCCAGGCAGCGTACAGGATCTGATCATCAGACCAATCAGCAGAACGAACAGAACAGGCATCAGAATTGTGGACATTTTTTCAATGCCGGCTGTACCGTGTGTGATGATGAATGCGGTTAGGAACAGGAAAACCAAAGCCCAAATAATTGCAGCCAGAGGGAACCCGTTTGCACCCAGCATATTCAGGAAATAAGCCATGGGATCAGCCCATACGGCCTGAACATCAGTGATGTATGCGGCAATGTAATACATAGCCCAGCCGCCAACCTGGCAATAGTAGCACAGGATGATGAAGCCTGTCAGAATACCCAGACCGCCAACCCAGGACCATTTTTCACTCAGCTCGCGAATAGCACCAACTGCATTTTTGTGTGTTTTACGACCAACTGTAAATTCTGCCATCATTACAGAAGCACCTACTACTGCTACGATGATCAGATAAACGATCAGGAAAGCACCGCCGCCGCAAGCATAAGCTTTGCCGGGGAACTTCCAGATATTGCCCAGACCTACAGCGGAACCGGCTGCAGACAGGATAAAACCAATCTTGGAACCAAACTCGGCACGATTTTCAGTTGTAGACATAGTGATATTCCTCCTTAATAAAAGATTTTTGGGGGTGAAAACATTTCTGTTTTCCGGGATGTGCACATTTCTGAAAAACATATAAAGTATAAATAATTGCTTTCTTTTCAATGATATGCGGCAAGGTCGACCAATTTGCGCTATAGCAGATGCGGCATATAAAAAAGATGAATATGTACTCCAGAAATTTACATTTCTCGTAAGAAAAGAATATCGCAAAAAGCTGTTAATTGCTATTAAAATGACGGGAAAATGGCGTTAAGATATATGTGCGAGTTTTTGATAAGGTATTTAGAGAATATTTATGGAAATCATAAAAAGCATTTTGTTTTTGGAAAAGTGTTTTCCTTGCGGCGGTAAATCAAAGTTCTCAATAAAGTAAAAAAAGGTCGGAGGGGGAGCCTCCGACCTAAAGTCGCATAAGTTATGCAGTTTTTCGGCAAGTCCAAATTTTTGATTAGGAAATGGACATACCGAATACCATACCAGCAACGATGATAGCACCGATAGCGATAGGGTCGATGAATTTTACAACGAAAGCATAAGGTTTAGCCAGAATAAATTTGTTTCTGCCGTTACCTGTAGCTTCGTCGATGGAGTTCTGTGTGCCCCAGATCCAACCTACGAAGAAAGTTGTGAAGAATGCACCCAGAGGCAGCAGCAGTCTGTCTGTCAGGTATTCCAGGAAGTCGCCGAAGATAGGGAACTGGATACCATCTCTGGAGATCCATACACCCTTCAGGTTCATGTAAACCTGAGACAGCAGATACAGCAGACCTACGATTTCCATTACGATACAGCAGCCAACCAGAGCTTTCTTTCTTTCCCAGCCTTTTTCTTCTACCAGGAATGCAACAGTACCTTCCAGAATGGATGTGGAAGATGTTACAGCTGCGAAGAACAGCAGGAAGTAGAACAGCATACCGATGAACTGACCACCGGGGATAGCCATGAATACGCCAGCCAGTGTAGCGAA
>JAZQTP010000074.1:0-8084 GCA_045630845.1 Anaerotignum sp. | reverse complement strand
TAAGGAGTATCTCTTATTTTTTACTCTATAAGAAATTTCGTTTCTTATAGAGTAAAAACCCTCCGGGGGATCGCACTGCGGCGGCAAGGTAGTCAGTCGCTAGCGACACCGCCGCAGGCGGAGCATTTCGTCAAGCGAAATGCTTTTTTATAAAACCGACGAAGCTCTCCGTCAAAATCCAGCTCCAGCGTTTTTCCATCAAAAGAATTTACTTTTATTTCCGTTATCATTTCCTCTGTAACTTCAATACATTTCAATGGGATAACAGCAGTTTCTGCATCATAAATGTATCCCTCGCAGAGGTCTGCATCATTCACCGCATTTCCGCAACCACAAAAATAGCGGAAACTACCATCAGAGCCAAAAAAGATAGATTCCGTATCTGCTTCTGTTTCTCTTGTCCAGTTAATATCCACAAAGGATTCTGCTTTCCTCTCGCATCCTGCCGCAAAGCAAAGGCAGAGAAACAGAAAAAGGATTCCTTTTTTCATGCCTTTTCCTCAATTCCCGGAACATAACGGAGCAGATCCTCTGTTGTGCAATTTAAGGCATAACAGATACGCGCCAGAATATCCAGATCCATTTTTTCTATCTCGCCTTTATACCATTTATCCACCACTTCAAATCGGGCATCAATGCGCTTTGCCAGCTGATTCCGGCTAATGCCCTGCTGATCCATGACCTCTTGCAGATGCAGCTCTACCTTACCATAGTCTGCTCGCACAATTACAGTTCTTTCCTTCATCCCCATGCCTCCTGTTACTTTTTATATAGTAACATCATAAAAGATGGATACTGTAAAATCAAGCACTTTCCATATTTCTGCGGATACGAATCACAATCTCACAGCATTCTGCATCCTGTTTATCCTCATAATCCACATCTACACCGGAACGACGGATGATTTCTACGCTCTGTTTGATGGTATTGGTAAAAATGCGAAAATCCCTTGTACGGACATAGCGTTTTTCCTTTTGTTCACCCTTCTCCGCAGGACGGGGACGCATCAATTCCAATGTCGCCTCTACCAGCTCCTCCGTTTTCTTCACATTCATTTCCTCGGCAATCATCTGGGAAAGCACAATCAGGCGGCTTTCTTCATCGGGCAGCCGCAGGAGGGCTCTGGCGTGGCGTTCTGTGAAATGATGCTCCAGCAATAGCCTTTTCACACTTTCCTCCAGCTTCAATATCCGAAGCTTATTGGCGATAGACGACTGGCTTTTGGATAATTTTGCCGCCAGTTCTTCCTGTGTCATGCCATAGTCCTCCATCATATTGCGATAGCCCTCTGCCTCCTCCAGAAAGCTCAGATTTTGCCTTTGGATATTTTCGATAAACGCAAGGATGGCACTATCGCTATCCGTCACCTGCATCATAATGGCGGGGATGGTGCTAAGCCCTGCCATCTCCGATGCCCGAAGCCTACGCTCTCCTGCCACCAGCTCATAAAAACCGCCGTTCATCTTCCGCACAGTGATGGGCTGCAGAACGCCGTAGGTGCGGATACTTTCTGCCAATTCTTCCAACGCCGCACGATTGAAATATTTTCTCGGCTGATAAGGATTCGAGCGGATTTTATCGACAGGCAGTTGAAAAACCACTTTATCCTTTTTCAGCCGCATTTCCGAAAACTTCAAAACTTCCATTGTTTGTCCTCCTTTTTTTGTGGGACGCTGTCCCACACCCTGCAAGGGGGTAACCCCCTTGACCCTATTTGCACAAAAAATTTCATTTTTTGTGCGGGGAAATGGATATTTCTTATTTTTCTTCATTTTAACACGGCAGTTTTCTTCCCCCACAAAAAGCCTTCCACAAAAAAAAGCCCATATCGACACAAAACGCATCTATATGAGCCTATTTTCTAATTATTTACACTGCCGCAGAAACGGTAGTTTCTACAACTCGGGGTCAAGGGGAATGATTCCCCTTGTGGGGGTGTAGGGGGCAACGCCCCTTACTTCAGAGGATCTTTGCGGATTTTGCCTGCGTTGCGGGGGAATTTCTTGGGTGTAGACGCAACTTTCTCAATAAATACCAGCTTATGGGATAGGTCTGTATGGGGGATGGTCACATCCTTGATTTCCACTAACCTGCCGCCTAGTTTTTTCAAAGCACCTGCCGCCTGTTCCACTTCCATCTCCGCATCGGGGCCTTTCAGCGCCGCCAGCATACCGCCAACCTTGATAAAGGGCAGACAATACTCGGAGAGCACCGCCAAATTCGCCACCGCACGAGAAACACACAGATCAAACTGCTCTCTGTAATCGAGGTTTTGTCCGCCATCCTCCGCTCTGCTGTGTATATATTCCACACCATCCAGCTTCAGCTGTGTACCAACCTCCTGTAAAAACCCGATTCTCTTCTGTAAAGAATCCAATAATGTCATCTCCACTTTCGGACAGGCAATTTTCACAGGAATACCGGGAAAACCTGCGCCTGTACCCACATCAATGACCTTCATACCATCTTTCCACGCCACATGAGGCACCAAGCTCAGACAGTCCGCAAAATGCTTCAGTACCACATCTCTGTGTTCTGTAATGGCTGTCAGATTCATCTTTTCATTCCATTCCAAAAGAAGAGAAAGATATGTCATAAACTGTTCCGCCTGCGCTTCGTTTAAGGAAACGCCCATCCGGTCACAGCAGTCTTTCAATAATGCTTTGTTTTCCATTGTTTATTCCTTCCCTTCTCTTTCGATACTGAAAATCTTCCATTTGCCAAAGGAATCCGGCTCCGCTACCATACGAAAAAAGAAAACCTCTTCATCTTTGCTGCTTTTTTTCGCAACAGATACTCTGCGGATACCCTTGCCTTCATTCTCTGCAAAGCAATGGTATTCCTTTAGATCTTTCAGATATTCTTCCAACTCCTCATAATCCACCACTTCGGCTACTTTACTGGAAAAATAACGCATCGCTTCATCTTTTTTTCCGCTCTCCACCGCCTGTAAAAAAGAACGCAGTGTTCCTCTGGGATTTGGCAAAGAAACATAGGCAGGCTTGCGGTTATCAAACACAGCATCCTCCAGAGAGAATGTCCCTTTCGGCAAATGCAGCTTTTTCTCGCCTTTTTTTATACTTCTATTTTCATTCCATGGCAGAAAAAATCCTGTCATAGCATCACATCCTTAATTTTTTCGTTTCATCTGCTCCATAAAGATAAGCAGCACAGAAATATCCGCAGGGGACACACCCGTAATTCGGCTCGCCTGACCTAAATTCTGGGGACGCACCAGATTCAGCTTCTGCCTTGCTTCCAATCTAAGACCTTGGATGGTTTCATAGTCTAAATCCAGCGGCAGGAGTCTGCCTTCCAGCTTCTTAAACTGTTCCACCTGATTCAGCTGCTGGGCGATATAGCCGGCATATTTGATCTGGATATTCACCTGTTCCCGCACATCCGCAGGCAGTTCCGGTCTTTCGGGATCGATTTCCGCCAGCGCATCATAAGTCAGCTGCGGGCGTTTGATGAGGTCGGACAGTCTGGCACCATTCTTGATTAGTGCTGTATTATGTTTTTCCAGAACCGCCAGCACCGCCTCGCTAGGGCCCATGGTCACAGAATGCACACGCTCGATTTCTTCTGCAATCAGTCTTTCCTTTTCTCTCAATGCTTCATATCTCTCGTCAGAAATCAGACCGATTTCATGACCGATGGGTGTCAGTCGCTGGTCTGCATTATCCTGACGCAGCAGAAGTCGAAATTCCGCACGGCTGGTCATCATTCTATAAGGCTCTCTTGTGCCTTTATTCACAATATCATCAATCAGAACACCGATATACCCATCCGAACGCTGCAAAACAACGGGTTCTTTCCCTTTGATATAATGCACCGCATTGATACCGCCAATCAATCCTTGTGCCGCCGCTTCTTCATAACCACTGGAACCGTTGAACTGACCCGCAGAAAACAGACCGGGGAAATCCTTAAATTCCAAGGAAAGCTTCAGCTGAGTAGCATCAATGCAATCATATTCAATAGCATAAGCAAATCTTGTAATCTCGCAGTTTTCCAGCCCGGGGATGGTGCGGTACATCGCAATCTGCACATCCTCCGGCAAAGAGGAGGACATCCCCTGAATATACATTTCTTCTGTATTTTCGCCTTCCGGCTCTACAAAAATCTGATGTCTTTCCTTATCCGCAAAGCGTACTACCTTATCCTCAATAGAGGGACAATATCTGGGGCCCGTACCCTCGATTACACCGCCAAACATAGGCGAACGATGAAGATTATCCCGAATAATCTGATGTGTTTTTTCGTTTGTATAGGTCAGATAGCACAGTGCCTGCGGTTTTTCAATATCCTCTGTTTTATTTTCAAAAGAAAAAGGTACAATATCCGCATCGCCGTACTGAGGCTGCATTTTATCCAGATCCAGAGAGTTCTTATTCATTCTGGCAGGAGTACCTGTTTTGAAACGGAACAGATCTATCCCCATTTCTTTCAATTTAGCAGAGAGTTTTGTGGCGGGCATCAGATTATTCGGCCCGCTTTCTGTGATATGTTCGCCTGTCAGACATCTTGCCTTCATGTAAGTACCCATACACAGAACGACTGCTTTACATTGATAAACTGCTCCTGCGGCTGTCACAACACCGCTTACCTTACCGTCTTCCATCAGAATATCCACGATTTCCGCCTGTTTGATTTTCAGATTAGGTGTATTTTCCAGACGATGTTTCATTTCCACCTGATAGCCGATCTTATCCGCCTGCGCGCGCAGGGAATACACCGCAGGGCCTTTGCCTGTATTCAGCATTTTGGTCTGGATATAAGTCTTGTCGATGACCTTCCCCATTTCACCGCCCAATGCGTCGATTTCACGCACCAGATGGCCTTTGGAGCTGCCGCCGATGGAAGGATTACAAGGCATTAAAGCGATACTGTCCAAAGAAATGGCAAACATCACCGTATTCATGCCAAGGCGCGCGGAAGCAAGGGCTGCTTCACAACCTGCATGGCCGCCGCCGATTACGGCAATGTCGATGGTTTCTGCATGATACATATTCAAATTCCTCTTTTCTAAATATAAAGGGATAACAACCAATTTTTTCACTAATACTTTATTATACAAAAAAAACCTTGAAATTTCAATGTTTTATGAGGGCTTTGCCCTCAAACTCCCACCAAGGGAATAATTCCCTTGGAACCCTAGTTGAAAAAGCATAAAATGCTTTTTCGTGTAAAGTTTGGGTCCACCCTTTTCAAAGGGTGGTGGGGTGTAGGGGCAAAGCCCCACAAAAAAAGACTCCATCCTCTCCGATGAAGTCTTTCTCTTATTATCTTTTTTTATAAAGCACCAGTTCCGGATATTCTCCGTTTTCCCCATAGGTGCATACCAGAAGAAATCCCATATTTGCAACGATACCAAAGCATCGGTCTCCGCCAAAGATACAGGGTAGCTGATTTCCCAGATAAGACGCACGGTCATTCAGAAACTTTACCTTTTCCCCATTTGGCAAGTCATATTCCAGATTCACAAAACTGCCGGGAAGGACATTCAGGCGCTCCACTTCAGGCATCCCTTCGATGTGCAGTTCGTTTAATTCATCTATCAGCTGTTTTTTGAATGCTTCAAAACTTTCTTCGCCGCCGATCTCTGCATATCGTTTCCAGATATCCAATGTAAATTCACCGTCATCATAGCACCATTTGCAGTATTCCTCATTAAACACACCATCTGTCTCCTTACTGGTGGTCGCATCATTCAACGACATACCGCAGCAATGGCAGACCATTTCTCTGGGTGAACCCAGAAGAGTATTGATAGAAACATCAAATAACTGTGACAACAGTTTCAGTGTTTCGATATTTGGCGTTGTTTCTCCATTTTCCCAGCGAGAGACCGCCTGACGGGTCACAAATACTTTTTCCGCCAGTTCATCCTGGGATAATCCTTTTTTCATTCTAAGCTCCAGTAAAATATCTTTTGTATCCATGGATCATCACCTCGGAAATATTGTATCTGTAAATCATATGGAAAACAAGCAACCCCCTGTTGCTGCATTTTCCCCGTAAAATAAAAAAGCATTTCGCTTGACGAAATGCTCCGCCTGCGGCGGTGTCGCTTGCGACTGACTACCTTGCCGCCGCAGTGCGATCCCCCGGAGGTTTTTTACTCTATAAGAAACGAAATTTCTTATAGAGTAAAAAACTCTCCTGAACAGGAGAGCTTTTTTCATATTCTTAGTCAATTTTCGCTTTAAAATCGCCGGAAGCATCTTTCCCGCAGGCATACCCATCCAGTACATACAGTGTTTCCACACCGGACTGAATTGTTGTATCCAAATAAGTCACCTTGCCATCCGCATCCAGACGATACAGATTGAATCCATCTTTTGTTTCATCGGCAGGGTTAGCGCCATACTTGAAACCGATCTGAGAGCCGTCTTCCATCACGATATACAGGCTCATATGGAAACCGCCCTTCAGTTCGGAATTATTCTGGAACTGATAGTTTGCCGCTTTGTCTTTCCCTTTATAAAAATCATATCTTTTACCGGGGATCCATCTTTCGCTCATGTCAAATCCTCCTCAAATATTTTCTATTATTTACCAAGACAGAATTTTGTAAAGATTCTATCGATGATTTCATCGTCACTGGTATCCCCTGTAATCTCGCCCAATGCTCTGTTGGCATCCTGCAGGTCAAGGGAAATGAAGTCCTCGGGCATACGCATAGTGATGGTTTCCATGCAGTGCTCCATGGCTTCCTTCGCACGATACAGAGCATCTTTGTGTCTTGTGTTACCCAGCAGGGCATCATCGGCACTTGCCGCATGACCGTCCAGAAACATATTTTTCAGCGCATCAATCAGAGCATCAAAGCCTTTATTCTGTTTTACGGAAATAAACAAAATCCGTTCCTCTGGGATATATTCTTCCAATTCTTCCAAAGAAAGCTTCTGTTCCAAATCTACCTTATTCAACAGAACAATGGTCTTTTTATCCTTGATGAAGGACAGGATTTCCTTATCCTCCGCCTCTAAGGGGCGGGAGCCATCCAGCATCATGATAACCAGATCCGCCTGTTCCGCATAGGCTTTGGATTTTTCCACACCCATACGTTCTACAATATCGCCTGTTTCACGGATACCTGCCGTATCCACAATTTTAATAGGGATGCCGTCGATATTCAGATATTCTTCCACAGTATCCCTCGTTGTACCGGGGATATCCGTAACAATAGCACGGTCTTCTTCCAAGAGCCAGTTCAGCAGAGAAGATTTCCCTACATTCGGTTTACCAACGATAACGGTCTGCAAGCCCTCACGGATGATTTTTCCTCTATCCGCACCCTCCAGCAGTTTCTCCATTGTTTCCAGAAGCTTGGATGCGCCTTTTTCCATGTTGCTATAAGTTTCATCCTCAATATCATAATCGGGATAGTCAATGACCGCCTCGATAGATGCGATCATATCCAGAATTTCATCACGCATTTCTCTGACTGCTGTTTTCAGTCTGCCTTCCAGCTGGTTTACTGCTGCCTGACGGCTTAACTCTGTTTTAGACTCTATCAAATCAATAACCGCTTCTGCCTGTGTCAAGTCAATTCTGCCGTTCAAAAAGCTTCTCTTGGTAAACTCACCGGGCTGGGCAATCCTTGCTCCTGCCTTCAGCACCGCCTCCAATACCCTTCTGGTAACCAGAGAACCGCCGTGGCAGTTGATCTCCACAATATCCTCTTTGGTATATGTGTGGGGTGCTTTCATCACAGAAACAAGAACCTCGTCGATGATGTCGCCGTCTGAATCTGTAATTTTGCCGTAGGAAAGTGTATGTGTTACTTTTTCTGTCAGCTTTTTTTTGCCGATGAATATTTTGTCTGCGATTTCAATACAGCCTGTACCGGTCATTCGTACGATACCGATACCGCCCACGCCAATAGGCGTGGAAATTGCCGCAATGACATCATCTAATAAATACTCTCTTTTCATTTCTATCTAACCTCCCTCTTGAAGGACTTATTTTCATATTTAAGCGCCGCAGGCAAATAAAATTTGGATCAAACCTTTTTATAGGGTAGTCGGGAAGATGCCCGACCCACCGAAGGTGGCTTTGCGAAGCAAAGTACTGAA
>JAZQTP010000073.1:0-32293 GCA_045630845.1 Anaerotignum sp. | reverse complement strand
GAAGACCCTTTTAAGGGTAGCAAGTAACGGAGTGCATGCGGTAGCCGTAGGCTAATGTAATGCCTTCAGGCATGCGCTCTGGGAGCAGGGCTTTGCCCGCATAAGAAAAACCACCAGCTAGGCTGGTGGATATTTATTACTATGCAGTCGGACAAAGTCTAGTTTTGGAAGCGGATGCATAGATTGAACAAATGGTTTTGGGGTGACTGTATGGGGCTGCGAAAAAATATGGCGGAGGCGCTTGAGCTTCCGAAGGAAATCATGCTGAATCTGCCATTGATTTCTTTAGTGGGCAGAGAGGAGGTCACCGTGGAAAATTATAAGGGGATATTGGAATATGGAGAGGAAGCAGTGCGTCTTGGTACGGCTGTGGGTGTGTTGCAGCTGCGGGGGAAAAGCCTGTGTTTGAAGCAGCTTTCGGCAGAGTGCATGGTGGTAAGCGGGCAAATAGAGGAACTGCGGTTCCTGACCTAGGCGGAAACAGGGGTGAGGAATTTGTTTCTGGTTTTATGGTATTCTTTACGCGGATATGTTAAAATAAAAATAAGTGGTTTTTCTGCGGAGAGATTTATGAATCTGGCAGCGTTTCGAGGGGTATATCTATGGGATGCAGTCAGAGAGGGTGCAGGAATGACCATGAAGGCGGATGCCGGTAGCATGGAAATCTTGGAAAGCTGCGCCCAAAAGACGGGCTGCAGCCTGGAGGTTCTTGGCAGAGGCGGTTTGCCAGCCTTTGCAGAGCGACTGCATGGGCGTCAGATATGGACGACGGGGCTGTTGTTTTTTGCAGTAGGACTTTATCTGCTCTCTGCCTTTATCTGGACGATAGAGGTGGAGGGAAATGAACGGCTGGAAACAGAGCAGCTGTTGGCGGCGTGCAGAGAGATGGGACTGCATCCAGGTGCATGGAAGGATGGCGTGGTGCTAGAAGAAATTACGGAAGGATTGCTTTCGGCGTTTCCGGATATTGCATGGGCCAGTATTGGATTAAAGGGGACCGGTGTGACGGTTCATTTGGCAGAAACCATTGAAAAGACGGAAGTGGTGGACAGGGATACGCCCTGTGACATTATTGCCGCTGAGGATGGTGTGATTTTACAGATCACGGTGGAAAGAGGCACGCCCTTGGTGAAGGCTGGGGATGTGGTGAAAAAAGGAGATGTATTGATTTCTTCTGCGCTGACCATTGGTCTGGAGGGAGAGGAGCAGCATACAGAATATACGGCGGCGGAGGGGACAGTTGTTGCCCGCATCTGGAAACGGCTGTCGCAGGAGATGCCGCTGCAATATGAAGAAAAATGCTATGGGGGACAGGAAAAAGAAAATCGAAGCCTGCTGCTGTTCGATAGAGAGGTGGACATCATTCATCCGGATAGTGGGGTGCAATGGGAGAAAACGGTGCTGACAGAGCAGGAGCTTTCCATTGGGGATTTTCGCCTTCCGATTGGTATAAAAAGAGAGCTTTGGCGGGAGGTTATCCTGCTGGAGCAAACACGGACAGCACAAGAGGCAAAGGAGCTGCTGGAAAAGGAGCTGCGGCAAAAGGCGGAAGAAATCCTCTCGCCCTATGGTAAAATAGAAAATATCGAATTTTATTTTGAAGAATATGCAGACAGCGTCCGTGCGGAAGCGGAGCTGACGCTGCTGGAAAGAATAGATGAAGAAAAGAAAGGGAGCGTGAAAGACTGAATGAGCTTTGAAAGAACCATACAGATGGAGAACAGCATCATTCTTCCGGTATTCGGGCAGTTTGATGCGAATATCAAGAAGATAGAAAAGGAATGTCATGTCAGCATTGTCAATCGGGGAGATGATGTGAAGATTACCGGAGAGGAAATGGCGGTGCATCAGGCGTGGAATATCCTCCACTCTCTGGCAGCGTTGGTGAAGAAAGGGGAGGAGATTACAGAGCAGAATCTGGAGTATTTCATTGCCTCTGCGGCGGAATCCGACCTGCGGGAGCTGGAGAAGGTATACGATGATTTGATTTGTATTACCGTAAACGGCAGACCGTTGAAACCCAAGACACTGGGACAGAAAAAATATATAGATTTAATCAAGAATAATACGGTGGTGTTTGGCATCGGGCCTGCCGGTACAGGCAAAACCTACCTTGCAATGGCAATGGCAATCACCGCTTTTAAGAATAATGAAGTGAATCGTATCATATTGACTCGTCCTGCGATTGAGGCGGGGGAAAAGCTGGGCTTTCTGCCTGGGGATTTGCAGCAGAAGGTAGACCCCTATCTGCGTCCGCTTTATGATGCACTGTATGAGATCATGGGTGCGGAGAATTTCATGAAAAATATGGAAAAGGGTCTAATTGAGGTAGCACCTCTGGCATATATGCGCGGCAGAACCTTGGATAATGCCTTTATCGTGCTGGATGAGGCACAGAACACTACGCCGGAGCAGATGAAAATGTTTTTAACACGCATTGGCTATGGCTCAAAGGCGGTTATTACCGGAGATGTGACGCAGATCGACTTAGGCGAAGGCAAGCGCAGCGGCTTGATGGAAGCAACAAAAATCCTGTCCGGCATCGAAGGAATCGGGCAGATTACACTGACGAACAAGGATGTTGTGCGTCATCCGTTGGTGCAGAAGATTATTCTTGCGTATGAAAAGTTTGAGAACAAGAAACGAGGCGAACAGGATGGCAAGAAGGAGAGAAGATTCCCGAAATAAAGCGGGGAGAACACTGCGGCGGGAGATACTGTTCGCTGCTGCATTTATTCTGACATTGCTTTGCATTGGCACCGGCGCTTATACGGAAAAGGTAAATATGGTGCAGGTGGGCGCTGTGGCGGAGATGCGTTATGTAGCAGAGCGGGATGCTGTGGATGAAGTGGCGACGGAACGACTGCGAGAAGCAGCAGCAGAAAGTGTTGCGCCGATTTACAGGAAGGACTCGTTGGGCGAGGCGGAAAGCCGCAGCGAAGTGGAGGAGATGTTTCAGGAGCTGGATCGGATTCTGGCAAGTCTGAAAGAGGAAGAAAGCTTTTATGAAAAGGCGCTGGAAGCACCTTGGAAGCTGCCGGTTGTGCTGACAGAAAAGCAGCTGCTTGCGTATGCGGCATTGGAGCAGCCCAACCGAATCCTCTTTGCAGAGGACTGCGTGAATGCCATGAACGAGGTTTATGAAACCGGCATTAAGGCGGATGCCATGGAAAGCGGCAAGACGGCGGCTGCGGAGATTTTTTCAAAAACGGCGTGGAATCATACGCTGAAGGAAATGGCACAGGCAGTGCTTCAGGCGGCACTGAAGCCTAACCTTGTGCTTGACAGTGTTGCAATGGAGGCAGCCAGAGAAGCGAAGCGGGCGGAAGTGGAAAATGTTATGATTCGTAAGAATCAGAAAATTGTAGATGAGGGTGAAATCATTACACAGGACATCTATGATAGGCTGGATCGTCTGGGGCTGATTCATGCGGCGGAATATACGGATGAGGCATTTCCGTTTCTGGGAAGTATGCTGATGGTTTCCCTTATTTTCGGTGCGCTGTATCTGTTTTTTGCTTGGGGCAAGGGGAATACGGTGCTGAAATATAATGAGGAAAAAATCCTGTTTGCAGCTTATGGAATGATGATTGTGCTGCTTCGGCTGATGTCGGCGATAGAAATGTTTACGCTGATTCCGCTGGGATTGTTTGCTATGCTGGTCAGTATGCTGATTGGCAGAAGAGTGGCACTGCTGATGAATACACTGTTCTGCATTATCGGCTGCTTCATTTTTGGCGGAGATGTACGGTTTTTGATGTATTCCCTGCTGGTGGGGACACTGGGGGCGCTGCTGATACAGAAAACGGACAAGCGTCAGCGTCTGATGCCGGTTGCGTTGGCAATGGGCGGCGTAAGCTTTATTGCTATGTTTGGCGTGGGGCTGTTTTTTGAAATCGGCTATTCCGATGGGCTGCTTTTGGATTGCATTGTGGGGGCTGTCATTGGATTGGTGTCCGTTATTATTGCAGTCGGGAGCCTGCCTTTTTGGGAGGCGACCTTTGAAGCGAATACACCCCATCGACTGCTGGAGCTGACCAATCCGGCAAATGAGCTGCTCCGCAGACTGATGATTGAAGCCCCCGGCACATATCATCATAGCTTGATTGTGGCAAATCTGGCGGAAACGGCTGCTTATGAGATTGGTGCAAATGCGGCATTGGCAAGAGCAGGCGCCCATTATCATGATATTGGGAAGCTGAAAAATCCGCAGATGTTTTCGGAGAACCAGTCCGGCTATAATCCCCATGATGACCTTTCGCCGGAAATGAGTGCGAAAATCATTACCCAACACCCGCAAAACGGCGTGGAAATGGGGCTGGAATATCATCTGCCCAGAGTGATTCTGGATGTGATACGGGAACACCATGGAACAGGGCTGGTAAAGTATTTCTATTTTAAGGCACTGAAAGTTTACGGTGCAGAAAATGTGAATGAGGCAGACTATCGCTATCAGAGCAGTGTGCCGACCTCCAGAGAGGCAGCGGTAGTGATGCTGGCAGATACGGTGGAGGCGGCGGTGCGCTCCATGCTGGGCAGCGGCAAGACACTGGAAGAAGCGGAGGAAGCGGTCAGAATTCTGATAAAGGACAAGCTGGATGATGGACAGCTAAACCATAGCGGTCTGGCAATCCATGAATTGGATATTATCCGCCAAGCTTTTTTGCAGGTGTTTCAAGGGATGTATCACGAACGGGTGGTATACCCGAAGGCGGAGGAGATCGTAGCGGCGGCGAAGCAGGAGGCCGAAGAGGAAAAAAGAGAGGAGAACAACAGTGAAGTTCTTGATGGATAACAGAACCGGGGAGGCACTGCTGCCGGAGTTGGAGGATGCGATTCGGCGGGCGGCAGAGGTTTCTCTGCAATATGAGGGATTTGAAGAAAACTGTGAGATCAGTGTTTCCATCGTGGATAATGAGGAAATCCGACAGATCAATAAGCAGTTCAGAAGAATAGACCGCGCGACGGATGTGCTCAGCTTTCCTATGCTGACCTTTGCGGAGGGGGAAGTGGCGGAACGCAATGAGGACGGCGAGATCATTCTGGGGGACATTATTCTTTCTCTGGAACGAGCGGCAGAGCAGGCACAGGAGTACGGTCATTCTCTGAAGCGGGAGATTGCGTTTCTGACTGCCCATAGTATGCTCCATTTGCTGGGCTATGACCATATGGAGCCAGAGGAGGAGGCAGAAATGTTCAGCAAACAGAGGGAAATCCTGTTGATGGCGGGATTTCCGAGAGAATAAGGCTTTTTTCGAGCAAAAACAGAAGGGAGAGGTTTTCATGACAGATGAAAAACTGGTGGAGCTGGCGAAAGAAGCGATGAAAAACGCTTATGTACCCTATTCCCATTTCAAGGTTGGCGCAGCATTACTGGCAAAGGACGGCACTGTATTTCAAGGCTGCAATATTGAAAATGCGTCCTATGGTGCGACAAACTGTGCAGAGCGTACAGCCATATTCAAGGCGGTTTCCGAGGGGTATCGGGAGTTTGAAAAAATCGCAGTAGCGGCAAGCAGCGGAGATTACGCATCGCCCTGCGGAATCTGCCGACAGGTGCTCTTTGAATTTTTGCCGGAGGGGAAAGTCATTCTGGACAGCGAGGAAAAGGGTATGGTAACATATACAGTCAGAGAGCTGTTGCCCTTCGGGTTCAGCGAGGCAGATATAAAATAAGAGTAGCACGGAAAGACAGCGGCAAAAAAAGCCGGTGCAGGCAGGTGGAGCTATGGCGGAAAGAAGCTGGGAAATACTGGAGGGCGCATGCCATTCCTGTCATAAATGCAGATTATCGGAAATGCGAACCAATGTGGTTATTGGTAAGGGCAACCGCAAGGCGGACATTCTTTTTATCGGCGAGGGGCCGGGGCAGCAGGAGGATCAGCAGGGCATTCCCTTTGTGGGGCCTGCGGGACAGCTTTTGGATCGGATGCTGGCAAGCGTAGGGCTTTCACTGGAGGATGTGTATATTGCCAATGTGGTGAAATGCCGTCCTCCCGGTAATCGGGATCCGCATGAGGATGAGCGGGCGGCGTGTCTGAATTACCTCAGATACCAGCTTTTGCTGATCGATCCGAAGATTATCGTTTGTTTGGGACGGATTGCCGCCACTACACTCATAGACCCTGCATTCAAAATCACAAAGCAGAGAGGGCAGTGGATGGAGCATAAGGGCTACCACATGATTGCCACTTACCATCCGTCGGCATTGCTGCGGGATGAAGAAAAAAAGCGTCCTGCATGGGAGGATATGAAAGCGATTCGTGCAAAATGGGACGAGTGCAGAGAAAAAACAGAGTAACAAGGAGGAAGAAATATGAGCGCATTAGACGCATTAAAAGCAAAATTTGCAGATGTAGAGCTTGAGGCAAATGCAAGAACTATGGAGGAAGTGGTGCAGTATATCGAAGAAAACTGGGGCGCATTCCGCGTGATGATTGCAGAATCCGAGCTGATGGTTCATTATAAAGAAGCATTGAAATTTGCGAAAATGCTGGGTAGAGATGTGACAGATTTTCAAGATGACATCAGAAGATACCGTTTGCCCCACACAAACAAGATCCATGTGGTTTTGGGCATGAATTCCGAGTATATGACGGCGGAAAACGGTATGAAATATTATCAGGCATTGTGTCTGATCAAAGGTCTGACACAGGAGGATATTGATACAAAGAATGAAAGATGGCTGCAGTATATGCTGCTGCGGGATATGGCAAAGGATTGGGAAGAAAAGGATGCCAATTTCCTGAAGGAGCAGGCTGCTATGCTGAAAGAAAGAGGTGTGGAAATCGAATGAAAAAATTTCATTCCGGCTTTGTTTCTCTGATCGGCAGACCGAATGTAGGGAAGTCTACATTGATGAATTGTCTAATCGGCGAAAAGATTGCCATTACCTCCCATAAACCCCAGACCACCAGAAATAAAATCACATCCATTCTGACAAAGGATGATTTTCAGTGTGTTTTTCTGGATACGCCGGGTATCCATAAGCCCAAATCCAAGCTGGGGGAATATATGGTTCGCTCTGCGGAAACGACTTTTAATGAAGTGGATCTGGTGCTGATGCTGATTGAACCGACGACAGAGGTGGGCGCACAGGATCAGTATGTGCTGGAGCGTATCAAAAATGTGAAAACGCCTGTTGTTTTGGTTATCAATAAAATAGACACTGTGGAGCGGGATATGCTGCTGGAGGTTATTTCCGTATACAGCAAGCTGCATAACTTTGCGGAGGTTGTTCCCATTTCTGCTATGAAGGACAGAAATACAGAGGAGCTGCTGCGAGTAATTAAGAAGTACCTGCCCGAGGGACCTCAGTATTTCCCTCAGGATATGGTGACAGACCAGCCGGAGCGGCAGATTGCAGCGGAAATTATCCGTGAAAAAGCACTGTATCTTTTACAGGATGAGGTGCCCCATGGCATTGCGGTGGAAATCATGTCCATGAAAAAGCGTCCCGATCAGGATATGGTAGATGTGCAGGCAACCATTTATTGTGAGCGAGATTCCCATAAGGGGATTATTATTGGCAAACAGGGCAGTATGCTCAAGCGCATTGGCTCTACAGCCAGATATGATATGCAGCGTTTGCTTGGCTCACCCATTTATCTGCAAATCTGGGTAAAAGTAAAAAAAGATTGGCGTGACAGCGATTTCCTGCTGAAAAACTTTGGTTATGATAAACGCAATATTTAGGAAATGGAAATAAAATAACAGTATGTTCCGGCTTTGTTTTCATATCCTATCTGCAAAGGATGGGGATGCGTATGAATCAGCAGGAACAGAGTTACTGGCAAAGATTTTTGAAAACAGGGCAGATAACGGACTATCTGCGTTACCGAAAGCATATTGTGGAGCAGGTGGAAAATCACCGCCGCCGCATTGAGGAAGCATCCAAATATAAAAAGTTTTACTGAGAAAAGGAACATGGAACGAGGTCGGCGATGGGAACAGAGAAGCTGAGCGGCATTGTTATACGGGAGAATATGAAAGGCGAGAGCAACAAGCAGATTGTCCTTCTGGCGAAGGGTGTTGGGCGTGTGGTTCTGTCTGCCCGTGGGGCGAGAAAGGCGAACAGCCGCCTTTTGGCGGCAACGCAGATGTTCTGCTATGCCGATTTTGTTGTTTATGAAGGAAGCGGTTTTTACTCCATCAATCAGGCAGAGCTGCAAAAAAGCTTTTACTCCCTTCGTACGGATGTGGATAAATTTTCTGAAGCGATGTATCTGGCAGAGCTGACAGACCGCTGCTGTCCCTTGGGGATGGAGCAGGATGCGGTGCTGGAGCTGTTGTATTACGCCTTTTCCGTGATAGAAAAGGGGACATTGCTGCCGAAGCTGGTATCCCGCATTTTTGAATTGAAGCTGTTGCAGCTCAATGGGCTTTTTGCGCCGGAGGAATGTCATATCTGCGGCGAAAACGAGGGAGAGATTTATTTCGATGGCAGACTGGGGGCTTTTTTCTGCAAAGAGCATCGTACAGGAAACAGTATCCTTGTCTATGATGCAGTGCGTAAGGCGATTGCCCATGTGCTGATGAAGGAAGGGAAATCGGTATTCGGGTTTCATCTTTCTGCGGAAGCCTTGGCGCAGCTTTCGGTTATTCTGAAAAACTATATGGATATACATATGGATGTGCGTGTGAAAAGCCGTGACTTTTTCGATTGATGCTGCGGGCAGAAAAATGGATATGCTTTCTTGCGGTGGACGCTTGTTTTTTGAAGTGTAGAAAAATCCGGAAATATATGTGGAAAAGTAGTGCAATTTTTGCCTTGACAAGGTGGGGTAAAAGGGGTATCATAAACCACAAGTTCATAAATCGCTGCGATGAAAAAGAGGAGTATCTGTGGAGGAGTTTCAGAGAGTTATCGGTTGGTGCGAGATAACAGTCGGAAACAGAGAAGGGCACTTTGGAGCAGTTTTTTCACAAAAGAGGGCTGGTGTTTTCATCAGTCAACGAGGGTGGAACCGCGGAAGATTATATAACTTTCGTCCCTTGCTTTATCAGCAAGTGATGGAAGTTTTTTTATTTATTCGTCCCTTGCAAAATGTTTTGAAATCAAACGTAGTTTGATTTCGTATAAAGTTTTCGGTCAAGCCTTTTTCAAAAGGCTTGCAGGGTGTGGGATGGAATCCCACGGTTTTAAAAGGAGGAAAAAAGTATGGCAGTAGAATCTATGGAAAAAATTGTAGCATTGGCAAAGAACAGAGGTTTTGTATACCCCGGCTCCGAAATTTACGGCGGTCTGGCAAATACATGGGATTACGGCCCTCTGGGTGTGGAACTGAAAAATAACATGAAAAAAGCGTGGTGGAAAAAATTTATTCAGGAAAACCCCATGAATGTAGGCATGGACTCCGCAATTCTGATGAACCCTCAGACATGGGTGGCATCCGGCCATGTAGGTGGCTTCTCCGATCCGCTGATGGACTGTAAGGAATGTAAAGAGCGCTTCAGAGCGGATAAACTGATCGAAGACCATATTGCAGCAAATAATATGCCCGAACAGGTTGTTGACGGCTGGAGCAATGATGAAATGAAAGCCTTTGTGGAAGAACATAACATCTGCTGTCCTTCCTGCGGCGCACATAACTTTACAGATATCCGCCAGTTTAACCTGATGTTCAAAACTTTCCAGGGTGTAACGGAAGATGCAAAAAATGTGGTTTACCTGCGTCCCGAAACAGCACAGGGTATCTTCGTAAACTTCAAAAATGTACAGAGAACAGCAAGAAAGAAACTGCCTTTCGGTATTGGTCAGATCGGTAAATCTTTCCGTAACGAGATCACACCTGGAAACTTTACATTCAGAACAAGAGAATTTGAACAGATGGAGCTGGAATTCTTCTGTGAACCCGGTACAGATCTGGAATGGCTGGACTACTGGAGAGCATACTGCAAAAACTTCCTGCTGAGCCTGGGCATGACAGAAGCACACATGAGATTGAGAGATCACTCTCCTGAAGAACTGTCCCACTATTCCAAAGGCACAACAGACATCGAATATAAATTCCCGTTCGGCTGGGGCGAGCTGTGGGGTATCGCTGATAGAACAGACTATGACCTGATGTGCCACCAGAACACAAGCGGCGAGGATATGACATACTTCGATCAGGCGAAGAACGAAAAATATGTTCCTTACTGCATCGAGCCCTCCGTTGGTGCTGACCGTGTAACACTGGCATTCCTGTGCGACGCTTACCACGAAGAAGAAGTATCCGAAGGCGATGTAAGAACAGTGCTGAAATTCCATCCCGCTCTGGCACCCATCAAAGCGGCTGTACTGCCCCTGAGCAAAAAATTGGCAGAACAGGCAGGCGAAGTATATGCAATGATCGCAAAAGAATTTAACTGCGACTATGACGATGCAGGTTCTATCGGTAAGAGATATAGAAGACAGGACGAAGCAGGTACACCTTTCTGTATCACATTCGACTTTGAATCCGTTGAAGACAAGTGTGTAACGGTTCGTGATAGAGATACTATGGAGCAGGTAAGAATGCCTATCGCTGATCTGGTATCCTATCTGAGAGAAAAAATGGAATTCTAATTTTTTCTTGGGACGCCGTCCCAAACCCTGCGAGGAGGCACCGCCCCCTCGACCCGGGTATGCCACAAAACTATCGTTTTGTGGGAAGAATTATATAAGATTGAAAAAGGCTCAGGAATATTCCTGAGCCTTTTTTGCGCCGCAGGCAAATCGGGTCAAGGGGCTGAGCTCCTTGCGGGGGTGTTGGGGGTAGCACCCCCAAGGTCTTGTATGGTAAAATAGAAATGAGGTGATAAAATGAAAAAATTTGAAGGCTTTACGCCTGAAACCATAGATTTCCTTTGGGAGCTGCGTATGAATAATAATAAAGAGTGGATGGAACAGAACCGTGAACGCTATAAAATGGTACTGAAAGAGCCCTTTGACGCATTGGCGGCAGAGCTGGCGGAGCTAAGCCCTATGTTCTGCGGAGAAAAAGCGAAATGTTCCATTTCCCGTATCAATAGAGATATTCGCTATAGCAAGGATAAAAGCCCTTATCGCCCCAATCGCTGGGTGGTGCTGTATGATGAAAAATATCGTGGTACTGAATGGAAGGAACACCCCTCGTTCTACTTTGAACTGGAGCCGGAAGGCTATGGACATGGGCTGGGGATGTGGTGTGCAACGCCTGCCTATCTGGCGGCATACCGTAAGAAAATCGAAAGCAACCCCGCAGCATTTCAGCGGCTTATCCGGAAATTTGAAAAAGATCCTTTGTTTACCTTGCAGGGAGAGGAATATAAGAAAATCAAAAACGAGGCCTTGGATTCCCTTGCCCAGCAATGGTATCGGAAGAAGGATATTTTAATGGTGGCAGGCGGGGCGCTGGAGCATATTATTTTCAGCCCTGACCTCCCTCAATTTCTGGCAGAGGAATGGAGCAGGCTTCGGGGGTTGTATGGTTTTCTCCAAGAGATAGAAGTGGGATAAGATAATTTTTACACAAATAAAAATGGATGCCTTTCTGTATTTTTTGACAGAAGGCATCCATTTTTTTACTCTATAAGAAATTTCGTTTCTTATAGAGTAAAAACCCTCCGGGGGATCGCACTGCGGCGGCAAGGTAGTCAGTCGCTAGCGACACCGCCGCAGGCGGAGCATTTCGTCAAGCGAAATGCTTTTTTATATGGCGGAAAGAAAGTTCTTGTGCATGGAATCAGTCTTTCTGCGGGTTTTGAGAAATTATTTTCTTAACATTTTTTTCAAACTTTACTCTGGACAGCATAACCATGTGCCCGCAGCCACAGCATTTGATGCGGAAATCAATTCCAGTCCTTAAAATTTCCCACTGGGCAGAGCCGCAGGGGTGGCTTTTTTTCATTTGTACGATATCGCCTACAGAAAAATCCATTGTTTATTCCTCCTTTACGAGCTGCGCTGCTTTTGAACGAAGGGGGTTTCGATGCTTTCTGCATCAAAGCGGTTTTTGATGCGGCGGCGCAGTTCAGCTTCCACAGATGCTGCAGTTTTGATCTTGCACTTCGCCATGACCTTTAGCGTAACAGTAGAATTATCCAGCCCAATAACACCTGTTACAACAGGAGTTTCGATGATATTTTCTATATCAGTTGTTTTGGACATTTCGTCTTTCAGTATGTCAATGGCATGGTCAATATTTTCGCCATAGGAGATGCCTACCGTTACAGCGGCATTGATAAACTCAACACAGTTATTTGTTACAATACGGATGGAACCATTGTTGATGATGTGCATTGAACCCATAATATCGCGCAGTTTTGTGGAGCGCAGAGTGATGCTTTCCACAGTGCCTGTAATGCCTTGGATGGTTACGACATCGCCAACTGCATAATGGTCTTCAAACAGGATGAAGAAGCCCTCTAGTAAATCCGTTACGATGCCCCTTGCGCCAAAGCCGAGCGCTACAGAGAATGCTGAAGCAACCACGATCATAGACTCTGTCGGTACACCGAGTAGATTCAGAATTGAAACAATACCAATGAAATAAATCAGATATTTTATGATGTTGTTTGATACGGTACTCAGCGTGTTGATTTTTCTTTTTGTCATCGGCATTTTTGTTCTTTTTATCCAAGGATCCAGTATTTTTTTTGAAAGCTTTTGAGAAAGCGTGATTAGAATCTTACAAGCAAAAAGAATAAACAAAACTTCTAAAACTTTTACAATCTTTACAAATAAAGTGAAAAGACCAGCCAGCGCAATAGATTCGTCTGACATGGTTATAAAATGATTAAGTATTTCCATTTTTAGTCCCTCCTGTTTGGTTTATGGTCTGCTGCGGCTTTTAGAAAAGCAGAAAACAGCAGTTCCATTTCTTCTGTTTTCATTGCCTCGGGATGCCATTGCACACCAACGGCAAAGGCACAGTCTTCATGCGCAATGGCTTCAATCAGTCCGTCTGCACTTTTGGCGATGACCTTGAAGCCTTTGCCCGGCGTAGAGCAGGATTGATGATGCAGCGTGTTGACGATGGTTTGCTTGCTTTCCCAGAGGGAGGCGAGCAGGGATTGTTCCTCTACAAAAATGCTATGGGTGCCATAGAAGCGGGGCGCCTGCTGGGTATGCTTCAGAGTAGTGTCTGTCTGTACATAGATGTCCTGATAGATTTTCCCGCCGGTGACAATATTCATCACCTGCATACCACGGCAGATGCCAAGCATAGGCAGATTGCGGGAAAAGGCTTCCTGACAGAGCTTTATTTCATACGCATCCCGCAGCGGATTGATTTCTCCGTTTTGTAAGAGGGGTTCTTCACCAAAAAGCAGCGGATCAATATCGCCGCCGCCGGTCAGGAGCAGTCCATCCAGAAAATCGGGCAGCCCTTGATGGGGCAGTAGTAAAAGGGGGAAGCCGCCTGCCTTTTCGATGGCAAGGACATAATCCTCGTGCAGGGAATATTCTTTGGTTTCATAAGAATAGTTCGGTGAAATGCCGATGACAGGTTTTTTTTGCATAGTTTATAGGACTCCTTCAAAAGATTCCTTATCAGTATACAGAAGAAGTTGTTTTTTGGCAATCGTTCCGGCGAAAAGTTGAACGAATGTACTGTGGCTGCGACGAAGGCAAATAATGGGGTGTTCGGTTTCTGAAAGGGGAGTATTGCAGGAGAATAGGTGGATGTGGTATAATTTCTGCAAATATAATGTCTGTAAAATGAGCAGGCTGCTTTTCGAGAGAGAAGAATGAAAATAGAGATAGGAGATGAGGCAGAAATGAAAACCATCGGCATCATCGGTGCAATGTCAGAGGAAATTGCATATTTGAAAGAGAAAATAGAAATTGTAACAACGAAGAATGTGATTGGTCTGGATTTTCATGTGGGGAAATCCGGCGGAAACAGCATTGTTCTGGTTATCAGCGGGATTGGAAAGGTCAATGCGGCAGTCTGTACGCAGGTGTTGATAGACCATTTTGGTGTGGATTATGTGATCAATACAGGCTGTGCAGGTGCAGTCAGCGGAGAATTGGGTATCGGGGATATTCTGATTTCCAAGGATGCAGTCCAGCATGATATGGACACCTCCTTGCTGGGAGACCCTGTAGGCACCATTCCCAGACTGGCGGAAAGCTATTTTAAGGCGGATGAAATGCTGGTGCAGATTGCCCGTGAAGCGGCAGAGGAAGCATCGGAGGTGTATCAGGTGCGCTTGGGCAGAGTAGCCAGCGGCGATCAGTTTATTGGAACAAAGGAAGGAAAGGAACGCATCAAAAAGGTGGTGCAGGGGGATTGTGCGGAAATGGAAGGCGCAGCGATTGCCCATGCCTGCTGGCTGAATCACATCCCCTTTGTGGTGATTCGTGCCATTTCCGACAGCGCGGATGAGGAAGCAAGTATGTCTTATGAGCAGTTTGTTCTGCTGGCGGCGAAGCGTAGCAGCGAGCTAGTGGAAAAAATGCTGAAGAAAATGTGATTTGATTAAGGAAGGGATGATCTTCAATGACAGCAAAGACACATGGTTATATCACAAAGGAAATTGAACTGGAACAGATTTACCAGTTTATTCTGAAATATTTTGATGCGGAAGCAAAGGTGAACCGTTACGAAAACCGTTTCGGGGAAAGCAATGAAATGGCGGTTTATTTTACCTATAAAGGGGAAGAAAGAAGACTGTTCACCATGATTTATAAGAGCCGAAAATTCTCCAGAACAGGGGAAAAGGCAAGACTTGTATTTCTGGATCTGGATTACTGGGGGCATAGTGTAGAGATCATGCGCTCCATCATATCGTATTTCAGCGGCTGGCTGGATGAAAATGACTGCGATAAAGAGGATGCATATTTTATCGAAGAACAGCCGGATGGTGTAGTACCCAATATCATCAAGATCACCAGAAAGGAATTAAACAGAAAGCTGGGCGGTATGGTCGTTATTATTGAGGATGACGAAGAATAAGTAAAAAAAGCCATCTCCGAAAGGAGATGGCTTGAGTTTATTGAGAAGTCGGCGACAACTTTGTTTTACAAAATGAATTGCCCAATAATAATTATATGCTTATTTTTAATGCTCCACTCTTAGAAAATAATTTTGTTGGTCTATAATAAAAATCACCTTAAAACGATTAAATTTTTGGGTTCTTCAAATAAATTTATATGAAGTTCATATACTGGGAGGGTATATTATGTGGTATTGGGGAGAAAAGGGGAATAGGATATTTTGGTTTGAAAAAAATGTTGATGGGAATGTTGTATTGGTTAGGCCGGATGGTTCTAAAGTAATTGAAACGGAACAGATGGAATTTTTTATGGATTCTAAACAGTGTCACGAAGGATGGCAAAGGTCTAGGTTACTGCAAAAAGAATATGAAATTTGGGATGGTACTGCTTTTGGTGCATCTGTAAATGCAATACTAGCGTTTTACCCTTGGGAGAAAGAGGATGGAACAAAAACAGTACTATTGTTTTCTTCTTGCCAAGGTGCCGAAAAATATGTTTATCCTCGATTGGGTAAAAAAATGGTGGAAAAATGCCGAGAAAATGTCGAATCTTTTTATAATAACCCTAATTTGCAAGCTTCTTGGGCATCGCTAATATTGCATCCAGTATGCTTAGAGGTGAATCCTAAGACCAAGAGGTTTAAATCTATTTCTATCAAAGATTTGGGGGAAAGTGGTGATTTTCTGAATTGGTTGGAAATGGATACTATTGAAAATATAAAAGATTTTGAACAATATAGACAGTTACTGATGTGTGAAAAAGAAAAATGAATTTTGGTTTTTAGGAGATTGATTTATGATATCACAACTTTCAACAATTAAAAGGATAGATGATTTGCGTACTGTATGGAAAAATGAAGCGGCTGACTTTACCCCTTGGCTTGCAGATAACCTTTCTTTATTAGGAGAAACTTTGGGTATTAATTTGGAGCTAATTGAAACGGAGTCTCCTGTAGGCAATTATTCTTTAGACATTTTGGCAGAGGATACCGATTCAGGAGATATAGTTGTTATAGAAAATCAGCTTGAACAAACAAACCATGATCATCTAGGCAAATTACTTACATATACCGCAGGTAAAAAAGCAAAAAAAATTATTTGGATTGTAAAAAATGCTCGCGATGAACACCAAGCTGCAATCGAATGGTTAAATGAAAATACCGATGATGGGGTTGGCTTTTTTCTGTTGGAAATTCAATTATGGAGTATTGGGGACTCTTTGCCGGCGCCTAAGTTTGAAATAATTGAACAACCGAATAATTGGTCTAGGGTGGTTAGCGCTAGTAAAAATACACCCGGAGGTGCCGCTGTTCAATTTAAATACAAATTTTGGAGTGCTTTTAACGATTATGTCTTTAAAAACACAAATGAGTTTACAAAGCAGTTCCGTCAAAGAAAGGCATCATCAGACCATTGGTATACTCTTTCTATCGGATCTTCACAAAGAGGTATGAGTCTACTGGTCAATACTAAAACAAATGTGATTACCATAGAATTCACATTAGAATCGGGTGACAGCAAGAATAAAGACCAATTTGACAAGCTATATAGTCACAAAACAGAAATCGAAAACAGTCTCGGGAAACCTATGGAGTGGAAAAGACTAGATGACAAAAAAGTGAGCAGAATCCTTTTAGAGCATGTGTGCGAGTTGAAGGATGAAACCCAATGGAATACTTTTTTCGATTGGTATATAGAATATGCTGTAAAAGTTTTTCAATCTTTTAAACCATTTTTGTCCTAAATTAAATTGTAGATATTCCATACTGAAAAAAGCCTAGCTATGCTAGGCTTTTTTCAGTATTTCTGGCAAGGAGGAACTTTCTTTGCTTTTTCGGTTGTTCGTCTGTATTTGCTGAAACGGGTTCCGTTATTCTGTTATAGCCAAATCACAAAGAAGCTGATAAAGATCGGGATATTCCTTCTGCATACGGATGAATTTTCCTTCACGATTGAGGAAGCAATGCTCGGAATAGGCTTCACACGCCAGTTGTCCGTCCTGTTTTCTCATTTCATATTTCAGCTTTAATTTTACGCCCTTAAATTCCAGAACGGAAATGGTGATGTCGACGACATCAGCAAAGGTGGTGCTTTGCTTATATCGACATTCGGCTGCGGTCACAGGGGAAAAGATGCCGGCCTCCTCCATTTTATCGTAGGGCCAGCCATATTCTGAGAGGAATACGCTGCGTGCCTCCTCCATCCAGCGGATATAGTTGGAGTGGTGGGTGATCCCCATTTTATCGGTTTCGTAATACTGTACCTTGTGCTGATAGACCTTCATGCGGCAGTGCTCCCTTCGGAATAAGATTCTGTTGCTATTCTAGCACAGGAGCGGTGTATTTTCAATTTCATTAAAAATGAGAGAAATAGTAGGGATTCTTGCTATTTTGCGTCTTTCTATGCTATACTAAAAATAATCGAATGTAGAAGGGATGGTGGTAAAGATGACAGAGGAAAGAGATATTCGCATAGTGGTAGATGAGGATATTGCCTATGCAGAAGCGGTCTGGGAGGCTTCTTCCTATGACAGCGATGCCATGGAGGAGCTGTTTTACCGCCTGATGGAGCATTACAGCGATCAAATTGATGGCTTTGTGCGGGGACTGAGAGTGATTCAGTCTGATGAAACAACGGCGGATCTGGCACGGGTGTATCGGGAAAATGTGAAAACCATGCTGGAGCGTCTGAAGGTGTTTCGTGAAAATCATTACAGCAATGAAGGGCTTTTGGAATACTATATACAGCGGGGCAGACAGGCTGTGGATTATGAGGCTGATTTTACGGCTGTCCGTATGGAATTGGGGGCAATGGAGCTTTCTCGGGCGGAGCGGGAGGAAATCATCAGCCATCTGGATGAGATGGAGGAGATTTGTGCCAGAGTAGTCCCCCATAAGGAAAAATGGGAGGGGCTTAGGAAGCATTTGGTATGGCTTTCCGGCAAGGAGCTGCAGGTGGCACTGAAGCTTTTGCCGCTGTTCTTCCGCATCAATGGATAGCTTCGGGGGAATATAGAAGCAGGAAATCGTTAAGGAGCGTTTAAGATATGAAAAAAGTGGCAAGCTTTGCTTTGGGCTGCAAGGTGAATCAATATGAAAGCGAGGCAATCGCCGAGCTGTTTCAGGAGAAGGGCTATGAAATCGTAGGGATTGATGAAAAGGCTGATGTGTATGTGATCAATACCTGTACGGTAACGAATTTTGGGGATAAAAAATCCCGCCAGCTCATTCGCAAGGTGAAGCGGCAGAATGAAGCTGCCATTGTAGCGGTGGTGGGCTGCTATGCCCAGACAGCACCGCAGGAGCTGATGCAGGTGACAGGTGTAAATCTGGTGATTGGCACGAAGGAACGGGCACGGATCGTGGAAATGGTAGAAAATTATAATCAGGCAAATGGTGTGGAAAATCATGTTTCAGATATTATGAAGGAGCGGCTATTTGAGCCGCTGTCCATTCAGAAGCTTTCCAATCGCACCAGAGCGTATTTGAAAATACAGGACGGCTGTAGTCAATATTGTTCTTATTGCATCATCCCTTATGCAAGGGGGCCTATCCGCAGCAGAGAGCCGGAGGATGTGATTGCAGAGGTGAAGCGTCTGGCGGACAATGGATTTCGGGAAGTGGTGTTGACAGGGATTCATGTGGCAAGCTATGGCAAAGACAGAAAAGATACCTCTCTTTTGGAGATTTTGCGGCAGGTGCACGCAGTAGAGGGGATACAGCGGATTCGCTTCAGCTCTATTGAGCCTAATGTGGTGACGGAGGAATTTGCCCGCACTATGGCAGAGCTGCCAAAGGTATGCGATCATTTTCATCTTTCTCTCCAGAGCGGCTGCGATAAGACCTTAAAGGAAATGAACCGAAAATATGATACGGAGAAATATCGTCAGGCGGCAGCGATTTTGCGGCGTTATCTGCCGGAGGTGGCATTGACTACCGATATTATTGTAGGCTTTCCCGGAGAAACGGAAGACGATTTTCAGGAGAGCTATGCCTTTGCCAAGGAGATGGGATTTGCGAAAATTCATGTATTCCCCTATTCCCCTAAAAAAGGTACGCCGGCAGCGGACAGAAAGGATCAGTTGTTAAACAGTGTGAAGTCGGAACGCAGTCATAAGCTGATGGAGCTGAGCGACAGCATGGCAGATATCTTTTTGCAGGCTTATGTAGGTCTGGAAACAGAGGTGCTGTTCGAGCGGGAAGTGGAAGCGGGAATCTATGAGGGCCACACGACAAATTATATCAAAGTGCGGGCGGCTTCACAGAGGGATTTGACCAATCAGATATGCGGTGTGAGGATACTACGGGCGGAAAAAGAGGAGTTGTTCGGTAGCGTGGAGGCATAAAGCAAATAATTTGTAATAATGATGTAAAGAATATATTGTTGCAATCGGCGGGGGTTTCGGGTATCATAAAATAATGATGTGGAAAGTTCTGTATGTAAATGCAGCAAAATGATATAAGCGGGAACGCCCGCAGATCGGAGGGTGAGGCGTATGGGCAATATCCATGAAACACAATATTTCGGAAGGCTGGAAAAGGAGCCGGAAAATGAGGCGAAGAGGATCTTGATGTCTGTCAGTGCAGCATTAAGGGAGAAAGGGTATAATCCTGTTAATCAGATTGTAGGCTATATTCTTTCCGGAGATCCTACCTACATCACCAGCCACCAGAATGCCCGTGTGCTGATTCGGAAGCTGGAGCGGGATGAACTGCTGGAGGAATTGGTTAAGGATTATCTGAATCGGAATGAATAAAGAGAGGTACGGAATTGCGTATTTTAGGCTTGGATTTTGGAGATAAGACCATTGGTGTGGCAGTTAGCGACCCTTTTGGGTGGACAGCCCAGGGGGTAGAAATCATCCGCAGGGAAAACCCGATGGAGTTTAAGAAATGTATGCGCAGACTGGCGGAGCTGGTGGAAGAATATCGGGTGGAAATCATCCTTTTGGGATACCCCAAAAATTTAGATGGTTCCGAAGGGGAACGGTGTGTAAAAACAAAGGATTTTGCAGAACGGGTAGGACGGCGGTTTCCGAAAGTGGAGGTTATTCTCTGGGATGAGCGGTTCAGCACCATTGCGGCAGAGCGTGCGCTGCGCGAGGTTGGTCTGAATCATGATAAGCGGAAAAGTGTGATAGATAAGATGGCGGCAGTGCATATTTTGCAGGGCTATCTGGATAGCAGACAAAAATGATTTTTGGATGAGGAGTATGGAAATGGCTGATATTTTTGAGGAAGTAGAAGAAATGGAATTTGAGGTTGTAACGATGATAGACGAAGATGGTGATGAGATTGAGTTTTCTATCATTGATAATGTTGCCAGTGGTGGGGAAAGATACCTGCTGGTGGTGGAAACATCTCAGATGGATGAAGAAGAATCTGAGGCATTCATTCTGAAGGAAGTATCTATCAATGCCGATGATGTGACCTATGAAATGGTTGAGGATGAGGCGGAATTTGATCGGGTTACGGCAGTATTTGCCCAGAGAGGCGAAGAATATACACTTGGTATGAACTGAGTTTTTATAGTAAGCAGAATGTATTAGGGAGGTATATCGGAATGGAGATATACCACATTCCCTTTTCATAGAAATATGGACGGAAAAAAGGGGACAGTAAGCATAGTGCAGAAAAACGGGCAGCACTCATGGCGGTTCGGAAAAAACGGGACGGATTTGTTTTTTTTGAACGATGAGAACCGACTGCTTTTTTTCTGTTGAGTTTTTCTTTGAGAGAAGAACTTTTTACAGGTGATTATTAAGGAAGCTTTTTTGCGCCATACTATTATTTAAGGAAATACAAGAAAGGAAAAAAGAAAAAGGAGGTGTGTTTTTTTGGCAGAGAGAAAAAACATCAAAGAAAACAACGAAAAAAATGTCCGGATGAGAAATAACAAAAAAGGAAAAGCAGAGGGCGCAAAGGGGGCAGCGATGGAGGCTGCAAAAACAGCGAAGACAGCGGCGAAGGCAGCAAAGCCAGCAGCGAAGGCGGCTGTGGAGAAAGCGGCAAAGGCGGCGAATCCTGCGGCAAAGCTGACAGAGAAGCTGCGTACCAGAAGCAAGGCAAAGGCGAAACCCCAGACGAAGCTGAAGGTGATTGCACTGGGTGGTCTGGATGAAATCGGCAAGAACATGACAGTTTTGGAATATGGCGAGGATATTATTATCATCGACTGTGGTCTTGCGTTCCCTGAGGATGATATGCTGGGCATTGATTTGGTGATTCCTGATGTATCTTATTTGACAAAAAATATAGATAAAATCAGAGGGATCGTATTGACGCACGGTCATGAGGACCACATTGGTGCGCTGCCTTATATTTTGAAGCAGCTGCGTGTGCCGGTATTTGGTACACTGCTGACGCTGGGCTTATTGGAAAATAAGCTGAGAGAGCATAAAATGTTGGATTCTACGGTAAGGCATACAGTGGTGCCCGGCGAAAAGGTGAAGCTGGGGCAGATGGTGGTGGAATTTATTCATACCAACCATTCTATTGCGGATGCGGTAGCGCTGGCGATTCATACGCCTGTGGGTGTTGTGGTGCATACAGGGGACTTCAAGGTAGATTATACGCCTATTGATGGAGAAATCATTGACCTGCAGCGTTTTGGCGAGCTGGGCAAGGAAGGGGTACTGCTGCTGATGAGCGATAGTACCAATGCAGAAAGAAAAGGCTTTACCATGTCTGAAAAGAATGTGGGCAAGGTGTTTGAAAAGATTTTTGAGGATACACCGAAAAACCGTATCATGGTTGCGACCTTTTCTTCCAATATCCACCGTATTCAGCAAATCATCAATGCGGCATATATGTATGGCAGAAAGGTTGCCATTATTGGACGCAGCATGGTGAATGCGGTAAAAACCGCATCGGAGCTGGACTATCTGTGGGTACCGCCCAGAACATTGATTGATATTAGTGAAGCAAGAAATTATCAGGATAATCAGCTGGTCATTATCACGACGGGCAGTCAGGGGGAAACGATGTCTGCCCTTTCCCGTATTGCATCCGGTGAGCATAAGCAGATCAGCGTGAAGCCCGATGATAAAATCATCATCAGTGCCTCTGCCATTCCCGGAAACGAGAAAAATGTGTTCCGTGTGGTGAATGAGCTGATGAAAAAAGGCGCTGATGTGGTTTATGGAGATATTGAGGATATTCATGTTTCCGGTCATGCTCGTCAGGAGGAGCTGAAGCTGATGCTGGCACTGACAAAGCCTAAATTTTTCATGCCTGTGCATGGGGAATATATGCATCTGGCAAGCCACAGAGATCTGGCAGTTTCCATGGGAATGGATAAGAAAGACATCTTCGTGATGAAACTGGGCGAGGTGCTGGAGGTTGGTAAGGAAGAAGCGGCGGTGAACGGTGTTGTACCTACTGGTCAGATTATGGTAGACGGTCTGGGCGTTGGGGATGTTGGCAATATTGTTCTCAGAGATAGAAAGCATCTTTCTCAGGACGGTCTGATGGTTGTTGTAGTTTCCATGGATAAGGAATACGGCACAATCGTTTCCGGCCCCGATATTATCTCCAGAGGCTTTGTTTATGTGAGAGAAGCGGAAGGCTTGCTGGAGGAAGCACGGAAGGCAGTGCTGGAGGCTTTGCAGGAATGTGAAGCAAAGAATATCACCAGCTGGAATTATATCAAGGGCGTAATCAAGGATACGCTGAAAAATTATATCTGGCAGAAAACAAAGAGAAGCCCCATGATTTTACCGATTATCATGGAGGTTTGAGTATAACAAATAACCCCGCCGAATGGTGGGGTTATTTTTCTGTCTTTTTGTTGATATATCAACGGAAATCGTTCATATTTGCAAGGTGCAGAGAAATGGTGTATGATAACAACAAAATGGAGGGAAAAGAGGGAATTTATGCAGTCCATCAGTCAGATAAAAGAGATTCTTGGGAATTGCTCCATGGAGGAGCTGCCCGAACAGATAAAGCAATTTGAAGAAGACAGCCGAAAGGGTGTGCAGAATATGCTTGCCTCTTTTCGGAAAAAATGGGAAAAGCACCAACAGGAACTGGAGCGGCTGGAGGAGATCCTGCTTTATGAGCGGGGGCTTTGGTCTGCCGGCTATGATTTGGTTGCCGGCATCGACGAAGTGGGCAGAGGACCGCTGGCAGGGCCGGTGGTGGCGGCGGCTGTCATACTGCCGAAGGAATGTAAGATTGAGGGGGTTAATGACTCCAAAAAGCTGTCTGCGAAAAAAAGAGAAGAACTGTATGATGTGATTTTGGAAAAAGCGGTGTCTTATGGCATCGGCGTGGTTTCCAACGAGCGCATTGACGAAATAAATATCCTGCAGGCGACCTATGAGGCGATGCGGGAGGCACTTTCTCAGCTAAAGCCCAGAGCGGAGTATATCCTTGCGGATGCGGTGACCATTCCCATGGTTTCCACACCCCAAAAGGGGATTATCGGCGGCGATGGCAAGAGTATGTCCATCGGGGCGGCAAGTATTGTGGCGAAGGTATATCGGGATCGGCTGATGGATGCGTATGATGCAGCATATCCTGGATACGGGTTTGCTTCTAATAAAGGTTATGGTGCGGCAGAGCATATTGCAGGCATTAAGAAGCAGGGCATCACGCCGATTCATCGTAAGACCTTCTTAAAGAGCCTTTTGCCCCAGCAGGGGGATACGGCTGTTGACAAGGGACAGAGGGGAGAAGCCCTTGCGGCGAAGCAGATGGAGCGGATGGGCTATGAAATTCTGGAGCGGAATTTTCATGCTTTGAAAGCAGAAATTGATATTATAGCCAAAAAGGAAAATATGATTGTTTTTACAGAGGTGAAATACAGGCAGAATGAAGAAATGGGAACGCCGGCAGAGGCGGTGGATTATCGCAAGCAGCAGAATATCCTACGTGCGGCAAAAGTATATATTGCACAGAACTGCCTGATGGAGCAGGGGTATGATTTTCGCTTTGATGTGGCGGAGGTGCTGAACAGCGAGGGGAAAACCTATTTCCGCTATACAGAGGATGCTTTTCAGCTTTAAGAAATGGGGAGTTTTTTCTGCTGATGCAAAAAAGGAGAAAAGAGATGAAGATTGTAAAAAAAGATAAACTGGAATACATCACATTTGATAATCTGGAAGAAACAGGGCTGGTGAAGCATTGCTTTACCACACGCCATGGCGGAGTCAGCACGGAACATTGGGCGACTATGAACATGGGACTTTCCAGAGGAGAAGCAAAGGAAGCGGTGTGGGAGAATTACCGCATCCTTGCGGATGCCGTGGGCTTTACAGCGGAAAATTATGTGACCGGTCAGCAGACACACACCACCAATGTACGCAGGGTGACGGCAGCGGATAAAGGCAAAGGCGTTTGGACCGACAGAGGGTATACGGATGTGGATGGGCTGATTACCAATGAAAAAAATATCCCTTTGGTGATTTTCGGCGCGGATTGCGTGCCTGTATTCCTGCTGGATAAAAAGAATAGGGCCATCGGTGTTGCCCACTGCGGCTGGATGGGCACAGGCAAGCGTATGGCGGAAAAGCTGCTGCAGGAGATGATGGCGGCATTTGGCACAGAGCCTGCTGATGTGACAGCGGCCATTGGCCCGTCTATCGGGAAATGCTGCTTCCAGATGGATGCGCCTGTGCTGCGCTTATTTCAGGAGCATATTCCATGGACGGCGGATATTGTAGAGGATGATTTATCGGCAGAGGGAAAATATAAAATGGATTTGTGGGAATGTAACCGCAGGCTGCTGGCGGAAATGGGTGTAAAGGATATTGAAATCAGCGGCCTTTGTACAAAATGCGATCAGGAACGCTTTTATTCCCATAGAGGCATGGGAGAAAACCGCGGCGTGATGGCAGGAGTTATGGAACTGAAGTAAGAATATTTGAGGGCGTCGCCCTTACAAAAATAAAGGGGAGTGCAAAAAATCTTGGCACTTCCTTTCTTTTTGTGGTATACTACTTAGAATGGAATAGTGGACAAGTATGCTTGAAAATAAAGAAAATTCAACCGAAAAGGTATTTTATTTTTGAAGGAGTAATTATTATGAGTAAACCTATTGTAGCGGTAGTGGGGCGCCCCAATGTGGGAAAATCCACACTGTTTAACAGACTTGCGGGAGAGCGTATCTCCATCGTGCAGGATACGCCCGGTGTAACCCGTGACCGTATCTATGCCGATTGCGAATGGCTGGATCGTAAATTTACATTGATTGATACCGGTGGTATGGAAATCGGCTCGGAAGAAATCATCCAGCGTCAGATCATCCAGCAGGCGCAGATTGCCATTGAAACGGCGGATGTTATCTTGTTTGTGACGGATGTAAAAACAGGCGTTACAGAGGATGACCAGAAAGTAGCCAATATGCTGCGCCGCACCAAGAAGCCTGTTGTACTGGCAGTCAATAAGGTGGACAGCGTAAAGCGGGATACCATGGCGATTTATGAATTTTATGAGCTGGGCATCGGCGATCCTATCCCTGTTTCCGCAGGACAGGCATTGGGGCTGGGGGATATGCTGGATCAGGTGATTTCGTATTTTCCGGATAAGGATGCGGCGGAGGAAGAGGATGATGCGATCCGTGTTGCCATTATCGGTAAGCCTAATGTGGGCAAGTCCTCTCTGATCAATAAGATTCTGGGCGAGGATAGATTGATTGTATCTGATATTGCGGGTACGACAAGGGATGCTGTGGATACGCCGATTGAGATCAATGGGCAGAAATATATCTTCATTGATACGGCGGGGATGCGCCGCAAGAGCAAAATCAAGGAAGAAATCGAGCGGTTCTCTATTATCCGTGCGGTGGCAGCAGTGGAACGCTGTGATGTTGCCATTCTGGTGATTGATGCCAATGAGGGTATCACCGATCAGGATACAAAGATTGCGGGTATTGCCCATGAAAGAGGAAGGGCAGCTATCATTGCGGTCAACAAATGGGATTCCATTGAAAAAGATGAAAAAACCATGAATAAATATCTGAAAGATATTGGCATGGAATTGAAATATATGGATTATGCACCCTGCGTATTTATTTCTGCCATGACAGGGCAGCGTATCAGCCGTATGCTAGAGATGATAGATACGGTGCATCATAACCATGCACTGCGTATCAGCACAGGGGTACTGAATGAGGTGCTGATTGAGGCAACTGCCATGCAGCAGCCGCCTTCTGATAAGGGGCGTCAGCTGCGTCTGTATTATATGACGCAGGTATCTGTGAAACCGCCTACCTTTGTTATTTTTGTAAACGAAAGGGAATTGTTTCATTTCTCCTACCGCAGATATATTGAAAATCAGCTGCGGGATGCCTTTGGCTTTGTGGGAACACCGATCCATTTCATTGTAAGAGAAAAAGGGGAAAAAGATTGATATGTTTCGATTGATTTGTTTGGTGATAGGCTACTGCATCGGCTGCATTGAAACGGCTTATGTGGTGGGCAAGCTTTGGCGGGTAGACCTGCGTAAGCATGGCAGCGGCAATCTTGGCACCACCAATGCCCTTCGTGTATTGGGGAAAAAGGCGGGAGCGATGGTATTTATTGGCGATATTCTAAAGTCTGTGATTGCTTTTCTGATTTGTCATGCTATTTTCCGAGAGCAGGGGCTTCTTGCCGGTGTATTTGGCAGTGCTGGTGCTGTTTTAGGCCATAATTATCCCTTTTATCTGAACTTTAAGGGCGGCAAGGGAATCGCTGTTATGATCGGTATGACCGCTGCAATGGCATTTTCTACAGATGTGCGCCTTGCTGTGCCTACGGCAATCATTGGCTTTGGGCTTGCCTTTGCAACAAGATATGTTTCCGTTGGCTCTCTTGCCTTTGCGGTGACACTGCCAGTTACTGCATATCTGCTTGGCTTTGAACAGGAGGTTGTGCTGGTCACGGTCTGTGCTGGATTGCTGGCATTCTGGCGGCACAGAAAGAATATTAAAAATCTGCTGAACGGTACGGAAAACCGTTTCGGCTCCAAGAAAAAATAAGACGGGAGGTCATAGAGAATGAAGAAGGTAACAGTCATTGGCTCCGGCAGCTGGGGAACTGCTCTTGCAGTGATGCTGGCGCAAAATGGACACGAAGTCTTGATCTGGTCCAGAAGACAGGATGCGGTGGATGAGCTGCTGCAGAAAAGAACAAACGAAAAATATCTGCCGGGAATCGAGATTCCTGAAGCGATACGGGCAACAACAGACTATAAAAAAGCAGTAGAAGAAGCGGAAATCATCATTCTTGCAGTCCCTTCTCGTGCTGTTGCGGAAACAGTGAAAGCATTTTCTCCTTATCTGAAAACATGGCAGATTCTTGTGAATGTATCCAAGGGGCTGGAGCCGGATACCCTTCTGTGTCTTTCCAAGGTGATTGAAAGAGAGGCACCCCAGTGTGCAGTATGCGTACTTTCTGGCCCAAGCCATGCGGAGGAGGTGGCAAGAGGGATTCCTACCACCTGTCTGATTGCTTGTGAAAACGAGGCGGTGGCGAAGCTGGTGCAGGAGGAATTTGCTAATTCCCGTTTCCGTCTGTATACCAATACGGATATGATTGGTGCGGAGATTGGTGCGGCACTGAAAAATGTTATGGCGCTGGCAGCCGGTATGTCTGATGGCCTTGGCTTTGGGGATAATACAAAGGCTGCGCTTATGACAAGAGGCATCGCAGAAATGAAGCGTCTGGGGATCGCCATGGGCGGCAAACCGGAAACCTTTGCGGGTCTTTCTGGCATTGGAGATTTGATTGTGACCTGTACCAGTATGCATTCCAGAAATCGTAGAGCCGGCATTTTGTTGGGACAGGGAAAAAGCCTGCAGGAAACGCTGGAGGAGATAAAAATGGTTGTAGAAGGCGTGAATACTGTGCAGGTTGCCTGTGCGCTGGCAGAAAAATATAATGTTTCCATGCCCATTACGCAGACCATTTATCGTGTGCTTTTCGAGGGCGAAGATGTGCAGGCGGCTGTTGTGGAGCTGATGACGAGAGATTATAAATCTGAATAAGATGGCTACATACGGCTCGCAGGAGATTCCTGTGGGCTTTTTTGCTCTATAAGAAATTTCGTTTCTTATAGAGTAAAAACCCTCCGGGGGACGCAGGGCGGCGGCAAGGTAGTCAGTCGCTAGCGACCCCGCCGCAGGCGGAGCATTTCGTCAAGCGAAATGCTTTTTCAAAGCGATTTTCAAAAAAGAAGAATCCACTCTTTACAAAATAATGTAGCGGCTTTATAATGTAGTAATGGAAACTATGTGTGAAAAATGGTAATTATATAATAGTGGAATAAGTGTGATACAGGGGGCAAGATAATGAGTGATTTTGTGTTGAGCTGCTGCTCTACGGCAGATTTGAAAAAAGCGCATTTTGCAGAAAGAAAAATTGAATATATTTGTTTCCATTATTTTTTGGATGAAGCAGAGTATCCCGATGACTTGGGGGAATCTATGTCTTTTTCGGCATTTTATAAAGCCATGGAGGAGGGTGCAATGACCAGAACCTCTCAGGTGAATGTGGCAGAGTATGAGGCATATTTTGAGGGATTTCTGAAAGAGGGAAAGGATGTGCTGCATCTGACACTGTCTTCCGGTATTTCCGGTACCTATAATTCTGCCATGATCGCAAAACAAATGCTGGAGGAGAAATATCCGGAAAGAAAGCTTTATGTGGTGGATTCCTCCTGTGCAGCCTGTGGATATGGGCTTTTGATGGATACATTGGCTGATCTCAGAGACGAAGGCATGGGGATTGATGAAGCATACAGGTGGGCAGAAGAAAATAAGATTCGCCTGCACCATTGGTTTACGGCAACAGATTTGAAATACCTCATCCGTGGCGGCAGAGTTTCCAAGGCAGCCGGCTTTGTAGGTACGATGTTGAACATCTGTCCGGTTATGACGGTTGCGCCAGATGGCACACTGAAGCCGGTGCAGAAGGTGCGGACAAAGAAAAAGGTGCTGGAAGCGTTGGCGGAAAAAATGGTGGAATATGCAGAGGGCGGCACAGCTTATACAGGGAAATGCTATGTAGGTCATTCTGCCTGTGAGGAAGAAGCTGTGCAGATGATACGCCATATAGAGGCACGCTTCCCGCAGCTAAAAGGAAAGATTCTTCTGGGGGATATTGGTACGGTAATTGGCAGTCATACGGGTCCCGGCACAGTAGTTGTTTGCTTCTGGGGGAAGGAAAGAAGCTGATATAAATTTATACTGAAAGCAAAAAGAATTTGTCAGTTTATCCCATAGTAAGGAATGGTGTATATTTCAATATTTCCTGCAAATACTACATTTACAATAAAAAAGGTAGTTGGCAGGAGGAATATAGATGAAAGCAACAGGCATTGTACGCAGAATAGATGATCTGGGGCGGGTGGTGATTCCCAAAGAAATCCGCCGCACCTTGCGGATCAGAGAAGGAGATCCTTTGGAAATTTTTACTGACAGAGAAGGAGAAATTATCTTGAAAAAATATTCCCCCATCGGAGAATTGGGGACATTTGCAAGGGAATATGCGGAATCCTTGGCGCAGACAGCGGGGCATATCACCTGTATTGTGGATAAGGATCAGATTATTGCTGTTTCTGGCGGTGGAAAGAAGGAGTTTTTTGAAAAGCATATCAGCCAGGAGATGGAAAGCTGCATCAATAAGCGGATGGCGTTGATCGCAGAGCGGAATGATGCGAATTTCGTGCCTTTGCTGGAGGATGATATAGGAGAAAGCTATAATCATCAGCTGATTATGCCCATCATTGCAGAGGGGGATGCCATGGGTGCTGTGGTATTTCTTTCCAAGGATCAGAAAATGGGTGAAGTAGAGGGAAAGCTTGCACAAACAGCGGCTGGCTTTCTGGGAAAACAGATGGAACAATAAAGAACCGTCCGAAAGGACGAAAGAAAGCCCTTCGTGCAGAGAGGGGCTTTTGTTTTGCCTGAAAATGTGATATTCTGTCTAAAACTGCGAATTGAGGAGAATGTGTATGGAGTATATTTTTATTATCAATCCTTTTGCCGGTCGTGGCAGAGGGGAAAAACTGATCCCTCTCATTCGGGAAACGATGGAGGGAGCGGGGTATCCATATCAGATATATATTACACAGGCGGCGGGGGATGCAGAGCGTTATGTCAGAGCGGTCTGTGAAAAGGGCGAGCCTGTGCGGTTTTATGTTTGCGGCGGCGATGGCAGTATGCATGAGGTGGTCAATGGGGCAAGGGGCTTTTCTCAAGTAGAGATTGGACTTTTCCCTGTAGGAACAGGAAATGATTTTGTACGCAATTTTGGCGAAAAAGAGTTGTTTCTGGATGTGCTGTCCCAAGTGAGGGGAGAATCTGTTTTCTGTGATGCAATTCTTTTGAATGACAGATATGTGGTGAATATGGCGAATATCGGCTTCGATTGCGAAGTAGTTGTTGAGGCTGGAAAGTGGAAGAAAAAGCCCTTTATCGGCGGGCCTGCGGCTTATCTGTTGGGGATTCTTTCGGAATTTTCAAAGCCTATCGGGAAATGGATGTCTTTTCGTCGGGAGGATGGGACGACTTTAACGGAAAAGTGTCTGCTTTGCACCATTGCCAACGGCAGCTTCTGCGGAGGGGGCTTTTGCTCCTCGCCAAAGGCGTCTTTGTCAGATGGGCTGATGGATGTGGGCGTAGTAAAGATGATTCCCAGAAGGAATTTTGTCGGCATCCTTCCGAAGTATAAAAAAGGCACCTATCTGGAAACGAAGCTGGCAAAGGAAAGAGTGCTGTATGAAAAGTGCAGCAGGCTGGAGCTGGCGGTGGAAGAACCTACGAATATCAGTGTGGATGGCGAGATTAGACAGTTTACATATCTGAAGGCGGAAATGGTATCTCATGCTTTTCGCTTTATTGTGCCTGTGAAAGAGGTGAACAAAAAATGATTGTGATTGGCGGTAGATATATGCATTATAAAGGAAAGCCCTATCGTGTGCTGGCTTGTGCCAGACATTCCGAAACGCTGGAGGAAATGGTGGTTTACCAACAGCAATATGGGGATGAAGGTGTTTGGGTGCGCCCCTTGGAGATGTTTTTGGAAACGGTAGAGGTGAACGGGAAGCAGGTGTCTCGCTTTCAATATATCGAAGAATAAAAAAGCATTTCGCTTGACGAAATGCTCCGCCTGCGGCGGTGTCGCTAGCGACTGACTACCTTGCCGCCGCAGTGCGATCCCCCGGAGGGTTTTTACTCTATAAGAAACGAAATTTCTTATAGAGTAAGAAAAGGGTGTCGGTTTTACCGACACCCTTTTGGTTTAAGAGAGAAAATAAGGGAAAATGGCAATGATAAAGAACAAAAGAAAAATACCGATTAACGCAGGGCTTAGCATATTTTCCTGATAAGGTGCCCCTGTTTCATCTATCAGAGCAAGCGTTTCTTGAGGTGGATTGACTTTCAAGAAGAGAAGAAAAAGTACCGCTAGCCATGGTAGAGAAAACAGAGCCATCATCCCCAAGGTAAGAAGAATTGCGGCAGGCTCCATTTCTACAGGGCCTGTGCCAAGACCTTCTGTGAAAATACTGAAAATAGTAGTGCCATTGATGACCATGTGAGGAATGATACTTGCGTAGAGGGAATTGGTTCGCTCTACTAAAAAGCAGAAAAGGAATCCTACGGTAAAGGCATAGGGTAGCTGCTGCAGATTGGCATGGAGCAGAGCAAATAGCAGTGCGCTGAGAAATGCGGCCTTCCATTTTCCGAGGAAGCAATATCCGGAAAGGAGTATCCCTCTGGAAAGGATTTCTTCTGTAATAGCCGGTACAAGAGCAACAGCAAGGAAGGAAAGAATGAGACCGGAAGCCTGCAGTGTTTCAATGGATTGCTCTACTGGATTCGGGAAGAGCAAGCTGGTTAGATAAGACAGAAGACTCATGACAGGCTGTATGGAAACCCCGAAAGCAATCACCAGAAGAAAATTTTTCCAGTTCAAGGGGTGCAGACGCAGTGTATTGCGGATATTTTTCTTGGTATATAGGAAGTAAATGCCTATGGGCGGCAGAAAGCCAATGAGCTGAATGAGCAGCATCAGCAAAGCGCCGTTGTGGGGCTGGCGAAAGGCGGGAAGAAAGGAAATCGCCAGAGGGGACACAAGAAAATATAGAAAAAACAGAAAAGCAAATCGGTTGGTTCTTCGGGTTTCAGTCATGAATATTCTCCTTTTTGTAATAAAATCGCAAGAAAAAACGGCTTGAGTCGATGGGACGAAAGCCGATTTTTTTACTCTATAAGAAATTTCGTTTCTTATAGAGTAAAAACCCTCCGGGGGATCGCACTGCGGCGGCAAGGTAGTCAGTCGCAAGCGACACCGCCGCAGGCGGAGTATTTCGTCAAGCGAAATACTTTTTTTACTTAACTAAAAAATTTCATCTTTCATAAT
>JAZQTP010000072.1:0-48127 GCA_045630845.1 Anaerotignum sp. | reverse complement strand
GACTTTGCTGATTTTGAAAAACAACTCGCTGTCAGACAGCGCCAGTATAACAACTTCCCCATGCGACCGCTCAACTGGAACTCTCCGAAACACATCCTTTTTTCTTTCCCTAATGTGTAACATATCATTGACAAACCTACATTTCCAAAACACCTATAACTTTATTTTGTGGAATAATTTTTTTGTTGAGATTACAACAAGAAATGCAAACAAAAAAATTACACCCCTACATAGTAGGCGGTGTAATAACCCAATTTATTTCAATATATTTAAACTTAATCCAATTTTGTATTGCATATCAAAAGAGCGTGGTCACTACCTGCATTTACTGCCTCGTCATAATAATAATTCATATTTTCAATCTCTATGCCTTTATTGATAAATATAAAATCATATCTAACACTTCCACGCCTACGAACTTTGTGTGATTGTGTTAATGGTATAGTTTCGTTGCTGACTATATTGTTAATTTTAACATATGAATCAAGCAGTCTATTTTCTTGAACTTTTAAGAAAAAGTTTTTTGCACCTAGTCCATTATCAAAGAACTCCATTTGTGTCATATCATAATGGTCTGTTTCGGGTTCGTTAGCATCAATACCTATGATATCGGGTTTGTATTCATCAATAAACTCTGCAAAAGAATCATATTGTACTGATTTTGTGCGATAGTAGCCACACCCCGTTAATGAATGAAGTGCTAAAACTTTTATTACTTGTAATCCTACCTTAATTGTTGCGTAAATCGTTCTGTCAGGGAAAGGACTTCTTTCAATAACCCCACAATCCAAAATATCAATTTTTTTGTCTAATATGATTAACACGCCTAATTTTCTTGCCTCGGAGTCAAACTTGCTGGGTTTTCTATAATCTAACGAATATATAAAATTGTATTTTTCTCCAAAATAATTTTTTATATATTCAAAAGCGTGTGGCTTTACTTCTTGCAACATAACACAAGTATTTTCTTGCATATATTGATTTATAAAATCAATCTTATTTTCAATTCTGCCTTGATATGATATATTCCAATTTAATATCCACACTACAATACCTTCTTTATGATACATTATCCTTTATACAATTATACTATAAAATCACAAAAAAGTCTACTATTTTACAAAAAAACTATTCAATTATGACATTTTCAGCAAAGTGCCCTGTTTGGGTTATCTCCGTCTGGTGGAGGTCCCCGAAGAAGGAAAAATCAACCCTTTTGACCATATACCACTTTATGTCTATTATTTTTTCTGAAAAACTATACTTTTTAGGGGGTAAAATCAACAAAAATAATAAGGTCGGAAAATCTTCTGCAATTTTCCGACACCTATAAATGACACTTATATAATAAGCGGCAAAAATTGCAAAAACTGTTTATATTGTTTTCAAATCGGCATTTCTAACAGTTTTTATAAAAGAATGAACATCTTTTATAAAGCATCGGCAACTGTTTATAAAAAGGTAGGGCAGTAATTATAAATCTCTGGAACTGAAACTATAAAAGATTACCGAAGAAATTATAAAATCTTTATACAGAAATTGTAAAATAATCAAGCATCTTTTATAAAATGTCGGAATTAGTTTGGTGAAAAACAAAAGAGATTTTATAAAACTTTTGACAGTTTTTATAAAACCTCTAATATTATTTATAATGTGTGGAACTTTGCAACGCAACCAATTATGCATATAAAAGCGCCTTTACAATTCAATTTATCTTTGAGATTTCAACGGAAAGTCCGTTTCACAGAAAATTGAGTTATAGGCCAAAACACACCATAGTTTTTAATTTTCCATAAAATGAAAGAAGGTGCTTTTGCACCTTCTTCAGCTGATTTTTTTCGTTCTTTCCTCCTGCATTCTGAAATATTCAGATAAAACAGCAATAAACTGTCCATTTGTCGGCTTCTCTGATGGTAAATAGCCAACCACTTCAAAGTACACTTGTGGACCATTCTTTTTCCAAGCACTTTCAATGGCATGACGAATGGCTCGCTCTACCTTACTGGCAGTTGTTTTATAGCGCTTTGCTATATCCGGATACAACCCCTTTGTAATACCCACCAGCGTCTCCTGATCCTCCACTGCCATCAAAATCGCACTGCGGATAAAATGATACCCCTTAATGCTGGCAGAAATGCCCATGCGGCTCAGTATCACAGAAATTTCCCCCTCCAGATCACGAAATGCCGTATCTGTTATTTCTATCTTTTCCTCCTCCTGCCGAATAGAAATGTCCTGATCCAGCAATTGATAAATCCTCTCTAGCAACAACTCTCCTTGAATCGGCTTTGCCATATAATAGTCAGCTCCCAAAGTGATTGCCTGCCGCACCAACTTATCGCTGTCTATAGCCGAAATCATGATAGAGATACAGCAAATGTTTTCCTTTTTCAAATTTTCCAGCACCCAGAAGCCATCCCTCTCACTAAGCAGCATATCCAACAGAAGCACATCCGGCTTCTGCTCTCTCACCATCTCCAACAACTTCGGGCCGCTGTCCGTCATGCCGACCACGGACATTTCCCCCTTTCGCTCCAGACATCGTTTCAGACGCTGTAAATAAAATCCATCCCGATCCGCCAGAATCACCTTTGTTTTTCTTTTTTCTTTCATGAAGAATCCCCTCTTTCTTGTTTTTTCTGACAGGATAATCGGCTTCCCATCCTTTTTCTCTGTCGAAATCTATTATATCCTCCCCCAATCCTTTCTGCTACCGAATCAGACAGATGGTCTGTTTTCTGCCGTAAACGGCTGATTTTTCGCCGTCTTTGCCATTCACGGCAAAAAAACAGCCATTCATCCCGCATATTCAGCCATTCATCGTAAAATACAACCCATTTGTTCCCCAAAAAGAAAAAAAGAAGTCTTATTTTGCTTTTTCCATGCAAAATCAAGACCTCTATTTTAATTCAAATATCAATATTCGCTCCCGTTCATCCTTTCCCGGAAACAAATCTCTGCAATCTATTTCCTTCAAAAAGGCAAGGGCATACATCGTCATTAGATAAACCAGATATTCATCGTTTGGATAATAGAAAAACAGGAGCATCCTGCGGGGCTTTCTATAATAGGATTCCTGTATCCGCCCCATAACGCTTTTCAGTATCTCCACAGAAAAGGGGTTGAAAAAATAAAACCGATCTGCTTCTTCAACAACAAATGTCGCTGCATCTCCCAGAAAAAAGCTTACACCTTGTCCTTTGGCGGCCGTTCTTTTATTCTCCTCCGTCAACGCAAAGATTTCCCTGTCATACTCCAGCCCAACAACATCGCAGCCAAGTACATAATGCAGAAAAAATCCGACACGCCCCTTTCCGCAGCCATAGTCCAGCAAAATATTACCCTCTTGGATATAGCCCTCCGCCGCCAATCGCTCCAACACTGCATAAGGTGTTGGTTCATAGGGATAGTGAAAGGTATCTGCGTGGCTATCTATCCTTCCCGTTGTTTTGATTTTTAATTTTTTATCCCATTGTGCTTCTGTCATAACATCCTCTTATTCAATCATATTTTCTGGTGCAATTACACCGTTCATCAACAGAAATACCATTACCAGACAGATGAAAAAAATCCCTGTCCACGGCAAAATACTCTGCTTCATCTTTTTCATATGTATGCTATAAACAAAAGCAATTCCGGAAAACATGGCAGTGATCCAGCTGCATAAAAGCATCAGAATATAAATCACTTCCGGCACGATAAAATAATGATTCATGGATGTTCCCCTTTTATTTTTCATTCCATTCTATACAATGCAAATCATCTTTTGGTCTATCTCTTTTCCAAAAGACTGCTCTCTGAATTTTCTTATTGAGATTTTACCACAAAATTCAGCAAAATAAAAGTGCTCGCCCAAAGACGAACACTTTTCATTCGATTTTTATTCTTACTGCTTTCTGGAAAAACCAGCCATACCGAATGCCGCAGGGCCGCCATGTGTTGTGATCACGCCGCCCGCCTGTATCCATCTGATTTTCTGAAAGCCCTCCTCCCTTGCCGCCTGTTCCACAATCGCCCGCAATTCATCAGAAAAGCCAATTACATAAATGAACCACAAGCAGGATTCTCTATCCAGATCATATTTTTCCGCATAATCCTTCACCAGCTGCACTGCAACCTTATTCATTTTCCCACGATATTTCTTGGTTGCCATCAGCTGCCCATCCAGAATTTCAATCACAGGATGCAGATTCAGAATACGAGCCCCTAGAAAAGCCACATTGCTTACCCGTCCGCCTGCCCGCAGAAATTCCAGATTTTCCGGCATAAAGCACATATTGGCACGGGAAATCAGTTCATTGGCTGCCTCTACCGCTTCCTCCATTGTCATATCGGGGTTTTCCCGCAGGATTTCAGCCATGGCGATCACTACATTGCATTGCCCGCCAGATACCTGCTTGGTATCCAGAATCGTCACATAGTCTCTGCCTTCTGCTGCGATCACACAGCTCTGCATGGAGCAGGTGGTGATGGCTGAATATGCCAGATACAGGATTTGTGCATCGGGATATTTTTCATGGAGCTCATCCAACTTTTTCTCAAAATCCTCTGGCGTGCTACCGCTTGTCTTCGGCAGCTTGCCTGTAGTCTGATAATATTCTACGATATTTTCCACCGGGAATGTACCATCATCCAGCGTTTCTGTATCAAAAGAAACATGCATAGGCACAATCTCAATTCCATATTCTTTTGCAAGCTCTACATTCACATCGGAACCTGTTTCCGCTACCAGTATGATTGTTTTCATGAAAATACCTCTCTCCCAACCCGCAATATATCTATTCTTTTAGAAAATATTACATGGTTTCCAAAACCATGTCAATCGTTTTGGAATACTTTTATAATTTTTTTGTTAAAAAATAGGACTATTCTCTCTTGAACAGTCCTATTCCCCCTACTTATTCAGTTCTTTTCTCTCCCTAGATCAGAACGCTTTGCTTCTCTTTGCCTCTGACGCAACACAGCAGCAACTTTTTCTTCATCTCCGTTGTAGTCCTCCAAGAGTTTTTCCGCTTTGCGCTCCTCTGTATAAGGGAGCAGACGCCCTTCCCGATACACATATTCCTCTGAGGTTCGGAAAATGGTATCACTGGAGCCAACCTGACAGAGGGTTACCACATCCCATTCTTCCAAATGGCTCTTTTTCATCCGTATGGTATTCTCATTCACAAATTTTTTGGATTGCTTCTCTCCATTGATATAAACCTGCGTCCATTTCGTGAAATTTTCTCCTACAATGGTATACTCTCCATCCAGACTTTCACTCAGATACAGTATCTCGGAATCCCGAACCCCAAGCTCCATCTGTCCGCCGATCTGCGGCGGATTCCCCTGATAGGTATACTTCTTTCCATACAGCAAATCATATTGTAAAAGTTCCAAATCCAGCAAATAATCTGCTGCATCCATATCATTCATGCGATTCTGATGATAATTAAAGACTGTTCCCGAATGCAGACCGATTCTGCCCATTACCTCTGCCATCAGCTGATAGGTAGGAATCGTACCATCCTGCTCTTTCAGCCCGATATTATCCCAAATCACATAATTGGTATGAAACAAACTCTCGCTCTTCATATCTTCCTGTGCAAGTCCCATCGTAGGCAGATGATCTCCATAGAAAACCACTACTGCAGGCTCTCCCCGTCTTTCCATCAACTCCACTAGGCTCTGGGCAAACAAATCCATTTCATATACCTGATTTGCATAATAGGTCCACTGATTATTCTTTTTCGCCGTTTCCATCCCCCATGCATAAAGGTGAGGGTTCTTTATGACCTTATTCTCCGGATAGCTGCCATGCCCCTGCACTGTGATGGTGAACACAAAATCCTGTTGTTCTGTAGAATCCAGACAATCTGCAATATGCTCCAGCAAAACCTCATCCTTTGCCCATCCATTCGGTGTTGTATCGAAATTCATAAATTCCTTACAGACAAAGGTATCAAAGCCGATGTGATCAAACACCTTTGCACGGCTATAGAAATTACCACTGTGATTATGGATAGCATGAGCGCCATAGCCAAAGGTCTTAAAAGCTGTTGCCGCACTTTCCGCCGTTTTTTCTTTCAAATAGGTTTTATAAGGATACTCCCCGGGGCCAAAGTAACGCAGATTCATTCCGGTGATAATTTCAAACTCCGTATTTGCTGTCCCCGCACCAATAGAAGGCACCTGACAATATCCAGAAGAATATTCCTCTGCCATACGACGCAAATTCGGCAAGGGATCTGTCGTTGTTTTCAAAGCCTTCAGCTCCGAAGTATCAAAAAAGGATTCCAGCTGCACAAACACAACATTGGGAAGCAGCTCTGTATCAGCCGCATTTTCTGTAAACTTAAAATCTTCTGTGATTTCAGCTACCATTTTCTCCGTATATCCATTCGGCTCGGAGATACCGGTATTAAAAATACTTGCCGCAAAACAATAAGGCAAACCATAATCCTGATAAGCAAACGCAATATTGGCAAAATATGTGGAAACAATACGGTGTTCGATAACATAATCCGTCAAAACCCCATATCCTCCAAAGGATGCCACCACCACCATGGCCGAAAGTAGATAATTTACATTTTCTCTGTATTTGCCAATCGTTTTCCAGAGAAATATCAAAAACAAAATCAGCAACACTACCCCAAATCCAATACCCATCAATTCCTTTTTGGTAAAATAATTGGAAAACAGGGATAGTCCTTCTGCAACGGTTTTCAAATCCTGTGCATTAAAGGGCGTCACTCTTCTGGAAAGCATAATCCCATTGACAATGCCCAGCGCAAACCATAAAAGACTGAGGATAACTCTTACAAATACTCGCCGCTTGAATAGATAAACAAGAGAAAAAGTTACAAAAATCATAAAGGCATTATATAAAAATGCCTTTGTAGATACACTGAAAAATTCCCATGCAGCCATCACAGAATGGCGAGATATTGCCTCAATCGCAAAATTAAGTAGAATTGCCCAAAACCCATGCAACAACAAAGAAATCCGATTCATAGAATGATAAAATTTCTGCATTTTTTTACCTACAGTGCTATTTTTCCATGTTTCCAATCTTTTTTTTCTCTGCTCCCTACATTTTTTTAAGCCTGCCTTTACATCAGACCATCTGAACATTCGCAGACACTTTTTGCCAGCCTTTATATCCAACTTTTTAATCTGCACTCTTTTCATTTCCATCTTCTCCTTGTTGCACCACTTTATTGGTACGCAAAGTCTTCTAATTTGAAATATACAAAAATGTCCTTTGCAGCAATCTGCAAAGGACCAAAATGACTGAAAGACTACTTTATGATAATAGACCTAATTGATTGATTTGTCAAGCATTTTGATGGGATACACCATTCTGTAAAGCAAAAATTTATCACCCATTTTTGACAAAAATCGCTAATAGAAAAGGCTAAACATACATCCCCAATTCAATTCTCACAATGACTTGTTTCTACCACTCTATCCCAACGAACAGACAAAGAGCGTGCAACCTTTCCTCTTTTACTTTTTTGAGAAAAATAAGGACGATGTGACTCATCTGCGTCATATCGCCCTCTTCCTATAGGCTGCCAGCCTTTTTAATTATTTATTTGAATTGTTTTTGTTGATTAATATTGCAATCTGAAGAATAACGCGCAGTAATTCCAGACAAGCAAGAATAATATCATTGATATACTGAATATTGTAAAGGCGGAATAGTTCCTTGAGATCTGCAAGCTCTCCCTGTGTTGCCATCTGACTGTCCTGTAGGTAAATATATGCGCGTTCCTGCGCTTTCTTTTCCGTTTTGAGTGTCAATATAGAAAGCACAATTGCATAAACATAGAACAGCAGGCCTAGCCCGCCAAACACATATGTACAGATACCATTCTGGTTAAACACAAAATAATCCAGCGCAGCGCCTACAATGAGCAGCGGAATAAAAGCGAATGGTCCAAAAGTAATCATCGGGTAATAGCGTACCCGTTTTTTCATATCAGGATCATTTTCCTTATCCAGAACTGCCAGACACGCTTTTTGCGCCCCCATCCCCAGTGCAACAACACTAGTCTTATGGCGAGTCATCCTTCTAAGGCGAACCTTCTTGAAATAATGGCTGTAGCTATTGCCAAACAGCAGAGAACCTGTAACCGCAACCTTGATATTCTCCAACCCATTGTCATCCAAAACCTTGCGTGCCACCTGCTCACCGGTCATGTGTACACTATTTTCTTTACGGTTGAACTTACAATACTTTACTGCCAGCCAAACACTGATTATAAGAGATATAAGTCCAATAACAAAAATTAGTAGTCCAACAATTGCCAATGCAATTTCAAGACCTGTTCCCATAGTCAATTCAAAATTAAAATCTTCCATGTGCAACCCCTCTTTCCAAATATGATTTCCCAAATATTTCCATTGTGTTTTTCCTTTTTTTCTAGGGAAATCTCGCCAATATTATACTGATTTAATGAGTATATCATCTGCATATTCAATAAGCAACAATAACTTCATATTCCGTTTCTAATCTATTTCTAACAGCCCTCAGTATCGCGTCTTAATTATTTTTATGTAGTGTTTCCTTGTCAATCATATGGAGTGCATCTGCAACATCAATTAAGGTAAGTTGCCAACCACTTACCTGTACTGCTGTAACAGGGAAATCCAATATTGAAGTGAGTGCAATCGCAATGGCCATCATTTCAATCGGGATACCAAGCTGCGTAAATACAATGGAAAAGCCCATTATCGTACTTCCGGGAATCGGCGGATCCGCAAAAGCAACCAGTAGATTTGTAATCAGACCTATAAAAAGCCATGGTATCGTAATGGGAATATTGCAAATTTCCGCAAAGCTAACCTCAATGCCGAAAAGCATTGCTAAATATGCAGGCATATACATTACCTGTCCCAAAGTTATTCCAAATTCCGCAAGCTTTTTGTCGATACCAAATTTTTTGCTTGCATCCGTAACACAAGTTGTAAATGCGGCTGCCGAGGAAGCAGTCGTAAGCGCTATCATAAAGGTAGGCATAGTCTTTTTCCAAAGCAGTACCGGAGAAATCCTTTGAATGATAGCGATTCTAAACAGATTAATTGTATAGTATAATGCCATCAGAAGTATGATGATTAAAATTGGTTTCCACAAGCCTAAAACCTCTCTAATACTTCCATCCGCAATCATCCCTGTAAATAAAAAGAAAGACAAAACAGGAAGTATATAGCAAAGGGTTTCTATGATAGTCTGCACAATTACATTTAATTGTTCCACTATCTGATATATCCCATTTACTCTCCACGAAAGCACAAGCATCGCAAGCCCCACCATAACGGAAATAAAGATAATCTGTAGTGCATCTCCTGTTACAAATGGCTCAAACACACTTGATGGAATAATTCCATAAACTAAATCGAACACACCTAAAATACTTGATACTTCGCCCCTATTTAACTCCAAATGATAAAAGAAACATCCCAGTACAGTCATAATAATACTAATTACCACCATATGAGAAATAATTATCTTAATCATTTTTTTACCTATTTGCTCAAGAGTTTCTATATTACCCATTGAGCAGATGCATCCAATTACCGAAAAACAAAGCAACGGCTCCGCCACTGCTGAAATAAGTCCTGTAAATGCATTTGTTATCGGTGACAACAGGTAGCTGTTTACCCCCACTCTAATCTCATCTGGAAAAATACTTAGTATCGTTCCGGCAATCACAGCAAGCCCGATTGCTATGGCTGTTTTTACCGTTCTGGACACCGGCTTTTTCTTTGGTATAAAAATGATATGATTTTTTCTGTTTTTATAACTCCATGTGGGTGCAAGACCGATGCCCGCAAGCAGGCTGCGTATCACATCATCTTCTTCCCCCTCTTTGTCAAGGGCGTCATAAGCTTCCCCTTCAACAATTATTTCAACCTTAATAGAAAAAAGTTGTTTTATAAGCCTAATCCTAAAGAATGCATCCTCACCAAACTTTTCCTGATATTTCAACAGCACTTCCTCAAATATGAGTTTAATACGCAATGCTTCTCGCCGTTCCACGCCGGCAAACGAGAGAAACGCACTCGTTTTTTCACTGACTGCGTCAATATTGCTATTTGAAAATGTATACTGCTCCAAATAACCACCTCCAACCATTTGAAATCTGCTGCTTTGCAATTTCTAAAATGGCAGATAAATTTATAATTAGGGAGATATCTTAATCTCACTCGAGTATGATAATATTGCCATCCATTCCCTGCTTTTGATCCAATGTAGCAGATTCTGTTTCTTCAATATAAGCATTCATATCCATATATGTATGGCTATCCAAATTCCCCTTTGCATCCAGAAAACGAATAATCAGATTGCTTCTGACCGGCTTAAACTGATTCAGCAGGAAGAGCAGCTGGGATTTCTGATTCTCCGGCACAAAGGTACGAATCAGCATCGTAACATCATAAATGCCCTTTCCGTAAAGTTCTTCATAGAATTGCGTATCCTTTGTCTGCACATCATCCCGTAAAACATTTTTTTCTAGGATAATTGCCTTTTCTCCAAGGATAATTTCAGAAAGACGCTCCAATGCCATTCTTGTACCCTTTAGGCGATTCAAGCGGTAAGCCTCTTTCACTAGCAGTCGAAGGCGGTCTTCTTTCAAAAAGTCGCCACTAATATCCAATCCCATCCAGCGTCCAAATGTCGGAAGCAGCTCAAAAGGTGCTGTATCAATATCAAGCATATCTGAAATCCCATCGACCTTATCCTGAAAATCCAGATATATCGAAGAAAAAACTGACATATATCTATGGAAAAAGCTATTATGCTCTCTATATACCTCTGGGAATGTATCCATAAAAAGATCGCCTTTATTATCAACGCAAATATTTGAAATACTTCCTTCTCCCAGTCCAATGACCTCTATCATAAGATACAAATATCTACCTTCCAGCTCATACAGAAGCATATCATTCTGATTAACCGCCTTCAGTGCATTTGCATATTCCATAAAATTCTTTTTCAGATCTAAGCTTGTGTCCGCATCATAAAGCACTTCTTCATAAGAAAATTCTTCATCATTCAGCCATACGCTGCGGCTATTTGTTGCAACTGCATAAACAGTTACTACCATATTTTCAGAAAGCTCCCAATCCATTTTTAATCTGCCCCACGGAGCATTTTCTTCCACACCATCAATCGCATCGGAAATGAAAACACGGCGATATACATTTTCATCCATTCGGAGTATGTTTTCTTCTTGCGATGTTACGCCCACGAGGAAAGAACGACGAAATCTATTTTTCTTTATGGAATATTTGCGATATTCTGCCATTTCATTCCCTCCTTTACTCCGCTGTATTCAGCTCCAGGATAATATCACCGGGATATAGCAGACAATTATCCTTCGGCTGAATATCCAAGCCTTTTATACTGGCGTGTATTAAGCTATTCGGTGTTACACTTAATTCATAAATATATTTTACACAGGGCAAGGATTCGATCTGATGGAACAATTCATCAAAATGGAATCTTTCACCAAAGTTTCTATCAGAGTTAATATAATCCAACTGCTTTTTGATCAGATCTTCTATCTGCTCTCTACAGCCCTCATAATGGGGTTTTATATAAATCGTCCCTCTTACATGAACCGGCATATAAATCGGCTGCTGTAAATCAATATTGACTGTCAGCAATCTTGCCTGCTCCAATCTTTCCTTGATTGCTTTTTCATAGATACTGCTTAGCTTCGGAAAGGGCTCATTGCTCATAGGCATAGCTGTTACTTGAATAGAGTTATGACTGCTGTCCCGCACTGCCTTTACTTTTCTGATACAAAGCTCTGGTGTGGTACGAACCAACTCCTCATAATCCTTTGCCTCTACCGCAGTATAATGCTTCCGCAGGTCTTCAATCAAGCGTCTGCGCACATCAAAAACCGTTTCTGCAAAGCATCCACCCGTACCCGCCGCAGGATTACGGAATACCACATCACTCCGATAGCCCACAGGATAGAAGCGACTGCCTGCACGAACATTTCCTTCCGGTCCCTTGCTGACCGCAAAACCGCCTAAGAAAATTCGGCTACCAATAAACTCACCTGCATCATCCACGCGGATAATGCCATCATTTTCCATCAGCGTATAGTGAAATTCCGCTGCTTTATCGCTGGAGGGCTTTACAAAGGTATACTCCTTTTCTCCCTCTGCATTCTGCCTTTCCGCAATAACTGTAAAGCCTTCTTTTACAATATGTCTATCTGGCAAAACAATTTCCTGATTATCATAGCCGTACAGTATGCCCATATCCTGCTGGCGCATGGTTTCTTCATTATATGCTACCAGCTTCACTGCATTATCGAAATTCCCGGGTGCAAAGCCAAAGGCTTCTTTATCAAAAGAAAAACGGAAAATACCATAATCCAGATGCTCCAGCCGATAAAATCTGCCATTTTCCGACCAAGGATTCTGCTGCTCATAAAGATAATACGGTCCATCCTGCGTTTCCTTGCAGAACACACGCAGATAGCCTTCTTCCAAAATATCGCAGAAAAGCTCAAAACTCTGCACTCTGCCGTAGGTATAACAGATAGATTTCTTTTCCTTCTGCCATACCTCAAACAAAAAGCTACTAATTTTTGCAATCTTTGGATAAATATCATAATCCGCCCGCTTTAGAATTCCTCGGATAACATATCCATGCTGAGGAAATTCCTCATAAACCGCAAGCCGATCCTTAGGAACACGGAAACGCATTTCTCCGCTATTCAGCAGGTTTCCTGTCTCATCCTTCATCCGAATATTTACAAAGCCTTTTTCTGTATAAATCTGCCATTGAATCTCAGCAAACAGATTTTCACCTGTAAAGGCATTTCTGCCATATTCCTTTGCCAGATCTACATAAAAAATCACTTCTTCTCCAGCATCTACCATGCCATCCATAACCAGATAGATTTCCATTCCAACCTGCGGCTTTTCTGTAAAAATCGCCGCATCCACCGGATAGTCCTCATCCAGAATAAAGCTATAGTCTATCACTTCTTCATTCTGTCTGCCATAAATGCCTATCAACTGATACCCATTCAGAACATTCTCCCGATTGGTTTCAAATGTAATATCTCCAACCTGAAAACGCTGTCCTGCCGGAATACGCACAGCCTCCTCCACATTTTTTGCCTCCAGAAGAATACGCGCATTTCTGCCCTTTTCCTTCACAAAGCCTGCCATCGCAAACAGCTTTTCCTGTGCCGATTCCGGCATACGATCTATATAAGACTGCTGCAGTATCGTAAATGCAGAAATATTTTCTAAAATGGTTTCCGCAGGATCAGAGGGGTTGAAATTTGTCCATTCCCTTGTATAAAGGGGGATCTGATTTCTGGCTTCCTGTATTAAGTTTTCAAAAGTAAGCTCTTGTAGCATATGATGACTTAACATATTGCCGCCTCCTATTATTCAGCATCCTGCATGGGGGAAATATGAATATTATGCTTCCCATTGCACACCACCATAAATGGCGATACCTTCAGTTCATTCAGTGCAACCTCGTGCACCCCTTCATCATCCTCATATTTCGCAGTAACAACGACCTGACGAATCAGAACTCTGTTCTTCAGGCTATTGAGCCGCATCATAATTTGTGCATCTCTAGGCATCTGCCCAATATTCCATCCTTTGCTACTTTCTGTTGTAACAGGATTCAGATATGTGGTTAGAGCTTCCTTTGCCAGCGTCTGAATTTCAAAACTGTCCTCCATACGCATAACCTCTGCCCATACATCCACGCTGATTTCTACAAAAATAGGTTCCACCATTTGCAGCTCTTTGGGATCAATAGAAAGCTCACAATGCTCCAGAAGATGTGCTTTCAATTCATCCTGAAGACGATAGAAAGAATTTTTCCCCTTTTGATAATCCTTCATCAAAAGCACTACATAAAGCATCTTCTCACGACAAATGCCATCCTTGCCAATTCCAGAAATGATGGAAACCTTATCAATCTCATCGGAGAAATAAAGCACCTCTCTTTCATAATCCTGCTCTGTTACAAAACGACCACGGGAGCTGAGAAGACCTGCCCCACGCTGCAGTGCTCTTTCCATGGTTTCCATGTTACTGCCGCCATAAGCCGCTTCCGGATTATAAATATTCTGTACAAAAAGCCAGTTGCTGCTACTTTCCGTAATCGTATGTGCTGAAACATTGCCTTTGTTGCCGTTACAGCAGCGCAGCTGAACGGTAAAAGCAACATCTTCCAGATTTTTCGGTATCCGTACCCGTACGCCATCACCAAACAGAATGCGTCTATTCATACGATCCAAGATATAATGTCTATCCTCCGGTGTAGAACGATAAAATTGATCTGTTTCCTCCCATTTGACAAAGAATTCAGATATTTCACCGAGATGATTTCGCTCAAGCCGCACTTTCCCCGGCATTTTCTTCTTTAGCTGAAGCATATCTTCTTCTGAGTATTCATTCAGTTCATTTACCCATACCTCTGCATCCAAAATCCCATCTCCACGCAAAGGGAAAGACATTTCTGCCTTCACTTCATCCAAATAATAGTCCTCTTCATCCATTGTTTCGATGTTATGTGCTATAACGCCATTGGGAATGAGCTGTTTGAGTTTTACAGCAGAATCAAATTCCGCACCATTGTCCACAGTTACCCGCAGCCAATGCTGACGCCGACCTTCCAGTTCTATCGCTGCCATGTCAGAAGGCGGCAGGAACAGAACAATCCCACTTCTGGAGAGATTTGCAGTATAATCTACCACCTTCATCTCCTTAAAGCCATGAATAGTTGAATAGAAATAGCGCAGCTTAATATTCTTATTGCGCTGTTCTCCTTCGAGCTGCCACCACAGGCTAATAGGCCCATTATCAAATTTCTTGTCAAAGCCTAAATACAGAGAAGTATCCTCATAGCGTCCCTTTGAAAACGCCACAAATCTCTTTTCTTCTCTCAGATTTCTAGTAAGATCGACCTTTTCTGTACCGGAAAGCACATGACAAATTTCCGGTTTTTCAAATCTGCTTTCATATGTATAAGAAATCAGCAGGTCACTGATAATCGGTACCACATGAATAGAAGGCTGATAATAGCAGTTATCCGAGCGAAGCAGCTGAATCCGCAGCACTCTGCCATTAAATGCACCGGTAGCGGATTCCTTCCAGTCATCCGGACAAACGAAAGTGATTTCATGTTCACCTTCATTTCTTTCTGTAAACATACGGCGGTATTCCTTTTCGCATTTCAGCCGTTTCCAGCCAATGCCATTATAATATTCAATCGAAATCTCTTCCGCATAGGCATAAGAAACATGAACCTCTGTTGCCGCATGGGGCTTTCGTTTGATGATACGCAAATCTGCATCTTCTTCCTGCTTGGAAAGGCCAACAAATCGTTCTTCAAAGGAAGTATTAAATTTTAATGTGATATGCGCATCTTTTTTATTGAAATACTGATTCATACCAATATAACATTCCGAAAATAAAGCGAATCTATCCCCAAACAAATAGAATCTATCCGGAGAAAAATCCGTTGTTCCATTCCCGACATATTCTGCATTTCTGGGGCTTCCTGCAGAAGAAAAAGAAATAGACTCAAAGGAAATGGTTTCCTGCTGGGGCTCTTTTGCCTCCAGAACGAAAACGCTGTATTCCTTTCCGCCAACCTTAACAGGCTGATTCACTTTTTCTTTTACAAGAAGAATATGGTTTCCCATTACCTGTGCATTCTCTACAGGCAGAAAACCCGCTTCGGAATAATACAGAAATCTGAATTCACCCGCCGCAAAACGCCGCAGGAAGTCAGAAGCTCCTGTTATTCTGCAATAAATCGTTTCATTTTCCACATCAAAAATACTGCTGTGGAAAAGAACCACCGCCTGACGCTCCAGACCTTCTTCCGCAAACTGGAACAGATGAAACGGCTTCATCTTGCTTTCCTTTTCATCCTCATCTTCCCATCGCTTTTCCTCGATGCTCTCCTCTTTTACCCCATCAATATAGGGCTTTTTCTTTAGATCGCCCAAAATCGGAATCACACGACCTTTTTTTGCAGATGTCATAAACATAGTCCGTAGCTTGGCCGGTGTCAAATACACAGGGAATGCTGTTTCAAATACAACCTTCTGCATATCTACATCAGCCAACAAGCGACTGCGGGAAGGAATATAAACACCTTCTTCCGCTTCTGATGCAACATCCATCAAAACGGTTGCCTCAGCCGGACGCGCTGACAAAGGAGAAATCTCCATCAGATTTACCAGCTCTGTGCGATACCGCTCCAGCATACTATTGTATCTATCTACATTTTTGCTTAATTGGTTTGCAAAAAGCAGCGCCAGTACCGAACCAATGTCAGGATCGGAAGGATCAAAATTCCACTCTGGCACATAGCCCTTTGCAAGATTCTCTATTTGATTTTTAATATCTTCCACTGTTCTGGAATCTAACTTATAGTTATCCTGCATTATCGCTCCCAACCCTTTCTTTCTGAAACCTTTTTATCCTTCAATTACCAAAGGCTCTGTCAGCCGTTCCTCTTCTTCCCATGTTGTATTCAGATAGAAAGGGAACACCAGATTATCTCTGACATTTGTATCTCTTATCGTATAGTTAATGTAAATAATTAGACACCCTGGTTTTGAATTGCCATCAATATTGATATCCACATTGCCAATACGAGGCTCCTGCTTGAGTAAATCACTAGATATTTCCCGCGCCATCAAATTCAACAGTGTCGGATTCACATCAATAAATGTATATTCCATCAAAGAAGATCCAAATTCCGGACGAATCCATCTCTCCGTTTTCTGTGTCATCAAAATCAGATAAACAGATTCTTTTACACTTTCTGCCCCCGAAGAAACCTCAAAGCGTCCTGTCGCCGGATTAATCTTAGGTGGAAATTTCATTCCTCTACCTAAAAATTCCTGTGCCATTTTTTCCCTCTTTTCTTTATCCAATCTTGATCGGAGAGCCTTCTATACTCGCAACACTGCTGCTGCTCAGCTTCAGCATGGATGTTGCTTCCATTTTCACATTGGAACCCGATGCATTCAGAGATCCACTTGCCTCTATCGTTGTATTTCCAGTGGTTTTCACTGTAAGCTTATCACATTCCAGCGTCACGCCGCCATTGCTTCCATTCATTGTAAGCGTAATATTATCCCCTACATTAATCGTCAGCTTCTGCGCAGCCTTAATGGTCATCTGACCATCCTCCGTCTTCATTTCGATCATGTTTTCCTTCTTTTCATCAGAAAGGATAATCTTCTTGTTTTCATTATCCATTACAAGAACATGGGATTCCTTTGCAGTCTGAATGGTGATTTTATCTTTTTCCCCTTCTCCCTCTAGGTTATCCTCAAAGAGGATGGTATTCCCATTTTTTGTAGTAATTTTTTTATACTGATTATCCTTATCAACCGCACGACGCAAAAAAGTGCTGTTATCCTGCGCGATGCAGCCGATCACATAAGGTTTTTCAATGTTTCCCTGCTCAAATGCCAAAAGCACCTGATCGCCAATCTCCGGTTGAAAATAATGCCCCCAGCCCTTGCCATGACTGAGCATACTTACTCTGGCCCACTGCAATTCATTGGCATTTGCATCCCTGACGGGAATGGTAACACATACTCTGCCGGGCATATTTTCATCATAATTTTTTGCAACGATGCCAACCATCACACCAAAAATACGATTATCTCCCGTATCGGTTTTCATGATTTGCGCCTCTGCAATTTCATCAATTATATCAAATAAGCCCACCAGCAATACCTCCTATTCCTCCGATTTCTGCCGACTCATCATTTGTGATGCTTGCCGATTTTCCATAGAGCTTTGTTGTAAAACCGACTGTTTCAGACATTTTATGAACAACACGGTACAGATAAAATTTATTTTCCGGCGGCTCACCCATAAATTTCAGAACAAGAAATTTCCCCGGTCTGAGCTCCGGCATACCAATACATTCACATTCCATTGTACCAAAACGATAGGAAATTTCCTCTACCAGAGATTTCACACGATAATTCGCTTCTTCCTGCGAATGAATTGTCGCATCCAGATATACCTTTTCTGTTTTTTTCACAAAGCGCTTCGCCTTATTCCCAATAGACAGCTTATTATTCAGCTTTTCCTTTGCCTCAATCAGCTTGGCCTTTCCTACATTTGTACCTCTGGCCTTTACTGTTTCCACCTGTCCTGTAATATCATATTCCACATCGAAAAAACGCAGCCCATCTGCAGGCCCCATTTCCATCAAAATCTCAGGATCGCTTTTAGCTGGACGGAAATAAACATTTCCGCAGTCTGTAAAAAACTCAAAATTATATTTTTTTGCTGCTTTTACGATAAACTCATAATCACTTTCTGCCACCATCTCTATGGTACGGTCTGTTGCTTTATTGTCCGTACTACCCATTCCTGCGGCATCAGCGCTGTCCCCTATTCCACCGGCTTCCTTATCCGGCGTATCGGAAACATTGATGCTGCGAATGATGTCAGCATTTGTCATACTCTGATAAGGTCCATTCTGCAAAATCTGCTGCACGGCTTCCCCATAGGATTTTGCATAAATCTGCTTGGAATAATTATTCGCCATCATGGCACCCTTTGCATCCATTGCAGTAATACGAATTCCCGGTGCACCGCCCTCCTCATATATGAAATTAACTCTGGCAATATAACCAGAAAAAACCTCCGCAGCATTGTCACTGTATCCCAAAGCAATTTCCACTGAAGAACCAAGAAGAATATAAGGCTTCAAATCTTCAATAAAAAATGCATCCAAATTTCTGCTGTATGAGTTATATATTGTAAAGGATGCAATGGATGCCTCAAAGCCGCTAGTCAGCTCCACTTCAAAATCCGAAAAAACAAGTGAAGCCTTGTTATCCCCCACATCCTTGCCATTTATTTTTATCACTGCAATCGGTATCTCAAAGCCCGCATACCTTTCTTCCAGTTCGGTAAACATATATGTTGCCATATACAACCACCACCTATATCCTATTATCTTAAATTAATCAGATTTCCTGCGCCGCCTTGAATCTTTTTGAATACGCTGTTTGTCTTCAGCATTTCCTCATAGCATTTACTCCAGTATTTTTCATCTATAATCTTGCTGCCTATCCTGTCTAGATCTCTATCTTGAAATTCGCCGATTTGCAGATTTACCACACCGCGAACAGGATGTCCCAAAGGATTGAACATCGTATATTTCGCATCAATCATAATGACTTCGCCTGCAAATATCATATCCCCCCAAGCAAAAAGAACCTGCTTCGTTTCATGTCGAGTAACTAACCCCAATAAGCCTTCAATCTGATTTTGCACAGTATATCCATCGCCCTTTATATTTTTTACAACACCCGAAACACTGGATACGGCACCACCGATAGAAAGATCCGAAAACTTATCCCACATAAACGCATCCTTTGCAAGAACCTCATCAAAAATCAATTCCACCTGCAGCACAACCTCTGCCGGTTCTCCACTCTGCACCTGAATACGAGAGTTGTCCCCGCCAAAGCCACTGACAAGCTGGCTACCGCCATGGCTTGAAATACGCAATCTGGAAGGATTATATTTCACCAGCAATGCATAGTATTCATTATTACTTTTCACCGCTGCAAGCTTTGCATTGGTAGAAAAATTGCGGCTATCACGAAGTTTCACAAGGTCAGAACGAAGCCCGGCAGAATGTACTGTCTTACCGCTAAGCCCAAATGCTGAAATTGTTTGGGCTGTCACGGCACCATTGGTTCCCTTCTTGAGATTTTCATAAGCGTCCATTTTCTCGGTTTTCTTTTTTTCTCTATCTTCTGCAACACTGGGCTTCATAATGCACAGCATTGCTTTATCTACATTACCTATAAGCGTACCTTTTAAGTTTGATAAAAACGCCATCGCAATCCCTCATTTTCATAGCTTAATATTAAACAGGTTACCAACTTTATCCCCCACTGAGCCAAAATCAGTATAGCCCTTCTCGCCTTGTGTCAAATTATCATAGCTATTTTTCCATGGAGCTTGGAATTCTTGCACCCGTTCCAGTGATCCTGCAAAAGCATCCTCATCCGGTGTCAAAATCATATTCAATGTTACCACCGCACGAATTGGATTCCCCGATATATTGAACATAGTATATTCCGCATTGACAGAGTTCAATATTCCGGTATAAAACATTTTCCCCCATGCAAAGGTAATCACTTTTCTGTAATGGCTCTGCATTACTGAAATCAATCCCTCTACCACAGGTCTGACTGAATAGCTGTCCTTATTTATCGCTTCTGCCGCAGAGGTGATGCCAAATCTTGCCATTGCTGTAGGATCGGAAAGCTTTTCCATCATAAAGGCATCAGATCTTTCAAAATCCTGAAAAATCAGAGGGACTGTCATGGTGATACGCGGCGCAGCCATAACATAGGTGTAGTTTACATCCCCCGGCTCCCCCTTCTGCTTCCTTGCATAATCCTGCTTCTGAACCTTTCGTCCGGGACGCGCCTGGAAGGAAACCTGATTGGGGTTGAAATGAACCTCCAGTGTATCATTTCCGCCAAATAGTTCACTTTTATCACGATTTAGTACCCCGCTAACCAGCTGCGTACGAAAATCCTTTTCCCTAATCAGCGTATTCTGCATAGCTAACCCCTCAAAAGACAGTTTCGACTGACTTTTTTTCGCCTTAACCTCTTCAACGGTAACCTCTTTTCTTTCCTTAATGGGAGAAAATTTTATATATGCTTTTGCAATCGCACCGGTTGCACTTCTTGTCGCATTGCTTAAAATATCCATTCCTGCCATCGTAGTCCCTCCCTTCCGCTATAATATCTATATCTTAATAGCCTCTGCGTTTTCTTTCAGAAGCCAATTTTTTCTCAATTTTTCCATACACTTGATCCGACAGCTGATTCAGCTGGCTCTTTACACTATGACGCACCACCTCTTCAATATCTTCAATCTGATTTACCTGTGTTCGATTCACTGTATTCTGAACAACCGTCTGATTCAGTGCGTTTTTCTGCCGCAGTGCATTTTCTTCTATTGTCTGCTCCACTGTAACTGTTTTCTGTCGATTTTGTATATTTTCCAGCAATTCATCGGTAAACAGCTGTGCTTCCTCTTTATGCACAAAATCCATCCGTCTGAACTGCTTTTCTCTGGGTATTTCCCGCTCCACAAAAACTCTTTCCTGCTGGTGGAACAAACGCTCCTGCACTTCATTGGTGCGTTTTTCCAACAGTGCTGTTTCTGCCTCCAGCTTCTGCTTCACCTCAATAGGATGCACCAGCTCATGATAAATATTGTTATTCTGCAGCTCTTTGAGGGCAAGCATCTGCTGGTATATCTGCTGATTGATTTTCTGTGTAATCTCAGGCTGATAAATCTCCCTCACGCGTTCCAACTGTTTTTCCACCTGTGTTTCATGCTCGCTTTGCATAACATTTTCATATGCATACACGATTTCCTCTCGCAGATGCGTTTCCATAGGCTGATCCATAACATGGTGCAGGAATGTTTTTTCTCTGGAGTTTGTTTGCTCCAAGTACTGCCGATAAATCTCCTTTGTTTCCTCCGAAAGAACCTCATATAGCTTTGTTTCCAGCTCACGCTGCGCCTCTCTCTCAGGCTCATAAACCTCTGTATGGATAAATTCAGTTAGAACCTCCTCCGGATTCTCCAGTGCACGAAGGGCATCCCTCTGCGCCTTTTTCCGATCCACCTTGCGGTCTGTTACTCTGGGAATATAACGCTTCACCTCTGTAAGCCGCTGATAATTTTCAAAATTCTTCTGTCTGAATACTTCAAGCTGCTTTTGCAGCTGTTCTGCTGTAATTTCCTCCGGTGCTTTCTCCTCGACGGATTCTGCCTGCTGTAAATATTGCAGATTCAGCTCCTCTTGCGTAATATGATAGGAACCACCCAGATAATTGTTCTCCTGTGTCCTGCTTTCCTGCAGGATATTCTGCTCCAGCATTCTCTGTCTGATTTCTGTATTCTCTTTCCATTCCCGATTCAAGGTGTGGAATTCCTGGGCAATCTGCTGGATGGTATCACCCTCCTGACGCTTCACCTGGTTCACCATTTCCATGGTTTCCATCGCCTGATTCAGAATATGTCGATTTTCTGTTAAATTGGTTTCATATCGTTTCCATGTGTTTTCTACAGTCTGGAACAACCCTCCCGCCAGTGTATACCAGCGATGATTATTCTGCTCTATCTCCTGCTGGCGCAGGCTGTAGCTCTGATCCGTCAAATTCAAAAGGATTGCTGCCGTAATCTGTTCCTCTACAGTCTGGCTCATTTCTTCCAGACTTTCCTGCAAATATTCATATTGATTGTTGTGGAAATACTGTAGGGGGGTGTTCGTTTGCGTCAGCTCTTGTCTAAGCTGATGCAGATGAAAATGATTTGCCATAGAAACCTGCTCACCCATCGCATATTCATTACGGAATATCTGACGGCTGGAATGCAGGATACCTTTTGTAAACGCCCGCATATCTTGATAAATCTGCCCCGTACCAAGTCGATTGAAAATTCTATCATGGAGGAAGTAGCGTTCCTTTGTTTCCTCTGTATGTATAGCCTGCTCCGATTCTTTCTCCCGCAGAATCTGGCGCTGTGTCTGTTGCGTGAAAAGCGTCCGAAGCATTTCCTGATTATTTTCGTATGTTTTCAGAAGCTGTCTTGTTTCCTTATGCTCGTTTTGCAGCGCAAATACCTGCTTCATAAAGGTTTTTTCATCCCTTATCCCCAGTTTACGCAGCACACTGCTGATATAGACGGTATCCTGATAGGTGAAATTATCCGTCTGGGAAACCATGATACGGTTGATCAAATTATTGATCACATCCAGCCGCAGCTCCTGCTGATTTTCATTTTTGATATGATTGAAAATCTGAATGGAATCCCCTTCGCCAAAATAAATTTCAGGAGATTCTGAGGTGATATGCAACAATTCCTCTTTCCGAATGGGCATATTCATCAGGCCATAATTCGCCTGCACTCTCTGGGACATATCCTCCCGCAGCGTACCGATAGGACGCTGCGCCCGCAAGGAAATCGGTTCTTTGATTGTCAGCATATCGCCTCACCTCCATTCTCTATCCTTTCTTTAGCCCTCGTATTTTCTGGCACTGGAAACCTCCGGCCATCTTCTGGGGGTAATCCCTCTGCCGCCATCCTCATACTGTCTTGCACTGGATGCCTTCGGCCATGCCCTCTGTTCAGCTGTGGAATTCGGCCCTTTGTTTGCACTCTTGTTACCTTTTCCTTCTTTGCTGCTGGTCATTTCCCATTTTCTTTTCTTTGCAGTAGAGTTCGGGCCGTGGTTTGCACTCTTTTCGCCTCTGCCCTTGCCCTTCGCCATCTTCCATTTTCTTCTTCTGGCTTCACTTTCAGGTGCATGATTTGCACTTGCTGTACCGCTGCCTTGGAAATCACCTTTTTCTAACTTCCACTTTCTCGCTTCAGCCTTGCTGCTAGGGGTGGTCTTGCCGCTCCTGCTGCTGTTTCCTTCTACGCCCCTTGCACGGAACGCCCACCGCCTTTTTTCAACAGACTGTGCCACAGCGTTTTCCTGCTTTCTCGCACTGGCTTGCCCATCCGTCCATCGACGCTGATCCGGTGCGGTATTGGCTACAGATTTATGGCTAATATTTCCAGAACCTTCCGCTTGCTTCTGATTGAATTTCCAAAGGCGTACATTCTGTTCTGTCTGCTCATTCTTGGCAACAGCAAATATGCGATTCTTCGCACTTGCTTTTTGCACACGATTTCGAGTATTATCTGTGCCTTTTGCATAGCCCTCAGGGAACAGCTTTCGTTCCAACCAATAGCGCTGCTCCGCAGGGCTGGATGGAACATTTATTCCTGTCAATGCATAGTGATTTTTCGCACTCTTGACCTGAGTCCGATTGCTATTCTCCGTGCTTTCTTTATAACCCGCAGGGAAAAGCGTGTTTTTGATCCAATAACGCTGTGCAATCTGCTCCGCATCATTTAAGCCGATTGCCTGATAACGATTTTTTGCACTTTGCTGCTGCACACGGTTTCCGTTGGTTACCTGTTCCTTATAACCTTCGGGGAAAAATGTGTTCTTGATCCAATAACGCTGTGTTCTAGCAGCAGGATCATCCAGATTGGTTACCTGATAACGATTTTTTGCACTTTGCTGCCGCACACGATTCCCATTGGTTGTCTGTTCCTTATAACCTTCGGGGAAAAGTGTGTTCTTAATCCAATAACGCTGTACTTTCGCAGCAGGGCTATCCAGACTGGTTGCCTTATATCTCGTTTTTGCACTCTGCTGCTGCACACGAACTCCATTGGTTTGCCCCTCCTTATAACCTTCGGGAAAAAGCGTGTTTTCTATCCAGTAGCGATGCTTCACACCATCTGTAGTATCCTTGATGCCCGTCATGGTATAGCGGGTTTTTGCACTCTGCATTCTTTCTCTGCTTACCGCAACAGAAACTTCTTTCGTGCCAGCCAATTCTTTTGCATCCTGTTTCTTTTCGGAATCTTCATTCTGCACAATCGGCAATGTTGTTTCGATCCAGTAGCGCTGCTTTCCGCTATTTGCAATATCTTTCAAACCAGTCATCGTGTAGCGGGTTTTTGCACTCTGCATTTTCTCTCTTTTTACAGAAACCGTAACTCCTTTGCCATCCGCCAATTCTTTTGCGTCCTGTTTCTTTTCAGAATCTTCATTCTGCACAAGCGGCAGGGTTGTTTCAATCCAGTAGCGCTGCTTCTGTGCTTCGCCCTCAAATTCAAATGTCTTGCGGCTTTTATCATCATTTCCGAGATAGTCCTTGCCATTGAATTTCCAAAGCCTTTTTTTAATGGGATTGATGACATCATTTTGTCTTTCGGGCAAATCCCCGCGGCGTTTTGCACTCTGTACCCGCAGCATAGTTGCTTCTTGGCCATCCTCCTCTTTTGTTCCAACCATCCAGCTGCGCTTTTTGCTTGCTGTCTGTTTATTTCTGACCGCAGAGGTTTTATTGTTCCCAAGAACCTTTTTGCCATCGAATGACCAAAGGCTTCCATCTTCCCCAAAATGAACCGGTACTGTAACCTCCATCATTTCTCTATATCCGATAACAATGGTTTCCGTCAGAATGCCGCTTCTTTCTGCATTTAGCTCACCATAGGTTTTGCTCATAACCGTACAGCCTGTAAATACAAAGGTTCTCTTTGCTTTCTCAAATTGGTTTGGAGAAGAAGAAATCATCAGAATAACGGGAAGAATCAATTCAGCACCCATAGGAAGGGGTGGATATGGATCCGTCCCAACATATCGTTCCACAGTAAAAGAAAATGGTTTTGAAATTGGTTTACGCAGCATATGCACATAGTCATTCAGACCACCTTCCTGCACATATTCAAATTCATTTTCTTTTGTAAAGCTATGCACAGATTTACAAGGAAGGTCATAGATGCCTTCCACCCGAAGCATATAATTATAGCTTACCAATACATTTTTTCCTTCATTCGCAAAAATGCTCAAACCATTTCACCTCACCTTCTGGTTGCCTTCATATCGAAAATACTCTTTTCATTGCCTTGTTTAGAGGGAATTAACTCTTTGTTGATGGCGCTGATTTCGTTGCACCAGCGTCTCCTCGTCACATGGTCCATTCTCAGCACTTCCTCGTTGCTCCAGTGGAAATAATAGGAAATAAAGGACATCTCCCGATACATCTCCTTTTCCGGATACAGTTTTATCCCTCTTGCGTAAAATTTATAGGAACCTCATGTCTATGCCCACATTCCGGACAAACCACATCCATCATCGGGGGCGTAATATCATTGATCTTCTGATACATATCCTGCAGGAATGCCAAATCCGCAGTGAACAGTCGCTCCATATGTGTCGGTGTAATTACCTCCAGACCTTCTATCTCTGTAATAACCTTAGAAAGAATTACAATCGTCAGATAAGAAGGATTAGACAACACACGAGGATCTCTTGTTGCACTAATTTCATCCCCTGCTGTAGCAAGACGCATTTTTCCCTTGCGGTGCACACCGCCGGAATTATCTACATATCCCTTTGGCAATGTAAATTCATAAATTGTTTCCATAGTTCACTTTCCTTTCTCTGGTCGTTTTTAGAACACTCATTTCTGCCCTGAATAATATACAATGCAAAAATCAATTTTCTAAATTTCCATAGGGCCATGCCCCCGAAGGGGCATAGCCAAAATGGAAATAACTATCTGGATTAAATTTTCTCCAAAATCAGTTGGGAATGATCAGTTCTTCATATGCCAGTTCTACTGTTTCAATCGCAACTTCACTCTGGGAAGCATTCAGGTCGGGAGCTGTGTATTTTGTTACCCAAGCATTTGACAGAACCCATACTCTTGTACCTGTGATTGTTTCTACCTTGCTCTGAGGCGCACCACCATTGATGTCAATCATTTCAATCTGTACGCTGCTTCGAGGGATTTCACCACGAACCTCAGAAACACATTCCTGTATCCATGTCTTGAATGCACTATCCAGTGTATAACCAAATTTCAGTGTTACATTGCCGTGTTTTACCAGACCGGGAATTTTAACAGGAGCCAGACTGTGTGCATTACCTTGACGGAATTCAATTACATCTACAGTTGCTTCAATACCGCTTACCTCGCTGAATGCTGCAATACCACTTACACCGTCAACAGTTACGAGGAAATTCATCTTGGTCAAAGGATAGCTTAACTGACCAGCATTTTCATATGTACCCATAAATCATCAATCTCCTTTTCGATTATTTTTTCTCTCTTAATTATTCAGCTGCTTCTCCGCCGCCAGCCTCTGCTGTCATCTGAGAAACACGGAAGATTACAAACTCAGCAGGACGAGAGGGTGCAATACCGATGTTACAAATCAGACGACCGTTCATGATATCATCTCTTGTCATTGTTGTGCTGCCGATTTCTACGAAGAATGCTTCAGAAGGGCTGGAGCCTGCCAGCATACCTGTTCTCCACATATTATCCAGGAATGTAGATACTGTCAGATTTACTCTGGACCACAGTGTTACATCATTAGGTTCAAATACTACCCAGTTTGTATTCGCTTTGATGCTTTCTTCCACATAGATGAACAGTCTTCTAACATTTACATAACGGAATGTAGAGTTGCTGCTTGCTGTTCTTGCGCCCCATACACGGATGCCCTGACCGGGAAGCTGACGAATCAGGTTGATGCCTTCGGGATTCAGAATATCCTGTTCGCTCTTTGTATAGTTTGTTTTCAGACCTGTACAGAAAATAGGCTCATTTGCAGGTGCTTTATGAACGCCTCTTGTATTGTCTGTTCTAGCGTAAATACCCATTACCGCACCAGAAGGAGGGATAAAGCCGGGCTTCTTCGCTGCTCTATCAAATACCTGAATCCAAGGATGGTACATCGCAGCATATGTGCTGTCAATGATATTTCTGTATTCAATCAAATCTTTTGTTTTTGTCATTTCAGCAGGCATATCCAGAACCGCCACTCTGTTTTTCATGTTTTCGCAGTGACCAACCAGAGCTACCACAACTTCGGGAATTGTGATGCCGGGAACTGCCAGCATACTCACACGGTTATTTTCAATAAATGCCTGAATACCTGTTCTCTTGCCGGGGCCATTGTCTTCACCAATGAATGTAGCTGCAGACACCTTGCTGATAGAACCGTCTTTGCCATCTGCCAGAAGAACTGTGCCGCTTGTTTTACCTGCGCCCAAAATTGCTTCTACAGGGTTGCCGATTTCTTCCATGGGTTTTGCTGTTACTTTAACCAAATCGCTGCCAGCCATTTTTGTGATGATGTAGTTGCTTGCAACGGGGTTGAAGCTCAGACCATTGTATACTTCTGCTTCGTCATTGTAACGAACCAGTACATCTGTTTCCACCAAATAAACCAGAACACTGGGGATGATACCTGTATCAACAACATCTGCCTGGAATGCTTTTTCAAATACTACATTGTTGTCATAAATCATCTGAATACGATTGTATTCTTCGCCTACTTTAACGATGTCGCCTTCTTTGAAGCCCGCAACTGCTTTTGCAATATATGCTGTATCATTTGTTTTTTCAATCAGCTGCATTTTCTTCTTTTCTACTGTTGTAAATGTAATCTGGATGCGGTTGCCCCATTTCCCTTCATTTGCAGCCTTGAAGGACAGTACGCCTGTTTCCAGTTCTGCACATGTTGCATCTTCAGGGATAACACGAGATACATAGCATCTGTTGCCGCCGTTTGCAAAGAACTGTTCAACAGAATATGCCAGATAACGATATTCTTCATGTGTAAATTCGCTCAGAAAATCGCCATAGATTCTTTTGAATGCTACAAAGCTTGTGATCAGCGTGGGTGCGCCTACCGTTGCACCTTTTTCTGCCATACCCACAAAACCTGCTGCACTTGTACCAACGCCTTCAATGGAACGAGGGGCGTTATCATATTCCTCAACATATACACCGGGAGATAAATATTCTGCCATGATGTTTTCCTCCTTTTTTTCAAAACTTTATTAACCAGTTACTGTTTTTGTTTGTCCGGGGGAGATAATGGAAATCTTCCCCATACCTACACTGCACATCAGCATAGATTCCTGTGTCAAAATCGGCTTTCCATCGATCAAAACCGTCGATTTCGTTGCCTGCCACGGGCCCATTGCCATCATCATGCAAGGTTGAGGTGTCAATACCCCCATCGCTGCTGCTGTGGCTGATGCTACCTGTGGATTTGCCAGAGAAGAACACATACCGAAGGAAGTAATATTGCTGCCAAACTGGGAATCCATAATTGTTGCGATAGGTTTGGAACTTCCCAGTATCGTAAGCTGAGATGTTGCCATCAGCGTTGCCGGCATAGTCCCAAAGGGACACATCAGCTTCGCCCCACTTACAACCGCTACACCCATTTTAAGCCTCCCTTACTTCTTCTGTTTCTTCCTGACCATTCAGAACATTTCCCTCCACATGGAAGTCAACCTTCTGAAAAAACTCTTTTCCGCTCACCACATATCTGATAAGATATTGTGCATTTTCGTCATTTTCGACCTTTAGAACATAATCCCCCTGCTCATTGGTCTGTCCGAAAATAACTCTTACGATTGGCTGATTGATCTGAAATTCCCGCTGCAGCCGTTTTTTGCATTTCAGTGTTTGCAGATTGATCTCTTTTTCCAGCTCAAAATGCTCAAAGGCTGTGCGTTCCTTGTTCAAAAGCCCGTAATGACTGTGGCGGAGGTGTGCATTTTTTTGATTTAGGATTGTCATAATCCTTGTTCTGGCATCAAACTCTTTGATGCAGCAATTCGTATTTGTCAACGAAACTGCTTCAATTTCCTCTATTCCCGGAATATTTCCCCGTAGGGATAGCACATTTTCTAAAACCGGGTTATTAAGCGGAAGCAGGTAGACATCGCGGATAGGCAGGTGCTCCTTTTGTATCGGGTAGGTTATTCTGATCTTTCTCGGTTCGTATCCGTAGACACGAATCTCTATATCAAAATCCTCCCTTCCTGTATTCAGGAATAAATATGATCCAGCACCTCTGGAAATAATCGTTTTATCCTGGGATTGTGTCAAAAACTGAATATTTCTTTCTTCAATAGCCCTGCCGGTAATACTGTCCATCAACCGCAGTGCCAAATCCAGCTGATGATGGATAACTCCCTGCGCTTCCATATTTTTCTACCTCCTTTCCTGCTCGTCTGAGCCTTGAATGTGTATTCCAAAGGCCGCATCCACAACTCTGGGTGTGTCGATGATGACCTCACTGGACAAGAACACGGGACCTGCCTTATAAAACAGGCTTACTTGATATGGTTTGTTTATTGCCGACCAAACTCTTACCTTTTCCTCCAAACTGATTTTCGCCTGCGAAAGAGTAATCGGGGGTTCGGTATTTTCCAGCCAGCTTTGCAAATCGCTGGGCATAACCGAGCTGTTATCATTTACAATCTGTGCCACACGCCCAAGGATTTTCTGAATATCCAGAGCCTTCAACCCCATCTGAGAGGAGCCATTAATAAATACCATATAGTAAAGATCGTAGGGTTTTGGTGCTTTTTGCAACCTCACCTGTCCCATGGGAATAGTTGGCTGCCGCATCATCCCCGCCGCTTCTCTGATGTCATAAAGATATAAGCCAAGAATATAGTCAACATCCTGATCAGACGGAGAGGATACCTGAATATTATTTGCCGAGGGAATGGGTTCCGGACACATCTTCCCCCTCAATGTCCGAACGATAAAGTTACTGACATCTGCTATAATCGGATAATCCGCCATTTAGAACCCACCTCCTGCCTCTAATAAATAATCAAAGAATTTAAGCGCTTTATCGTGCAGTTCCTCCGTCATTACAATGCCATATTTTGTATTCTGGATATAAACTGCCTTCAGATTGAAATAGCTTGCTACTGCTTCTTCCGGAATATAGATAACGCCTTGAAAACCTGCCGGTCTAATCATATCCTCTAGCGTAGCTCCTCTTTCCGCAATAGCACTAAATGCCTTAAATTTGAAATATTGACTTCCTTTTTGCAGGGTAACAGCTTTCTGTGTGTCATTGAAAATATAACGATGGCCTGTAATACGACCAATGCAATCTGTCGGTGCATATACCGCCGTTCTATCCGAACTCAACTGCTCATAAACATATGTGCTGCCGCTCGCAGCTGCCATACGACTGTATTCCGACAATATATTCTTCGCAGAAACAGAGTCCGTCTGCTCCACATACATATTCATACCTGCTAGAATTGCTGCAAGATCCGCATCACTTAGTCCCGCCATCGTGCCAGCAAGACCGGAAGCAAATGCATCTGCGCCCGATGTAGCACCTGCACCAGCTGCAGCACCTGTACTAGCTCCACCGCCCATACCAGCTGTATCGCCTGCACCAACTATACCACCTGCACCAGCCGCGCCGCCTACACTGCCTAAGCCACCGAATTTGTCTGCACCGCTTCCCATTCCATTTTCAGCTGCAAAGGTGTTAATCAGATTTCCCATATCGCTCTTAGATATATCCTCTGCAAAATGCTCCATCTGCTCTGCAATAACATCCTCCAGCTTATTAACAAGATTATCAATCTCACTTGCGCCAAGACCACCTGTAAGCTTCTGATTGGAAAGCTCTTGATAAATGTCTTTCAATGCACCCATTGCACCTTCCGGACGAACACCTGCCATTGCACCAATGCCATCAATCAAATCGCCTATGCCGTCTGTATTTCCATTTCTGATATCTTCCAGCGCATTATTTTTCATCTGCTGCAATGTCGCAGATGCAGAGCCATCACCTAACTGTGCAGCAGCCTTTGCTTTCTCTGCATCAGATGTCTGAACAGAATTCAGAATATTGTTCAGCTCTGTTTCCAAATCGCCCAGCTGATTATCAATCGCCTCTATCTGCGCATCCAGCTGATTCAAAAGTCCCCACTGATTTTTCTCAATCGCAGACTTTCTCTCCGCCTGCAACTCTTCTTTTTGCTGCAAAAGACTATCCATAGTACGGTTTCCCGCACTCCCTTCCAGTCTCTTCATCGTCTGATTCAGCCAATCCAAATGTGCTTCCACAGAGGCAAGTGCATATTCTTTATATGCATCCTCCTGAATTCCGTTGCGAAGCGTATCAATATTCTCTATCCGTTCTGCTGTATACTCCATAGCCTTTTCTACGGGCAATCGGTCAAAATAAGCCTGAATGATAAACTGCAGTTCATTTCTGGCAATCTCCGCCTCATCTTTCTGCTGCTTCAGTACTGTCTGCTTCGTTGCATTTGCCGCCAAGCTGGAAACCAAATCCTTGTAAGCACTGCTTGCACCGGCAAACAATTTGTTTCTGTAAGCAGATTCTGCATTATAAATCAGTTTATCTGTGATAAAGGTACGCTCTGCTTCTTCCTCCTTCACCACGCTATTATTGATATTATCCAGATAGATCAGCTCCATTACAACGCCATCACAGCCTGCATGGTTGCCATTCTTCGCCATACTGATCAATCTTTGTGCTAGCTCGTATTCCGCTCTGCTCAATACTGTTGTGCCTTCATCCAGTAGATTAGAGCTATACTCAATGTAGCTGTCTTGTACATTGCCAATCGCTTCGCCGATAGCAGCGGATAATCCTGTATTCAGTGTAAACACCTCTAGTGCAGGACGCCCCTTTGCATAAACCGCTTCCTCAGCTTCCTTTGCAGCCGCTTCCGGATCCTTACCCGCCTCCTCGGCTTCTTCTCTGGCCTCTTTTGCCGCTTTCTTCGCATCCTCTACAACATCCTCGCCGTATAACTCTTCCTTAGATGCTGCGCCGGTCACTTCGCCTTGTGCGTATTCATATTCTCTGCTGACAATGTTGTTCATTGTTTCCAGCTCCATATCATTCAAGGGGCGGAAAACCTCAGCACGCCTTGCATTGTCTATCTTTTCCATGACCTTCATAACCATGTTGCTCATAGATGCATCTGCTTCGCCTTGAACCAGTGCTTCATAATAGCTTTGCAGGCTCTTTAGTGCTGCATCATATTCTTTTGTCACATCCGTTTCCCGCTTTTTTCGGAATACTTCTTCGATCACCTTAATATCTCGTTCATTTGTTTCAGAGGGATCCTGATTCTGCACCAGCATATCGTACTGCATTTTAATCGGCTCCAGCTCCTTCATGGATTCCAGATCATAGGGGTTATTGATATCAAACACCGATACAGATTTACCGCTGCGTAAGTCATATGTAATACCATCAGACTTGGTGTGGTGTGTCATATTCAGTGCTTCAACCTCACTGTTTTCCACAACTCTGCCCGCAGTTGTAATATCTGCCAGCGATTCTGCCTCTGTTACATCATACCAAACACCACCAACCAGCTCAGACTTATAATATCTGGTATACTGATTTGCCTCTGCCTCTGTTTCCACTGCAATCGCATAATTCTGCTCTGTCAGTGCACTCAAATGGATCAGATGGGAACCAATGATGAGCGTAGAGTTTTCTATTTCATTCGCTTTAATATGTACAGAGTTTGATTCATCAATCATCGCAAAGGCAAAGGCGGAGCCGCCAATCACCAGCGCTGCGATTACCGCAGGAATCACTTTTAAGATATTCTTACTGCTTTTTTGTTTCATATTTCTGCTCCCCCCTTTCCCTATTCTTCAACCACATAAATGCTCTGATTTGCTGTATCAAAATATGCCGTATATTTCTCTGCCTTTGCTGCATCACAGCACAACATCTGCAATGTATCCATTTCCTTTACAAGAAAATCCAGGTAAACAAAAGCACCTGTAATGGGCTTAACATCTTCCGAAAGCAGATTTGCACCTGCATCATTTCGAATCGCATAATAGTGAATATCCTCTGTTCCACGAATGGTCATTTCGATTTCCACCACACCCATATCATTCTTTGGTCTTACTACATAGCTGCCGATTTCTCTGCGCTTTGCTTCATCTGCCTTAGAAACCACATAGCCTTTTATATCCAGAGGTCCTTGGTAAGACATGGAATCAATCTCACAGTCATCTACAAATTCTTCCTCATTATACAGCCTTACAAATACCCGTTCTTTTCCAGTCAAAGAAAGAGAGAGATGACGGATTACTTGATCTATCTCTGTTTTGCTACCAATGATATAATCATCTACCCACAGCTCATAGTGCGTAATATCCGTTTCAAAATCGTCCGGTATATAAATACCAAACTCAAACATATTATCCTCAATCAACGAGGTGATGTAATAAACAGCACCTTCCGTAATTTCCTCATCCACAACATAGCTTTCGCCACCCGCAGATACCCCCAGCACGATATCCGCACCCTTTAAGTAGGATGTAATTGCACCGCAGGTCAAGCGATTCAAGCTAAACAAAAGGGAGGAATATGTTTCCAATGCCTCTAATGCTTCTATCTGCATATCCTCATATTGCTTCTGATACTCCGTATATTCCTCAAAGGTCAACTGACCAAGTCCATTCAGCACTTTTTCCTTCTTGAGTTCCTCCTCCGTTTCAGCCAGCTGTGTTTTCAGCTTCAAATACGCTGTTCTTGCAGCAACAGTAGATTCGTAACTATCCTTTACCTGCATTTCCAAATCTTTTTTAATCTGATTCTGCTCTGCCAGAAAATCCTGATATTCCAGTGTGTTTTCATACAATGCATAGGGCTCGTCTTCAACATAGCGTACCCCATCTATCTGCCCTTTCAGCCATTCCTTCGGAAATTTTGTGAAAAGGATTTTATGATACCCCTGCCAAGGCTGATCTATTTTTGCCAAGAACTTATCGTAGCTCAGCTTAAATGTACTGCCATCTATTTTTTGCCCATTCAATACCTGCTGCACATAAGAGCTGATAAGATTCACACTAGAACCGTACTGTCGCTTTATCAATCCATAATTCGTTTCCAGCTGTGTTTTGGAAAGTGCTGTATCCAGCTTCGCATCATAATAGGTTTGATCGTTATCCAGTGTATGCTGAATCAAATTTTCCAGCTCTGTTCTGGGTATCTCTGTATCAATATATGGATTTGCAAAAGTATATTGCGTCGTTACATCCATATTGAGCAGGCTGCCCAGCTTCTCTTTTTCATTTTCAAATTTCACCATATCCTGCGACAGTTTTTCCTCTGCCGCCCTGATATTTTTCTCCATAGCCTCCACATCATTCTGTGTTGCTAAGCCCAAAATCAATCTTCCTTGATTTTTTTGCAGGGTATTCTGTAATTCTATCAGTCTTTTGCTTTCAAAAGCGACCTTTTCCTGTAGCGTATACACTTTCAGAAACGCCTGTTCTGTTTTCTCATAGACGCCATACACCTCATCCTCTAAGTCATGATTCAGTGTAGTAATTTCTGTTTTGATTTGCAGTGGCTTATATTCCATCTGACTTTCATCCTCGAAATTCAGCTTTTCCGGAAAGTCGAAATTAAGAAGCGGAGACCATCTGAAGGTTGTTTTATTTTTAATCTTCAGATTGATTGATTTTACCGCCTGCTTATAGGAAACCTCCTTTAGTGCAATCTTGCTTTTAATCTTTCGGTAAGAATCACTATTCGCCAGAGCAATTGCTTTTGCTTGAGAAAGCAGAAGGGTATACTGTCCCGCCTGCACCGGTCGCACCGCCTGCAGCACGCCAGACATCAGCACGGTACAAAGGAACAAGCTGATTCCTTTTTTCCAAAATTGATTCATTTGTATGCCCTCCTCCTTTCTTGATTATTGTTCTTTTTCCACAAGATACATCACAAAATCTCCGCTTCTGTCTTTGCAAAAGAAAGTGTATCTCAAGCCCTCCATCACATAAGTGTAAATATACACATTGTAGCTTTTATCATATTCATTTACGATTGTTGCATCAGAAAGGAACCGATCCCAGACACCCACCACATCACCATGCAGCACCTTTTCCGTCTGGTTCATATTATGTATAGCAACTGCTTCGGGCATTGTCAGATAAGAGTTCCCCTCATATACCGCCTTTCCCATAATCTGTGCAATTTCTGCCACATGAGTCAGTTCCTGATCGCCATGGAAATATTTACTATCCAAAACATAAACGCCCTCTACCATGACTTTGTCGGACAAGTTTTCCTCCCCTTGGTTTCCGTAATAAAGTGCGTGAATGTCAGGTGCATATACAGCAAAATAGTTTTCATCTGTATAAACCGACTTTTTGCCTGTATACATATTGGCAATTTCTTCTGTACTTTTCCCAAGAAAATCGGAATACAGCAGATGATCCTTGGAAAAATCACCATGGAAAATATGATTCCCCGCACTATCATAAAGAGTGCCTTCACCCTCTTTCATGTTATCTATGAAAGAACCGATATATTCCTTTGAACCATTTTCCCGATAAAGTGTTCCATTTCCGTTGAACATATTGTTCTGGAAAGCTCCATTATACTGTATCTGTCCGGTAGGATAATAGGAAACACCCGCCCCCTCAAATTTATTCTGCACAAAACTCCCTGCATATACCAGAGAACCATCCGGGCGGAACAACTGTCCTCTCCCCTGCGCAAAGCCATCCTTCACCGTCCCTTCATAGGCCAGATATTTCGATTTTCCCAGAATCCGTACTTCCCCCTCCGCAAAGCGAAGCGGTATAGATTTATAGGAATATGTTTTTACAGCTCCCGCTGTCTTTGAAATGGATACAGGATGTACAACAGTCAGATAAAAGGCTGAACACATACCAATAGTAATAACAACCAAAAATGCAAGCCGCTTACTTATCAGCCAGCCAAAGAAACCATAATAATCCTTTTTATCCTTCGGACGCAAATCTGTCATATTGCGGAAGTACTGAATCAGCTTTCGCAATACAGTCATCCTAATATAAGATGGCTTCGTATAAAGTCTGATTTTTGTCCACAGCGGTACAATCCTCGCTTTAAGGGCATTCAAAAAGCCTTGAAATAAACTGTTCAACTCCTATCCCCCTTTCCTCGGTTATTTGCTGTTTTTCATTCAAACAATTCTATTTTCAAACAATCCATACATTACCTCAGCATCTGGATTATTCAAATGATACTCACAATGGAACAGATACCACTTTGCAATCTGATCCTGTTCATTCCGTTTCAGCACTTCATTAAAAGTGTTTCTTGCAAGATAGAAGTCATTGGAATAGAACAAACGCAAACCATCCTGGAACAATGTATCCGTTTCCATCATCAGCTTGCACTGTGTTTCGGGATAAGCATCCAACCCTTCGTACAGCTTCAAGCTTCCGCTGTCACTGCCACCAGAAACAAAGCCAATATATCTGGTACAGAAGCCTCCGCCAATTGCACGGAGCGTTTCTTCCGTCATAGCAATACGAACCTTTGCTTTTGCAAGCTCCTTCGCATAAGGCTCCAGCACACTTTCCCGTTTGCAGTACATATAGGGTGTCATCATTTCCGATGTGCCGGAAATACCATAGTGAAATTCATCTGCATGCAATAGCATGATAAAATTATTCTTTACAAGCAGCCCGTTTTCAGCATAAGCATGAATCATATCAATCGAGAACTGCATTGCTCTTGCCGGATCCTGCTCAAAGAAAACCTTTCTTTCATGAAGGTCCGTCGAAGCAGACAGGAAAATACCGTTCCTTTCTTCTCTTGCCTTGTGCATCAGCTCCATGCTCTTTGTCATGGTATTCTGATAAGCCGCACCATTTTCCCCCTTCATGTCCTCAAGCACAATATCAACGATACAGCCGGAAATCTTTACTTTATCTCCAACCTCTATATCTGCCAAAACGGGTTTATTCAGCATCCGCTCAAGCCCCTTCGGCACAAATTTATAGTAACTTCTATAAAGCACATTTCTTTCATAATATAGTCGGTTCAAATTAGAACCAATATCTCGCAAAGATGTCCACGCGCTTTCCATACCATCGGCCAGCATGGGGCTTTCAGGAAAAGCTTTTTTCTCTCTCGATACATAAAGCATCGCTTCTTCATATTTACGCCATCTGCTATAGTAGTAGAGAAATACCGCTACATTAGTAAGGGTAATCAGCCCAACTGCCAAAAAAGTAATCACTTTCAGCTGTCCAACACTCTCATCAATGCTTTTATTCAGCCCCTGCTGAGAGATAATTGCCGCTATAACCGAGCTAGTCTTGATATTTGTCCAATCTCGCAATGCAACAGAATACAGCTCATTATTCCCTCTATTCAGTTTCATCATGACAGTTTCTTTTCCTGCAGCCACCTTTGAAGCAAGGCTCAGTGCATCTTCTCCGTAATAATCCTGCACCTGTACGCCCGCTGGCAGCTTCTTGGACATGATTACTTCTCCCGTTCTTGGCTCAAAAATAATCAAATCATCCAAAAGTTCTTTTTTACTATCCACAGCTTCCCAGAAATCCGCAGGAACAACGGAACCATCCGCCCGCTGGCTGCTCCGCATTTCATCCAATGCATATCCGACATCTACTGCTGTTCTAAGAACCTCCATCTCTGTTATTCTATTTACAAATGTAATCCCAATATAACTAACCGCTACCACTGTAATCAGTTCTATGCAGCAAATAATTCTAAAAATAAAATTATTTTTTCTTCTTGCTCCGCAGAGTATTGCCGTCAGTATTCCTGCAATAACCAAGGATGGCAGCGCCCATTCTGAAATACATTCACGAATGCAGTACATCTTCAAAAGCATTCTCGCATCCTCTGGAATCTCTTTTTCCAATGCCGCCGTAAGAACTGTATCATCAATATCTGTTTCTCTTTCCTGCAGAATAGTGTCACATTTATAAATGGTTCCATCTCCCGCAGCCAACCAAAGTGTTTTCCCCTGGTATGCTGCACAGGCAACATACTGATTCTCCGGCAGTGAGAAGCTCTGTCTTGTGTTCCATGTATCTGCGCCATTCAACAGTGCATACTCAGTAACCGTCCTACCATCAGAGCCAATGACGCTACACAGAAACGCTCTTTCACCACTACTTGCTGCCAAAAAATCATACGCTGTTCCCAATACAGGCATATCATAAGCTATTTCTGCAGCCTTCTGTGTCTTCGCATCTCCTAATGGTCTTATACCGATATAAGTTTTATTGTTTTCTTCATATTGAAACAGATAATACACACCGTCTTGATGAACGGTTCCAACCGCTGTTTCATTTAATCGTGTCTTATCTACCTTTGCAATCCGGAATTTATCTTGCTCCGAATTTCGATATAAGATATATTCATTCTTTTTGGTGCGAAGCACCTGTGAAATATATCCACCTTCTTCGCAAATCATGCCAATATCAGTCTGCTTTACAACCCGATCGCTAGTTGTAATCCCAAAGATCCCCAGTGTAAGCAGAAGGAGCATAATATAAAGACCCACCCATTTTTTCATGGTCTATTCTTCCCCCTCATCGTTACTGTAAAAGAGATTCCGTTCCAATTGTCTTAAAGCTATTGATGAAGATTCGTAAAAAAGGAATATCTCCAAAAATAATCTGCGAAAGAATCATAATCACCGCTATAATCCCCAACACCACGCATAAAAAGAGTAATATTTTGAAAATACCATCCTGCTGATGCTTCAAAAACAACTGCAGACGCTTTATCACGCCATCCTTCTTAGAAGGAATACACGCCATCTTCAAATCTTTATACAGGTCTGTAAAGCGATGATACCCACTTTTCCACGATCTGTTTTCTAAAAGCTTATAGCTGGTGACTCTCTCTACTCTCCCTTTCTTCTCTATACCGACCTGCCCCAGCATATTGAAAATCTTTTGCGCACATAATGTAGCACACTCCCGCTCTGTAATGTCTTCAGAAAAGTCTGCCAAGTCAACACTGTAGGTCAGATAAACATTTTTATCCTTGGAAATATTGATCTGATCCTGCAATAGCTGCAGATACAAAATCGGAAACGGTATTCCTCCTGCAATACATTCTATCGTTAGGTTCATACACAGCTGTTCACATTCTGCAAATGTCTGTATTTCTGATGTAAAAAACTGCTGCAGCGGACGCTCTCTGGTGTAGTCAAAAACCATCAGATAGCTGTCCCTCCATGTATAATCTGCCACAAATTTACTTTGAGGCTGACCAGAACGATCATGAAATAAATTCATCAGCTTCTTCGCTAATTTACGATCATGCACAACCAAAACCGTATAAAAAGGCCCGCTGCTGTTGCCCTGATCCTGACAGACAATTACATCATTTACTTGTCCGCGAAAAATCTCCTGCGTCTGCTGCAGGATCATTTCTCCAACATGGTAAACCATTTTGTCACCTCAGTTCCATAAGGACGCTTATTTTTTCTTTACGATTGCATATGCATAGGTGCAAATAAAAGGACGATCTATGCAATAAATCTTGATTTCAAATACACCTTCTTTATTCGGAGCTGTGTATACGCCGTCTACAGAAATCTGACCACCATCTTCTTCTGTGACTTCATAGCCTACGCTACATTTATCCATTTCGTGGAATTTCACACCAAAGAAATATTCTTCTCTTGTTCCAAGCACAACCGTAGGTGTTTCCGCTTCAATCCACTGTTTTTCTGCGCCTTCATTCATATCCAGTATATCATTATTGGCAAACTTCACTGCAACCCAACGGAAAGAAAGCATCAGGCAGTCTGTTTCTTCCGCAAAGCTGATTGCCGCAATAAAGCTGCCTTTATCATTCAGCACCTTAACCGCCTGCTCCAGCTTCGGCAGCTGTTTCCCAGCCTGCGCAAACAGATTGCTATTACCAAAAATGGTGCTCTTCGTATTCGCGCCTTTTACTCTATCTTCATCCATAAATTCCTGACCGATCTCTACATATACAGAGCCGGCACCTAATCCATGCATTACTTCACCGGAATAGAAAATTTCCCCAGCCTTTGCCTTTCCACCGACAGGAATTTCCATTGTTCCTGTTGCAATCTGTACCTTAAAATCATCAAAAAGATATTTATCTAAGCCATTGGGTTCCTTTTCGCTATTTTTCAGGTCAACACCCAGTCGCTCTGTTCCACGGAAGTAATCCAGATATTCGCTTCTGATCGTGTTCTGTGCCGGTGTTTCTATGTATTTCTTAACATCTCTTTCCTTAATATGATCGATAATATATGCCCCTTCTGTACGAATCAGAGAAACATCAGCCAAGGGAATAAAATCCTGTGTATTTCCCATGCTCTGAAGCTCTAGGCTGATTTTCCCCAGTTCTCTATTTACCAGTGCACGGGGATTTACATCAGAAATCATGACTTTCATTGTAAAGTCTGTGTCCATATTTTTATCGGCACCGCATACACGCACAGAATCTTTTTTCAGAATCAAGCTGGTTTCTGTCGTTATGGTATCTTGGACAAATACCCAGTATTCCTGAGAAATAGATTCTCCTTCCATCAATCTCATGTTAGAAAGGCTAATATTCAAATCATGTCCACCTGCCTCTGTGAGGAAGGATGGTGTCTGTAATTTCCCTTCAAAGGAAAATCTCATGTCCTCAGAAGACAGTTTTGTCGCTTTCAGCTGTAGCTTTACATATCTATTGCGACAAACTGTTGCAGGCAAAATCAGTTGTACCTCATAATCATCGTCTTGATAAAGTACACCTCTGGTCAGAAACTCAGATTCCATCTCAAAGTAGTTATTTGCATCTTCACTGTCCATAAGGAAGAGATCATATCCCTCCTGAATCCGATTATATTCGTATTCAGAAGAAGAACCTTGGCGATTCACAGAATAAACAGGGTGTACCTGTTCTTCTTTATATTTCAGACACAGTGTAACCTGGTTGCTTCTGATGGAATCAAAACCATGAATTGCTGAAAGCTTTTTCACCACAGAGGCATCAATCACAATTTCTCTGCCCAAATTATCAATCGCAAGACCACTTTCAATAAAAATGGATAAATCGTCCAGGCTGTAAACATTGCAGCCACAGACAATGCCAGAGCCAAATACCAGAGTGTTCAAAAATCTTCTTTTATCATTTACATAACCCTGCTCTGCCGCAAAATCTGCAGATGTCAGCATTTTCCCAGCATAGTAACGATTCCGTTCAAAGGGAACCAACGGATTACCATTCATATTTGCACCTCCAAAACTATACAGTTGTCGACTTTATCACTATTGCCATTATAACACTTTTTCTTGAAATAAAACTAAAGATTTGTTAAAAAAACACATTTTTCCAAAGTTTTTCTATCTAACTTCATATATATTTATTGAAAATTCTGCTTAAATCATATAAACTTTATGTTACTAATAGGGGGGATACTGATGAAAAAAAATGAATCCAAAACAAAAATAGTTCTTTGTACGCTTCTTGCAGCATCCAGTTTTATCACAATACTTCTGTTTTGTCTCCATCTACAGACAAGAGGGCTTCCTATCATCTCCTGTCTTGTCATCCATACAGCTTCTTTGTTGGTTCTGTGCCTGGATGCCTTAAATCAATCCAAAGGCGGTGAAGATATTTGCCCCGACCAGAAAACCTCATCCGAAGCTCATACGGATATTCCTGTATTAACACCCTGTAATTCAGAAGCAGATACGCCTACTCTTTCATTATCAGAATATCAAACAGATGAAACCACATACTTGCCCGATTCCTCTGAGCCAGAGGAAAAGGAGAATCCTCTCTCCACAGCAAATGTTGCGCCGCAGGTTCGTGATGACTCTCTAAAACAAATATATGCTGAAGTACGCGAAAGTCTGTACAAAAGCTGCTCCTTGTCGAAAATAGATTCAAGTGAACCTCCCATCATGGATGCAAAGCCAGAGGAAAACATCCCCTCTATCGCATCAAATGCATTTTTCCATATCCCCAAGGAACTTATCGAAATGGATATCATCGTCGCAGCAAAGGAAGCTATGGAAAGTTTGCGCAGTTTTGCAGAACGGGAAAATATCAAGCTTTATCTTTCTACTACCTGTAAAAATCTAATGATAAAGGCAAATCCGGAAAGCATCCATGTCCTCTTCCGTAATATCATTGATAACTCTATCAAATACATGGGGCGTCCCGGTCGTATGATTATTACGATTTCTCTCCTTGGTGATGACATCTTTCTTATTCTGAAAGATACCGGTCTGGGGCTTTCCGAAGAAGAAACTACCCATGTCTTTGAATTGAATTTCCAAGGCTCTAATCGCGTCAGCGGCAACGGACTCGGACTTGCTCAAGCAAAAGGCATCGTAGAAGCCTTCGGCGGTACGATTTACGCAAAAAGCAGTCCTGGCAACGGCATGGCAATTTATATTCAAATCCCTGTTGCTGAAGCCTCTGTTTCCTAATTAAAAAGAAAGGTCGAATAAGTAAAAACACTTATCCGACCTTATTTTTATTGCTTGAAAACATATCCTGCACTACGAACAGTATGTATCAGCTTTTTGCCAACAATGCCCAATTTTTTTCGCAAATTGGATACATGTACCATTACTGTACGCACATCTCCAAAACCATCAGATTTCCATACTTGCCGATAGAGATCATTATATAGCAGTAATTCCCCTTCATGATTGATCAGACAAAGTAACAATTCGTATTCAATCGGAGAAAGATCCACCAAAAACTTTCCTCCCTCTTCATCTATCAACCATACCTCATGCACCTGTTTCTTGATAAGAAGTCCGGGGAAACTCATTTCCTGCGCCTCTGTTTTCAGATTATATTGCTTCGCCCTTCGGATATTCACCTGCACTCGGACAATTAGCTCTTCATAATTCACAGGTTTCGTCACATAATCATCTCCACCCATCTGCAATGCAGAGATTTTACTCAGATTATCACTCAAACAGCTCACAAAAATAATTGGACAAACAGAGTTTTTTCGCACCTCACCGCAAAGACTGGTCCCTTCTCCATCAGGGAGCATCATATCCAAAAGAATCAAATCGAACTGCTTCTTTAGAAGCAGCTCTCTGGCCTGTGCAAGCGTTAACGCCGCAAAAACCTCATACCCCCTGCTTTCCAGCAATCGCTTCGTGATAAACGATAAATTTTTATCATCTTCCACTAATAGGATCCGTTCCATTCCGCGTCACCCCTTTTTATTCCTTGCCATATCAGCAGGAAAAATAAGATACACCGAAAAGCCCCCCTCTTCCTTGCTGGATATTTCTATGCTACCGCCACAGTCCTCCATCAGCCTTTTCACCTCGTAAAGACCATATCCTGTCCCTCTTTTTCCAACACTATTTTCGCCGCGAAAGCCTTTTTCAAATAAATGCTCCACTTCCTTTTCTCCGATGCCCCTCCCGTCATCCTTGAATACAACCAATATTTGCTCCTCGCCTGCAGAGTAAATATTAATGTTGATATTCCCATAAGGCGGAAGATATTTTATGGCGTTCTCAAATAGCTGAAACATAATACGCATCACAGATACCTCTTCTGCAATCGCATACATACTCCGGGATTCCCGTTTAATAGAGATATATATCGGAATTTTCCGTGCCAACTCGTTAACAAGCTTCGCTGTTTTTTCTATGATATGTATCAGATTTACGCTTTCCATCTGATGCACTTCATCTTCTTCATCCAGAACCACCTTCAGCACATCATTCATATATTTGATATTATCGCAGATATTTCCGATGATTTCGCGTTCTTCCTGTTGCGAAAGCAAGCCCTGCTTCAGTAGCTCCCCATACCCTGTAATAATCGACATAGGCATCCGCACATTATGAGAGAGCATCCTCTTGATCCAATCGATATCAGAAATCATTTATTTCTTTCCCCCGTCCGAAAAACCGCCTGTCTGTCAAACAAGCTTTCTCTGCTATTGATGCCATCCTGCATCACTGAAGAAAATACAGATTCACTCGTATTCAAGCTCCATCTTTCTTTTCTCTGCTCCCGATAAGCCTGCGTAGGTTCATTTTCCTCCGCCTCAATATTTCTGTTTTTCTGAAGCAGCCGATTCATGTTATTCTGACGAATCAGTATTTCACTCATCCGCATAAAATCACTCCTTACAAGCCTACCATGTGTGCATAAGGCTCAAAATCTGCCTTCGTAAATACCTTACCTACCTTAATAAACTCATAACGGATGGCCTGTAGATAATGCCGCATACAAACCTCTTCTCCATCTCCGTCTGCCGCCGCGAGGAAGGCTGCATTCAGGATGCAGTTTTTAATGTTACCACCAACAAACTCAAATCGTTCTGCAAGAAAACGAATGTCAACATCCTCGCCAAGCGGGGTACTTTTCGGAATCGTCGTTCTCCAAAGCATTTCTCTTGTATTCACATCAGGAAACTCAAATTCTACAATATATTTCATACGACGGAAGAAAGCAGGGTCGATATTATGCTTGTAGTTTGTAGCCAGAACAGATACACCATCATACGCTTCCACTTCCTGCAAAAGCAACGCTGTTTTGTTGTTATTGGACGCCTGATTGCTGCCGCCATCATCAGAACGCTTTGCAAACAAGGTATCACATTCATCAAAAAACAAAACAACATTACATTTTTTCGCTTCTCTGAAAATCATGGAAATAGATTTTTCTGTTTCACCTACATACTTATCAATAACCTTAGACAAGTCTACACGGTACAACTCAAGATTTAGCTCATGGGCAATTACCTGGGCACACATAGATTTACCTGTACCGGGTGCACCGAACAACAGAATGGAAAGCCCTCTGCCATAAGGATATTTCTTGTTATAATCCCAGTTATCGTAAACATGCTTACGGAAATTCATCTGATCAATCGCATGCTCCAGCGTTTCCCTCTGGTCTTTATTCATAACGATATCTTCAAATCCAAAATTGGCTTTTACTTTTGTTGCTTTCTGCGTCAACTCAGAACTCATCTGATTGTAACAGCCTTGAAATAATGTTTTTCTGGAAATCAAAATCTCCTTGTTCATGGTTGCAAGGCTTCTTGCATTTTTCAGTGCTGCACTAATCTTACCGGGTGTAAAAAGAAATTTTGTTGCCATTTCCGGAAGCACAACATCTTGATCCAATCCATATCCCTGTGAAAAATACTTCCAGCAGTCTTCTCTTTCCTGATTGGTTGGCGTCGGAATTTCCAGTTCTGTATATTCCTCTCTGGTAATATCTTTCATATCCAGTTTTTCACGACTAACCGCAAATACAGTTATCCCCTGTGCATTCAGCTTACCAAAGGCAAGATCCATATAGCCATAAAATTTTTCTTTTTCATCCTCACGAAAACTCAACTCATCCAAAACACAGCAGGCATTGGTCAAAATACACTCTCTGGTAACCGCCCAAAGTGCCTGTTCTACATAAGAATAATCATAGATAAAAAGCTTTTTGCAATTCACAGAAACAGCATTCAGATTTTTTTCGGCACAAAATTGCTTTACAAAAAATTTTCTTCCGCTGCCTTCATCGCCAAAATAAGAGAAAATGCGAACGCCCTCTTCATAGGAAATTTTCATTGCATCCAAAATCGCCTCGTTTGCCATGATTGGATTCAGATCTTTCCCGTCTGTCAACATCTTAAAGAATCGGATATAGTTTTCATCTAGACGCATGGGATTCTTACCAAACAAAAAATCAATGATGCGTTTATCCGGCGACACCACTGTTGAAAACGGCATATTTCCCTGTATATGCAAATTCAAAACAGGCATCAGCTGTTCTAGACAGGTGGACATTTCACCATACGCCCCTGCAATAGAGAAGGAATCACCAAAGTACAATTTTGCAGCAGATTCAATCGTCGGTGCCGATAAATTTCCATTTTCATTGATTACCTGATATACACCAGCATAGTCAGTCTGTGTAGATGCAAGGATACCACAAACAAAACAGAATACTGTAAACTGATCCATATTCAGCTTTTTGTATAGTTCATAAAAAGGAAGCCGAATACCGGATGCAACCGTAATATCCGCTCTTTGCTCTATCATTTCAAGGCGCTCTCTTGCTGTAAGCAATTCAACTTCTGCATCATCCTTGATCATGTCCTCGTATTCACTTTCTTCTGCAAAATCACCAAACAAAGAAAACATTTCATCTGTAAGCTCGTCAAAGGATTCATCAGCGCTATCCTCCGATTTTTCTTTATCCATAAAACGAAAGCGTTCTATTCTTTCTACACAAATATCTGATGCAACCTCCAAATCCGGATACAAGACATTTTTGTATCCTCCCTGCCCCGTCGCAAAAATACGCTTCATCTGTGTTAAATGCGCATCCATTGCATAATTTACACAGGCAAATAGATATTCCATATATTCGCTATAATCTCGAAAAGGCATTTCGTTCAGTTCTTTATCGAATTTATCAATCATTTTCCCCCCCCATTCCGATGCAACAATCTTTTTGCTTTTATTTTATTAAAAAAAATAATTTTTCGCAATACAACCAATGATTTTTTTTGAATCCCATTATCTAAGCCTTGCAAATTTTTCTCACATCCCCCATAATAAAAAATAATTAAAATCAAGGACAAGGCTTTTCTGCTTCGCCAAGGAGGTTTACCATGAAAAAAAGAATACTTCCCGCACTGCTAGCAGCTGCTATGCTTATCGGCTGCAGCGGTCAAAACATGATGATTACAGATCAAAATGGCAAAACCATTTCCGTATCCGCAAACGAGAAAAATACTTATACATTCAAGCTTCCCTTAGGAGAAGGTAATGAATCAAACTGGAAAAACCCATTCCTTGATGTCAACGAAAAGGACTGGTTTTATCTTCCCATTCGTTTTTGTCATGAAAACAAATTTATCAGCGGCACCTCTACAAATATGTTTCACCCCAATACACCTGCAAGCCGCGCTATGATCGTCACGATTCTGTGGAGATTAGATGGAAGCCCTATAACCGGAGCAAACAGCTTCACTGATGTTCCTTCCGATCAATACTATGCAGCTGCTGTTTCGTGGGCAGTAGAAAGGGGTATTATCAGTGGATATAGCACCAATCTATTTGCTCCAGAGGATAACATTAACAGAGAACAAATGGCCTCCATTCTTTATCGCTATGCAGAATATCATGGATGGGACACTTCTGCGGGGAACACATTGAATAATTTTACAGACGGTCATACCACATCTGCTTATGCGAAAAATGCACTTTGCTGGGCTACCTCCCATAAAATCATCAACGGTATAGAAAACCATCGTTTGAATCCCCATGGAGAAGCAACACGCGCACAAATCGCTTCTGTTCTAAGAAGCTTCTATCTGAATGTTATGCTTTAAGCAAAATATAAACCTCTTTATTACGGGCAACTGCTAATGCAGTTGCCTGCTTTATATTTTATCGCTGCAGAGCGGGTATTTTTCCAAGCGAAATACTCTTTTTTATAGAATTGTTTAAGGACAAAAAAAATAACCCTTGCTTCGCAAAGGTTAAAAAATGGATTCCGGCGACCATCTACTCTCCCAGGCAGCTGCCCACCAAGTACCATCGACCGCCTAGGTCTTAACCGTCGTGTTCGGAATGGGAACGGGTGTGTCCCCCAGGCGCATCATCACCGGAAATCTCTCGATGTATCTCTACACCTTCAAAACTGAATACAAACTTAGCAATCCGAGTAATCTATTCGTTGGCTTTGCCAACTTTTTTGGTCAAGCCCTCGATCTATTAGTATTGGTCAGCTGAACACATTACTGTGCTTACACCTCCAACCTATCAACCTCGTTATCTTCAAGGGATCTTACTCCATAAGGATGGGAAATCTTATCTTGAGGGCGGCTTCACGC
>JAZQTP010000071.1:0-31533 GCA_045630845.1 Anaerotignum sp. | reverse complement strand
CATTGGGGTTGAACTGGATGTTGTTTGTGGGCAGACCTTTTTCATCTACATACTGTGTCAGAATCTGGCCTTTTGCCGCCAACTCCTGCACCAGCTTATCATGCATCAGAATACGGCCTTCTCCGTGGGAGATAGGTACGCTGAAAATATCGCCTGCACTTACATTTGTCAGCCAAGGAGATTTTTCCGTTGCCAGTCTGACACGAACAATCTTGGACTGGTGTCTGGATATGGTGTTGTAAGACAGCGTCGGACACGCTTCATCTGTTTCGATGATTTCACCGAAAGGAACCAGCCCCAGCTTAATCAACGCCTGGAAGCCATTACAAATGCCAATCATCAGACCATCTCTTTCCTTCAGATGCTTCGCAACTTCTTCCTTGATTTCGGGATTGCGGAAGAATGCTGTGATGAATTTCGCAGAGCCATCGGGTTCGTCACCGCCGGAGAAACCGCCGGGGATAAAGATCGTCTGGGACTGCTTCATTTCTTTTGCAAAACGCTCAATGGAATCCGCAATCGTCGCTGCAGACAAGTTGTTGATAACAAAAATATTTGCTTCTGCACCTGCTCTTTCCACTGCTTTTGCAGAATCAAATTCGCAGTTTGTGCCGGGGAATACAGGAATCAGCACACGAGGTTTTGCAACGGATGCTTTTGCTTTGTATGTGATGCCATCTGCTTTTGTTGTAAAAGCAGGGATTTCTGCTTTTTCCTTGGCAGCCGCCACATTCATCGGGAAGATTTCTTCCAGTTTATTTTCATAAACCGCAAAGATTTCTGTCAGAGCGATGCTGTCTGTGCCGGAAACGATAGCGTCACCACCTGTTGTACCCAGAACCATGCCAGCTTCCACATCTTCTGTCAGCTCCAGAACGAATGCACCATAGTTGTAGCCAAAAATATCTTCTTTTGTCACGCCGTCAGCATAGGTAAAGCCGATATCGTTACCCATTGTCATTTTCAGAATTGCCTCCGCTACGCCACCCATTGTCGGTGTGTAAGCGGCAGCAACCTTACCGCTTCTCATCAGACCTGTTACCTGATTGAACAGTGCTTTCAGACTGTCTGTGGTAGGCAGACCTTCTGCGTCATATTCTGGTTTCAGCAGAACCACCCTATGCCCAGCCGCCTTAAATTCTGGAGAAATGATATTTTTGATGCTGTCTACCGTTACCGCAAAGGATACCAGTGTAGGCGGTACATCAATATTTTCGAAGGAGCCGCTCATGGAGTCTTTCCCGCCGATGGCAGCGATTTCCAAACCTTTCTGCGCCATAAATGCACCCAAGAGCGCCGCCAGAGGTTTCCCCCAGCGTTTTGCATCTTTCCCCAGTTTTTCAAAGTATTCCTGGAAAGAGAGATAAACCTCCTTGAAATCAGCACCCGTTGCAATCAGTTTTGCAACGGATTCCACTACTGCCAGATATGCACTGTGGTAAGGACTCTTTTCAGCAATGAAAGGATTATAGCCCCAAGCCATCAAAGAGCAGGTTGTGGTATCTTTCTTTTCTACAGATACTTTATTTACCATCGCCTGGATGGGTGTTTTCTGGTTTTTGCCGCCGAAAGGCATCAGAACCGTACCCGCACCGATGGTGGAGTCAAAGCGTTCGGACAGACCTCTCTTGGAGCAGATATTCAAATCCTGCGCCAGCTCCATATAACCTGCTTTGAAGTCAGTGGGGATTTCTTTTGTGAATTTTTCGGGTGCAGCAGGTGCTACCGTGATATGCTTTTCAGCACCATTGGAGTCCAAAAACGCTCTGGACAGATGAACAATCTCTTTGCCGTTCCATGTCATTTTCAGCGTAGGCTCTGCCGTTACTTTCGCCACAACCGTTGCTTCCAGATTTTCCATGAATGCCAGTTCTTTGAATCTTTTCACATCTTTTGCCGCAACCACAACTGCCATTCTTTCCTGCGATTCAGAAATTGCCAGCTCTGTGCCATCCAGACCGTCATATTTTTTCGGTACTGCGTTCAGGTCGATTTCCAAACCATCCGCCAGTCCGCCAATGGCAACGGAAACACCGCCTGCACCAAAGTCATTACAACGCTTAATCAGCTTGGAGGCTTCTGCATTTCTGAACAATCTCTGTAATTTTCTTTCTTCGGGCGCATTGCCTTTCTGCACTTCTGCGCCGCAGCTTTCCAGAGATTCTACTGTGTGAGATTTGGAGGAGCCTGTTGCACCGCCGCAGCCGTCACGGCCTGTTTTGCCGCCCAGCAGGATGATTACATCGCTGTCCTCGGGGCGTTCTCTGCGTACATTTTCCGCAGGCGCCGCTGCGATAACCGCACCGATTTCCATTCTCTTCGCTACATAGCCGGGGTGATAGATTTCATCTACCTGCCCTGTAGCCAGACCAATCTGGTTGCCATAGGAGCTGTAGCCTGCTGCAGCAGTCTGCACAATCGTTCTCTGAGGCAGCTTGCCGGGGATTGTTTCGGATACAGGTTTCAGAGGATCCGCTGCACCGGTCACACGCATCGCAGCATATACATAGGAGCGACCGCTCAAAGGATCACGGATTGCGCCGCCGACACAAGTAGCAGCCCCGCCAAAGGGTTCGATTTCTGTAGGATGGTTGTGTGTTTCATTTTTGAACAGCAGCAGCCATTTCTGTGTTTCGCCCTCTACATCCACATCAATTTTTACAGTACAAGCATTGATTTCTTCGGATTCATCCAAGCCGTCCAGCTTACCCTCTTTTTTCAGCAGCTTGGCTGCAATCGTACCAATATCCATCAGATTGATGGGTTTTGTTCTGCCGATGGCTTCTCTTGTTGCGATATATTCGTTATAGGCATTCTGCAGCAGTTCATCTTCAAAGGTAACGCTGTCGATGGTTGTCAAAAATGTGGTATGACGGCAGTGATCGGACCAATATGTATCAATCATTTTAATTTCTGTGATTGTCGGATCTCTGTCTTCGCTCTGGAAGTAAGCCTGACATACTTTGATGTCATCCAGATCCATAGCCAAACCCATTCTTCTTACAAAATCAGCCAGACCTGCTTCATCCAGTTTGATGAAGCCATCCATTGTTGCAACTTCTGTGGGGATTTCATACTGAACATCCAGTGTTTCAAAGGTATCCAGCGTTGCTTCTCTGGACTCTACGGGGTTGATGAGGAATTTTTTAATTTCTGCCACATCCAAATCTGTCAGTGTGCCATACAGAACATAAACCTTTGCAGAGCGTACCAAAGGTCTGTCCTGCTTGGAGATAATCTGGATACATTCCGCTGCGGAAGCCGCTCTCTGGTCGAACTGACCGGGCAGAAATTCTACTGCGAATGTGACTGCACCGTCTGTGGGCAGCTCTGTCAGAAGATTATCTAGCTGGGGCTCGGAGAATACTGTGTTTGTGCAGTAATCGAACAGGTCTTTTTCCAGACCTTCCGCATCATATCTATTCAGCAGACGCAGACCTGTCAGCCCCTTGATGCCCAGCAAGTTATTGATTTTGCTTCTCAGACTGTCAGCTTCTGCTGCCAGACCTGCTTTTTTCTCTACATAAATTCTATAAACCATAGTCCTTATACCTCCGCCGCAAGGGCTTTTTTACCGATATCGTTTCTATAGAATGCGTTGTCGAATTTCACTGTTTTCACAGCTTCATAGGATTTTGCAATCGCTTCGGGCAGTGTATCTGCGATTTCTGTTACACCCAGAACACGGCCGCCGTTTGTCAGCAGCTTGTCCTCTGCTTCTTTTGCACCTGCAATAAAGATGAGTTTATCTTCTGCGGGCAGTGTGATTGGAAAGCCTTTTTCATAGCTTTCGGGATAGCCCTCGGATGCCATGATAACACAGCAAGCCGCTTTGTCGCTGAACTTCACTTCTATCTCTGCCAGTCTTTCATCCGCAACTGCTTTCATGATTGTCAAGAGATCGCTTTCCAGTAAAGGCAGCACTACCTGTGTTTCGGGATCTCCAAAGCGGCAGTTATATTCGATTACTTTAGGACCATTGGGCGTAATCATCAAACCAAAGAAGATGCAGCCTTTGAAAGTACGGCCTTCTGCCTTCATCGCTTCCATTGTGGGAACGAAGATTTTTTCCATACATTCCTTTGCCACTGCTTCTGTATAGAAGGGGTTGGGTGCAATGGTGCCCATGCCGCCTGTGTTCAGACCTTTATCCCCATCTTTTGCTCTCTTATGATCCATAGCGGAAATCATCGGAACGATTGTTTTCCCGTCTGTGAAAGACAGAACAGAAACCTCGGGGCCGGTCATAAATTCTTCGATTACGATGTGATTGCCGGAATCACCAAATACTTTATCCGCCATCATGGAACGAACTGCATCCTGTGCCTGTTCCTTTGTTTCCGCAATGATAACACCTTTCCCCAGCGCCAGACCATCCGCTTTAATTACTGTGGGGATGGGTGCTGTTTCCAGATATGCCAGTGCTTTCTCCATATCATCAAATACTGCATAAGCCGCTGTAGGGATGCCATATTTCTTCATCAGGTCTTTGGAGAAAACCTTGCTGCCTTCCAGAATGGCAGCTTTTTTATCAGGGCCGAAGCAAGGGATGCCAACTCCATTCAGTGCATCCACCATACCCAGTACCAGAGGATCATCGGGTGCGACTACTGCGAAATCAATGGCATTTTCTTTTGCAAAAGCAACAACGCCCTCAATATCCTTTGCACCGATGTCCACACAGGCTGCATCCTTTGCAATGCCGCCGTTACCGGGCAGTGCGTACAACGCTGTTACTTCGGGATTTTCTTTGATTTTTTTGATGATGGCGTGTTCTCTGCCGCCGCCACCAATTACCATTACTTTCATTATGACTATCTCCTTTCGGAAAACAGATTAGTGGTGGAACAATCTCATGCCTGTGAATGCCATTGTTATGCCATGCTTATTGCAGGTAGCGATAACATTATCATCACGGATAGAGCCGCCGGGTTCTGCAATATAGCTTACGCCGCTCTTTGCTGCTCTTTCGATGTTATCACCAAAAGGGAAGAACGCATCAGAGCCCAGTGCAACGCCTGTCATTGTAGCCAGATATGCTTTCTTTTCTTCTCTTGTCAGAGGTTCGGGTTTTTCGGAGAACAATGTCTGCCATACGCCTTCCGCCAGTACATCCTCGTAATCATCGGAGATATAAACATCAATCGTATTATCTCTGTCAGGACGACCTACTGTAGGCAGGAAAGGCAGATCCAGAACTTTCTGGTGCTGTCTGAGGTGCCAGCTGTCTGCTTTGTTGCCGGCAAGTCTGGTGCAGTGGATTCTGGACTGCTGACCGGCACCAACGCCGATTGCCTGTCCGTCTTTTGCGAAGCATACAGAGTTGGACTGTGTATATTTCAGCGTAATCAGTGCAATGATCAGATCCCGCTTTGCTTCTTCTGGCAGTTCTTTGTTTTCTGTAACGATATTTTCCAGCAGAGCCTTATTGATTTCAAAGTTATTTCTGCCCTGTTCAAATGTGATACCGAATACCTGTTTTACTTCCTGTACTTCGGGGACATAATTCGGATCAATTTTTACGATATTATAGTTGCCGTTTCTTTTGGATTTCAGAATTTCCAGTGCTTCATCTGTATAACCGGGAGCGATAATGCCATCGGAAACCTCTCTTTTAATCAGTGTTGCTGTAGTCGCATCACAAACATCGCTCAGCGCAATCCAGTCACCAAAGGAGGACATTCTGTCTGTACCTCTTGCTCTTGCATAAGCCAGTGCCAGAGGGGATTCGTCCAAGCCTTCAATATCATCTACAAAGCAAGCCTTTTTCAAATCATCGCTCATGGGTGTACCAACTGCTGCGGATGTGGGAGAAACATGTTTGAATGATGTTGCCGCCGGCATTCCCAGCGCTTCTTTGATTTCTTTTACCAGCTGCCAGCTATTGAATGCATCCAGAAAATTGATGTAGCCAGGTCTGCCGCTCAGAATTTCGATAGGCAGCTCCTTATCACCGTTCATATAGATTTTTGCAGGCTTCTGGTTGGGGTTACAACCATATTTCAGTTCAAACTCTTTCAATTCTTTCCTCTCCTTCCATATATAAAAGCCAACGCCTCGCACAAAGCACTGCTTTGTGCAAATCGGGTCAAGGGGGTGACCCCCTTGCAGGGGATGTAGGGGACGGCGTCCCCTACAAATTTATGCGTTTTTATTGATCATTCTGTTTTCAACTGCACCTGTTTTCAAATCCACAAAACGAACATAAATGGAAATTTTGTTCTGCTCGTTCAGATTTTCCCAGATTTCTTTCAGCCAAGCATCAATATCGTTGGGAACGATCGTTCTTTCGGGTTCGCCGCAGAATGTAGGCAGAGGATTGCCGTCGCCCATGTATGTATGGATGAAGTGTCCAACGCCCGCCAGTGCTTTATAGGAATATGTAAATCTGTTGCAGGCTGTACCTTCCGCATCAGCAGATTTCAGAATAGACATTTTATATGTGAAATCGCCGTCAGCGAATGTAGCCATACCACTGATTCTGGGTGTCCAGTTGGGGGCATCCGGCTCAAATTCTCTTGTTTCCAGTGCATCTTCAAAAGATTTGCCTTCTACTACGAAATCTCTGATGGTATCTGTCTGGTCGCCATTGGTTACAATCAGTTTTCCGTCCAGCTTACGCACAGGGGCATAAATAATTAGAGAAGGATCTTCTACTTTCGATTCATCGAAAGGATAAATCATCACATCTTCGCCCTCTTCTCTGAACACACGGTTACGGCTGTTTTCGCTTCTGCCCATGATAAAGTATGCAAAGGCTGCTTTTGTGCCGTCCTCTGTTTTACCAATCACAATACCACGGCCAACATAAGGGTTATCTTTTACAAGGTCTTTCATTGTATCTTTTTTATATACATCCATCGTTTTAACCTCTTTCATTCTGAAGTCTGTTTGCTACCAGTTCCACTGCTTTTGGTAATAAAATCCACTCCGCCTGCTCCATCACACGCTTTTGCAGCACTTCTGCCGTATCCCCCTCCAGAATTTCAACAGCTTTCTGCAAAATAATCTCGCCACCATCAGGAATTTCATTCACATAATGCACCGTTGCACCAGTTACCTTTACACCATATTCCAGAGCCGCTTCATGGACACGCAGACCATAGAAGCCTTCGCCGCAGAAGGACGGAATCAGAGATGGATGCACATTCACAATACGCTTGGGGTATACGGATGTGAAGTTTTCGCTGAGGATGGTCATAAAGCCCGCCAGAACGATCATATCAATGCCGTTTTCTGTCAGAACCGCTTTTACCGCTTCTTCATATTCATTCTGGGATGCATAATCCTTTCTCTTTACAACTGCGGAAGGAATATTGTTTTCCGCCGCTCTTGTCAGTGCATAGGCTTTCTCATTGCTTGCCAGCACCAGTGCGATTTCGCCACTGGGAATCTCTCCCCTTTTTGCAGCATCGATCAACGCCTGCAAATTGGTGCCGCCGCCGGATACAAATACGGCGATTTTCGTTCTCTTATTCAATGACAACACCTTCTTCAGAAGCGATGATTTCGCCCATGATATAAGCATCTTCGCCGTTTGCTTTCAGCACTTCGATTGCTTTTTCAGCATCTTCCTTTGCTACAACAACAGACATACCAACACCCATATTGAATGTATTGAACATATCTCTTTCAGGGATATTGCCTTTTTCCATAATCAGATCAAAAATAGCGGGTGTACGCAGAGATGCCTTATTGATTTTTGCACCAAAGCCCTTCGGGATAGATCTGGGGATATTTTCATAGAAACCCCCGCCTGTGATGTGGGAAACAGCCTTTACTGTTACCTTTTCAAACAGTGCAAGCATGGGTTTTACATAGATTTTTGTAGGAGCCAGCAGTGCTTCGCCAATGGATTTGCCGCCCAGTTTCTCCAGAGGTGTTTTGATGTCTGCATTTTCCACATCCAGTACACGACGAACCAGAGAGAAACCGTTGGAGTGAACACCGCTAGAAGGCAGTGCTAAAATCACATCGCCTTCTTTGATTGTTTTATTGTTCAGAATTTTATCTTTGTCTACAACACCCACTGCAAAACCAGCCAGATCATATTCATCCTCGGGATAGAAGCCGGGCATTTCTGCTGTTTCGCCGCCGATCAGAGATGCACCGGACTGTACGCAGCCTTCTGCAACACCACTAACGATAGAAGCAATCTTTTCAGGGAAGTTTTTGCCTACTGCAATATAATCCAGAAAGAACAGGGGTTTTGCGCCTACACAGATAATGTCATTCACACACATTGCCACGCAGTCGATACCCACTGTATCATGCTTATCCATCAAGAATGCCAGTTTCAGCTTTGTACCAACACCATCTGTGCCGCTTACCAATACAGGCTTTGTGATGCCAGTCATATCCAACTCAAACAGACCGCCGAAGCCACCAATATCCCCCATTACGCCGGATGTCATCGTTCTTGCAATATGTGCTTTCATCAGTTCTACCGCTTTGTAGCCAGCTGTAATATCTACGCCGGCTGCCTTATAACTTTCGCTGAAGCTTTTCATTTTAGATATCCCTCCCTAAGCTTAAACACTACATTATAATATCTTTACTTTAATAAATCTGCTTTATATTTTATACAAGCCCCATTCACAGAGCCTTATTTTGCATATTTTGCTTCCAATGCCGCATTCTTTTCCAAAACCTTTGCCGCTGCCTCCGCTCTGGCTGCATCCAGCTTGGCTGCCAATGCTGCATCTTCTGCACCTAAAATCTGAATTGCCAACAGAGCCGCATTTTCCGCACCGTCAATCGCCACTGTTGCAACAGGCAGTCCGCTGGGCATCTGCACCGTGGAAAGCAGTGCATCCAAGCCATCCAGCGTAGAGGATTTGATGGGGATTCCAATTACAGGAAGTGTTGTGTTTGCAGCCATTGCGCCTGCCAGATGGGCCGCCTTGCCGGCTGCTGCGATGATGGCACCAAAGCCATTCGCTCTTGCATTTTTTGCAAATTCTCCAGCTTCCACAGGGGTTCTGTGGGCGGAATACACATGTGCTTCAAAGGGTACACCGAATTTTTCCAATGTTGCCATTGCTTTTTCCACTACGGGCAAATCACTGTCGCTACCCATAACGATACCGATTTTCTTCATAGGTTACCTCCTGCTCCTCATTTCTTTCCACATCAACAAAAAGGGCAGTCCTATTGCATGACATACAAATCAGGACTGCCCAGACGGTCGGCTCTGAGCAGCTCGATACTGCTCTTTCCGGCTCTTTGCTCCCATGTGGTAAACCACTCATCCGTCAGTCACAAAAAGCCGCATAAATTTACAATTTTAGTCTATCACAACGATTTTACGGTGTCAATAAAATACATCTACGCCAAGTAACCCTATTAACCGAAACCCATCCCAAATATGAATATGACTAGGCTGCTGTCAATGTCAAAACAGAGCAAAAAAAATCCCCTTCGCGAAATGCTTTTTTATATTGACACCACCCATCCTCTGTGATATAGTATTGAAGATTTAGAGATAATTTAAAATTCGACCCGATTTGCGAAGGAAAGGAGAGACTACTTTGAACTGTATTTTGACTAATGCAAATGTATTTGTTCAGGGCAATTTCACAAAATCCAATGTTTTTATCGCTAACGGTATGATTTCCGAAATTTCCGACCGTGCTCCTCAGGATGGGCGTCCTGTTTTTGATTTGGACGGTTGCTTTTTATTTCCCGGTTTTATTGATGTTCATGTGCATCTAAGAGAACCGGGATTTTTTTATAAAGAAACCATCCGTACCGGCACGCAGGCAGCAGCCCACGGCGGATATACCACTGTATGCTCCATGCCAAACCTAAATCCCACGCCCGATTGTATGGAAAATCTGGAGGTGCAGCTGAAAGCCATTCGGGATGGTGCTTTGATCGAGGTAGTTCCCTACGGCACCATCACCATGGGCGAAATGGGGGAAGAACTTGCCGCTTATGACGAGCTGGCACCCCACGTCTGTGCTTTTTCCGATGATGGACGAGGTGTGCAGCAGGACGAAATGATGCTGGCAGCCATGCAGGTGATAAAAGGCTACAATAAAATAGTAGCAGCCCACTGCGAGGACAACAGTCTCCTTTTTGGCGGATATATCCACAAAGGTGACTATGCAAAAGCCCACGGACACAGAGGCATCTGCTCCGAAAGCGAATGGAAACAAATAGAACGCGACCTACATCTGGTGAAAAAAACCGGCGTGAAGTATCATATCTGCCATATTTCCACCAAGGAAAGTGTTACGCTGATTCGACAGGCAAAAGCCGAAGGGCTGGATGTAACCTGTGAAACAGCACCTCACTATCTGACCATGAACGACTCCTTGCTGCAGGAGGACGGCAGATTCAAAATGAATCCCCCTATCCGCAGCGAGAAAGACCGCAAGGCTTTAATCGAAGGACTTTTAGACGGCACCATTGATATGATCGCCACAGACCATGCCCCCCACTCCGCAGAGGAAAAAGGGAGAGGTCTGGAAAAAAGTCTGATGGGCGTGGTTGGGCTGGAAACTGCTTTCCCCGTGCTTTATACAGAGCTGGTGAAAAAAGGTGTTATCACACTGGAAAAACTGATTGAACTGATGCATACCAATCCCAGAAACCGCTTCGGCGTCGGCACTGCTCTGGAGGTGGGACAGCCTGCCAGTCTGACTGTGTTCGATCTGAATAAAGAATATACCATAAACCCGGAAACCTTCCTCTCCATGGGGCGGGCAACACCCTTCGCCGGAAACACCGTATGGGGTGCCTGCAAAATGACCATGTATCGCGGAAACATTGTTTGGGAAGATAAATAAAGAGTAACTATGTCATCTGAAATATTTTCAAGGAGGAAATTTTTATGCCAAAGAGAACTGACCTGAAAAAAATCCTGATTATCGGCTCCGGCCCCATTGTGATCGGACAAGCTGCAGAATTTGACTATGCCGGTACACAGGCGTGTCTTGCACTGAAGGAGGAAGGCTATGAGGTGGTGCTGGTAAACTCCAACCCCGCCACCATCATGACGGATACCAGCATCGCAGACAAGGTATATATGGAGCCTCTGACACTGGAATATATTGCGAAAATCCTGCGTTATGAAAGACCGGATGCCATCCTGCCCGGTATCGGCGGTCAGACAGGTCTGAATCTGGCTATGCAGCTGGCGAAAAAAGGTATCCTGAAAGAATGTCAGGTGGAGCTTCTGGGTACATCTATCGACAGTATCGAAAGAGCGGAAGACCGTGAGCTGTTCAAATCCATGTGCGAATCCATCGGTGAGCCTGTTATCCCCTCTGTGATTACTTATTCCATCGAAGAAGGTATCGCTGCTGCAAACGAAATCGGCTATCCTGTTGTACTTCGCCCTGCTTTCACACTGGGCGGTACAGGCGGCGGCTTTGCAAACAACGAAGCTGAACTAATCGAAATTATGAAAAATGCGCTGAAGCTTTCCCCCGTACATCAGGTTCTGGTGGAAAAGAGTGTAAAAGGCTATAAAGAAATCGAATTTGAGGTTATGCGTGACGGTACAGACCGTGCCATCACCATCTGTGGTATGGAAAACATCGACCCTGTCGGCGTTCACACAGGTGACTCCATCGTAGTCGCTCCCATTCTGACACTGGATGACCATGATTTTAATATGCTGAAGGAATCCGCTCTGAAAATCATCAGAGATCTGAAAATCGAAGGCGGCTGTAATGTACAGTTCGCACTAGATCCCAATTCCTCTCAGTATTATCTGATTGAGGTAAATCCTCGTGTATCCCGCTCCTCCGCACTGGCTTCCAAGGCATCCGGTTTCCCTATTGCGAGAGTAACAGCAAAAATCGCTGTCGGTATGAGTCTGGATGAAATTCAGATCGGCGAAACAACAGCAAACTACGAACCCGCTCTGGATTATATCGTAGCAAAAATGCCTCGTTTCCCCTTCGATAAATTCGCAACAGCGGCAAACACGCTGTCCACACAGATGAAGGCAACCGGCGAAGTTATGGGTATCGGCAGAACACTGGAAGAATGTCTGCTGAAATCCGTACGCTCTCTGGAAATCGGCGTGAGCCATCTCTACATGGCAAAATTTGATGAAATGCCCAATGAAGAAATGCTGGCATACATCGCAACCAGCCCCGATGACAGAATTTATGCCATCGCACAGCTGATCAGAAACGGCGTTTCTCTGGATGATATTTTTGAAGCGACCAAAATCACGAAATACTTTCTGGAATCCTTCAAGAAGATCGTTGACTATGAAAAAACACTGTCCGAAAATATTGGCAGCAAAGAAGTCCTGTCTATTGCAAAGAAAATGGGTGTCTCCGATAAATTCATTGCAAAGCTGTGGGGCTGGAACGAAGTTGCCGTATTCGATTTAAGAAAAGAAATCAAGCTGTTCCCTGTATACAAAATGATTGAAACAAGCGGCTGCGGCGGCTATATCCCCTACTTCTACTCCACTTATGAAGAAGGCAATGACTCCCGACTGAGCGACAAGAAAAAAATCATCGTGCTGGGCTCCGGCCCCATCCGTATCGGTCAGGGTGTAGAATTTGACTACTCCACGGTTCATGCGGTAACCACCATTAAGGAATACGGCTACGAATCCATCATCATCAACAATAACCCCGAAACCGTTTCCACAGACTATACCACAAGTGACAAGCTCTACTTCGAGCCTCTGACTGTTGAGGATGTTATGAATGTAGTAGAACTGGAACAGCCTCTGGGTATCATTGCTTCTCTGGGCGGACAGACTGCCATCAATCTGGCAGAGCCTCTGATGAAACGAGGCGTAAAAATCATCGGCACCGATGTGGCTGCCATTGAAAAAGCAGAAAACAGAGATTCCTTTGAACACATCATGCGTGAGCTGGGCATCCCTCAGCCCAAAGGTCAGGCGGTTACAAATATCGAAGCAGGTGTAAAAGCGGCAGAAGAAATCGGATATCCTGTTCTAGTTCGCCCCTCCTATGTTCTGGGCGGCCGTGCAATGCAGATTGTTGCCAGCGAGGAACAGCTGAGAACTTATCTGAAAACAGCCGTAGCCATCAATGAAGATCAGCCTGTACTGGTTGACAAATATATTCAGGGCAAGGAGCTGGAGGTTGACGCTGTTTGTGACGGCATCGATGTATTCGTACCCGGCATCATGGAGCATGTTGAAAGAACAGGTGTACACTCTGGTGACTCTATCTCCGTATACCCTACCTTCTCTGTTTCCAACAAAGCAAAGGGCAAAATTCTGGAATACACAAAGAAGCTTGGTCTGGGTATTGGCATCATCGGTCTGTTTAACATCCAGTTCATTGTAGATGCAGAGGATAATGTATTTGTTATCGAAGTAAACCCCCGCTCCTCCAGAACAGTACCCTTCCTCTCCAAGGCAACAGGCTACTCTCTGGCAGACATTGCAACACTGGCAATTCTGGGCAAATCTCTGAAAGAACAGGGTATCTTCGGTTTATATCCCGATGAAAAGAAGAGATGGTATGTAAAGGTTCCTGCATTCTCCTTCTCTAAGCTGCACGGCATGGACACTTACCTGTCCCCCGAAATGAAATCCACCGGTGAAGCCATCGGTTACGATAATAAGCTGAACAGAGCACTGTGGAAAGCATTGCAGGCTTCCGGCATGAATATCCAGAACTACGGTACTGTTCTGGCAACCATTGCGGACAAGGACAAAGAAGAAGCACTGCCTCTGATTCGCCGCTTCTATCAGCTGGGCTTCAATATCGAAGCGACAAAGGGCACGGCTGATTTCCTGAAGGAACACGGCATCCGTACCCGTACAAAGAAAAAAGTATCTGACGGCAGCGAAGAAATCTTCGATTCCATCCGTCAGGGTTATGTAAGCTATGTAATCAATACAAGAGATATCAATTCCACCGCAGCAAGCGGCAATGACGGTCAGAGCATCCGCCAGTGCGCTGTAGAAAACAATGTGACTGTGTTCACTGCGCTGGATACTGTAAGCGTTCTGCTGGATGTACTGGAAGAAACCACACTGGGTATCTCCACGATTGATGCTTAATTATAAGGAGGATTATCGTGAAACAGTCTTTCTTTACAATTATAAGTAATGAAAAACTGACCGATAGCGTATGCAAAATGGTTTTGGCGGGGGACACCTCCGCCATTACCGCATCCGGTCAGTTTGTAAATATCAAATTAAACGGCTTTTTCCTGCGCCGCCCCATTTCTGTGTGCGACTATGATGAAAACACGCTAACCATCCTGTATAAGCTTGTGGGCAAAGGCACAGAAACCATGAGCAAAATGACACCCAAGCATAAACTGGATATTCTAACAGGTCTGGGTAATGGTTATGATACCTCCGTTTCCGGCGACAAGCCCCTCTTGATTGGCGGCGGCGTTGGCGTCCCTCCCATGTACCGACTGGCAAAAAATCTGGTTGCGGAGGGCAAGAAGCCCATTGTAATTCTCGGCTTTAATACAGCAGCAGAAGTATTCTATCAAGAAGAATTTGAAAAGCTTGGCGTTGAGGTGTATGTCGCAACAGCAGACGGCTCTGCAGGCACAAAAGGCTTTGTTACGGATGTTGTAAAAACGATCCCCGATTATACATATTTCTATACCTGTGGTCCCGAACCTATGCTGAAAGCCCTTTCCGATGTGACAACAACAAGCGGACAGCTTTCCTTTGAGGAACGCATGGGCTGCGGCTTCGGCGCGTGCATGGGCTGCTCCTGCCAGACAAAATACGGAAACAAGCGCATCTGCAAGAATGGCCCTGTACTGGTGAAGGAGGAGATCATATGGTAAATACAAAAGTGACTCTCAGCGGTATCACGCTCGATAACCCTGTCATCCCCGCCAGCGGTACTTTCGGCTATGGCTATGAATTTGCAGAATTATATGACATCAATATTCTGGGTTCTTTCTCTTTCAAAGGAACCACAAAGGAAGCCCGCTTCGGTAATCCCCTGCCCCGTATTGCAGAATGTCCTGCAGGCATGATCAACTCTGTTGGTCTGCAAAATCCCGGTGTAGATAAAGTGATTTCCGAAGAATTGCCCAAGCTGGCTAAGGTATTCCATAAGCCTGTGATCGCCAATGTCAGCGGCTTCTCCATCGAGGAGTATGCCCACACCTGTGCGCTGCTGGATAAAGAGCCGCAAGTCGGTATTCTGGAAGTAAATATCTCCTGCCCCAATGTGCATCATGGCGGCATGAGCTTCGGTACAGATCCCGAAGCCGCAGCAGCCGTTACAAGGGCAGTTAAGGCTGTCACAACAAAGCCTGTCTATATCAAGCTGACACCCAATGTAACAGACATCGTTGCTATCGCAAAAGCCTGTGAAGCAGCCGGTGCAGACGGCATCGCCCTCATCAACACAATGATGGGTATGCGTATCGATCTGAAAACAAAGAAGCCTGTCATTGCAAACAAAATGGGCGGCTTCTCCGGCAGTGCCATCTTCCCTATCGCCGTAAGAATGGTATATCAGGTAGCGGAAGCGGTCAATATCCCTGTCATTGGTATGGGCGGTGTTTCCTCTGCGGAGGATGTGATTGAAATGATGCTTGCCGGCGCAACGGCAGTGGAAATCGGTGCGGCAAATCTGGTGAATCCGTATATCTGTAAGGAAATCATTGAAGACCTGCCCCGTGTCATGGAAAAATACAACATCAAAGATCTGAATGATATTATTGGAGGTGCCCGCAAATGAACAGAGATGTAATTATCGCCTGCGACTTTAACAGCAAGGCAGAGCTGATGGCATTTTTGGACAATTTCAAAAACGAAGAAAGAAAGCCTTTTCTGAAGGTTGGCATGGAGCTTTTCTACGCGGAAGGTCCTGCTATCGTTAGAGAAATCAAGGAAAGAGGTCATAAAATCTTCCTTGATCTGAAACTGCATGATATTCCCAACACAGTAAAAAAGGCAATGTCTGTACTGTCCAATCTGGATGTGGACATCACAAATCTGCACGCCGCAGGCACAAACGCTATGATGGAGGCTGCACTGGAAGGGCTGACCAGACCTGACGGCACTCGTCCCCTGCTGATTGCAGTCACACAGCTGACATCCACAAGCGAAGAAAGAATGAAAGAAGACCTCTTGATCGACAGACCCTTGGACGAGGTTGTTATGCACTATGCAAGCAATGCGAAGAAATCCGGTCTGGACGGCGTTGTATGCTCCCCTCTGGAAGCAGGCAAGGTAAAGGCTGTTTGCGGGGAAGCTTTCCTGACCATCACTCCCGGTGTGCGTTTTGCTGATGGCGAAGCAGGTGATCAGGTGCGTGTCACAACACCTGCAAAGGCAAGAGAACTGGGCTCCGACTATATCGTAGTAGGCAGACCGATCACACAGGCGGCTGATCCCGTTGCGGCTTACAGAAGATGTGTCGCTGAATTCTTAGGTTGATTTTCATGGGGCTCTGCCCCATACCCCGCCAAGGGAATCATTCCCTTGGAACCCGATTGGCAAAAGCATACGCTTTTGCAGAGGAATAGAATTTATCCGCCGAAGGCAAATAAAAGTTTCGGTCAAGCCTTTTCAAAGGCTTGCGGAGTGTGAGGCAGAGCCTCGCGGTTTTATCTGCCCCAAGCGGTTCTTTGGAAGGTTTGGAAACCTTTCACCAAGGGAAGAAAGGTTTCCGATTTCGATTTTTAGGAGGATATAGATATGAAATTCAAAGAACAGATCGCAAAAGACCTGCTGTCCATCGGTGCAGTTTTCCTGCGTCCCGAAGAACCCTTCACATGGGCAAGCGGTATCAAAAGCCCTATCTACTGCGACAACAGACTGACTCTGACATCCGTTGCAGTTAGAAACCATGTGGAAAATGCACTGGCTGAAACCATCAAGGAACACTACCCCGAAGCAGAGGTTCTGATGGGTACATCCACAGCGGGTATCGCTCATGCAGCCATCACAGCACATCTGCTGGATCTGCCTATGGGTTATGTTCGTTCCGGTGCAAAAGACCACGGCAGAAACAACCAGATCGAAGGTAAACTGGAAAAAGGCCAGAAAGTCGTTGTTGTAGAAGACCTGATCTCCACAGCAGGCAGCTGCATCGAAGTGGTAAATGTACTGCGTGAAGCTGGTGCGGAAGTGCTGGGCGTTGTTTCCATCTTCACTTATGGTATGCAGAAAGGTCTGGACAGACTGGCTGAGGCAAATGTAAAAAATGTGAGCCTGTCTAATTTTGACGCAGTTGCTGAGGTTGCTGCAAAAGAAGGCTATATCAAAGAATCCGATATTGCTCGTCTGCTGAAATTCCGCAGCAATCCCAGTGATGAAAGCTGGAGGGAGATGTGATCTATGAGAAGTCTGCTTGATATTGTTGACCTGACCGTAGAAGAAATCGACGCACTCATTGCTACTGCAAATGACATTATCGCCAATCCCGATAAATATGCCGAAAAGTGCAAACGCAAAAAACTGGCTACGCTGTTTTTTGAGCCCTCTACCCGCACCCGTCTGAGCTTTGAGGCGGCAATGCTGGAGCTGGGCGGCAGCGTGCTGGGCTTTTCTGCAGCAAACAACAGCTCTGCGGCAAAAGGCGAAAGCGTTGCCGATACTGTGAAAACTGTAGGCTGCTATGCGGATATTATTGCCATGCGCCATCCCAAGGAGGGTGCGCCTATGATCGCTTCCATGCGCTGCGATGTTCCTATTATCAATGCCGGCGACGGCGGGCATAATCACCCTACTCAGACACTGGCTGACCTCTTGACAATCCAGAGGGAAAAAGGACATTTCGACAATCTGGTGGTGGGTATGTGCGGCGATCTGAAATTCGGCAGAACCGTTCACTCCTTGATCCATGCACTGACACGCTATGAAAATGTAAAATTCGTGCTGATCTCCCCCGATGAGCTGAAGGTTCCCGAATATATCATCGACGAGCTGAACAAGGAAGGCATCCCTTATGTTGAAACAACCAGTCTGGAGGATGCTATGCCCGAACTGGACATCCTGTACATGACAAGAGTACAGCAGGAACGTTTCTTCAATGAAGCGGACTATCTGCGTCTGAAAGACAGCTATATCCTGAATATGGATAAACTGACTACTGCAAAGAAAGACCTTTGTATCCTGCATCCCCTGCCCCGTGTCAATGAAATTTCCGTTGCTGTGGATGATGATCCCAGAGCCTGCTATTTCAAACAGGTTCTGAACGGGAAATACATCCGTATGGCACTAATTCTGAAATTACTGGAGGATGCGAAAAACGGTGTAGAAGGCATCCGCTCCGATGCTGCTGTAAGCGATGCATATCATTGCGAAAACCCCCGCTGCATCACCTCTGTAGAACAGGAAATCCCTCATATCTTCAAACAGACAGAAAGTGGCGAATATCGCTGTATTTACTGCGAAGCAAAGCCACAGAAATAAGAACATCATAAAAAAGCATTTCGCTTGACGAAATGCTCCGCCTGCGGCGGTGTCGCTAGCGACTGACTACCTTGCCGCCGCAGTGCGATCCACCGAAGTTTTTTTACTCTATAAGAAGCGGAATTTCTTATAGGGTAAAAAAAATCCTCTTTATCGGATGATAAAGGGGATTTTTCTATTTTAACGCATAAACTTGTTATGAAAATATACCGATGGGAGCGAAATCATGCAAAATCCCCATGTCAAATATCTGAAAGCAAAAAACGGTTCCTTTTATCTTTTTTATTATGAACAGGGCAGCATCCTCTGCCGCCGTTATTCCGCAGATGGCTGGACATCAGCAGGCAGAGTGGCGGAAAAAGCCGCACCTGTTTTCTCTCTGTGCCAAAATGATAATGCTGCCCACCTGCTTTATTCCGATATAGACGGACAGCTTTTTATGGCATCCTCCGGCGATTTTATCCATTGGGAGCATCGCCCTATGTTGGAAGACTTACAAGGAAAAGGCAACGGGAAATATTTTTTCCTCCCCATTGCCGATACCTTCCATCTGATTTACCATAGACCAACAGAGTCCACCGGTGTGGATGCCTTGCTTTATACGACCTTTCAAAAAGGAAAATGGGAAACACCTTATCAGATAGACCGCTTCCTGCCTATGCAGAACACGCCTTTTCTGGCACGGCGTTTGAATCAGGAGCATATCATTCTTTATTATCGTACAGGCAGAAATGTGCTAAGTGCCAGAGAAATGCTCTTGGAGCCTTACACCATGGGCAGCGTAACCCCTCTGATTCAGACACCTGTTCCCTACTCTGATTTATCCATCGTCAATGACAGCGAAAAAATACATCTGCTCTATATTGTGCGTGGTATGTTTCGTACACAGGTAGTCTATCAATACAAGCACACCTCTGCCATCAGCACCCCACGGATTGTGTGGGAAGACAGCAACTGCGACAACTGCCTGATCTATTTGCAGAAAAACAAGCTGATTCTCATGTGGACAGCCGCAGGGCAGCCTATGCGCTGTGTTTCCGAAAACGGCGGTGCTTCCTTTGGTGCAGTGGAAAAATTTACCGATCCTTTCCCTAGTCGTTGCCTCAAGGCGGAGGTGCTGGGTGCAGAAGAAAATGATTTTAACAGCACCGAATGTTACGGCGACCTACAGAATGGGTATCTGCCCGTTCTGTTCCCCCTCTCTCAGCCGGAAAAAGAAAAACCTGCGCCAAAACCGCAGCCGGATTATGCCCGTGCCTACAACGCATTACAGGAACAGAATAAACAGCAGCTAGAAGAAATGACTGCTTTGCTGGCACAAAGAAGCGATGAAATTGCTGCCGTCAACGCCCGCTGGAAAGCCCAGACGGAAAAACTGGAGGCAGAGCTTTCCCTCCTTAGAAAGGAAAATCAAAGACTAAAGGCTGCGGAAGCTCCTTTGGAAGAATGATGCCCCATCAGTCTGCAATCACCTCATCCAGAACTTCCGCTATCTCCTCTAATAGCGGCAGACAATCCGCATCCATTCCGGAAAGCGTGCCGCAATCCAGACGCCCCAGCTGCTCCTGCATCCGATAAAGGAACAGAATCCGCTTTCCTGCAATCTCCTCTCCATCAAACAACAATCCCAACACCATGACCGCCGCCACCACAGCACTGCACATCCCCCCAATACCGAAGCCGCCACTGATGCCGCCACAGGCAGCCAGAATATCATCTGAAAGGCTGAAGCCATATTCCGCAGCAGCAGCCCGCAGAATGATACGGGAGCAGGATTCCCCTGCCTCATACCAACTGCGCACCCCATCCTTCAGCATCACTTTCACCCCCTTGCCTTATCCTATGAAAAAAGGGACAAAATGTGAAAACTCCCCGAAAAATTCGGGGAGTTTCGATTATACTGATTTCAAATATTGCGGAAGTGGTTAAAAATTGCAAGGCTGCTCAACGAGAGCTTTTCCGCAATAGTCTTTTCTGCCGGCTTATGGCTGATAATTGCCGTTGATGACCTCATCCTCTTCGCCTTCTACGATTTTTGTTGCCAGCGGGCGATATTTGCCGCTCTCCCATCTGGGATTCTGGCTTTTAATCCAAAGCATGGCAAGCACGATGCCCAGTACGCCGCAGATGATGGCACACGCTGTTGAAGAAACCGTAGGCAGCACCTTGGGAATACCGAAGTTTCCGAGTATAATGCCTGCGATAAAACCAATAAAGGGCAGCCCATACATAATCACGACCGCATTGAAAAATGCATTTTCCTGCAGCTCCAGCTCTACCCAATCTCCCACCTCTGCATCACAGAGATTTTTTGCTTCAATATCCATTTCCGACTTTGTCATACCTGCAAAGCAGGCTCTACATTCACCACAGGCTTCTTTTCTATGGATGGTCGCCTTTAACAGATCATCCTTCACCTCATATACAAGACCTCTCATTTAATTACCGCCTTTCTATATCATGCCGTAGGTTTTATTATTCTGTATACATACCTATCTTGATTATACATGAATTTCTTTCTAAACAAAATAGGTATTTTTATAAAATCAGTAGGATATCGTCGATTTTTTTCGTTCATATAACCAGAAAAGAAAGCTTTTGCAAAGAGCGCCCAGCGGCACCGCCAGAAGCAGCCCCCAGAAACCGAATATCCTGCCAAACACAGCCAGCGAAAACAGCACCAATACCGGATGCAGCTCCAGACGCCGCCCGATAATCCGCGGCACAAGATAAAGGCTGTCTATCTGCTGCAGCAAAAGAATCCATATTGCCGCATACAGCGCTTTCATCGGCATATCACTGTTCAATCCGGAAAACACAGCCAACACAAAGGCTGTTATTGCTCCAAAGTACGGAATCAGATTAAAAAATCCGGAAAGCAGTCCCAAAAAGACCGCATGAGGCAAGCCCAGCACCAAAAAAGCCGCCGAAAACAACACCGCCATAATGCAGGCATCCAGAAGCTGCCCTGTAAAATAGCACGAAAAAACGGTATATACTGTAATAAAAAGTCGTCCAAGCGTACCGGCTGCCCTTTTCCCAATCAGAACAGTCATCATTTCTCGCCCTACTGTTATCAGTTTTTCTTTTTCCATCAATAGATAAAATGCCGCCGTCAACCCAATGATAACATCTAGAAGGCTGCTGCCAATAGCCGGAAGTCCATTGGCAAGTCCCAATAATTTACTCTCCATCCATTGGGTGAGCTGTTCTGTCCAATGGGAAAGTATCACCTCTGCATTCTGCAAAATTCCCATTTCTGCCAGCTTCAGATTAAAATATACCAATATATCCCCAGCCCGCCGAATGGAAGCACTGATTTGAAAGGAAATGCTCTCTATATCTGCATTTCCGATTTTTCTGGCAAGGAAGCTGCCAAGCAAAAACAAGAGCAGCCCTACCGTCAGATAGGCATAAGCCGTCCCAACCTTTCTGTTTTTGATGCAGCTGCGGTGATAAAGGGTACTGTTTTTCTCATAAAGCCGCTGAAAAAAGGCTGTCATCGGCTCTAGCAGCAGCGTAAAGAAGAATGTCCAGCCCACAGGCGCAAAAATGGCGAGGAAATTCCCCGCCGTCTGCAATATGACATTTTTCGCATCGGGAAGCCGAAGCAGCACACCGCCCGCGCCAATCAATACCAGAACCGTAAGAATGACATGAAAGGAAATCTCCATGTATTTTTTGTTCCATGGAAGCCGCATCGTATGCCCTCTTTCTTATTTTAATTTTTTCAGCACAGCCTTCAGATAATCCCACACACGAATCGTGGAGGAAATGGAAAGCCTTTCATCGGGTGTATGCACATCATGCATATCCGGTCCCAGAGAAATCAAGTCCAGCCCGGGAATCTTTTTCGCAAACAGACCACATTCCAGCCCTGCATGAATTGCCACCACTTTCGGCTCAACGCCAAAATGCTCTGCCCATGCCGCCTTAAAAATCTGTAACAGCTCCGAATCGGGATTATACTGCCAGCCGGGATAATCATTAACTCCAACCACCTTCGCTCCGCACATAGCCCCCAGAACCTCTATCTTCCTGCAAATAGCCTCTTTTCTGCTTTCCACAGAGCCACGCACCGCATTATCAATGAAGATATGATCTGCCTCTGTGCGAACAATACCGATATTGCTGGAGCTTTCCACCAGTCCCTCCATATTGGTATCCATCGTCTGCACGCCATAAGGCAGCAGCTGCAGCAGACTGATGATGTGATCTCTGACTGTATCCGTCAGAATTTCCGCTGCATCCATCTTCTCTACTGTCATCAGTATATCACTTTCTCTGTCTTTATATTCCGCCAGAAAGGTTTCCCGTAGGCCCTGCACCAGCCGTACCAGCTCCGCTTCCTTGGCAGGATTGATGGTAAGGATTGCTTCTGCCTCACGGCAAATTGCATTATCCATATTCCCGCCATTTATCTCTGCCAGATGATACGGCAGCTGCTCTCTGATTTCCAGCAACGCTCTGCCCATCAGCACATTTGCGCTGGCTCTCTGCAAATGAATATCCGCACCGGAATGGCCGCCTTTCAGCCCACGGATACGCAGACTGTACGCCTTTTCTCCTGCCGGTATTGCAGTTCTTTCTATCGGCAGATACATCCGCATCCGTCTGCCGCCGCAGCAGCTTACCATCAGATAGCCTTCTTCTTCTGTATCCATATTCAGAAAACGCTTGCCCTCCAAATCGGATACATCCAAATCCGTTGCGCCGCCCATACCGATTTCTTCTTCTACGGTAAAAACACATTCCAGAGGCGGATGCTCAATATGCTCTGCGTCCAAAAGTGCCAGCATATAGGCTACTGCAATGCCATTATCTGCTCCCAGTGTTGTACCTCTTGCTTTTATATCATCCCCATCAATATACAGCTTTAAGGGTTCTGTCAGAAAATCATGCTCTGTATCGGCATTCTTCTCGCAAACCATATCAATATGCCCTTGAATAATCAATGCCGGTGCAGATTCATACCCCGCTGTGCCGCCCTTTTTGATGACAACATTCATTCTTTCGTCTTGGCGGCAATACAGCTCTCTTTCCTGCGCAAACGAAACGATATAATCGCTCAGAGCTTTTTCATACAGGCTGCCATGGGGAATATCGCAGACCGCCTCAAAATAATGGAATACCTTATCACAGCCCAAATGGCTCAAAACATTCATTTTTTATCCTCCTCGCAAATTCATTCTTTTTCATGATATGCCCCCTTTTGGTCATTGTCAATCGTATTTCTATAAGAAAAGAATTTCTCAAAATAAAACGCTACACCTATCATAATGTCACTTTCAAGTAGTGCTTTTGCCATGATTGTCTGGCGTATGTAAAGTATTATTTGCATTTTATTATGAAAATCATTTCTTCTGCCATAATTCGCCTGCTTTCATGGCAGTATGTTCCTAACATAAAGCTTTTTCCTTCGGTCATACTAAGCTTGCAACACCAAAGCAAGAAAAAAACAAAAAGTGACAAGTCTAAAGGAGGTCATACAAAATGAGTAATTCCAATTCTAATTCTAACAGCAACAAAATCAATGTACCCGAGGCAAGAGCCGCTATGGAACAGTTCAAGTTTGAAGTTGCCAACGAAATCGGTGTCCCTCTGAAAAAGGGCTATAACGGCGACCTGACATCTGCTCAGAATGGTTATGTAGGTGGATATATGGTGAAAAAGATGATCGAACAGCAGGAAAAAATGATGGCTGACAAGACACAGGGCTAATATCCGCAGAATAAAAAGAGGGTGTCCCAAACCTTTTCGTAGTACAGAAATTAGGTTTGTCTACAGCCTATAAGAAAAAGCAGCCCCCGGCTGCTTTTTCTGTTTACATATATCCTCTTCTCCAAATGGAGGGTGTAATCAACATCAAAATCGGAAAAATTTCAAGCCTGCCCAAAAGCATATCCAGACAAAGGATTAGCTTGGAAAAGGGCGAGAAAAATACCAGACTTTCCGTAGGTCCAGCCATATTCAAGCCGGGACCAACATTACTCAGACAAGTCGTTACCGCCGTCATATTCGTTGCAAAGTCAAACCCATTCATCGAAATCAGAATGAAGGAGCCAAGCAGAATAAAGATATACAGAATGATGAAGCTAGCAACGCTTCTTATCACATCCGATTCAATCTTGAATCCGTCTAGCTTAATCAGATTCACAGAACGAGGATGCACGATATGCTTTACCTCCCGCAATACAAGCTTAATCAAGATGATAAAGCGAGATATTTTTATGCCGCCGGCTGTAGAACCGCCACAAGCACCCAGAAACAGCAGGCAGAACAGGATGGTCTTGGAAAACTCCGGCCAAAGGTCAAAATTTGCCGTAACAAAGCCTGTTGTACTCATAATCGCTGCCACTTGGAAAATCGCATGACGAAAAGCAGACTCCAAGGTAGGATAATAATGATAAATATTGCAGGTGATGAGGGCTGTTGCCACAATCACAATAAATAGAAAGGTTCGCAGTTCCTCGTTGCGCCACACATTCTTAAAGTCCTTCATCAGCATCAGATAAAATAGATTGAAGTTCACAGAGAACAGCAGCATAAAAATCGTAATGATATATTCAAAATATTTGCTGTCATAGGCAGCAACGCTGGCATTTTTATTGGAAAAGCCGCCCGTGCCTGCGGTGGAAATGCCATGGATAATACTATCAAACAAAGGCATTCCTCCTGCAAACAGCAAGATAATCTCCAGAAGCGTCAACACCACATAAATAATATACAGCAGCTTTGCCGTAGATTTCACTCTGGGCACCAGCTTAGAAACCAGCGGCCCCGGTGCCTCCGCTTTCATCAGGTGCATCGTCCTGTCATCGCTCAACGGCATAACCGCCAGCATGAATACCAGAATCCCCATACCGCCGATCCAATGGGTAAAGCATCTCCAGAAGAGGATCGCATTATCCAAATGCTCAATCTCTGCCAGCATGGTTGCCCCTGTTGTGGTAAAGCCGGACACTGTTTCAAAATAACAGTTGATAAAGCCAGAGATGGATTTTGTAAGATAATACGGAAGTGCTCCAAAAAACGACATGATAATCCACGAAGCCGCTGCTACGATAAAGCCCTCCCGACCATAAATCCGCTTATCCTTTGGCTCATGGCTTTGCAGCATGGCACCGACTAGCAGACAAACCGCTGCCGATGCAATAAATGCCGTTGCCGAAAGTTCCTCCTGATAGCAAAACGCCACCGCAACAGGAACCGAAAGCAACACCCCCTCAATATAGAGGATATTGCCTAATAAATAGGCAATCATATTATAATTCATACTTTTTCACCAGTCTTAATGTTTATTCAGAATATCCTTCAAATCCATCAGTTTTGTCATAGTAACAATGATTACACTATCCCCAACCTCGATGGTATCGTTACCGCCGGGAATGATGATGTTATTGCCGCGGATGATAGTAGCAACCAGAACGCCATCTTTTCTTTTCATATCCTTCAATGGTATTCCAACAACAGGAGATTTTTCACGCACCTTAAACTCCAGCGCTTCTACCTTTTCATTTACCACTTTATACAGTGTTTCCACATTGCTGCTGCCTGCAGAATTCTGCATGGCACGCACATAGCGAACAATATGATTTGCTGCGATAGTTTTCGGAGAAATAAACCCGTCAATATCCAGATTGTCCAGAATTTCATCAAAGGAAATGCGATTGATTTTGGCAATGACCTTTGAAATCTTCCTTGCCTTGCCGTAAAGGGCTACCACAATATTTTCCTCGTCCATCCCTGTCAGACAAACCAACGCATCTGTCTTTTCCAGCCCCTCCTCCTGCAGCAACTCCTTATCGGTGCCGTCACCGTGGATAACAATAGCCTCCGGCAGCATTTCGCAGAGATATTCACAGCGGTCATAATCCTTTTCGATGATTTTCACCCGCACATACATGGAGAGCAGATCCTTCGCCAAATAATACGCCAACCTGCCGCCACCAATGAGCATAACGGATTTTACGCCGGTACGGAAAATACCGATGGTACGGAAAAATTTTGTGATTTCTATATGGGGTGCTGTCAAATTAATTTTATCCCCCGCCTGTAGCACGAAATCACCGCTGGGAATATAGACATTCTCCCCCCTCTGTACCGCGCAGATAAGGACTTTCACCTGAAATTCCTTATAAATCTCCCGCAGAGGCATCCCATCCAGTACGCTATGGGGCGCAATTTTGATTTCCACCAGTTCTACTCGTCCACGAGCGAACAACTCTATTTTCAACGCAGAAGGAAACCGCAGCAAGCGGGAGATTTCCATTGCCGCCGCCAGTTCAGGATTTACTGCCATGCTCAGCCCTAGCTCGTCCTTTAGCTCTCTTATCTGCTCGTAATACTCCGGATTTCTCACGCGAGCAATGGTATTATTAACACCTACTTTTTTTGCAACTAGGCAGGAAAGCATATTGACTTCATCTAGCGATGTGGCAGCAATCAGCAAATCAGCCTCCGGCACCCCCGCCCTTCTCTGCACTGTCATGCTGGCACCATTTCCCTCCACACTCATAATATCCATCGTATTGGAGGCGTGGTTCAAAACCTTTATATTATTATCTATCACAATGATGTCATGTCCTTCAGCGGAGAGCTGTCTAGCAACCGTGCCGCCGACCTTGCCATCCCCAACGATCACAACTTTCATAAGGTATCCTCCTTGCAAAAACCTTTAGGTATCACCCAAAGGACACAATACTTTTATCGTATCATATTAACACTTTCTTCTATGAAATACAAGATTTTTTCCTATTTTCCTAACTACAGACAGCTATAAACATATGGATTTCCATAAGGCATCTCGTTAAAACATTTACTCCTTTCGTCAGAACAGAGAGGAGTGCGGATGATTTCCAAGACTAATTGAATTACCAATCTCGGAAATCATCCGCACTCCCCCTCGTTTATTTTTTATTTTTTGCTAAATCTTGCCCCACCATATCTATGGTAACATAAAGCGTTTTTGTATAAGATCCAACACCAATGCCTACCTCTTGCATGGTACTGTCTATCAACGCATTGATTTTAGACGCATTGCGCATCCATTCCTGATAGATATTCACCACATCTCCCCGCTGTCTTGCAATGGTTTCCGATGCTGTATGAAATTGCTTTCCGCGTTCCATGATCCTGCCAAAAGGCGTGCTACCACTCCAATCGGTATAATCAAAATAACCTCTGGAAATCATCTCCCGTGTATGAGCAAGAGCAACCTCCCACAGCATTTTATCCCATGTCAGAAGAGGAATATCCCTTTCTTTTCTGCACACTTGTATCAAATCCAGCAACTCTGCCTCCAAATCCAGACGCAACGGCTCCAATATGGTACTTTTCAGTTCCCTTGTTTCCAAAAATGCCTTGGTCTGCAGCAGCAGCCCGCAGAGCTTTCCTTCATAATCCATCAGCAAGCGGGCTTCCATATCCTCCCGCTCGATTACGCCGCTATGCTCCGCCGCACTGATATGTGTCAGCCCACGGATGTCTGCCATTGTCCCCTCTCCCGGTGTATCCAGATAGGTATACGCCGTTCCCGGCACAAAAATCTCCACAGCCGCTCCATCCTGAATGGTCACGAAGAAATATTGTTCATAATCATTCAGATAAACATATCTTTCCAAGCCGTAGAGGGTTTCATCCACCCGCTCCGGCTCGCCCCATGCATCCGTAAGCTCTGCCGCCGTCATGCCAAGCCGGAGAACGCCATCCTCCAGCAAAACCTCCTTCGCCGCAGCCATGTCTACCGGCGGTTTTTCCTTCTCCTCTGTCACCTTCTGCGCCTCTGTCGGCGGCTGTACTGCCTCCTCACCGGGCATCGGGTGCATCCCCTCGGCATCCCCAGTCATAATATAACGATAAGCACGCACAAAAGAAATCACTGCCTCCTGCACTGTCATCTGACGAAAAGGGCCAAATGTCCCATCTTCATAGCCGCTGACAATTCCTACGCCATACAGCTCATCAATATATTCATTAGAAGAAGCATACAGCGTTTTGGTATCTGTAAAGGGATGGGACTTTGCACCCTCCTGCAAATCAAAGCTGCATACCTTTAATGTTCGCGCAATCATAATCGCCATCTGTTCTCTAGTCAGCGTCCGCTTCGGCGCAAATTTCCCCGGTTCCGTACCGCCGATGATCCCCGCTTCATAAGCCGCAATGACCATCGGATCCTCACAGTCTGAAAAAGGCGATGCCTGTGTTGCCTTTCGCTCGATTCCTGTTACCGCCTGCAGAAAATGCATGATCACGCTGCAAAATTCCTGTCTGCTCATGGGTGAGGTTGCCTTTCCCAGCTCTGCCTCCGTGATCAGACCGTGGCTATAGGCATACTCCATGGAGGAAACTGCCCATACACTGGCATTCGTATGGAGCGCCGCCGCAGAAAATGCCGCCGAAAGGCTCAGCAGCAACGCAAGAATAAACACCGATAACCGCTTCATAAAATCCAATCCTTTCTGAAGGACAAACAACCATCCTTCATGAATGTTTCAAACTTTTTTCGGTTCTTTTACAGATTTGTAAACACAAATTACTTTACAATTATAACACAAATTCCAGAAATGTCCACTGAAAATGCTCTTTTCTCTCCACACTATACCATAAAATGTCTCTTTTTTTGATATTTCTCACCACTTTTGCGAGATTATGTCACCTTTTTCATAAAAAAGTATTTTGCTTAGCAAAATGCTCTGCACCGCCGCAGTACGAAAAAGGGTGCCGACTTTGTCGACACCCTGCATGGAAAACATCGTTCTTCCATATCTGTCTTTTATTCCAGTGAAAGCTGGCTAGGCAAATCAAGTTCCGCCTTATCCTTTTCCTGCAAAAAATGTCCTGTTGCAGGAATCTTTTTCATTCTATAATATTCCACATCCGCTCCGGGAAATTCCTCTTTTGTATATACCCTTGTGATAAGGCTTTTCTTTTTGAGGGTAAACACCTGCACCCCACCGGCATTCTTTGTGCTGTTGGATGGAATCAACCCTGTATGCAGCAGCACTGCTTTATCCGTATTGCGTATCAGAAGGAAATCTGCTTCTTCTTCCAACCACGCCATACGCACCAGACGAGACTTGGCCGAATAGCCATTGATAAGCTTTTTGCGGTTTGTCTTTGTTTCATAAGAGCGCAGCGGAACCTTTGCCGCCTTGCCGTTTTCAAAGAAGAACACCAACTGTCCGCCGTAATCTGCTGTGGCAGTCATATAGAGGATTTCCTCACCTGCATCCATATTCAGCAGATTGGGCAGATAATCCCCCAATACGCTTGCTTTGGTATCCGCCACATCGGACGCCTTCAGCTTATAGACATTCTGCTGATTGGAGAAAAACAGCAGCTCCATACGGTTCATGCCATCCTGCTCCAACAGCATAGTGTCCTCCTCTTTCAGCTTCTGCTCTCCCGCCATACGCAGGGAGGCATGGGAAATCTTCTTGAAATAGCCATGCTGTGTTAAGAAGAAGCGCACAGGATAATCCTCTATGAAATCCTCCTTGGAGAGGGTTGCCACCTCATCCGCATGGACAATTTCCGTCTTTCTTTCCTTGCCGTATTTCTTCGCCACTGCCCGCAGCTGCTTTACGATGATATTTTTGATTTTGGAATCGCTTTTCAGCGTTTCCTGCAAGCTCTGGATTTCCTCCTCCAGAAGCTTTCTTTCCTCTATACGCTTTATGATATATTCCTTATTGATATTACGCAGCTTGATTTCTGCAATATATTCCGCCTGCACTTCATCAATGCCGAAGCCTGTCATCAGATTTGGCACGACCATCTTCTCCTCCTCTGTATGACGGATGATGGAGATGGCTTTATCAATATCAGCCAGAATTTTTGCAAGCCCCTGCAGCAAATGGAGCTTTTCGGATTTTTTCTGCATATCAAAGGCAAGCTGGCGGCGGATGGAATCCACACGGAAATCAGTCCAGCTTTTGAGGATATCCCCTACTCCCAGCACCATCGGTCTGCCTTTTATCAGCACATTAAAATTGCAGCTGAAATTATCCGCCAGCGGCGTCATGGCATAGAGCTTATGCATCAGCAGCTCCACATTGGTGCCTCGCTTCAGGTCGATGGTGATTTTCAGACCGTTTCTGTCGGATTCATCCCGCACATCGGTGATGTCCTTCAGCTTACCTGCCTTCACCAGCGCAATGATTTTATCCACAATGGCTTCAATATTGGTGGTGTAGGGGATTTCCGTCACCTCGATACAGTTATCCTTTTTATCGTACTGGTATTTCGCCCGCAGGCGGATGCTGCCCCGCCCCGTCTGATAAATCTGCTCCAGTTCCTTGCGATTATAAATCAGCTGTCCGCCCGTGGAAAAATCCGGTGCCGGCAGATGCTCGCACAAATCAATGGTATCATCCTTGATGAATTTCGCCGTTGCCTCACACAGCTCCGCCAGATTGAAGCTGCAAATGGAGGATGCCATACCCACGGCAATCCCCAGATTGGGATTGGCAAGGATATTGGGGAAGGTAGTGGGCAGGAGGGCAGGCTCTTTCATGCTGCCGTCATAGTTATCCACAAAATCTACGGTATTTTTATCAATATCCGCAAAAAGCTCCTGACAGATGCCCTCCAGCTTTACCTCCGTATAACGGGAGGCAGCATACGCCATATCCTTGGAGTAATATTTACCGAAGTTCCCCTCGGAATCTACAAAAGGCACCAGCAGTGCTTCATTGTCCGTCGTCAGACGCACCATCGTTTCATAAATAGCACCGTCCCCATGGGGGTTCAGCTTCATGGTCTGCCCTACCACATTGGCGGATTTCGTTCTGTCCCCTTTCAGAAGCCCCATCTGATACATGGTATACAGGAGCTTTCTATGGGAGGGTTTGAAGCCGTCAATTTCCGGAATAGCACGAGAAACGATGACACTCATGGCATAGGGCATATAATTCAGCTCCAGTGTATCGGTGATGCGCTGCTCCTGAATGAAATTATCCTTATATTCTTTTTGGGATGGAGTTTTTTTCTTCGCCATAGTCCACCTCTTAACTCAAATCAATCATATCGAGATATTTATATCCCTCTTCTGCGATATGCTCTTTTCTGCCTGCGAGATTTTCCCCCAGCAGCAGCTCAAAAATCTGCTGTGTGCGTTCCGCTTCATCAGGCGTCACCAGAATCAGACGGCGGGTTTCGGGGTTCATGGTGGTTTC
>JAZQTP010000070.1:0-22604 GCA_045630845.1 Anaerotignum sp. | reverse complement strand
ATGAATTAATGAATCAAACAAAAAATAATTGGAAAAGAAGAACATTGCTTTTTCTTTCCAGCCAATGTATTACCTTATTCGGTTCGATGATTGTACAAATGTCAATCATTTGGTATGTAACGTTGAAAACATCAAGTGGAGGGTGGGTAGCTGCGTTTACGATATGCTCTTATCTGCCACAATTTTTGATTTCCTTTTTTGCAGGGGTGTGGGCTGACAGATACAATCGAAAAAAACTGCTTATTCTTGCGGATGGAGTAATTACAATTGCTACGCTTATCATATTTTTGGTAATGCCTATGATTTCTTCTGATTTCGGATTGCTAAGTGCTTTGCTGATAATTTCGATGATCCGTTCCATTGGAGCAGGTATTCAAACACCGACAGTTAATGCGGTGATACCACAACTCGTACCAGAGGAATATCTAATGAAGTACAATGGGATGAATGCAACCATGCAATCTGTTGTTCAGTTTGTAGCTCCTGCTGTCGCAGGTACAATATTATCGATTGCAACATTTCGCTCTACGCTTTTTATTGATATAGTGACAGCTCTCATTGGTATAGGCTTATTATCCTGCGTATTGTTACCAAAACAAGAAGTGTCTAATGAAAATGTGTCGGTTTTGCCGGAGATAAAAGCGGGAATTCAGTATTCATTTTCAGATAAGATTATCGGGAAAATACTACTTGTTTATGGAATGTTCATCTTATTAAGTGTACCTGCCGGATTTATGGCGGCATTGTTGGTTAGTCGAGTATATGGAGATGCGTATTGGTATTTAACTGCTGTTGAGATTGTCGGTTTTGCAGGAATGGCTTTAGGCGGCGTGTTAATGGGAATGTGGGGAGGATTTAAGAGTAGATTAAAAACATTTGCGAGTGGACTATTGATACTTAGCATTATGACAATTGGTATGGGGGTATCGCCATATTTCATTCTTTACCTTGTGATGATGTTTGTATATAGTATTGCGCTTACTATGATACAGACAGCAACCACTACTATTATACAGGAAAAGTCAGAGAGTTCTATGATAGGACGCGTATTCGGATTAATAGGAGCAATGTATTCGGGCTTCCTTCCTCTAGGTATGGTAATTTTTGGCCCACTCGTAGATATACTGCCATTACAATGGATTATGGTTGGTAGCGGCATTGCTCTTATTTTTTTGACTATTCACTTACAAGTAAAATCTAAATTGGATTTTTAGATAATAACTCCAATATACAAGTATCATAAATTTTGCAGAAAAAAGGAAGCCACCTCAACTCTTGTGTTGAAGTGGCTCTTTAACTTAATAATTGAAAATCTTAACTAAATGACATTGGCATCAGCAGATGCTCCTTTTTATGCATAAAGATGTCTGTAGCTCATATACATACAAAAGATAGGATTTGCATATGTTTCAGGAATGGACTGAGGAGGGATTTTGATTGACATTGGATAAGGGAACTATGGAATGGAAGGCTCCGATGGGAAAGCAGACAGCCCAGATTTTATTGGAGGGGGATATGATTGTACCGGATAATAAGCCGGATCTGCAGGATTTGTTGCGATGCACAGGCGTTGTGCGGCTGCGAGATAAACGACTTAGCGATGAGCGTATTTCTTTTTCGGGAGAGGTAGAGATAACTGTCCTATATCATGCAAAGGGAGGAGAAAAACCTTTATATGCCATGACATTGTCTATGCCATTGGAGGATTATATACACATGGATGGGCTGAAAAAGGACATGGAGATTTCCTTTACGGTGACACTGGAGCATCTGGACTGTGAAATCATCAATGATAGAAAGATTGGTGTGAGAGCGGTGCTTCTGGTGGAGGCAAAAGCGTGGGAACCCCATTCAATCACATTGCTGACAGGCGCTTCTGACGAAAATATGGAGATATTGACGGGTACGCTGCGTATGGAGCGGGAAAGTGCAGAGGGAAAGGATCGCTTTACGGTGAAAGAGGAATTGTTGGTGCCGCCAGCTTTGCCGGAAATCGGGGATGTGCTGCTGGAAAACATCCGTCTGACGGAGCAGGAGCTGCGACCCATGGATGGAAAAGCACAAATTCGCGGGAAGCTGATGGTAGAGCTTCTTTATACGGACGAGGAGGGAAAGCTAGGCAGTCTGACGGAAAAAATCCCTTTCAGCGGCTATCTGGAACTGGATGGGTTAAGTCCGAAAACGAAGCTTTCCGGAGAGTTGACAGTAGAAGAACAGCGCATATTGCCGGCGTTGGATGAAGATGGCGAGTGTAGAAGAATTGTATTGGATGCGACCATAGGAACGCGGCTGAGGGGCAGGGAAGAAACAGAAACGGCGTTATTGATGGATGCGTATATGCTGCCGGAAGGGGCAGCGATTCTGGAAAAAGAAGAAATCGTACATCCGTTGACAGTAGCAGAGGGCCGCAACCAATTTATCATTAAGGAACGAATCAAGACGGAAAATGGAAAGATGCTTCGCACAGAAGCCGTATGGGGCGAGGTGCGCTTGCTGGAGGCATCAGCCTTGGAGGATGCCATGGAAGCAGAGGGCGTATTGCAGGTGGAAATTCTCTATCACAGTGCAGAAGAAGGGGCACCGCTGGCGATGCTGCAGCAGAATATTCCCTTTCGGCAGACGATGGAGAGCAAGGGCGTGCAGACAGGAGATATAGCAGAAATTGCCTTGCGGCTAGAGGAACTAGATTTTCAGATGCTATCCGATGGAGAGGGAGAACTGCGGGCAACGATCGTGATGGATGGCACCGCTGTCAGAGAGGAAAGAACAGAGGTTGTGACAGATATCACTTTAGAAGATGAGGCTCGCCAGCCTGCGGCGGGGGCGATCATCTACATGGTGCGAAAAGGAGATAGCCTCTGGGAGATCGCCAAAAAATATCGTACAACGGTAGCTGATATTTTAGCGGTGAATGAGATCGAAAATCCGGAGCGAATTTATCCGGGGCAAAAGGTATTGATTATTCGTATGAAGCATTAAAGGGCAGGGAAAAGGGCGGCATTGCCGCCCTTTTGTTTGTTGTTATTCTGTTTCTTTCAACAATTCATCGTATGTTGTTTCCAGTGCATCACGGATGCCTTTTAATTGAAAGGCGTAAATATGTTGGATGCCACGCTCGATTTTAACGAGAGATTCTCTGGTAATGTCGATACCCTGTAGCTGGAGCAGGCCGACAAGCTCTGTTTGCCCGATATTTTTCTCTTTGCGAATGGCACGAATGTTTTTGCCGATTTGGATGGTTGCTGTCTGTTTGATTTTAGAATTCATGGTACTCCTCCGAAGTGGACTGAAGGGCGGCATTGCCGCCCTTAATTATTTTCTTGAGATACTTCTAATTCGATTTTTCCATTTTCTTTTTCAAAATCGCGAATACATTGATTGATAAGAAACATGATTTGTCCACTGGCAGAGCGATCATTGTATTTAGAAATAAAATGAAATTTCTGGAGAATCTCATCGTCAATACGAATACTGATATGTTTTTGCTTTTTCATAATACCCCTTCTTTTCTCTTAAAATGCACTAAATTTATATTTATATTAAGTGAATTTTGTGATATAATTCATGATATGCACTTGATATTAGTGCATAAAATATTGAGGAGGTGCTATGATGTCGGATTTTGCGAAAAATCTAAAAAAATACCGGAAGCAAAAAGGCTACTCGCAGGCGGGACTGGCAAAAGAACTGCATTATGGCAGCACGGCTATTGCTAATTATGAAAGCGGTAGAAATGAGCCTTCTTTTGCAGTGCTGCTTCGTTTGGCGGAGCTTCTGGAGGTGACGGTAGATGAGCTGTTGGGTGCGGAGTGGAATCAGATGGAGCGTAAGCTGCTGACGGCTTTCAAAAAATTGGATGCAGAGAATAAAAAACGGGTGCTAGACCTAGTATATGCCCTTCAAGCGTAAGTGAGAGGGGCATTTTTTGCTCTATAAGAAATTTCGTTTCTTATAGAGCAAAAACCCTCCGGGGGATCGCACTGCGGCGGCAAGGTAGTCAGTCGCTAGCGACACCGCCGCAGGCGGAGAAGCTCGCAAAGCGAGCTTCTTTTTTTATTTGGGGCAGAAAAAGAGAGGGATTTCCAGCGAGAAAATGGGATTTTGAATGGTTTTTCTTTGATTCTAGGGAAAGGTTATGCTATAATAACTTCATACTATGCCTGTGGAACAGCCGTAAATTATGTTTGGCGTTGCAGGGAAAAGGAGTTTCTAAAGCAGAGGTGTTTTTATGAAGGGTTATTTTATTTCCGTGGAGGGCGGCGACGGCAGCGGTAAATCCACACAAATCAGAAATATAGAAGCATATCTGAGGGAACGGGGCAAAGAGGTGCTCCTGACCAGAGAACCCGGCGGCACTCCTGTGGCAGAAAAAATCAGAACGCTGATTTTGGACCCTGAAAACCGGACATTGACGGGCAGAGCAGAAATGCTGCTTTATGCGGCAAGCCGCGCCCAGCATATAGAAGAAAAGATACTTCCTGCACTGGAAGCCGGCAAGGTTGTTCTTTCTGACCGCTTTACAGATTCCAGCATTGCTTATCAGGCGTATGGCAGAGGGCTGGGGGATATGGTGGCAGAAGTGAACCGTATTGCAACGGGCGGCAAGGTGCCGGATCTGACGATTTTTTTGAACATCACGCCTGCAGCGGGAATGGCGCGGAAAAATCAGCAGGACGGTCATGTGCTGGATCGTCTGGAACTGGAGCAGGCGGCGTTTCATGAAAGGGTTTACGCAGGTTATCTGGCACTGGTGCAGGAAAGCGGCGGACGGATCGCAGATATTGATGCTGATAGACCGGCAGAGGAGGTTTTTGCCGATATTCGTGCACAGTTGGACAGATTATTTGGCTTTTCAGCATAGGATAAAGGAGGAGTCTTTATGAAATTGATCGTTGCGATTATTCAGGATGAAGATGCCCATGAAGTGATTTCCGGCTTGAATGAAGCAAAGTTTCAGGTAACAAGATTATCTACAAAAGGAGGCTTTCTGCGCTCCGGAAATACCACCCTTATGATAGGCGTGGAAAAAGAGCGGCTGGAAGAAGCCTTGAAGATTATTGAGGAAAACAGCAAGGCGCGGATGCAGTATGCTACATTGCCCTCTGCCTGCGGTGCGATGCACGGATTTATCCTTGCACCCGTAGAGGTAAAGGTTGGCGGTGCGACGGTGTTTGTGCTGGATGTGGAGCAGTTTTATAAATTCTAAGCAGCTGCGGAAGATGGAAAGATTATTTTTCCGCTGGCTTTGAAAAATGAGAAAGGAGCATGGGGATTTGTATACATTTCAGGAGATCCGAGGGAATACATCTCTGGTAAACCAACTGAAAACAGCAGCGAAAAGCGGCAGAGTTTCCCATGCATATCTTTTTGTTGGCGGTGCGGGTGCAGGAAAGCGGCTGATTGCCAATACCTTTGCAAAAGCACTGCAATGTGAGGGGGAAGGGGAAAAGCCATGCGGTCAATGCAGAAGCTGTCTTTCCTTCGACCATGGCAACCATCCCGATATTCTATATGTGCGGGGGGAAAAGAAAAATATTGTTGTAGATGAGATCAGGGAGCAGATTCTGGAAACGGTAGATTTGAAGCCCTATCATTATCAGAAGAAAATATATATCATAGAAAAGGCGGATACCATGAATGTGCAGGCGCAGAACGCCTTGCTGAAAACGCTGGAGGAGCCGCCTGCCTATGCCATGTTTCTGCTCCTAGCAGAGAGGACAGAGGGGTTTTTGCCTACGGTGTTATCCCGTGTTGTAACGATGAAGCTGCGTCCCCTTTCGCTGGAAATGGTGGCGGCACATCTGTTGGAGAAAGGCTATTCTGAAGAAGAAAGCCATGGGCTTGCGGTATATGCCCAGGGGCGGATTGGGCAGGCATTGGAGCTGGTAGAGGATGATGCCTTCCGTGAAATGCGGCAGGATATCCTGCATAGGCTGGATGCCCTTCCGACCATGTCGGAGGCGGAGGCATATTGGATGGCAAAGGACTTGGAGGTCTATAAAAATGACCTGCGGTTTCTGGATATTATGGAGCTGTGGTATCGGGATGTGCTGGCGGCAAAAAGCCTACACACAGAGGACAGTTTGATACAGAAGGACAAGACGAAGGAAATTTTCCGTGGGGCGGGAGAGCCTGCGGAGATACTGGCGAAAAAAGCACAGGCGGTGCGGACAGCCCGTATGCGTCTGTTGCAGAATGCAAATTTTCGGCTGACCATAGAGGTTATGCTGATGGACTTAAAGGAGAATTGACAAATGAAAGAAGTGGTAGGAATCCGGTTTAAGAAAGCGGGCAAAATGTATTATTTTGATCCCGCAGGGCTGAAGCTGGAAAAAGAAGATGGTGCGATTGTGGAAACGGCGAGAGGTGTGGAATATGGCACAGTCATTAAGGAAAACACCTTTGTGCCAGCGGAAACCATTGTTGCGCCCTTGAAGCAGGTAATTAGAAAAGCAACACCGGAAGATAAAAAAACGGCAGAGAGCAATCGCAAGAAAGAAGCGGAGGCTCTGGAAGCTTGTCTGGAAAAGATTGCAAGGCTGGATTTGGATATGAAGCTGGTGGATGTGGAAATGACTTTCGACAAAAACAAGCTGATTTTTTATTTTACATCCGATGGCCGTGTGGACTTCCGCGAACTGGTGAAGGAGCTGGCAGCGATATTCCGTATGCGTATTGAGCTGCGTCAGATTGGTGTAAGAGATGAAGCAAAGATGCTCAATGGCATCGGCATCTGTGGTAGACCGCTTTGCTGTGCCTCCTTTTTGGGAGATTTTCAGCCGGTCTCCATTAAAATGGCAAAGGAGCAGAATCTTTCCTTGAATCCGACGAAGATTAGCGGTATCTGTGGCAGACTGATGTGCTGTCTGAAATATGAAGAGGATGTTTACGAGGAACTGAACCGTAAGCTGCCGCGGGTAGGAGATATTATTTCCACGCCGGACGGTACAGGGGAGATTCTTACTACAAATGTGCTGATGCAGCAGGTAAAGGCGGCAGTGCGAAAGGCGGAGAATGATCCGCCGACCATCGGGTTTTATCATGTGGATGAGATCAAGCTCATCCGCTCCAAGAAAAAACGCAAGCAGGAACCGATCCCCGAGGAGCTGAAAGCCTATGAGGACTGATATTGTCATTCATCCCCATGAGCGGTTGGACGACCTCCATCGGGACGGACACCATATCATTCAAGACCCTAAACGGTTTTGCTTCGGGGTGGATGCGGTTATCCTTGCGGGCTTTGCAAAGGTAAAGAAAGGGGAATGCGTGCTGGATCTTGGAACCGGCACAGGCATTATCCCCATTTTGCTGGCGGCAAAGACGCGAGGCGAGCATTTCACCGGTTTGGAGATACAGGCAGAAAGCGCAGAAATGGCAAGCCGCAGCGTGCTGCTGAATGAGTTGGAGGAACGAGTTTCGATCAGAGAAGGGGATATTAAGGCAGCGGGCGAATATTTCGGCGGCTCCACCTTTGATGTGGTTACTTCCAATCCGCCCTATATGAATGAAGGCGGCGGGCAGGTGAATCCCTTTGAAGCAAAAGCCATTGCAAGGCATGAGATTCTTTGTTCGCTGGAGGATGTTGTGGCGGCGGCGGCAAAGGTGCTGAAGCCACAGGGGAGATTTTACATGATTCATAGACCGCATCGGCTGACGGATATTCTGGTGCTGCTCAGGCAGTATAAGCTGGAGCCGAAGCGCATTCGTTTTGTGCAGCCTTATGCCCATAAGGAGCCGACTATGGTTCTGGTGGAAGCGGCGAGAGGCGGAAAGCCTTGGGTGAAGGTGGATGCACCGCTGGTGATTTATAAAGCACCCAATGAATATACAGAGGAAATATACGAAATATATTATGGAAAGGGACAGGCGTAAAGGATTGCTTCTGCCAAGTTTGGCAGGATAAAAAGCGAAAATCCTTTTTTACAGCTTCGCCTGAAATATCATATTATGGCAGGGACATTATATCTTTGTGCCACGCCCATCGGGAATTTGGATGACATTACTTTCCGTGTGGTAAAGCTGATGGAAAGCGTGGACGCCATTGCTGCGGAGGATACCCGCAATACATTGAAATTATTAAATCATTTTGAGATCAAAACCCCGATGACCAGTTATCATGAGCATAATAAGGCGAGCAAGGGACCTGTGCTGGTGGAGCGTCTGTTAAGGGGAGAGAGCATTGCGCTGGTGACGGATGCAGGGATGCCCGGTATTTCCGATCCCGGTGCAGACCTTGTGCGGTTGTGTTATGCCGCCGGCGTTCCGGTGACAGTAGCCCCCGGTGCATCTGCGGCGGTGGTGGCGCTGGTACTGAGCGGGTTGGATACAAGGAGATTTGTATTTGAGGGCTTTCTGCCATCGGAGAAAAAGGAGCGGCGGGAAATCTTGAAAACGCTGGAGCGGGAACACCGCACCATGATTTTTTATGAGGCACCCCATCGTCTGCTGGATACCTTGGAGGAGCTGTCGAAATTGTTTGGGGAAAACAGACAGATGGCAGCGACAAGGGAGCTGACGAAAAAGTTTGAGGAGGTCCGCAGGGATACCATTGGCGGGCATATTCGTCATTTTACAGAAAATCCGCCTAAGGGGGAATTTGTGCTGGTCTGCGAGGGCCTTTCTTTAGAAGCCCAGCGGCAGGAGGAGCGGGAAGGCTGGGAAAGCATTTCCGTGGAGGCGCATGTGCAGAAATATATGGATGCAGGTATGAGCGAGAAGGATGCAATGAAGCAGGCAGCCAAGGATCGCGGTGTATCGAAAAGAGAGATTTATCAAGTTTTGAAACAATAAATAAGGGAAAATGGATGGAGAGATAGAAAGGAGCGAAGAAGCAGATGGAACGATTGCTGGAAGGACTTTCCATGCTGACATGGCGGGAGTACCTGTTTGCAGCTGCGGTGGCTTATGTTATCACTTATATTTACCGTGTTTTTTCCCGTATGCTGAGAATCAGTCGGGAAAAAAAGAAGAATGGCGAGAAAACATATGTCATTAAAACGCTGGACAGACAGGCGATTGATCGCTGCAAGGAGCTATTTCCCATTGATGTACTTTCTTTTCAAGGCAGAGAGTTTTCGAGAGGAACGCAGATCAAGGTCAAGACGATACAGGATAATGTGATTATTGGAGAATTTATCGGCTTGAATCAGGTGAATCTGGTTTGCATCAAAATGGGGAATCAGATTATTGCGCATCAGTTGGAAAAAATTGCCGAAGTAACGGCAGCAGAATAAACAGAAGGGAACTTGAAAACAGGCTTTCGAGTTCCTTTTTTCTTTGTCCAAAAAGCGGGACAAATCGTCAGAAAACCACTATTTCTGCGATTTTAACATGATTTTAACGGGGTAAAATATTGAATTTTCTGGGATGGCGAATATAATAAAAATGGTAACAGACCGACTGGTCTGGTTGGAATTATCTGGTAATTTTTCGATAGAACATAAAAGGAAGGAGGCGTGGATTTGAAAACGGAGCATGAAATATTGGAACTGGCTTTTTCCATGTTTCTGGAAAAGGGCTTTTCCGAGGTATCGACAAATGAGCTGATCCGCGCAGCGGGGCTGACGAAGGGCGGCTTCTATTATTCCTTCAAAAGCAGAGAAGAGCTGGATCAGAAAATCATAGAGCGCTATATCCGCCCGTTTTTTACAAAGCCTGTGGAGCAGATGCAGGCTGTATGGGAGGGCAAAAATCAAAATATTGCAACGGAGGAGCTGCTTTGGCGGGGATTTTTCCTGCCACAGCGCTTTGTTAATTTCAAGGAGGCACTGCAGCAGGAGATCGCCTTCCGCAATTTTTATTTTCTACTTTATGAAAGCATGAAAAAGTTCCCCGAAGTGATCTGTTATTTCCAGACCTTTTCTGAGAAAAGAAAGGCTTGTCTGCATCGGATTCTGGAAAGAGGACAGCAGCGGGGCGAAGTGCTGCAAAACATCGATATAGAAAATTATGTCACGATGGTGCTTGCCATGCAGGATGGTATTCTTGCCTTAAAGGTTCTGGATGACGGCATAGATGACGAAGAAAAATATAAGCGGATTCTTTCCCAGATATGGATGGATATTTCCGCAGAGGGGTTTGAAAGCCAAAGGAACGGAGGTGTTACAAGTGCAGTGTCATAAAAATGAAAATACATACAAAATGGGTATTGATATCGGCTCTACCACCGTTAAGGTTGTGCTTGCTGATGAGAAAAATGAAATTGCATTTGCCAGATACAGAAGGCACTTTTCTGAAATCAAAAAAACGGTAAAGGACATTCTGAAAGAAGCGAAAGAGGAAATTGGAAATGCCATTTTCTCGGCTATGATTACCGGCTCCGGCGGTGTTGCGCTGGCGAAGGCTATCGGGGTGGAGTTTATTCAGGAGGTTGTTGCCACGGCTAATGCAATAGAAGCAACCGCACCCAAGACCGATGTTGCCATTGAGCTGGGCGGCGAGGATGCCAAGATTATTTATTTTGAAGGCGGCAATGTGGAGCAGCGAATGAATGGTGTATGTGCTGGCGGCACAGGCTCTTTTATCGACCAGATGGCATCGCTGCTGCAGACAGACGCATCGGGGTTGAATGAACTGGCGAAAGGTTATGAAGTGATTTATCCCATTGCTTCCCGCTGCGGCGTATTCGCCAAAACAGACATCCAGCCTCTGATCAATGAGGGAGCGAAGAAAGAGGATCTGGCAGCATCCATCTTTCAGGCGGTTGTTAATCAGACCATAGCAGGGCTGGCGTGCGGCAAGCCCATTCGGGGCCATGTGGCATTTTTAGGAGGTCCTCTGCATTTTCTTTCTGAGCTGCGAGGACGCTTCATTGAAACCTTGAAGCTGACCGAGGATACAACAATCCTCCCCGAAAATTCCCATCTGTTTGCGGCTTATGGCACAGCAGTGTCCAATCAGAGCGAAGCAGAGCTGGATTTTGATACATTGCTGGGCAGACTGGAAACCGGTGTAGAGCTGACAGCAGAGGTGACAAGAATGGAACCGCTGTTCCAAGATGGGGCAGCTTATGAAGCGTTCAAGGAACGCCATGACAAAGCGAAGGTAGCCCGTGTGCCGCTGACAAATTACCACGGCGATGCGTTTCTGGGGATTGACGCAGGCTCTACTACTACAAAGGTTGCACTGGTTTCCGATAAAGGCGAGCTGCTGTACTCCTTCTATGCAGGCAACGAAGGCAGTCCCCTCAGTGTTGTGATGAAAAGCCTGAATGAAATGTATGATTTGATGCCGGAGGATGTTATCATCCGTAATTCCTGCGTAACAGGCTATGGCGAAGGGCTGATCAAAGAAGCGCTGATGATTGACTTGGGCTATATCGAAACCGTTGCCCACTATAAGGCGGCGCAGTTCTTCCAGCCCGATGTTGATTTTATTCTGGATATTGGCGGACAGGATATGAAATGCATCCGCATTAAGGATAATGTGATTGACAGCGTATTGCTGAATGAGGCGTGTTCCTCCGGCTGCGGCTCTTTCATTGAAACCTTTGCGAAATCTTTGAATTATACAGTGATGGATTTTGCGAAAGCGGCATTGTTTGCGAAAAATCCCATTGACCTTGGCTCCAGATGTACCGTGTTTATGAATTCCCGTGTGAAGCAGGCACAGAAGGAAGGGGCAGAGGTGGCGGATATTTCCGCAGGGCTGGCATATTCTGTTATTAAGAATGCACTGCTGAAGGTAATCAAAATTTCCGATCCCAAGGCGATGGGGAAATCCATGGTAGTGCAGGGCGGCACCTTCTATAACGATGCGGTGCTGAAAAGCTTTGAAATGATTTCCGGCAGACAGGCAGTGCGTCCGGATATTGCCGGTATCATGGGGGCTTTTGGTGCGGGGCTGATTGCGAAGGACAAATATACCGAGGGTTATCAGACAACGCTGGTATCCAGAGAGGCAATGAATGCACTGGAAGTGAATGCCACCATGGCAAGATGTCAGGGCTGCACAAATCATTGTCTGCTGACGATCAATCACTTCAGCGGCGGCAGAAGATTTGTCACAGGCAACAGATGCGAAAGAGGGTTAGGTAAGGAGAAACTGGAAGATCCTGCACCCAATCTGTATGAATATAAACGCTATAGACTGTTCGATTATTATGAGCCGCTGACGGCAGAACAGGCGACAAGAGGAGAAATCGGTATCCCTCGTGGGCTGAATATGTGGGAGGATTATCCTTTCTGGCATACCTTCTTCACAAAGCTGGGATATAGAGTGATCCTGTCGCCCAATTCCAGCAAGATGATTTTTGAGATGGGTATGGAATCCATCCCCTCCGAATCCGTTTGCTATCCTGCAAAGCTGGTACATGGCCATGTGAAATGGCTGATTGAGCAAGGGGTGAAAACCATTTTCTATCCCGGTATCGTTTATGAAAGACGGGATAGCTCTGCGGCGGATAATAACTATAACTGCCCGATTGTGGCATCCTATAATGAAAACATCAAAAATAATATGGAAGACCTGAAAGAGAGAAATATTCGCTTCATGAATCCTTTTCTCTCCTTCGATAATCTGAAAACGGTGACAAAGCGTCTGACGGAGGAATTTGTGCCGGAGGGCTGCACAGCGGCGGAAATCAAGGAAGCGGCAGAGGCGGCATGGTTGGAATGGAGCAACTTCCGCAGAGATATGCAGAAAAAAGGCGAAGAAACGCTGGCGCATATTCGGGCGAAAGGAATGACCGGCATTGTGCTGGCAGGCAGACCGTACCATGCTGATCCGGAAATCAACCACGGTATCCCTGAGTTGATTGCAGGCTTCCATATTGCCGTATTGACAGAGGACAGCGTTGCCCATTTGGGCTGCGTGGAGCGTCCCACAGTGGTGCGGGATCAGTGGACCTATCATTCCAGACTGTACGAAGCGGCAGCCTATGTGAAAAAACAGAAAGACATTGAATTTGTGCAGCTCAATTCCTTTGGCTGCGGTCTGGATGCGGTGACGACAGACGAAGTGAAGGAAATACTGAATGCTGCCGGTAAGATTTATACAGCGCTGAAGATTGATGAAGTAAATAATCTGGGGGCGGCTCGTATCCGTATCCGCTCTCTGATTGCAGCCATAGAGGACAGGAGAGAAAAGAATGTACAGCTCCGCAAAGGGGACGCCTCCTTGAAGCGGGTTCTTTTCACAAAGGAAATGAAGAAGAGCTATACCATCATCTGTCCGCAGATGTCGCCCATTCATTTTGAATTGCTGGAACCTGCCTTTACGAAAGCGGGTTATAAGATCGAGATTATGGAGGCAATGGATAAGCACGCCATCGAAACCGGCTTGCGCTATGTGAATAACGATGCCTGCTATCCGGCACTGATTTCCATTGGGCAGCTTTTGAACGCATTGCTTTCCGGAAAATACGATTTGAACCGCACAGCCCTTCTGATTTCCCAGACCGGCGGCGGCTGCCGTGCGACCAACTATATTGCCTTTATCCGTAAGGCACTGGTAAATTTGGGGATGCCGGATATTCCTGTTATTTCCATAAACCCTGCGGGGCTGGAGAAAAACCCCGGCTTTAAGATTACTCCTAAATTGCTGCATAGCGTATTGCAGGCAATGGTGTATGGCGATTTGTTCATGCGGGTGGTGTATCGCACCAGACCGTATGAAAAAATCAAAGGCTCTGCCGATCGCCTGCACCGCAAATGGGTGGATAAGGTAAGAGTGGATCTGCTGAAGGCAGACAGAAAAACCTACGCAGAAAATATCCGCGGCATCATTCGTGAGTTTGAGGAGCTGGAGCTGCTGGATGTGAAGAAGCCCCGTGTGGGCGTGGTTGGGGAAATCCTTGTAAAATTCCATCCCACCGCCAATAATGATCTGGTGAATCTGTTGGAAAGAGAGGGCGCAGAGGCAGTTGTGCCGGATCTTCTGACCTTTGGTCTGTATTGCTGCTATAATCAGGTGCAGCGGGAAAAATATTTGGGTGGCTCGAAAAAGGCACGCATCATCGGTGAACTAGTGGCGAAGGTCATTGAATGGTATCAGAAGCCGATGATGGATGCACTGGAAAAGAGCATACGCTTCGATAAGCCCGAAGACATCAGAGCATTGGGCAAAGAGGCGGAAAAGGTGGTTTCCCTGTGTAATCAGACCGGCGAGGGCTGGTTCTTGACGGCGGAAATGATTGAGCTGATCAATAGCGGCGTGCCGAATATCGTCTGCACACAGCCCTTTGGCTGTCTGCCCAATCATGTGGTAGGCAAAGGCGTTATTAAGGAGCTGCGTAAGAGATACCCCATGAGTAATGTGGTTGCCATCGACTATGACCCCGGTGCATCGGAGGTCAATCAGCTGAACAGAATCAAGTTGATGCTGGCAAGTGCGAATAAAAATATTGACCGTGCAAATGAGCATAATACATTGAAGAAGCCCCATTCCGTAGAGCAGGTTGCTTTTCGGATAGAGGATTAAACGAAGCAGAAAATGAGCCGTTCCAAGGGAGAACGGCTCATTTTGATTGACCTGACTATGCAAAGAGGATATACTGTATAAAACATCCAAAGAGAGGGTGAAAAATATGATTTGTTTTCAGTGTAAAAGAACGATAGATGACGATTCCAATTACTGCAAATTCTGCGGGGAAAAGCAGGCAAAGACCTGCCCTGAATGTGGAGCGGCAGTAGCGGCGTCGGCACGCTTCTGCCCCCGATGCGATGCGCTGGTGCAGGCGGATGTGGGGATAAATTGGGATAGACTGACAGCGGAAGCGAAAACGGCTTTCGGGAAGAAGGATTGAAAAAAGCATTTCGCTTATGCGAAATGCTTTGAGGGTGTCGACAAAGTCGACACCCTTCGTCAAAATCAGGATTTTGACGAGTTAGGACAGAAGAATAAAGCCCGATTTCTTCGTGCAAGATTTGCTCTGCAAATCCTTGAAATCTGGGCTTTTCCTCGGCGGAAATGAATTCCGCCTGCGGATTCCATTTGGGACACGCTTCGTTTCCCAACCCCTTCCGCGACATCGAAATTTTGAGTTTTTCGACAGTCTGAAAGCATTTCGCTTATGCGAAATGCTTTTTCGTTATCAAATCAAATGCTCCAGCTTTGCCTTTACAGCAGCGATTTCTTCATCTGTAGGGCTTGTGGGCTTCCAGCCAATCTGGATGCCGTCCCCTTCCCAACGGGGGATCAGATGGATGTGGAAATGAAATACTGTCTGTCCTGCAACAGTACCGTTATTCTGCAGGATATTCATGTGGTCGAAGCCCAGCACTTCCTTCATCGCCTTTGCTAGCTTTGCAGCCAGTGCATAGGCTCTGCCTGCCTGTTCGGGATCGATTTCAAAAATATTTGCCACATGGTTTTTGGGCAGGATCAGCGCATGGCCTTCGCCGGAGGGGAATCTGTCCAGAATCACTTTAAATTCCTCGTTTTCGTATATGGTTGCAGAAGGGATTTCTCCTGCAATGATTTTGCAAAAAATACAATCGCTCATGGGGTATCCTCCTTTGTATGGTGAAATAATATCAGATACCATGATGATACCACGAAAGCGCATCAATTCCCAGAGGTTTCTTGTAAATATTTTGCATATAGATGGTTCAGCGCTGCAGTATGATTCTGTTTGTCGGTGATGATTTCAAAGAGGAGGTACCAGAGGTCTTCCTCCAACGCTTCCGCCGCCAGTGCTGCCATCAGGCTGCGATAGAAGGAAATATCATCCATTTCCTGAAACAGAAGCTCCTCTAAAAGCTGAGCGGCGGATTCTGTTTTGCTGTCTGCTTCGGCGATTTCCTCTAAAACCTCCGTAAAGCTGTCGCTGAAAAGGGTGAATAATAGCTCCCGCAGGATGCGCTGGTGTTTTTTGGTATCAGTCACCATTGCCTGCAGGGTGTCCTTTCCGTTTTGCAGGGCTTCCTTCTGCTGTAGGGCAGTATATTTTTGCTCCATAGCGGCGGCGTCCTGCCTCGCCAGCAACAGCAGCTCTTTCAGGCGGCGGTCGGTGGAAAGGGCGTTTTTCTCCGCAGGGGTGGATTCTGTGGCTTTTTTTCTGGTACGATAAGGGTACATGGGCGATTCTCCTTTTTCATAAGAAATTTTTTCTATTATCCTATGCACGGGGGCAATGTTTCTTTACGGAAAATGAAAAAACCATGAAGAATGGGAATGGGGATAGAAAAAAAGAAAAAAATATGATATAATCAAAAATTGTTTGAAATAGAAATAAAAGGAAAAAGGTGGTTATTTCGCATGAAGAAAAAAAAGATTCTTCTGACGGGCGGCGGCACTGCCGGTCATGTGACGCCCAATCTGGCACTGCTGCCCTATCTCAAGGCAGAGGGCTATGAGGTTGTTTATGTTGGCTCCCACAACGGCATTGAAAGAAGTCTGATCGAGGCTGAGGGGATTCCCTATTATGGGATTTCTACAGGGAAGCTGCGCCGCTATCTTTCCAAGGAGAATATAAAGGATATGTTTCGGGTGGCAAAGGGTATCACAGAGGCGAAAAAGCTCATCCGCAAGCTACAGCCCGATCTGGTGTTTTCCAAAGGGGGCTTTGTGGCAGTGCCTGTGGTGCTGGGGGCAAAGAAAAATAATGTGCCGGTCATCATCCATGAATCGGATATTACGCCGGGGCTTGCCAATAAGCTGGCAATGCCCTCTGCACAGGTGATTTGCTCCACATTCCCGGAAACCTTGCAGTATGTGCCTAAGGGCAAGGGTGTTCATACAGGCACACCGATCCGCAAGGAACTGTTTGAAGGCGACAGACAGAAAGGGCTGAATGCCTGCGGCTTTACAGGGGAAAAGCCTGTGCTGCTGATGATGGGCGGCTCTCTGGGGGCGGTGAAACTGAATCGCTGTCTGCGGGAGATATTGCCGGAGGTGGTGCAGACCTTTGATGTCATTCATTTGTGCGGCAAGGGAAATATGGATGCCCATTTCCGTACACAGGCGGGATATATTCAGTTTGAATATGTTTCCGACGGTCTGAATGACCTTTTTGCAGCAGCGGATATGATTGTTTCCAGAGCGGGCAGCAATTCCATCTGCGAATTTCTTGCACTGAAAAAGCCCCATCTGTTGATCCCCCTTGGGACAAAGGCAAGCCGCGGCGACCAGATATTGAATGCGGCATCCTTTGAAAAGCAGGGCTTTGCCCGTGTGCTGGACGAGGAGGAAATGACGGCGGAGCGGATGAAAGCAGAAATTTTTGCGTTGTACGAAAAAAGAGCGGACTATGTGGCCGCTATGGCGGAAAGTAATGCCAGGGACGGTGTGGAGGCTGTCATGCGCCAGATTAAAGTTTTTATGAAATAAAACGGAGGAGATCAATATGAAAAAAAGAGTATTTGCATTGACAATGGCTACGCTGCTGGCATTTGGTGCGGCAGGCTGCGGCGGAGAAAAGACACAGGAAAACACAAGCACAGGTAAGGATGCAGCAATAGATACATCTGTTGTTTTACAGGCACAGCCTCCTGCGGCGGGTGAGGAAATTGCAGTTATCACCACCTCCGAGGGTGTGGTGAAAATGATGTTTTATCCCGAAGAAGCACCAAAGGCAGTGGAAAACTTCAAAACGCTGGCAAAGGAAGGCTATTATGATGGGCTGCTGTTTCACCGTGTTATTGAGGATTTCATGATACAGACCGGTGATCCAAAGGGTGACGGTACCGGCGGAGAAAGCTGCTGGGGCGAGGATTTTGAAACAGAAATTTCCGAGAAGCTGCATTTCTATAGAGGTGCGGTTGCCATGGCGAACAGAGGGCCCGATACAAACGGTAGCCAGTTCTTCATTGTGCAGCAGAAAAGCGTGCAGGAGGATGCCCTTCGTTCTTTGGAGGATGCGAAGGCACAGAGTGAAGAGGAGTTTGGCATGACGCTGACAGACGGAAACTACTATACACTGAACCAACTGTATCCCGAAGCGGTGCTCGATTACTATAGAGAACAGGGCGGCTCCATACATCTGGAGGCTGCTTTTGGCGGCGCATACACCATCTTCGGTCAGGTGATTGAGGGAATGGATGTGGTGGATGCCATTGCGGGTACAGAAACAAATGAAATGGATAAGCCGCTTTCGGACATTACCATTGAGCAGATTACCTTTGAAAGCTATAATGCAGGATAATTCGGGCAGAAATTTGGGGGAAGAACGATGAAAAAAAGATTAGCTGCGATTTTTCTGGCGCTGATGGCCGTGCTAGGTATGACAGCTTGCGGCGAAAAAGCGGTGGAAACGCAGGAAGTAGATTATCAGATGAGCTTTGAAAACCAGACGGGGATCGATATTTCTAGGTTGGAAATTCGCTATGCAGCGGATGCAGAATGGTCGGAGATCGCACTGTCTGACGGAATATGGGAAAATGGCTACCGCATTCCTGTGGCAATGCAGGGGCAGATGCCTGTGGCGGAAAATGGATGGCAAGTGCAGGCGACCTTTGATGGCAGCGATATGCAGAAGATATGGAGCGGCGTGGAATTTGGCGACGGGCTTGCATTCGCATTTTCTCTGGCGGAGGGCACCTATGAGCCGTTGGTAACGGTTGGTGCGGCAGAGGATTTGGTATAATAAGAAAAGAAAGGCATTTTTCTGAAAAGGAGAATGTCTTTTTCTGTTTTTTTGAGATAGGAAAAACCTTGAAAAAACGATGATTATGGTTGCAAACGGGCGGAAAGCATAGTATTATCTTAAAGAATGGAGTAATCTGTGTAAAAGAAAATAGTATCACTAAGGAGAGGGCGAACATGAGCTTATATGAAAATTGGATGAAAAAGGCATTTTCTCAAGAAGGACACAGCATTGAAGCTGTTTGGGCGGAATATCTGCCCAGAGAACAGAAAATTTATGAATATATCCTGGCGGAAAAGGTAGAAAAGCTGGAAGGCACCATTGCAGAGCTGGCAGAGAAATTTGATATGACAGCAGAAATGATAGTTGCTTTTGTGGATGGGCTGAACGCTTCTCTGGAAACACCCTTTGAAATGGAAGAACTGAAAGAAGACAGTGCAATCACCATTTCCATTGATTTTGAAAAGCTGTTTAAGCTGATGGTAGAGTATAAAGCAGAGCATCTGTATACACTGCCCCAGTGGGGGAATATTTATGACGCAGAAACACAGAAAAAGCTGATTCTGGAACAGAAAAAAGCAAAAACCATCGTAAGAGGGGACAAGATTGGCAGAAATGATCCCTGCCCTTGCGGTTCCGGCAAGAAATACAAAAAATGCTGCGGTGTAAATGCATAATATGATGAAAACGATACTGGCGAAGGTCGATCTGAGCCAGCCGGATGCCATGGAGGTGATCCGCAAGGCTGCGAAAATATTGCAGGAGGGCGGGCTTGTGGCATTTCCGACAGAAACCGTATATGGTCTGGGCGGAAATGGGCTGGATGATAGGGCCTGCGAAAAAATTTATCTAGCAAAGGGACGGCCCTCCGATAATCCCTTGATTCTGCATATTTCCGAGCTGGAGGAGCTGAAACCCATTGTGCGGGAGGTTTCTCCTGCGGCACAGAAGCTGATGCAGGCATTCTGGCCCGGCCCGTTGACAATGGTGTTCCCCAAGGCGGATATTGTGCCGGAAAAAGCCACCGGGGGACTGGATACTGTGGCGGTTCGCTTTCCGAATCATCCTGTGGCAAGGGCGATCATCCGTGAGGCGGGGCTGCCCATTGCAGCACCCAGCGCAAATTCCTCCGGCAAGCCAAGCCCCACAAGGGCATCCCATGTGGCGTTTGATTTGGATGGAAGGATAGATATGATTGTGGATGGCGGTGCTGCGGAATGGGGACTGGAATCTACGATTGTGGATGTTTCCGGAGAGATACCCATGATTTTGCGCCCCGGAGCAGTGACAAAGGAAATGATGGAGGCAGTGGTTGGAGCAGTGGAAATTGATCCTGCCATTCTCAGAAGGCCGGAGGCGGATTTGAGACCGAAGGCGCCGGGGATGAAATATACCCATTATTCACCGAAGGCAGAGGTCATTCTGGTGAAGGGAGAAAAAGAAGCGGTTGCTGCACGAATCAATGCACTGGCAGCAGAGGATATGTCCCGTGGGATAAAAACAGGTGTTATGGCAACGGAGGAAACAAAGGCGCTGTATATTGCCGATATTGTTCTTTCTCTTGGCAGCCGACAGAAGCTGGAGGAGATAGGAGCAAATCTGTTCAAATATTTAAGGAAATTTGACTTTCTGGGGGCGGAAAGAGTCTACTCAGAGGTCTTTTCAGAAGAAGGAGAAGGCATGGCGATCATGAACCGCTTGCATAAAGCGGCGGGCTATCGCATCATTGATCTGGAGCAGGAATGAATGGAAAAGGAGTGTGTAAGTGATGTTGGCACTGGGTTGTGACCATGGCGGTTATCCGCTGATGAAAGAAGTTATCCATTATCTGGAAGAAAATCATATTGCATATAAAAATTTCGGTACATATTCTGATGATTCTGTGGATTATCCTGTTTATGGCAAAGCGGTTGCCGGAGCAGTAGCATCGGGCGAATGTGAAAAAGGGATACTGATTTGCGGGACAGGCATTGGCATTTCCATCACAGCAAATAAGGTGAAGGGGATTCGCTGTGCCCTGTGCGGAGATGTATTCTCTGCAAAGGCAACCAGAGAGCATAACGATGCAAACATTCTGGCACTGGGAGCAAGGGTGACAGGCGCAGGGCTTGCGTTGGAAATCGTAAAGGCTTTTTTGGAAACGCCTTTTTCCAATGACGAAAGACATATCAGAAGAATCAATCAGATTGAAGACTGAGAGGTGTAGTTATGAGTAAATTATTTGTATCCGAACATCCCTTAATCCATACAAAAATGGCAATGTTGAGAAGCAGGGAAACGGGAACCAAGGAGTTCCGTGAAATTATTGGCGAAGTGGCATCGTTGCTGTTTTATGAAGCAACCAGAGATCTGCCGCTGACAGATGTGGCAGTGCAGACACCTATTGCTGCAACCATCTGTAAGACCATCAATACAAAGCTGGCGATTGTGCCTATTCTGCGTGCAGGTATCGGTATGACAGATGGTATTCTGAAGCTGGTGCCTACCACAAAGATTGGTCATATCGGCTTGTATCGCAATGAGGAAACGCTGGAGCCTGTGGAATACTACTGCAAGTTGCCTGCGGATGTAGAAGAAAGAACCGTTCTGCTGACAGATCCTATGCTGGCGACCGGCGGCTCTGCGGATATGGCGATTGATGCGTTGAAGAAAAGAGGCGTGAAAAAGATCATCTTCCTGTGTATTCTTGCGGCACCCGTTGGTGTGGAAAGATTGCAGAGCAATCATCCTGATGTAGATATTTATGCTGCGGCGTACGATAAGGAACTGAATGAATTGGGCTATATCGTACCTGGTCTGGGTGATGCCGGTGATCGTATTTTCGGTACGAAGTAAAAATTTTTTGCTCGAAAGAGGAGAGATTCGTTTTGACAAAACATAACTGGTTGTTATATATTGCATCCTTTGCCAGTGCCTTTGCGATTACACTGGTGATGACGCCTTTCGCAAAATGGCTTTCCCTAAAATGCGGTGCCATTGATTACCCGAAGGATAGAGGTGTGCATAAAAAACCGATGCCCCGCATGGGCGGGGTTGCCATCGTATTGGGCTTTGTGGTCACAGCGCTATTAGTATTTCATTTTGAGCAGAGCATGAATAGAAGGCAGTTTTTGGGCTTTATTATTGGTGCGCTGATGATTGCGGGGCTAGGCATGGTGGATGATATGAAAAATTTGCCTGCTAAGCTGAAATTCTGTGTGCAGATTTTTGCGGCGCTAATTGTTATTATGTCTGGCACGAAGATTCAGGTCGTACTGTGGCCGGTGACCGCATATTTGCAGAAGTTTTCGGTTCCCATTACGCTGGTCTGGATCGTTGGTGTGACCAATGCCGTGAACTTGATTGATGGATTGGATGGGCTGGCAGCAGGGGTAACCTCCATTGCGGCACTCAGTCTGATGGTGCTGTGTGTCATGACCGGCTCAACCACTGCGGTGATGTTGACGGCGGCGCTGGCGGGAGCTTGCTTGGGCTTTCTTCCCAGAAACTTTAACCCTGCGGAGATTTTTATGGGGGATACTGGATCTACCTTCCTTGGATTTGTTTTGGCGGTGACCAGTATTCTTGGGGTTTTTAAGGGATATGCACTGTTGGCGATGATTGTCAGTGTGCTTTGCGTAGGGCTGCCGGTATTCGATACTATCTGTGCTATGCTGCGTCGTATTGCGAAAAATCAGCCTATTATGCAGCCAGATAGAGGGCATCTGCACCATAAGCTGATTGACAGGGGATTTTCGCAGAGGCAGGCGGTGTTGATTATGTATACGATTAGTCTGCTGCTGGGTATCCTTGCCATCTTTATCAGCTTCAAGGAATCCGGGACCATTGTGGTAGTGGTATTGACCTTTATTGTGCTGTGTCTTATTATTTATTACTTTAATGCCCACATCAAAAATAAACAGAATAAATGAGGAAATCCTCCCGCAATCAGACGGGAGGATTTTTTGTTATCAAAAAACCCCCAGATTGTCTGGGGGTCAGTTTAAGCTTTTAGCGGAGTGATAATGCAAGACCTCCGTGTTATAATAGAATTGCGGCTACCAACTGCAAGAAAAATAACACGGAGGCTGGACAAATGAAC
>JAZQTP010000069.1:0-3071 GCA_045630845.1 Anaerotignum sp. | reverse complement strand
AAAAATTATAGCTATAATACAGACAAAGGGCAAAGTCCTGAAAATCGGCTTTGCCCTTCATAACTCATTTCATTATTTTGCATCAGTTTTTTCACTTTACACAAACTTTGAAACAGACTCACAGGTTCTTGGTTTTGATACCAAGAACCTGTTTTGCCTACAGTCTGAGGTTTCTGATAAAAAAATCAGAAACCTTTTTGTATGCTTATACTTTTATTTTATTCAGATAGATACCATCCTGCTTCACAAAGCCCATTTTTTCCAGATAACCGCAGTGCTTTTCTGTTGTTTCGCCATCAAATCTTAAAGTATGCAGGTGGTCAGCCAGCTTGCCATAAAGGAATTTCCCTACAGAGCAATCCCGATAAGCAGGGGTTGCATAGTCGATCCAGATATGCATTTCGCCATTTTCCTCTGTACCCATCAGCACGCCCGTCAATACATCCCCGCAGCAGACAACATACGCCTTCTTCCCTGCCGCCTCCCTTTTCTCAAAGGCGGGAAAATGGGAACGGATATCATCCGCATAATGTGTCAGCAAATGCTGTACCATACTATCCTGTCCATCACAGCTTATCAGCTCAAATTCCTTCTTTGTCTTTAATAATTTCATCAAATTATACAGATTGATGGCAATCAGGCAGACATTCATCAATGCCAGCGGAAGCGCACCACAAATCACAGCATAGATGCCGGAAATAATGCTGCCCGCCACATTAATCACACGCAGCTTTACAATAGATGACATCAACATGGAAATTACCACAAGCACAGAACCGATATAACCAAAAATTTCAATCATAAGTGCATGATCCATTTGAAAACCTCCCTTTTCTTCTATCAAAATCAGAATGAAGCAATATCCTCCAAGAGTGCATTCACATTTTCCTCCAAGGTTGCCCAGCTGGTGCAAAAACGCACGGCTGTATGGTCTTCCCCTACCTTGCACCAGAAGGAAAAGGCATATTTCTCTGCCAGCTTTTCCATCACCTCATTAGGCAGAATGGGAAACTGCTGATTTGTTTTAGAATCAAAGAGCATTTTGATTCCCTTTTCCTCAAAAGCTCGTCTGATTTTCATTGCCAGATCATCGGCATGCTTTGCAATCTTAAAATACAATCCATCCTCAAAAAGGGTTTCAAACTGGATACCCAGCAATCTGCCTTTCGCCAGCATACCGCCGCGCTGCTTGATGAGATAGCGAAAATCCCGTTTCAACACAGGATTCATGATGACAACTGCCTCGCCCATCATTGCGCCAACCTTTGTGCCTCCGATATAGAATACATCTGCCAGCTCAGCAATATCCCGCAGCGTATAGTCTGCATTTTCCGCCATCAACGCATAGCCCATTCTTGCCCCATCAATAAACAGCGGCAGGCTGCATTTGCGGCAAACCGCACTGATTGCTTCCAGTTCCGCCTTTGTATAGATAGTACCATCTTCTGTAGACTGGGAAATATAGACCATGCCGGGCTGCGCGATATGCTCATGCGTCACATCGTTCCAGTGGGCGTCATAGCCTGCCTGAATTGCCTCCGCAGTCAGTCTGCCATCCTGCGTTGTCGGCAGAACGATAACTTTATGACCTGTCGCTTCGATGGCACCCGTTTCATGAACATTCAAATGCCCGGAATCCGCACAGAAAACCCCCTGATGCGGACGCAGGATGGATGCAATCACAGTCAGATTTGCCTGTGTGCCGCCAACCAGAAAATGTACATCTGCATCTGCCTTGCCGCAAGCCTCTTTGATCAGCTCTCTCGCTCTATCGCAATGAGGGTCTATGCCATAGCCCGCAGTCTGCTCCATATTGGTTTCCATCAATCTCTCCAGAATACGGGGATGCATCCCCTCTGCATAATCACATTCAAAACGAATCACTTTTATTTCCTCCTGTATCTCAGCAATGTATTGCATTTTTACTCTTTCTCTATACTACCATCCTTTTACTTTCTTCGCAATCAATATCTCTTCTCATATCAAAAGTCTTTCTGATGGCACAATAAATATCCACCAGCCTAGCTGGTGGTTTTTCTTATGCGGGCAAAGCCCTGCTCCCAGAGCGCATGCCTGAAGGCATTACATTAGCCTACGGCTACCGCATGCACTCCGTTACTTGCTACCCTTAAAAGGGTCTTCTATGTTGAGCATTAGTTGCTCGACTTCATAATCTTGCTTTAATTGATTTGCGATGTATTCTTTTATTTTCTTTGTATTTTTCCCTACTGTATCTACATAGTATCCTCTGCACCAAAATTCTCTATTTCGATACTTATATCTTGCATTTGCCCATCTCTCAAATATCATTTGACTACTTTTTCCTTTTAAAAATCCCATAAACCCCGAAACACTCATTTTAGGCGGAATTTCTATAAGCATATGTATATGATCTACACATACTTCGGCTTCAATTATATTTACACCTTTCCATTCACATAATTGTCGTAGTATTGCTCCTATTTCCAATTTTCTTGCATCGTAAAATACTTTCCTTCTGTATTTCGGAGCAAATACCACATGGTATTTGCAACACCACTTAGTATGTGATAAACTGTGTAAGTCATCTGAATATTGTTTGTTCATTTGTCCAGCCTCCGTGTTATTTTTCTTGCAGTTGGTAGCCGCAATTCTATTATAACACGGAGGTCTTGCATTATCACTCCGCTAAAAGCTTAAACTGACCCCCAGACAATCTGGGGGTTTTTTGATAACAAAAAGAGAGCATCCAAACGGATGCTCTCTTGATGAGTCACATAGGAAAGTATCAAAATTATTCGATAACTTCTACTACGGAACCTGCGCCTACTGTTCTACCACCTTCACGGATGGAGAATCTCAGACCCTGGTCCATAGCTACGGGTGTGATCAGTTCAATTTTCATTTCAACATTGTCGCCAGGCATGCACATTTCTGTACCTTCGGGCAGATTGATAACGCCTGTTACGTCTGTTGTTCTGAAGTAGAACTGAGGTCTGTAGTTGTTGAAGAAAGGTGTATGACGGCCACCTTCTTCTTTGGACAGAACGTAAACCTGTGCTTTGAATTTTGTATGAGGTGTGATGGAACCG
>JAZQTP010000068.1:0-19592 GCA_045630845.1 Anaerotignum sp. | reverse complement strand
TAAAAAAAGTATTTCGCTTGACGAAATACTCCGCCTGCGGCGGTGTCGCTTGCGACTGACTACCCTGCCGCCGCAGTGCGATCCCCCGGAGGGTTTTTACTCTATAAGAAACGAAATTTCTTATAGAGTAAAAAAGAGCCCTCTGCCAATAAGCAGAAAGCCCCTTTATGAAGTATATGCCCTTTTTTCAATTTCTTCGGCTTATTCGCCTCCCAAAGCACTCTGATGAAACGCTTTCAGTTTTTTCATAACCTTGCCATGAATCGAGTTAGCAGGAAAGCTGCCCGCTTTATTTTTCTCTCCGGCAGGCGTTCCCATCAGCAGTTCCATCCCCTCCTCAATCCGTGTAATGGGATAAATATGGAACACGCCGTTTTTCACCGCATCCACCACTTCATCCTTCAGCACCAGCTCACGCACATTGGACGCAGGGATAATCACCCCTTGATTTCCTGTCAGCCCTCGCTTTTTACACAAGTCGAAAAAGCCTTCGATTTTATAAGTCACACCACCGATGGCTTGAATCTCCCCTTTCTGGTTGACAGAGCCTGTCACCGCCAAATCCTGTCGGATAGGCAATTCTGCCAATGCGGAAAGGATACAGTACAGTTCCGTAGAGGAAGCACTATCCCCATCAATCCCATTATAATTCTGCTCAAAGCAGACACGGCAGGAAAGAGAGAGAGGGAATTTCTGTGCATAGGTCTGCCCCAAAAATCCTGTAATAATCTGCACACCCTTATCATGAGTCTGCCCGCTCAGCCTTGCTTCCTTTTCAATATTCACAATACCGGATTTTCCCACATAGGTGGTTGCCGTAATGCGGGTAGGGTTTCCAAAGACATAGCTGCCCATATCCAGCACCGCCAGCCCATTGATCTGCCCGACCTCCGCCCCATCGGTATCAATCATGATCACATTTTCCTCCAACATTTCATCCAGCTTTTCCTCATACAGTTTCAGCCGTTCTTCCTTTTCCGCCACAGTCTTTCGGATATGGTCAGCTGTCACCGTTTCTGCCCCCTCCATCTGTGCCCATGTCACCGCCTCGCATAAAATTTCTGCCAGATGATTGAAGCGGGTGGACAGCTTATCCTGCCGTTCTGCCGAACGGGAAGAATATTCCACAACAGCGCAGACCGCACCAACATCAAATTCTATAGTCTTTTCCCGCTCCACAAAGCCCTTGATGAATTGCGCCAGCTTATCCACATTCTCCTTTGTACGGGGCATTTCATAGTCAAAATCCGCCCTTATCTTGAAGAATTTATCAAATTCTTCATCATACTCCTCCAGCACATCGTAATAATAGCTGCTGCCAATCATAATCACTTTGATTTTCGCAGGAATCGGCTCCGGCTTCAAGGTAGGCACTAGTGCCGCCCCCATCTGCTCCCGCATAGAGTCCATATTGATTTCTCCTGTTTTTATCACACGGCGAAGCGCCTCCCACGCCTGCGGCAGAGAAAGAATATCCTGTGCCTGTACGATAAGATAGCCGCCATTTGCCTGATGGAAGATGCCTCCCTTGATTTTCATGAAGTCGGTAGTCAGATTGCCGAACTCGCTATCGTATTCCACCTCGCCCACCAGATTGCTGTAGGACGGATTGAAAGTCGTCACCACCGGTGCACCCTTGGAGGCAGAATGGTCTACAATGAGGTTCACCTTATATTTCAGCGTCACATCCTCCGTCGGTTTTTTTGCCAGCATAGGCAGCAGGGACGCAAGCCCTTCCTCGCTTTCTTCTTCCTCCTCGATAAACTGCCCGATATTCTCCAGCACATCCTCCTGCACATCCTGAATATAAGCAAGCACTCTTTCATACTGCTGATACTTCTCTTGCAGCTCGTTCACATGATGCCCAATGGCAAACATCCCTGTTTTATAATCCAGCTGCTCCAGCTGCTTTTTGGACTCCTTATCCAAATCTCTAAGCTCTCGCATGATGGAGCCGGCTTTTTCCTGCAAAAGCTGGGAATTTTTCTCGATCACATCCTTTGCCGCCTCGCTCAGAGCGTCAAACTCCTCCTCGCCAACAGCCTTCCCATCCACCACCGGCATAAAAAATACGCCGGAATTTGTCGTTTTCACTTGAAAATCATGCCGCTCTGCCACCGCGCTCATTTCCGTCATCAGTGCATCTCTTTTTTCATCAAAGGAACGCTCCAGCGTCATTTTCTGTCCGTCATATTCCTCTGTACGAAACGCCTTCTGCAGCTCGGCACGAAGCAGCTGCACCAGCTCTGCCATATCCTCCTTGAAGCTTTTCCCCTGTCCCGCCTCAAAACGCAGTGCCTGCGGACTTCTTGGATTGCGGAAATTATAGACATAGCACCAGTCATAAGGCACCTCCTCCGTTTCCGCCAGCTTTTGGGCGCTGCTGCGGGCATAGGTAGTCTTTCCCGTGCCAGAAGGCCCTGCCATATAAATATTATAGCCCTTCCTCTTCACTGCCAGCCCAAAATCAAAGGCACGCAGTGCCCGCTCCTGTCCGATAACGCCTTCCAGCGGACTTAGCTCCGCCGTTGTCTGAAATGCAAATGTATCAGAAAAACAGCCTTTCTTTAGTTGGGTATACTCCAACTCATATGGCTTTGCCATGCTTTTTCATCTCCTTTACAGAAAACGCCGAGAATCCTGTTTTATTCCCGACGCTTCCAGCTTCTTTCTTATTTTTTTGCATAAAGAACATTATTCTCCCTCGCAGGGAAAATATTTCCACATAATAACAGCATCTTCCTTCGTATCCGCATAGTAGTTTTTCCGAATCCCCTCTGCCCGAAAGCCGTATTTATGATATAACGCCTGTGCTGGTCTGTTGCCCATACGCACCTCCAGCGTCATACCCACCAGCCTCCTTTCTTCTGCAACAGCAATCAGCTGCTCCATCAGCATACTGCCTACGCCGCGGCAGCGGGCTTCCTCTAGCACCCCCACATTGGTGATATGCCCTTCCACCACCACATGCCACATACCTGCATAGCCGATGATCTTCTCATCCTCTATCGCTACGAAATAAACCGCCATGGTATTTTCCTTTACTTCTTTTTCAAAATCCGTACGCGTCCACGGAATGGAAAAGGTCGCCTCCTCCAGCTCCAGCACTCCATCAATATGTGCTTCCGTCATGGGGATGATCTCTATCATTGCTCCTCCTCCTTTACCAGACGCTCCTCTCTTTCTCTTTCCGCTTGAGATTTACGCAGATAAATCAGCTCAAAGGCATCGCTGCTTTTTGCCATGCCCTCCTCTGCCAGCAGCCTACCAAGAGCTGCCACAGAAGCTGCTCGCTGCAAATTGCAATGCGCAGGTGCAAACAAAAATTTCTCATTCTCCTCCAGCTTTGCCCGATGCACCGACACACCATCTCCCAGAAAAATCACTTCATGCTCCAGCATTTCAGCAATCTCCACGATGCGTTCCATGGATTCCGCCATATGGTCTGTCAAACGGATCAACCTGCCGTTTTCCCACATATAAAACGCCGCATACACTTGATTTCTTCTGGCATCCATGATCGGGCAAATAAATTTCCCTGTTTCAAACACATTATATGCCAATGCATCCAATGTGGGCACTGCCACCAGCGGCTTGTCCAATGCCAGTGCAAAGCCCTTTGCCGTTGCCGCACCAATTCGCAGCCCTGTGAAAGAACCCGGTCCCGCCGCACAGGCAATACAGTCAATGGATGCCTTATCTGTTTCCGTTCTCTCGATAATTTCTGCAATCATAGGCATAATGGTCTGGCTGTGTGTCAATTTATAATTCAGTGTAAATTCAGCAATCAGTCTGTCGTCCTCCACCAGTGCTGCACTGGCAGTCTGACCGGTGGTATCTATCCCCAAAATTTTCATCTCGCCACCCCCTGCCTAATCGTAATAAGCCGATAATCGTCCTCTCTGCTATAATCTCGTTCCACAGAAATCCAGACAGCATCCTCCGGTATCAGCTCCTGCACCAGCTCTGCCCATTCCACCAGACAAACACCCTCTCCGTAGAAATAGTCCTCACAGCCAGTATCCTCCATTTCCTCCAGACAGGAAATACGATAAACATCAAAATGATATAGGGGCAACCTACCTTGATATTCATTGATAATGGTAAAGGTAGGACTTGTTATATACTCAGAGATGGCAAGCCCCTTGGCAAAGCCCTTTGTAAATACAGTCTTGCCAGCACCCAGATCGCCGCTTAGGCAATATACTTGTCCGGACTTTGCTTCTTTTCCAAGCTTTTCCCCCAGCGCTTCTGTTTCCATCGGACCATATGTTTCTATTCTTTCATTCATTTTCTTCATCCTCAGCTTCAAAAAATTGCCGTAACACCTTGATCCAGTATTGTTATACCCTTACCATCATAATAGCCTAGCTTAAAATCCTGCTCCTGCTCGTCATAATCATACATCAGCTGTACCCTTCCATATTCCTGATACTGATAAAAGCTGATTCCACCATCAATGGTCTCAGGCTCTCCTTTGCCATCCCAGCGCTTCATCTGTCCTTTTCCGCTTTCCTCATCCAAATCGCTGATATAATAAACCATGTTCACATCCTCTGCAAAGGTAACCGAAGACACATTCGAAATCGTATTTCCGCCATACACGCCAAGCTGCCCCTTTCCATTCTCATCCACAAAGAAATAGCCCAGTGTACCGTCATCGCCCAAAAATCCAAAATCTCTTACCTTTTCTGCCACAACCTCTGCCTCTTTTGTTCCATCCAAGCGCATCCGCAACAGTCTATATTCTTCATCCGTCTCAGATTGTGCTTCCAGATAAGCCACCCATCTGCCATCCTTAGAAATTTTTATATCATCCACAAAAATACCATTGCCCCCCAGCACCACAGTGCCACCTCTGCCATCCGTCAAAAAGGCATCCAGCCCGCCATAGTTTAGGGACATATAATAAATCATTTCCACCATTTCCAGCCCCCCGCTCACCAGCGAAAGATGAATTGGCTGAAAATCTTTCGCCTTATAGCCTGCGATATAATTTCTTTCGCCATCTATTGCTACGGCAGAAACTGTATGGTCTTCCAAAAAAACGCTTTCGCTATCGGAGTAAAGATAATATTCCATTAGCAACGGCTGGATACCTTCCCCATTCTCCATCGCCTGACGAATGATATCTCTCTGCTGCTTACCTTCGTAACCCACATCTCCTTCCTTTAAGGACTCATCCGTATCCGCCATATCGTCTATAATCAGCTCCCGATAAGGAATTACCTCCGTAGGCTTCACCGCATACAATATCTCTTTATTATTCGGCATAAGCTGCAAATAGTTTACATTCTCCGCCAACAGCTGTGGCTCCTCATTATCAAAGGCATATTTATACAGATTATAGGTATCCACGCCTTCTGCCACATAATACAGCGTATTCGTTTCCTCTGACAACTCATAGCTCACTGCTTTATCTGTCAGCTTCTGTCTACTTCCTTTTCCTTCCGCTATCAGCATCCCATAAGCATCTGTGTATGCCAAATAGCTTCCATCTTCGCTCAGGTATATCCCATTCTGCTCCGAAAACTTCACTTGAGAAACAAAACGCAGCTTCTCTCCATCGAAGCAATATAGTTCAATGCTGTCGCCAGCCGCTTTAATATATGCCACCTGATCACCACTTTTATTTATACCATAGCCAAGCACACCAGAATCAATCAGCTGACTTTCCGCATCCTTTTCCGTCATATTTCTACGATAAAAGTCAAACGAACCCATTTCATCTATATTGGCACAGTAATATCCCCAGTCGCCAATTTCCGCTCTGTCAGCACCCCATCCATAATGAAAATACTGTTTCGAGCCTGTTCTCGCAATGTTTTTATGCACCAGATAAGGCTGGTCTTTCCCATCATAATAATATAGGTTATTTTCCTTCGTATAGAAGAAACCCTCCTTTTCACTAAACACACCTACTGGTGCTATCCATACAACAGCCAGAAACAGAAGGAAAGCCAGCATGCCAATTAAAATACCCAAAACGCTGCTGCTTTTTGCCACCGCCTCTTCTTTTACTAGCACTTCTTCTTTTTCTGCACCTTTTCCCATAACAACGCTCTCTATTTCTTCCGCTACAGACTGTGTCTGTTCCGTTGCGCAATCTATTTCTGCATAATCCATTTCTTCCATGCGCCTTCCTCCTTAAATATTACAAATTATTAAAAAAGCGTTTCCAAAGAACACTGGCTGCCAAACCCAGCCATTGCCCCTTCCTTATCATTTTCTTCCTTTTTATTGCACGAAAAGCATTTCTTTCCGCCCGTATATCCTTCTTTTCCTGTTTTGCAACAGCTTTTTGAGCCGCTCTTTTTCGTTCAGCAGGTAATTTTTTCTTGATTTTCAGTATTTTTTTGCCAATACTAACAGCTTTCGCGCCCTTTTGTACTCCACTAATCCCTAGCTTTATCTTCAGATCCACCAAAAGCTCCTTTCTCTGCAATGCAGTCCTTTTCTGCTATTCCTTCTGCCAAAGGAACCGGCTTTCTGTAAAACAATATCTGGAGATATTTTACCACAATTCTACATAGAAAGTCTACTCCACTAATTATTAACTAATTGTTACAAAATTTAATTTTTTTTGAATTTTCTATTTACAAACATAAATTTTCCATCTATAATACATTCTGGATATTAAAGACGAAAGGTGATGACTCTTTCATGATCGAAAAGCAGAATATTCCTCAGAAAGAAAAAAAGCACTTTCTGACCTTGCATATTTCCCATAAGGGACAGCAGAAAACGATTCACTGCAGCATCCGCCGTGTTGCTGCCCTTTGCACTGCAGCTGCGGTTTTTCTAGGCGGTGCTGCGTTTTCTTTGGGCTCATATTACAAAGTAAAGGCTGACCTTGCCGTTTCCGAAGCACAGCTTCTGGAAACAGAGCGTGAAAACCGCAAGCTGGAGCAGCGTGCAGAAACCCTGCAGGCAGAATCCGCCGAGTATGACGAAAGCATCGACGCCATTCAGGAACTGGAAAAAAAGGTGAATGCACTGGAAGATCAGAAATCCAATCTGGTAGATGAGATTCATAATCTGAACGAAATCGATCCCGAAACGGATTTGACCTCTATGGCAACTGCGCTGACCTCTGCTGTAGATTCCCCTGCTACTTTTACAAGCATTCTCAGTACACCCTACCACAAAACGGAATCTCTTTCCGTCAGTCTGGATAAAATGCATACGCTGGTAGATGCCTCCGGAGATTCCCTTTCTGCGCTGGCAAATGAAATCGCATATCTGGCGGCACAGAATAATATCCCCAGCGGCTGGCCTGTAGAGAGCAGAACCGTAACCACAGAATTTAATCCCTCCGCTTCCCGCTCCGTCAGCGATGGCAGAAAGCACTGCGGAATAGATATTTCCACAAGAAGCCAGATTATTCCCATTTACGCAACAGCAGCCGGCAAGGTTGTTACTGCAAATTATCACAACGGATATGGCTATCAGGTCATTATTGACCATTATAACGGCTTCACCACACTGTATGCTCACTGTAATGAACTACTGGTAAAAGAAGGTGATATGGTACAAAAAGGTGATAAAATCGCTACTACCGGTAATACCGGATACTCCTCCGGCATTCATCTGCATTACGAAATCATGCTGAATGGTATCTATCAAAATCCCAGAGATTATCTTTCATAAGCAGAAAAACATCTCAGAATAAAAATCAATTCTGAGATGTTTTTTTTGCTCTATAAGAAATTTCGTTTCTTATAGAGCAAAAACCCTCCGGGGGATCGCACTGCGGCGGCAAGGTAATCAGTCGCTAGCGACACCGCCGCAGGCGGAGCATTTCGTCAAGCGAAATGCTTTTTTATTTCTGCCAGCGTCCGATAAAAGGCAACTGCTTTTTCATAATCTGCATTGTCAAGTGCTTCTTTCCCTTTTTCCGAAAGAGCATATACACCTCTTTCTACCCGCTGAAACCACTTATCATAATTATATTTTAGTATACCGATAGATTCCTCCAGCCCTCTTTCCCTCAAATCAGCCGTAGAAAGAGGACCTTCTCTTTCCAATATACACGCCAGACAGATGCTTTTTTCCCGAAACGCCGTCATGATTTTTCTGCGAGTCATTCCTCCCACATTACTGTTTATCTGACGATTTTCCAACTCTGCCTGCAAACGCTCCCGTTTCTTTCTGTTTTTCCACGCAACGCTGTCCGAAGGCTCCAAAACTACATCCACCGTCTGCATGGGGCTATCCAGCGCAACTGTCAGAAGCCCCAGCTCCAGCCGCTTCAAAAGCTTCAGCATATCCGTCCACGCCTTTTCCCTTGCACCTTTTTTCGGACGGGGAATTGCTACAAAAACCTGCTCCGTCAGACTCTGTCGCTCCAAAGCCTGATAGACCAGCTTTAGATTGAAGGCTTTTTTCAGCTCCACAATAATAAGCTGACCATCCTTCACAGCAGCAATATCGCAGTTCTTCACTTCAGCCTGCACCTGATAGCCCTCCTCCTCCAGAAAAGCACGAATCGGCGCATATAAATCTGTTTCCTTAAATTCCGTCATTGTATTTCTCCATAAAGGCTTCTATTTCTTCCACCGTTTTGATCATTTCCGCGGTCATCACTTCGTTTCCATCTGCCGTCACCAACACATCATCCTCGATGCGAATACCAATCTCCCATTCCTCGATATAAAGCCCCGGTTCTACCGTCAGTACCATCCCCGGCTGCAAGGTACGGTCAATATATCTGCCGATATCGTGGGTTTCCGCCCCCAGATAGTGGCTCACACCATGGTAATAATATTTTGCCACTTCTTCCTTTGTCTGCACCAGACCGATTTTTCGCAGTGCATCAAAATAATAATCCTTCAATATTTCATTCAGACTGCTGAAAGGCACCCCCGGACGAATGGCAGCAATCACTCTCCTCTGTCCCTCCAGAACGATCTGATATACCAGCTTCTGCCGCTCGGTGAATTTCCCATTTATAGGAAAGGTGCGGGAAATATCCCCAGCATACCAGCCCCATTGGGCACCGGCATCAACCAGAAGCAGCTCCCCATCCCGAACCATCTGATCGTTTTTATCATAATGCAGAATGGTAGCCCGCTTTCCTCCTGCGGCGATGGTCGCAAAGGCTCTGTCCCTCACGCCATTTTTCCGCAGCACATAGTCATAGGCAGCCTCCACCTCATATTCCTTCATGCCCGCCTTTGCACTTTTCATCATTGCTTCAATCCCCAGTCGGGTGATCTCCATTGCCTTCCGCATCCGCTCCAGCTCCCAGTCCTCTTTGATCACACGCATCTCGCTAAAATCGGGATACAGATCGCCAATCACCAGATGGGGCATTTCTCTGCGTGCCTTTTGTGCAAACTCCAACGCCGGAGAAAGGGCATCCTCCCACTCTCTGTTTTCCAGATCCAACCAAAGCTTCTTTATGCCGTTTTTGAACATATATGCCGCAAAATCCGCTGCAAATGCATCTATGACGGAAATATCCGCAATGCCGCTGTAGGCTTCCGCTTCTGCCGCTGTCATATTCGCCCCCACCCATTTTGCCATTTCGCCGTTATCTCTGGGAATATAGAGGGTTTCCTGTACGCCGGTTCTGGTTTTTGCCAGAAAGAGAATACAGTCCTCCCGCTCTATCCCCGTCAGATAGTAAAAATTACGGTCGGGCGAGAAAGGGTATCTCTCGTCCCCTCTTTTATAGGGAGCCTTCCCTGCGAAAAGCACAGCTGCCGAAAACATCTCCATCCGTTGCAGCAGCTTTTCTCTATTTTTTCTGAATGCGTCCTTCATGCCAATCCGCCTTTCCTCTTATTCCTCCACCAGAAAGCCTCTTTCCGCAAAAAATTCCCGCAGTGCCTTTTTCTCTCCGCTTACTCTGCCCTGCACGGCATCGGGCTTGCCGCCACCCTTGCAGACAAAGGGCTCTTTCATTGCATCAGCAATCTCTCTGCCGTCCTTTTCCGTACTCAGCAGCACAAAGGCAAAGCCATCTCCCGCAGGAGAAAATACCGCTGTACGCTTTGCGCCTTTTTTCAGCAGCAGGTCTGCAAAATGTGTCATATCCTTACTATTCAGCCCATCTCCGAAAAAGAGGATGTTCTCTGTTCCCTCTGCCACCTGTTCTGCCTTCAGATTAAAGTATTTCCATTTCAGCTGATTCAATGTCTGAACCAGAGTATCCCTTTCAGAAAGCAGATTTTTTACTGCCCCATCCAGCTTTTCCGCAGGAACGGAAAGCAGCTGCCCTGCCTGTGCGGAAACTGTATTCTTTCTGCGGTAATCCCCCAGCGCGCGTTTTCCGCTGACCAGCTCCAATCTGGTGCCGCCTTTATAATTCTGTGCGCCGATAATTTTAATCAGCCCAATTTCTCCCGCCAGCTTCACATGGGTGCCGCAGCAGGCACAGCAATCATAGCTCCCTACATTTACAATACGCACCTGCCCATCCAATTCTTTTTTGCTGCGGTACTCCAAAGCATCCAGCTCCTCTTTAGAGGGATAACGGATACCAACAGGCACATTATTCCAAATGGCTTCGTTGGCTTTTTCTTCCAGCCACGGTAAATCTTCCTCCGGGATTTTTGTATTCAGGTCGATGGTGATGCTTTCCTTGCCCATATGGAAGCCCACATTGTCGCAGCCATATTTCTGGCAGATCACGCCGGAAAGGATATGCTCCCCGGAATGATTTTGCATCAGATCAAAACGATGCTCCCAGTCGATACGACCCTCCACTTCATCGCCTACCTCCAGCGGACGATCTGTCGTATGGGTGATTATGTCATTCTTTTCATGCACATCCAGAACCTTTGCGCCCCCCAGCATTCCAGTATCCGCAGGCTGTCCGCCCCCTTCGGGATAAAATAAAGTTCTGTCCAGCACAACCAGAAAGCCCTTCTTTTCTGCTGTACATTCCAGCACCTTTGCGGTAAAGGTCGTTGCATAGGCATCCAGATAGTATAATTTTTCGGTCATAGCGTTTCCTCCGTTATTTTCTTTTTTCGTTATATCTCAGTATATCATATTTCACAGAAAAGAAAAAGCAGTATGCACAAGCACACCGCCCTCTCTTTCTCTAACGCCTTTCGCTTATTCCGCTTCGGCTTGTTTCTCTGTATATTTTTCACCGCCAGGCAGGAATTTTTCAATTTCCGCCCACAGTTCATCTACGCCGGTTTTCTTCTCTCCCGAGAAAGGAATCAACACATCTCCTGCTTCCAGCTTCAGCGTCTTTCGGATAACAGAAAGATGCTTCTGAATCTGGCTGCGGTTGATTTTATCCGACTTCGTTGCCGCAATGATAATATCAAAGCCAAAATGCTTCAGCCACTCATACATCATGATGTCATTTTTCCCCGGCTCATGACGAATATCAATCAGAAGGATGATTGCCCGCAGTTCTTCTCTTTTCTGCAGGTATTCCTCCATCATCTGTCCCCACTTTGCCACCTCGGATTTCGGCACCTTGGCATAGCCATAGCCGGGCAGATCCACCACATACATCTCATCGTTCACGCCATAGAAATTGATGGTGCGTGTCTTACCGGGCTGGGAGGAAGTTCTTGCCAGTGCTTTTCTGCCCAAAATCGCATTGATAAGGGTAGATTTTCCCACATTGGATTTTCCTGCAAAGGCAATCTCCGGCTTTCCATCCTGCGGGTAATGGGAAAAATTTGTCCCGATATATTTCAGATCACACTGCTTTACCTTCATTTCTTTTCCCCCTTTACCAATGCAGCCTCCAGAACATCCTCCATCGTTTCTGCCAAAACAAAGGACATTCCCTCTTTGATTTCCGCTTCCATCTCTTTCAGATCTTTCTCATTCTCTTTCGGCAGCACAACCGTGTGGATGCCAACCTTCTTTGCCGCCAGCACCTTTTCCTGCAAGCCGCCAATGGCAAGCACTCTGCCACGGATGGTAACCTCCCCTGTCATGGCAACATCGCTGCGAACCGGAACCCCTGTCAGCGCAGAAACCATGGCTGTAGCCATCGTCACACCGGCGGAGGGGCCATCCTTTGGCGTTGCTCCTTCGGGAATATGGATATGTATATCCTTCTTTTTATAAAAATCCGGCTCCAGCTGGAATGCTTCGTGGCTGGAACGAATGAAGCTGATTGCCGCCTCAGCCGACTCCTGCATTACCTTTCCCAGATTGCCCGTCACCTTAAATTTTCCCTCGCCGGGCATACAATTCACCTCGACAGAAAGTGTCGTACCACCCACCTTTGTCCATGCAAGTCCCCGCACGATGCCGATTTCAGGCTTTTTGCCGATGGTCTCGGGCATATATATTCTTGCACCCAGAAGCTCCTCCAGCCCCTTTTCCGAAACAGTGATAGATTTCTTTTCGCCGGAAAGCAGTGTTGTCACCGCCTTGCGGCAAACCTTGCCGATGATACGCTCCAACTGACGCACCCCGGCCTCTCTGGTATAGCCATCAATCATAGCTTCCAAAGCCTCTGTCTTAAACTTCAGCTGCTTCGCTGTCAGTCCGTGGCGTTTTCTCTGCTTTGCCACCAGATGCTCCTCTGCAATATGCAGCTTCTCCTGAGCGGTATAGCTGGAAAGCTCTATAATCTCCATTCTGTCCCGCAGAGGGCCGGGAATGGTATCCAGACTGTTTGCAGTGCACATAAACAATACTGCAGAAAGGTCATAGGGCTGCTCCACAAAATGATCTCTGAAAGTGCTGTTTTGCTCGGGATCAAGCACCTCCAGCAATGCCGCCGCCGGATCTCCATTATGGGAAAGCCCCAGCTTGTCCACCTCATCCAGCAGCATCAGCGGATTGATGGTGCCTGCCAGCTTCATGGCATTGATGATGCGTCCGGGCATCGCACCGATATAGGTTCTTCTGTGGCCGCGAATCTCTGCCTCGTCCTTCACACCGCCCAAAGACATCCGCACATATTTTCTGTTCAGTGCCTTTGCAATGGAGCGGGCGATAGAGGTTTTACCCACACCGGGAGGCCCCACCAGACACAGGATGGTTGCATTTTCCTCCGGTGCATTTTTCCGCACCGCCAGATGCTCCAGAATACGCTCTTTCACCTTTTTCATGCCATAATGCTCCTCATCCAGTATGGCCTTTGCCTGAGATAAATCGAATTTTTCTTCCGTGGTTTCCGTCCAAGGCAGAGAAAGTATGGTTTCGATATAGGTTCTGGATACATTGGATTCTGGAGATGTTACAGGAATCTTCATCATCCGTTCGATTTCCTTCTCCACGATTTCTTTCACATAATCCGGCGGGTTTTTCTTCTCCAGCTGGCTGCGGTATTTTGCCGCATCGGCACCAACACCATCCTTATCTCCCAGTTCCTCCTGAATCACCTTTAATTCTTCTCTGAGGAAATATTCCCGCTGTCCTTGGTCGATTTTCGCCTTTGTTTTCTCCTCTATTTCTTTTTTAATATCCAAAATCCGTCTTTCCGCCTGCATCAGAAGGATTGCTTCCTCTAATCTGGTAAAAGGATTCAGTATTTCCAAAAATTCCTGCTTGTGGTGAAAGGGCAGCTCCAAGCCCGAAAGGATAACATCGGAAAGCTGTCCGGGCTTTTCGGCGGATAGCACATTACCCATCAAATCCATTGCAGCCGTATTGGGTGCCAGCTTCAGATATTCTTCATATTCCTCTACCGCAATCTTCATCATCGCCTGCATATATTCCTCAGGCTCCTCATCAAAATCCTGCGGAATCAGCGTAATTTCCGCATAGTCACAGTTTTTCACATGAACATGATGCAGTTTGCCTCTTTGTAGGCCTTCTACAATAACATGATTCATATTACCGGGCAGCCGAAGCACCTGCTTCACCTCTGCCAATACACCAATTTCATAAACATCGTTGATGCCGGGGTTCAATGTAGCGGGGTCTATCTGTGTCACCAGAAATACCTCTCTGCCATTTTCCTCCGCTGCCTGCAACGCATCCAGAGATTTCTGTCTGCCGGCAGGGAAGCTGATCGCCATTCCCGGGAATATCGTCAGCCCTCGCAGCGCAACCATCGGCACAATGATTGGTTGTTTTTTCTCCATAAAATATCCACCTCAATCTATATCCATTTCATTTTTTTGCATACAGGAAAAAGCCTTTTGCTTGAAAAAATGCTTTGTCATTTTTTTGCTTTATGAAAAATGAGATTTCTTAATCACGCAAAAACAGCGAACCTTCGCCTTAACTATATAGTATATTATAAATCTATGATTTGGTCAATCACTGACGGCTGATACTTCGCAGTATGATTTCCGCTAATACAAAGCCCCGTTGCTTTCCTCTTTCTTGCCACAACAAAAAATGTATATTATAATGAATACAGCATAGGGCGGTATCCTACCGTCTTTTTCACCTCAATGAAAGGATGTGTATTCATGTTTGCCAACGCTATCCGGCTTGTAGGCGGCTTCACCCGCCCCCTGCTGACTATATCCAGAGCCTATGGAAGCTCCAATATCCACCCTGGCTCCGCCACGCTTTTCTTTGTCAATGACGAGGGCTGTGCTATCACCTGCAAGCACATCGCTCAGCTTCTGCTTGCCTCTAATGAAATCAATCAGACTTATGCCGCCTTCCAAAAGGAACGCAGCGCCCTGCCAGACGACCTGCATCATAAAGCTGCCTTGGCGAAATTAGAAGAAAAATATGGCTACCATCCAAACAGCACCGTTGCCTGCAAGCACACTTTCTGTGATTGCGTGGAGCCCTTTTCTTCCATTGACTATATCCTGCATCCCAAATATGATTTAGCAATCCTTCGGTTTCACGGATTTCACCGCCTGCAATACAGTGGATATGCCGTTTTCGCCAGAGATGGCAGCAGTGCTGCCCCCGGAGATTTTCTGTGCAGGCTAGGCTATCCTTTTCCGGAATATACCGGTTTTTTCTATGACAGCACCACAGACAATATCGGGTGGACGCCCAACGGCAATCTTTCCACGCCACGCTTTCCCATAGAGGGAATGCTCACCCGCTATCTCCTTGGAGAAAACGGTGAAACTATGGGCTATGAATTAAGCACTCCCGGTCTGCGGGGACAAAGCGGCGGACCGCTTTTTAATCAGGATGGACTCATCTACGGTATGCAATCCAGAACCAAGCATCTGCATCTGGGCTTTGATATTGCGCTGCATCTGAAAAACGAACAGGGAGCAGAACAGCACATAACCAATCAGCCCTTCCTACATGTCGGAGAATGTATCCATGTAGACATCATCAAAAAATTCCTGCAAGAAAATCATATCCGTTATTATGTTGGAGATTCTCCCGAAACTGCAGTTCCTGTGGAATAAACAGCAGCCCCTTTTGACGCAAAAGGGGCTTTTTTCTTATCCTGTTATTCTTTTTTCTTCCCAGCTATCCTTTTGCAGAAAAACCTGCTCCAACAGTTCCTGCACTGTCTCCACAGGCACCACTCGCAATGCCAGCTTCCCATAGGCATCCTTCCAATTCTCCTTTGGAATATAAGCACAGCGTACACCTGCCTCTCTTGCCGCCTCCAGCTTTTCCTCCACGCCGCCCACCGGCAAAATCTGCCCATGAATGCCAACCTCTCCGGTCAAAGCGATTTCGTTGGACACCGCTGTTTCCGTAAAGGCAGAATAGACCGCAAGAAACATCGCCGTTCCTGCCGAAGGCCCATCCACGGGAACCCCGCCGGGGAAATTCAGATGCACGCCATATTCCCCAATGGAAAAGCCATACTGTTCCATCAGCGTCAGCACATTTTCCGCTGCCGAGCGAGCATTGCTCTTTCTGCGGCTACAGCCCTGCCGTCCTTTGATTTCTTCCTCCTCCACGATTCCGGTCACTGTCAGCCCGCCGCTTCCCTTCTGCACCACCGCCTCTACCAGCAGCAGCACACCGCCATGGGGCTGCACACCAAGCCCATTTACCACGCCCGCACAAGGCTTTTCGGGGATTTTCTGCTGCAAAGCAGGCTGATACCTGCCCGCCTCTGCCGCCCATTCCAAATCAGCAGCCGTCACATGATTCTTCCCCTCCATCCACGCCAGAGATGTCAGGGATTGTACCAAATTTACCGTATCCCTGCCGCCTGTAGCATAAGCGGCAATCTTGCCGCACAGCCCTGTTTCATACTGAAGTCCTGCACGCCGCAGGCTGTTCTCCGCAATTTTTTCCATTGCACCTTTGTCCAGCCGCTCAAAAAATATTTCGGTACAGCGGGAACGCAAAGCCTCCGGCAGCTCATAGGGGCTGCGGGTGGTAGCACCAATCAAACGAAAATCCGCAGGGATACCGTTGCGAAAAATATCATGGATATAAGGCGGTATACTCTTATTCCCACGGCTATAATAGCTGCTTTGGAAGCGAGCCACCCGATCCTCCAGCACCTTCAGCAGTCGATTCATCTGAATCGGATGCAGCTCCCCGATCTCGTCAATGAACAATACTCCGCCATGGGCTTCACAGACAGCACCAGGGCGTGGTCTGGGGATGCCTGCCTGCCCAAAAGCCCCTGCCCCCTGATAGATGGGATCATGGACAGAACCAAGCAGCGGATCTGCAATATTCCTTTCATCAAACTGCAATGTTGTCGCATCAATTTCTACGAATTTCGCCTTCTGCCGAAAGGGGGAATCCTCTCTTGCCTTCGCCTCCTCCAAAATCAGCCGTGCCGCCGCCGTCTTTCCTACGCCCGGCGGTCCATAAATCAAAATATGCTGGGGATTAGGGCCGCATAATGCCGCCCGCAGCGCACGGATCGCTTTCTCCTGCCCAATGATCTCCTCCAGCGCACGGGGGCGTGTCTGCTCCGCAAGAGGCACCGTCAGCCCCTCCTCCCGCATAATTTGCAGCCGATCCATTTCCAGCATATTATCCTCAAAATTCAAGCCTTCACCTTTTTTCTTTCGGCTGCTTCGGTAAAAATACCATGCCCCCATGCCAAAAAACAAAAGCTGTACACCCCATAACAAATCCACATTCCCATCTCCTTTTTCCATTCTTGGAAATAGTATCTCTCCCACAAACAGGATTTATACCAAATAGAAAAAGGCGTATTTTGAACCGAACCTTTTGCACCAAAAGCACAAAAAGTATCTAATCCAAAATACACCTTTCTTATGATTTTCTGTTATATAATCAATGCCGCTGCAATGCTGAAATACACCACAAGCGCAATGGCGTCCACCACTGTAGAAATCAGCGGCCCCGCCATCATCGCAGGGTCCAGCTTTACCGCCTTGGCAAGAATGGGCAGCGTACAGCCCAGCGTTTTTGCCAGCACAACAGCAGCGCCCATACTGATGGATACGGTCAAATCCACCATAAAGGAGGTTCCGGCATCAAAGAATGTCATCCGCAGCATATTGATGGCTGCCAGCAGCAGCCCGCAAATCGTCCCTACCCGCAGCTCCTTCAGCACAACCTGAAAGGTATCTCTGATCTGTATCTCGCCCAGTGCCAGACCACGGATAATCATAGCCGATGCCTGAGAACCGGCGTTACCGCCGGTACCGGTGATGATCGTCATAAAGCTAGAAAGCACCACAACGGAATCCAGCAAATCCTGATACATACGAATAACAAAGGCGCTGAGCGTACCGGAAATCATCAGCACGCACAACCAAGGAATACGATTTTTAGATAACGCAAGAACGCCCATTTTCAAATATTCATCATCGGAGGGCAGGACAGCATTCATCAGCTCCATATCTTCGGTGGTTTCCTGCTCGATAACATCCACGATATCATCGACAGTAATGATACCAACCATTCTGCCTTCCCGATCGGTCACAGGCAGTGCCATCCAGTTATATTTCTTGAAGATATTTGCAACTTCCTCCTGGTCGTCCAGCGTATTCACCGAAAGAACATCGTCCTGCATCAAATCGCCTACCGTTGCATCATCCTCCGCACAAATCAGCGTTCTGAGTGGCACAACCCCGATGAGCTTTCTCTGGGCGTCAATCACATAGCAGGTATAAATCGTTTCCTTATCCATCCCTACTCTTTTGATTTCAGACAGCGCATAGCCCACGGTCATATTTGCACGCAGCCGCACAAATTCAATCGTCATCAGACTGCCCGCAGAATTTTCTGGATAATTCAGAAAACGGTTGATCAGCTGTCTTGTTTCTGCGTCTGTATTACGAAGCACCTTCTTCACCAGATTTGCCGGTGCTTCCTCCAGAAAGTCAATGGTATCATCCAAGAACATCTCATCTACGATATTACGCACCTCTCTGTCCGTAATCGACTGTACGATATGCTCCTGCGTATCATTATCCATATAGGAAAACACCTCTGCCGCCACATCCTTCGTCAAAAGCCGGAAAATGAAAAGCTGTTTTTCATCCGTCAGCTCCTCGAAATATTCCGCAATGTTGGCAGGCTGTTCCTCATTCAGCTCCTGTTTCAGCTGCATATACTGTCCGCTTTCCATTAAAGCTGTATAATTATCGAATAGGATCTGCATTTCTTCATCCATAGTCATTCACCTCGGTTCAAATAAAAAGCACAGGCTTTTTTCGACTCCTCATCCGCAAAAACCCGTGCAGCTTATCCAAAAAAGGTATATGGACAAAAGCATCAGCCTCTCTATACAAAAAAAGGCTGTTCCGGCTGCACGGCATTGTATTTTTTCAATCGTCGGCTTCCCTCTGGCTCTATAGGGATCCCCTCTTTATTCTGACTGCCGTCCATTCCGATTCACCTCAACCTTCTTTTGCTTCTGCTTTTTCTATCTTTAACTCTTTCAGTATATGCCCTACAAAATTTTCAGTCAACAGTCTTTCCCGAAATTCAAAAAAAGTTTTTTTCGGATTCTATTGGACAGCCCCCGCTTTTTTGTTATACTGAAACAAAATCCATTAAGGTAATATCGTATAATTCTAGTAGTGCAAATATACCTATTGTGAATTGGACGGTATTTCCTTAAAATTCAGAGGAGGCGTTTCTATGTCTTTTAAGGATACCATAAAGGAATTTCGGGAATTTGCAGTAAAAGGTAATATAGTAGATATGGCAGTTGGTGTAATCATCGGCGGTGCCTTCGGTAAAATCGTAACATCCTTCGTCAATGATCTAATCATGCCCGTAATCGGCAAAATCACCGGTGGTGCAGACTTTACACAGCTATTCCTGCCGCTGGATGGAAACACCTATGCAACACTGGAAGAAGCGCAGGCAGCCACCGCAACCATCGCTTACGGTGCATTTTTCACGCAGGTACTGGATTTCATCATCATCGCATTTGTAATTTTCTTTGCTCTGAAAGTGTTGGTAAAGCTAAAAAAATCCGAAGCTCCCGCACCGGAAGAAGCACCCACAACCAAAGAATGTCCTTACTGCAAAATGGAAATCCCCATCGAAGCATCCAGATGCGGTCACTGTACCTCTCAGCTGGAAGGCTGATTCCCAATTTCTTACGCCAAAAAAGGAGAGTGCTCACACTCTCCTTTTTGATTATGCCTTTGCAAGCATTTTCTTACTCTATAAGAAATTGGGTTTCTTATAGAGTAAAAACCCTCCGGGGGATCGCACTGCGGCGGCAAGGTAGTCAGTCGCAAGCGACACCGCCGCAGGCGGAGTATTTCGTCAAGCGAAATACTTTTTTTACTTAACTAAAAAATTTCATCTTTCATAAT
>JAZQTP010000067.1:0-72971 GCA_045630845.1 Anaerotignum sp. | reverse complement strand
GTAACGAAAGTTACAACCGTTGTATCGCTACAACGAAACATTCCAGAGAAAAAGCTATTAAATTTTTGAATAATGTGAAAACATTATGACTGGTCAAGCAAGAAAGAGCATAAGGTGAATGCCTTGGCACTAGGAGCCGATGAAAGACGTGGTAAGCTGCGATAAGCTTCGGGGAGGCGCAAACAGCCATCGATCCGGAGATTTCTGAATGGGGAAACCTACTTGAGCAAACCTCAAGTATCCGTGCATGAATCCATAGTGTACGGAAGGGAACGCTGTGAACTGAAACATCTAAGTAGCAGTAGGAGGAGAAAGAAAACTCGATTTCCTTAGTAGCGGCGAGCGAACGGGAAAGAGGCCAAACCGAAGGACCTGGTTCTTCGGGGTTGCGGACCGCATTTAGCATTGATTAAGGATAGTCGAATGGTTTTGGGAAAGCCAGCCACAGACGGTGAAAGCCCGGTAGACGAAATCTGAGATCAGCGAGCGGTATCCAGAGTACCACGAGACACGAGAAACCTTGTGGGAAGCCGGGGGGACCACCCCCCAAGCCTAAATACTCCCTAGTGACCGATAGTGAAGCAGTACTGTGAAGGAAAGGTGAAAAGGACCCCGGGAGGGGAGTGAAAGAGAACCTGAAACCTTATGCTTACAAACAGTCGGAGGTCTTTGGACTGACGGCGTACTTTTTGTAGAACGGTCCGGCGAGTTACTAATGCCAGCGAGGTTAAGTGGTCAGAAGCCACGGAGCCGAAGGGAAACCAAGTCTTAATAGGGCGTATAGTTAGTATTAGTAGACCCGAAACCGGGTGACCTATCCATGTCCAGGTTGAAGGAGCCGTAAAAGGCTTTGGAGGACCGAACACACATGTGTTGAAAAACGTGGTGATGAGGTGTGGATAGCGGAGAAATTCCAATCGAACTCGGAGATAGCTGGTTCTCCTCGAAATAGCTTTAGGGCTAGCCTCGAGCTGGAGTCTAACGGAGGTAAAGCACTGAACTGACGCGGGGCCCAAAAAGGTTACCAACTCATATCAAACTAAGAATGCCGTCAAGATACCCTCGGGAGTCAGTCTGCGTGAGATAAGTCGCGTGGACAAAAGGGAAAGAGCCCAGACCGACAGCTAAGGTCCCCAAGTACGCGTTAAGTGGAAAAGGATGTGGGATTTCATAGACAACTAGGATGTTGGCTTAGAAGCAGCCATACATTTAAAGAGTGCGTAATAGCTCACTAGTCGAGAAAACCTGCGCCGAAAATGTAACGGGGCTAAAACGCGACACCGTAGCTACGGATTTCTTACAAGAGTAAGAAGTGGTAGAGGAGCATCCTGCAAGGACGAAGCGAAAGCGAGAGCAATCGTGGACGAAACAGGAGAGAGAATGCCGGAATGAGTAGCGAGATACATGTGAGAAACATGTAGGCCGAATATCTAAGGTTTCCTGGGTAAAGCTAATCTTCCCAGGGTTAGTCGGGGCCTAAGGCGAGGACGAAAGTCGTAGTCGATGGATAACAGGTTGATATTCCTGTACCACATATAATCAGAACTGTGGGGACGCAGGAGGATAGGAAAACCGGGGAATGGAAAGACCCGGTCAAGCGCAAAGCCGTGGGTGATAGGCAAATCCGTCACTGTCAGGTGAAGCGTGATGAGGACTGAAAAAAAGTAAGGAAGTTTCCGAATCCACACTGCCGAGAAAAGCCGCTATTGTGTTATATGTGCCCGTACCGTAAACCGACACAGGTAGATGAGGAGAAAATCCACAGGCCGACGGGAGAAGTGTTGTTAAGGAACTCGGCAAAATGACCCCGTAACTTAGGGAGAAGGGGAGCCTCGCAAGAGGCCGCAGAAAAGAGGCACAAGCAACTGTTTAGCAAAAACATAGGTCTATGCGAAACCGTAAGGTGAAGTATATGGGCTGACGCCTGCCCGGTGCTGGAAGGTTAAAAGGAGAGGTGAGCGTAAGCGAAGCTTTGAATTCAAGCCCCAGTAAACGGCGGCCGTAACTATAACGGTCCTAAGGTAGCGAAATTCCTTGTCAGGTAAGTTCTGACCCGCACGAAAGGCGTAATGATTTGTGCACTGTCTCGACAACACGCCCGGTGAAATTGAAGAACCAGTGAAGATACTGGTTACCCGCAACAGGACGGAAAGACCCCATGGAGCTTTACTGCAGCCTGATACTGGGATTCGATGATATATGTACAGGATAGGTGGGAGGCTAAGAAGCGAGGACGCCAGTCTTCGTGGAGCCGGTGGTGGGATACCACTCTTATATCATTGGATTTCTAACCTGCACCCGTAATCCGGGTGAGGGACAATGTCAGGCGGGCAGTTTGACTGGGGCGGTCGCCTCCTAAAAGGTAACGGAGGCGCTCGAAGGTCACCTCAGAATGATTGGAAACCATTCAAAGAGTGTAAAGGCAAAAGGTGGCTTGACTGCGAGAGCGACGGCTCGAGCAGGTACGAAAGTAGGACTTAGTGATCCGGTGGTAATAAGTGGGAATGCCATCGCTCAACGGATAAAAGCTACCCTGGGGATAACAGGCTTATCTCCCCCAAGAGTTCACATCGACGGGGAGGTTTGGCACCTCGATGTCGGCTCATCGCATCCTGGGGCTGAAGTCGGTCCCAAGGGTTGGGCTGTTCGCCCATTAAAGCGGTACGCGAGCTGGGTTCAGAACGTCGTGAGACAGTTCGGTCCCTATCCGTTGTGGGCGCAGGAAATTTGAGAGGAGCTGTCCTTAGTACGAGAGGACCGGGATGGACATACCTCTGGTGTACCAGTTGCAGACCAACTGCACAGCTGGGTAGCTATGTATGGAACGGATAAACGCTGAAGGCATCTAAGCGTGAAGCCGCCCTCAAGATAAGATTTCCCATCCTTATGGAGTAAGATCCCTTGAAGATAACGAGGTTGATAGGTTGGAGGTGTAAGCACAGTAATGTGTTCAGCTGACCAATACTAATAGATCGAGGGCTTGACCAATAATGTAATGGCAAAGCCATTACGAGCGACAACGCGAAGCGTTGCGCCAGAATAGATTACTCGGATTGCTAAGTTTGTATTCAGTTTTGAAGGTGTAGAGATACATCGAGAGATTTCCGGTGATGATGCGCCTAGGGGACACACCCGTTCCCATTCCGAACACGACGGATAAGACCTAGGCGGCCGATGGTACTTGGTGGGCAGCTGCCTGGGAGAGTAGATGGTCGCCGGAATCCATTTTCAAATGTTTAATTTGTTATGGTGGGTATGGCGCAGTTGGTTAGCGCGCCAGATTGTGGCTCTGGAGGCCGTGGGTTCGAATCCCACTATCCACCCTTTTTATGGGTCACTAGCTCAGTCGGTAGAGCACTGGACTTTTAATCCAGGTGTCCCGGGTTCGAGTCCCGGGTGACTCATTTTTTCTTTTACGCAGCCGTGGCGGAATTGGCATACGCGCTAGACTAAGGATCTAGTCCGGGTTTCTGGGTAGGGGTTCAAGTCCCCTCGGCTGCATATATGCGCGAGTGGCTCAGTGGTAGAGCATCGCCTTGCCAAGGCGAGGGTCGCGAGTTCGAATCTCGTCTCGCGCTTTTTGTTTCAGCAAAATGCATTATCGTATTATTGGGCTATCGCCAAGCGGTAAGGCACAGGACTTTGACTCCTGCATTCGCTGGTTCGAATCCAGCTAGCCCAGGTCTCAAATCCAGCTGGAAAGTTGGTGCAATGGGGTATCGCCAAGTGGTAAGGCAACGGATTCTGATTCCGTCATCCGCAGGTTCGAATCCTGCTACCCTAGTTCAAAGGAAGTCTATATAGGCTTCCTTTTTTCTATGCAAAAATTTTAAGGCGAGCTTAAAATTTTTGCTATGCCTTGTTTTTGCTTTCTTTTTCTGGGATAATAGAAATAGAATTAGGGGGCGATGGAAATGATTACGATTTTGAATCGTAAAGAGCTTTGTGTGACTTATGATATGAATAAGCAGGCAGAAATTCGCTATATTCTGCAGGGGGCTGGGCTTGATTATACCATCAGAACAAAGAATCGGACAGGAACCATGTTGCTCGGAAGGGGAACGACCAGAACATATATCGGCGCGTATGGGAATCAGCAGATGATGGATTATGAATATCATATTTATGTGCATAAGAATGACTATGCGGAAGCGGTGCGTCTGATTCATGAGGCGACATAATTTTGTATAAAACGAGGAAAAATATTGATTTTATCAATAAAAATACCCTCGTTTTTTTTAGTTTTTCACAAAAAAAACTTTCAAAATTGCACTTTAGATGATATACTAATATTGTCTATACATGTGTAAAAAAATAGCCAATGCTTTAGAATAGGAGGCTGGTCATAATGGCAGCAAAATTAGAAAATGAATATGGCGTTATCAGTATCGATCGCGAAGTAATTGCGCGTATTGCAGGGTACGCTGCGATTGAATGCTATGGCATCGTTGGCATGGCGGCGAAAAATGTAAAAGATGGTCTTGTGCAGCTCTTGAAGCTGGAGAGCCTGACAAAGGGCATTAAAATGTCTATTGAAGAAAACAAGGTAAGTATTGATCTGCATATCATTGTGGAATATGGTACTAACATTTCTGTAATTGCGGACAATATTATTAGCACTGTAAAATATACCGTAGAGGATCAGACAGGTCTTGCAGTAGAAAATGTGAATATTTTTGTTGACGGCGTAAGAGTCGACAACTGAGTTAGAGGAGGAAATGAGTGGTGAGTAGCACAAAAACATTGAACGGCGTGACGCTAGGCAGAATGATCATTGCCGGGGCAAATGAGCTGGCTGCAAATAAGCAGTTGGTTGACGCGATGAATGTATTTCCTGTTCCGGATGGCGATACAGGTACAAATATGTCTCTGACGGTAATGGCTGCGGCAAGAGAGGCTGAGAAGAAGGGTTCTCTGATGGCGGCAGATGTAACAAAAGCAGCATCTAGCGGCGCGCTGCGTGGTGCAAGAGGTAATTCCGGTGTTATCACTTCCCAGTTATTCCGCGGCTTTGCAAAAGGCTTGGAAGGAATGGAGGAAGCTGGCGTAAAGGAACTGGCGGCAGCAGCAGAGCAGGCTGTGAAAACGGCATACAAAGCGGTTATGAAGCCTAAGGAAGGAACGATTCTGACTGTAGCAAGAGGGTGTGCGGAAGCAGCAGCCAAGCTGGCAGAGGAAACTGAGGAAATAGAAGTATTCCTGAAAGGAATTATTGAATACGGCCATAAAGTGTTGGCACAGACGCCTGATATGTTGCCGGTGCTGAAGCAGGCTGGCGTAGTGGATGCTGGTGGTAGAGGTCTTCTGTATATTTTAGAGGGAGCATTGAAGCAGTTGGGCGGAGATGTGCCAGTTACTCTGCATGAAAGTCAGGAAACAGCCGCAGCTCCTGAGATGGAGTTTGCTTCTCTAGCTTCGATTGAAAACGAAAGCATTACCTTTGGTTATTGCACAGAGTTCTTTATCAATGTGAAGGATGCAGATGAAGCTGTAACCGCTGGCTTAAAATCCTATTTGGGCACCATTGGGGATTCCGTTGTTTGTGTGGCGGATGATGAAATCATCAAAATCCATGTACACACCGATCATCCCGGTTTGGCGATTGAAAAGGCACTGACAATTGGAAGTCTGAGCGGCTTGAAAATTGATAATATGCGTGAACAGCATACAAATAAGATTAACTTTATGGGTGGTTCCGCACCTACGGCAGAAGTGCCGGTTGTGGAACAACCCCAAAAAGATATTGGTTTTGTAGCTATTTCTGCCGGCGAGGGTTTGACAGCAATCTTTAAGAATTTGGGCGTGGATGAAGTAATCGAAGGCGGTCAGACGATGAACCCTAGCACAGAGGATATTTTGAATGCAGTGGATAAAATCAATGCGGATCACATCTTTGTATTGCCGAACAATAAAAATATCATTCTGGCGGCAGAGCAGGCGGCGAAGTTGAGTGAGGATAAGAAGCTTCATGTAATACCTTCCCGTTCTGTTCCAGGAGGCATCAGTGCAATGTTCTGCTTTGAAGCAGATGCGGATCCCGATGAAATGGAAGCGGCAATGAAGGATGCAATTAAGCTGGTGGATACAGCAACTGTAACCTTTGCGGTGAGAGATACTTCTTTCGGTGATAAAGAAATCAAAGAAGGCAACATTCTGGGGATGCTGAACGACCAGATAGAGGTTGTAGCTGATGATGTGATGGAAGGGACAAAGGAACTGCTAAAAACTTCCATCAAAGAAGAAAGCGAAGTAATTGGCATTTATTATGGTGCGGATACGACAGAAGAAAGTGCGGCAGAGTTGGCTGCATTTATCGAAGAAAACTACCCTGATTGTGAAGTAGAGATACAGAATGGCGGTCAGCCCTTGTACTATTTCATTATTTCTGTGGAATAAGAAGGATAAAAACACTGGGGTTCATTTTGATATGCCCCGGTGTTTTTTTAAGAAGGGGGAGGGACGCTTTGGAATGGAATAGTCCGATTTCTTCGCTAAAAGGGGTAGGAGAACAGCGAGAGAAAAAACTACAGAAGCTGGGCATCAGAACAGTAGAGGATCTGTTGACGCATTATCCAAGAGAATATAAGGACAGAAGCGAAATTTTGAAAATTTCAGACCTTTCGGAGGGGGAGGTATCCACTTTTCTGGCACAGGTAAAGGAAGAAGGACAGAACAGCCGCCACGGAAGATTGGTATACACTCGGCTGAAGGTTTATGATGAAACGGGTTCCGTAGGAGTGCTATGGTATAATCAGCCTTATATGAAAAATAGCCTGAAAATAGGGGAGTGGTATCTGTTTTCTGGGAAGCTTCAAAAGAAATATGGGAGAACGGAAATCCTTTCGCCAGAGGTGGAGAGGATTGGAGAACATTTTGCAGGCGGGCGTATCATTCCGGTATATCCCTCTGTGGAAGGACTTTCCCAGAAAATGCTGCGAAATATGATGGAGGAGTCTATTTCTCAAATAAGCGGTGGAATGCGAGAGGAACTCCCTTTGTGGCTAAGGAAAACATATAAGTTGGCAGAACGGAATTTTGCGATTGAAAATATCCATTTTCCCAAAACAGAGCAGGGATTTTACGATGCACGCCGTCGGCTAGTGTTTGAGGAGTTATTTGTTCTGCAAATGGCTCTATTTTGTCTGAAAAATGAATTGGAAGACCGGGGCGAAGGGATTGTTTTAGAACAGAAAAATAAGCTCCAGACTGCCGAGGCGTTGTTGCCCTTTTCTTTAACGAATGCCCAAAGGAAGGTTCTACAGGAGATACAGCAGGATATGACATCCGGAAAAATAATGAATCGACTGGTGCAGGGGGATGTGGGAAGTGGCAAAACTGCTGTAGCCATGCTGGCGTCTTATTGGACGATACAGAATGGCTATCAAGTTGTTATGATGGCGCCTACAGAGGTGCTGGCAGAACAGCACTTTACATCCTTTCAAAAGATTTTTTCGGCTGTTGGCATCAAGGTTGTCCTATTGACAGGAAATCTGAAAGCAAAAGAAAAAAGGGAGCGTCTTGCACAGGTGGAAACAGGAGAGGCGCAGATGATTGTTGGCACCCATGCTGTGATTCAAAAGGGTGTAGTGTACCATCGTTTGGGACTGGCGATTACGGATGAACAGCATCGCTTTGGTGTTCGACAGCGCAGTATGTTGGCGGAGAAGGGAGAGAATGTACATACTCTGGTTATGACGGCAACACCGATTCCCAGAACATTGGCACTGATTCTATATGGGGATCTGGATATTTCTATCATTGATGAGCTTCCTCCTGGCAGGCAGAAAATAGACACCTCTGCCGTGGATAGTCGCTATCATCAACGAATATACGCTTTTATCAAAAAACATATAAAAGAGGGGAGACAGGTATATGTTATCTGTCCGATGATTGAAGAAAGCGAAAAGCTGGAGGTACAGTCTGTCCTTCATTATACAGAAGAATTGGCAGAGGCGCTTTTGGATTGTCGTGTGGCTTGTCTACATGGGAAAATGAAAGCAAAAGAAAAACAGGAGATCATGGATGCTTTTGCAAAAGGCGAGGTTGATGTGCTTGTTTCTACAACAGTAATTGAGGTTGGTATCAATGTTCCCAATGCGACGATCATGCTGATAGAGAATGCAGAGCGGTTTGGGTTGGCGCAGCTGCACCAGCTGCGAGGCAGAGTAGGGCGTGGCAGCGAAAAATCCTATTGTATTCTTGTCAGCGATACCAAAACAAAGGTGGCAAAGGAACGAATGAAAACAATGACAGAGTCAGAGGATGGCTTTGTGATTTCGGAAAAAGATTTGAAGCTGCGGGGACCTGGCGAGTTTTTTGGCATTCGTCAGCATGGTTTGCCGGAGCTGAAAATTGCGGATCTGTACCGAGATATGTCTATTTTGAAGGAGGCGCAGGAGGCTGCTACAGCCCTTTTGAAAAAAGATAGATTTATGGAGGATGTGGAACACCTACCGCTGAAAGAGCTTGTTAGTGGATTTCTGGCTGGAAAAATGCTGGAAATCTAGTTTTTTGGTGTTTCTGTGAAAAATGTGTTGGATTTCTCATTTTTGGTTGTCTTTTGAAATATTTTTTGTTATACTCAAAATGATATAGTGTGTAATGATAGGTGTTTTAGGTGGTGCAGATAGATGCGTGTTATTGCTGGAGTAGCAAAAGGGCATAATTTACGAACCATAGAAGGTCTGGCGACCAGACCGACGATGGATCGAATCAAAGAAACCCTGTTCAATATCATAGCATTTGATTTGCCGGAATGTAGTTTTTTAGATTTGTTTTCGGGAAGTGGCGGAATTGGGATCGAAGCCCTTTCCAGAGGTGCCGCAGAGGCTATTTTTGTGGAAAGTGCGGCGGAATGTCAGGCTGTGATTGAAGAAAACCTCAGACATACCAAGCTTCTGGAAAAGGCGAGAGTCATAAGAAGTGATGCGCTTACTGCGCTGGACAGGCTTTCCGATGCGGGGAAACGCTTTGATATTATTTTTATGGATCCTCCCTATGCATCGGAGTTATATACGCCGGTGCTGCAAAAGATTGCAGAAAGTGGGATGCTGAAGCAGGAGGGATACCTGATTACGGAGCGTTCTGCTGAGATACCTTTAACACTACCGACGGGAATGGTCGTTCTGCGGGAAAAAGCATACAAGACGACAGTTCTGACCTTCTTGGGCTTGGAGGATACAAAATGAAAAAAGCAATTTATGCCGGTAGCTTTGATCCGTTGACTTTAGGGCATATGGATATTATTAAACGAGCTGCCAAGCTGTTCGATGTTTTGGTTGTAGCGGTATTAGAAAACCCTAATAAAAAATCTCTCTTTACTGTAGCGGAGAGGAAATATCATTTGGAATTAGCAACAAAGCATATTGAGAATGTAGAGGTCGCTTCTTTCCAGGGGCTTTTTGTGGATTTTGCAAAGGAAATCGGTGCATCTATCGCAGTCAGAGGGCTGCGGAATACGCTGGATTTTTCTGCGGAATATCCGATGTATCTGATTAACCGCAGACTGGGAGATGGTCTGGAAACTGTTTATTTGGCTGCGGATGAGGAGCATTTAGCATTAAGCTCTACCAATGTGAAGGAAGTAGCTGTTTTCGGCGGAAACATTGATTTTATGGTTCCTGCTGAAATTAAGCCGTTTATTATAGAGAAATATCAGAAGTGAGGGATTATATATGGATTCTGTACTGCAGTTATTAGATGAATTGGAAGAAATTCTGGATCATAGCAAGGCTGTGCCTTTCAGCAATAAGGTTTCTGTGGATAAAGAGGAGGTTTATGACATTATCAGTGAAATCCGCATGAAGCTGCCCAATGAGCTGAAGCAGTCCAAATGGGTGATTGAAGAAAGAAATAAAATTCTGATTGATGCCCAGAGGGAAGCGGATGAGATCGTGAAGAATGCGGAAGATCGTATGGTGCGCATGATTGATGGTAATGAGGTAACAAAGAAGGCTTATGAGCAGGCGGCAGCAATCATTGATTCTGCAAAGAAAACATCCAAGGAAATGCGGATCGGCGCCATTGAATATGCAGAAAGTGTGCTGGCGGATGTGGAAGGCAAGATGAAAGAGCTGAAAGCTGTTGTTTACAGCGAAAGCATCAAGACAGATGATTACTTTGCACAGACATTGAATGTTTTGGCTGAAAATATACAGGAGCTTCGCATGGGCAAATGATTATTTTCTGGCAGCGTAGCAGAGTGTGCACAGAAAAAACAGGCTGGGAAGAAGCCATAAAAAAGAGAGTGAGAAAGCAGTTTCCGTGAGAAGAAAAATCGCGGGGACTGCTTTTTGTACTTTCTGTTCCAGAAACGGAAAAAGCAGCGAAAAGAAAAGACTGCTGAACAGGGCATGGCAGAACTTGCCCATCAGATAGTCTTTTTTCGATATAGGAAGATCGGAAAGCACACCGAAGGTCTGTCCTAATATAGACAGACCGCCGAAGGATACGAGAAAGGCTGTCATAGGAAGACGCAGTGGATCATTGGTTTCACTTAAAAGGTAGGCTCCGTTCGTCATTTCCAAAAGACCGCAGAAAAAAGCCTGTAAAGATTCTGCGGAAATCGGAAGAAAAGGAAGGCTTTGGGAAAGCACAGAGAGCAGAGGTGTCAGTGAGATCGCTTTGCTCATAACGGCAAAAAGCATCAGATAACCGCCGATCAGCAGGAGAGTATGCATAGCATCGGTAATAGAAGCGGAAAGCAGTGCTGAAAAAGGATAAATTTCTGGGGAAGCCGGCAGATATAGACGGGGCAGAGAAGCCTCCTTTCTACGGAATCGCCAGAGAAAACCTGTTGTTACAGCAGCCAGAAAACTGGAAAGCAGCAAGATATACCCCGCCAGCGGCATACCGAAAAAGCCTGTGCCGATAGTGCCGATCAGAAAAAGCGGACCGGGGTTATTGGAAAATACAAGGATATGAGAGGCTTCTGCAAGGGAGAGAAGCTTTTTCTGATAAAGAGAGGCCGTTAGCTTAGCCCCTGTGGGATAGCCGGAAAGCGTGCCAAGAAAAAAAGGGAAGGCGGCAATGCCATCCAGCCCAAAAAGCAATCTGGTGAGAGGGCGAAAAAGAACACCCATTTTTTCTGCAGTGCCAAGGCGCAGCAGGATACTGCAGGCCGCTAGAAAAGGAAAGAGAGAGGGGAATACCCGTGTTAAAAAAAGCTGTAGACTGTCGGATGCAGCAGACAGCATCTGTGCAGGATAACATATTAAGGCGCAAATCAGAAAAAAGGAAAACAGGCTCATCAGATAAGATGTTTTTTTCAAACAGAATACACATCCCTTTTAAGGAAAAAGCCGCCCATATATTTTTGGCGGCTTTTTGTCTTTTTATCAATAAGATATGCTTTTGCTGCTTACAGAATGACAAGAGGTTTTGTAAAGTCCTGATTTGGCGTACGATAGATGGGATTAGGATATGCTAAGGCATACAAATCGGTAGCTGTTTTTTCCAGAGCAAGCAGGGCAAGGCCATCTTCGTTGAGCAATTCGGGGGATTTTTTTAGATTGGTGAGAACAGGACATTTGGCGTTTTCCGTTAAATCGGCAAGGATACCGGCATCCTCGCGGCGAAAGCCCAATACACGGATATAGGGCATTTTTGGCAAATCCATATAGTAACGGATTTTTTTTTCTGTTATATCCAGCAGGATGTGCAGCAGGATACGCTGAATTTTTGTGCGGGTATATCGTTTTGTTTTGATGTATTCCAGAATATCCTTCATTTCATAACAGGAATCAATCGCGTGCAGGATGCGATTTTCCAGACCTTCCACCACTTCTGCTATTTCCCGTAGTTCATCGACAGAAGTAGTACGCAGTTTATAATGCAGTGCGGGGGTAAGTGCATCCAGATAAACAGGAGCGGTGCCTAAGGAAAGGGCTTTGCTGTATACATCATGTGTGTTTTCCGGAAGCTGTAACATTGCCTCGGTGCTGCGACCTTCCGACAGTGCTTTACGAATAGCTGCGGCAGAAGCGAAGCCGTCGGTCAGAGAGAGGCTGTTATAAGCACCTTGTCGCTGAATGGTCATAGGCTCCATAGTGCAATGGTAGCGTCGCAATGCTTTCAAGTATTCCAGAGCGAGAATGTGGTTGGGCTGGGAAAGGATCTCACTGCTGATTTTGGAAACGGTTTCCAGTGCCTTTGCTCTGGCTGCTGGATAGGATAAGCCCAGCCCCAGTTGTGCCTTCAAAAGCTTCTGGAATTCTTCTGTTTCATTTTCCATCACTTGAGCGGCCTCCTGTAAGGATGCGAGGTCGCCATTTTCGGAACCAAAGCAGAGAATATCTACAATACCTGTTTCTTCCAGGCTGCGGACGGCGGCACTGGCAAAGGTTTCGGCGTTAGAAGTGGCGAAAAGGACAGGAAGCTCTAATACCAGATCTGCACCGTTTTTCAAGGCTGCTTCCGTTCTGGTCCATTTGTCAAATATGGCAGGCTCTCCCCGCTGTACAAAGCTGCCGCTCATTATAACAACAACACGGTCGGCACCTGATTTTCGTTTTGCTTCTTCGATCATATATGTATGTCCTTTGTGAAAGGGGTTGTATTCTGTTATGATTCCAAGTGTTTTCATGCCTTGCCATCCTTTCGGTGAAAAATCAAAAATAAAGGGATTGTGTTAGGAGCAGCTGTGTATATAGGCTTATCCAGTCAGAGAATGGGAAGCGAGGAAGGAAATGGACACAGCAGAAATATTTTTTCGTCATTATATCATAAAAAAGAGAGTTTTTCTTAAAAATCATCTGGAAATATTTTTGTTTTAGGTCTATACTTGTGTTAATATGGGTGAAAAATTGAAATCTATGCTTTTATCCGTAGATTTGTGGTATGAATAAGGGTTGCGGAGCGATTGCTCTTTGATATGGCAAGAAGGTTGATAAAGTGGAACGGTTTATAGAAAATCCAGATTTTTTACAGGATATTTTTTTAGAGGAAAGCTGGAAAAATATTGATAAGATTGATGGTTTCATTGAATCTAAAGCAAATTTAGAGGCGTTTGAGGTAACAGAGGAAGAGGTCAATAGCTTGTATCGTACGATGCACAGCATTAAGGGCTCTGCCGCCATGATGGGATACCCTGTTATTTCCGAAACAGCCCATGCAGCGGAGGATTTATTTTCTTATCTGCGGGAGGAGTTTTCTCCAGCCCAGAAGGATCTACAGACTATCCTGCAGCTGCTGCGTATGGTTTCCGGCTTTCTGAAAAGAGAGCTGCGTCGTCTGGAAACGGATGACGAGGTGACAGATTTTGGATGGGCGGTAGTGCGTCGTATCAAGAATTTTTTGGCTCATGTGGATAGTGATAATGAACCAGAGGGCCCAAGCTATCAAATTGCTTATACCAGAAAGGGGAAACAGCGTATTCCTTATACTAATTTTGAGGCACTGATTCCGCAGATGGAGCGGTTGGCAAAAGTAATGGGAAGAGAAATGGAAAAAGAATTTATGGTGAAAGTATCCGGTGCTGATACAGAGGTGCCCCGTGATATTTACGATAAGATTTCCATGGCTGTGCTGCAAATGATGAAAAACAGTATGGATCATGGACTGGAAACGAAGGCGGACAGGGAGCAGATGGGGAAAACGCCAACAGGTTTGATTTCTTTGGAAATCAGCAAAGCGGCACAGAAAGTTTTTGTCGCTTTTCGGGATGATGGGAGAGGTCTGAGTCGGGAGCAGATCATGCAGACGGCGATTGCGCGGAATATGCTGCAGAAGCCTGTGGAGGCATATGAGGATAGTGAAGTCTTTGCATTCCTGCTGCGTCCTGGTTTTACAACGAAAAGCAGTGCGACTATGTTTTCCGGCAGAGGTGTTGGGTTGGATGTGGTTCATGCAGCAGTAGCGGTTCTTGGAGGCAGTATTCGCATTGAAAGCCGTGAATATATGGGGACTACATTTTTTATGGAGTTTCCTGTGATAGATGAGATGCCTTGAGTAAGAAGTTTTTCAAAAAAAGTTGCAGTTTTTTGCGGGATACCCTTGTATACAGAATTTGTTTTGTTTATAATGGAATAGATATGTATGTCCTTTTGGGACTGCAATATAAAAGGCAATGTAACTTAAAAGTATTTTATAAAATAGGAGGTAATACCTGTGGACTTTTTAAGCACAATGAAAGCAAAAGCAAAGGCAGATAAAAAAGTAATCGTTTTGCCCGAATCCTATGAAATCAGAAATCTGGAAGCAGCAGCTGAATGTTTGCGAGATGAACTGGCTGACATTATGCTGGTTGGCAACAAGGAAAAAATCATGGAAGCGGCTGGTTCTTTCGATGTTTCTAAGGCAATCTTCGTAGACCCCGAAAACTACGAAAGAATGGATGAATTGGTAGCTGGACTGGCGGAAGCTAGAAAAAGCAAAGGTATGACGCTGGAAGAAGCAAGAAAAATCCTGCTGGATGATTCTCTGTTTGTTGGTGTAATGCTGGTGAAGCTGGGGATTGCTGATGGTATGGTTTCCGGTGCAATTCACTCTACAGGTGATGTACTGCGTCCTGCGCTGCAAATCTTGAAAACAGCACCCGGTACAGAGCTGGTATCCTCTTTCTTTATTATGGTTACACAGACACCTCAGTTCGGCGATGACGGCATCCTGCTGTTTGCTGACTGTGCATTGAACCAGAATCCTACATCCGCAGAGCTGGCTTGCATTGCTGGTGACTCCGCAAAATCCTACGCAGCATTCGTTGGGAAAGAAGCAAGGGTTGCTATGCTGAGCCACTCCACAATGGGCTCTGCAAAACACGCTGATGTAACAAAGGTTGTGGAAGCTGTTAAGATCGCAAAAGAAAAATTCCCTGAAGTGAAACTGGATGGTGAAATCCAGCTGGATGCTGCTATCGTAAAAGAGGTTGGCGAACTGAAAGCGCCTAACTCCACAGTAGCAGGCAAAGCAAATGTACTGGTATTCCCTGATATCGACGCTGGTAACATTGGTTACAAACTGGTTCAGCGTTTTGGCGGTGCGGAAGCATTCGGCCCCGTTCTGCAGGGCATCGCAAAACCTGTTAATGACCTGTCCAGAGGTTGCTCTGCTAACGATATCGTTGCTGTAGTTGCTCTGACAAGCGTACAGGCACAGGTAATGGGTAAATAAGAAATAAAACCTTGGAGGCTCCCCAATACCCCTGGCAGGAGCGCAGCCCCTTGCGGAGTGTGAGACAGAGCCTCATGGTTTGAAATAATATCAAAGATGAATTAAAGGAGAGAAAAAAATGAAAGTTCTTGTACTGAATTGCGGCAGCTCTTCCCTGAAGTATCAGCTGATCGACATGGAAACAGAAAATGTAATGGCAAAAGGTCTGTGTGAAAGAATCGGTATCGAAGGCTCCAGACTGAAACATCAGCCTGAAGGTAAAGATGCAGTTATCTTCGATGACTACCAGGAAAACCATGCAGTATCTGTAAAAATGGTTCTGGATGCTCTGACACACCCCGAATACGGTGTAGTAAAATCCATGAAAGAAATCAACGCCGTTGGCCACCGTGTAGTACATGGCGGTGAATACTTCGCTTCTTCTGTAATCATTACAGACGAAGTAAAAGAAGCGCTGAAAGAATGCTGCGATCTGGCACCTCTGCACAACCCCGCAAACCTAATCGGTATCGCTGCTTGTGAAGAAATCATGCCCGGTGTTCCTCAGGTAGGTGTATTCGATACGGCTTTCCACCAGACAATGCCCGAAAGAGCATACCTGTATGCGTTGCCTTACGAATACTATGAAAAATACAAAGTAAGAAGATACGGCTTCCACGGAACATCTCACAGATTCGTATCCGAAGAAGTTTGCAAAATGATGGATAGACCTTACGATCAGACAAAAGTAATCACTTGCCATCTGGGTAACGGTGGTTCCGTTTGTGCTGTAAGAAACGGTAAATCCATTGATACAACAATGGGCTTCACACCTCTGGAAGGTCTGGTAATGGGTACCAGAGCTGGTGATGTTGATGTTGCCGCTGTAACATACCTGATGAAAAAAGAAGGACTGTCCGCTGATGAAATGGATAACATTCTGAATAAAAAATCCGGCGTACTGGGGCTGTCCGGCGTATCCTCCGACTTCCGTGACATTGAAGAAGCAGCTGAAGCTGGTAACGACAGAGCAGAAATCGCACTGGATGTATTCGCTTATAAAGTAGCGAAGAGAATTGGTGCTTACGCTGCAGCTATGAACGGTGTAGATGCAATCGTATTCACAGCTGGTCTGGGTGAAAACTCCGGTGCCACAAGAAGAGCGATCTGCGACTATCTGGGTTGGATGGGTGTTCACATTGACTCCTACAACAACTCTCTGAGAGGGAAAGCGATCGAAATCTCTGCAACAGATTCCAGAGTAAGAGTATATGTAATCCCTACAAACGAAGAACTGGTTATTGCAAGAGATACAAAGGAACTGCTTGACAAATAATCAGAATACCTTTATAATATATCGGTACGACTGTTTAGGGGTGGTTTGAAATGATTATCGAAATGGGATATTTGTTCAACAGAAAAGGTGCAAGCCTGCCTGTGGAGCTGATGGAAACCATCGATCATGTGAAGGATTATCCCGATGTAGTGGAATTTGTAGAGCCTGTAAGAATTGAGGGAACTCTTAAGAATGAAGACGATGTTTTCGTTCTGGATGCAAAGGGTAAAACGGCAGTGCTGATGGAATGTGGCTGTTGCCTTGCCCCTGTCAGAAAAGAGCTTTGCTTCGAAATTAAGGAACGTTTTGCTCATACAGGTAGAGACGACGAAGAGACAGAAACTTTTACGGGAGATCAGATCGATCTTGCGGATTTTGTGAAAAGAGGTATCATTGGAGAACTTCCTATGCGCGTCGTGTGTAGGGAGGACTGCAAGGGGCTCTGTCCTATCTGCGGCAAGGATCTGAATGACGGCGATTGCGGATGTGACCGCACGATCAGAGATCCTAGGTTCGAAAGTTTGAGGGCTCTTTTCAATGATGACGAGGAGGTGTAGAAATGGCTGTACCCAAGGGAAGAGTGTCTAAATCCAAAAGAGACAAGAGAAAAGCGCAGAGCTGGAAAATTGCAACACCCAGCCTGGTAAAATGCAGCAAATGCGGCGAACTGATGGTTCCTCACCAGGTTTGCAAAGCTTGCGGCGCTTACAACAAAAAAACAATCATCAAAGTTGGCTAATTGACGATTTTGAGATGTGGGGCGACCATTTCGGTCGCCCTTTTGTTATGGAATAACACAGGGAAACAGAAGAACTCTCTTTTTTATAGTAAGGGCGGTATCAAAGAAATATGATTGTTTTTTTATGGGATTTTCGTTATACTAAAACATACAGAAGAAAAAACAACCACAGAAAGGTGGAAGGATATGGATAAAAGAATTACGGTAGCACTGGATGCTATGGGTGGCGATCATGCGCCTGTAGAAATTGTAAAGGGTGCGGTTGATGCAGTGAAAGAGCTGGGCGTAAATATTAAGCTGGTTGGGCCGGAGGATGTGGTAAAGGCGGAGCTGGCAAAATATACATTTGACCAATCTCGGATAGAGGTGATTCATGCGCCGACGGTGATTGGCACAGATGAAGTGCCGACTATGGCAATCCGCAGGAAAAAGGATTCCTCTCTGGTGGTAGGCTTAAATCTGGTGAAGAATGGAGAGGCGGATGGTTTTGTTTCTGCGGGCAGCACAGGGGCAATTCTGACCGGAGGTCTTTTTATCGTGGGCAGACTGGAAGGGGTAGAACGCCCTGCGTTGGGAACCTGTCTCCCTGTAAAAACGGGTTTTTCCTTCCTGATAGACTCCGGTGCCAATGTGGATTGTAAGCCGAAATATCTGGAGCAGTTTGCAAAAATGGGCTCGGTTTATGTGGAAAATGTTTTTGGGTTGCAAAATCCCAAGGTAGCATTGGTGAATATCGGAGCGGAAAAAGAAAAGGGAAATGCCCTAACAAAGGAATCCTATGAAATTCTGGAGCAGGTGGAGAATATCAATTTTGTAGGGAATATTGAACCGCGGAATGTACCTTATGGGGAAGCGGATGTTATTGTGTGTGATGGCTTTGTAGGAAATACAATACTGAAGCTGTGCGAGGGGCTTTCTAAAACCCTGTTCGATATTATCAAAAGTGAAATTACAACAGGAGTTTATGCGATTGGTGCAGCAATTTTGAAAAAACCTTTCCGCAATATCAAGAAACGGATGGATTCTGATGAGATTGGAGGAGCACCTTTTATTGGCCTGAAGGCGCTTGTAGTAAAGGCGCACGGCAGTTCTAATGCCAAGGCAATCAAGAATGCTGTGCGCCAATGTGTTGTATTTACAGAAGCAGACATTATCGGGAAAATAAAGGATAAGCTATAATAAAATATGCAAAATTTTTTTGTTTTTCGGAATATCTGCTGACAAAAACGGGGAAATAGAGTATAGTAATTATGGTAAGAAAAGATTGTGAAAATGGAGGGAATCAATATGGATGAATCTTTAGCAATGGGTATTATTGCAGAGCAGTTAGGCGTATCTGAATCTAATCTGTCTGTAGAAGCAAGCTTCGCAGATTTGAATGCGGACTCTCTGGAGCTGTTCCAGATTATTATGGCTCTGGAAGAAAAATTCGAAATTGAATTTGATAATGATAGAGCGGAAAGCATTAAAACAGTAGGAGATGTTCTGGATTATATCAAAGAACTGATTGCGGCTAAGGAAGAAGAGTAATGACGAATCATTTGAATCTGGAAGAATTTGAACGGAAAATAGAATATTGTTTTTCGGATAAAAGTTTACTGATTCTGGCGTTGACGCACAGTTCCTATGCGAATGAAAATAAAAAGGGAAAGCATGAGAACAATGAGCGTCTGGAGTTTTTGGGAGATGCTGTGTTGGATATGGTTGTCAGCGAATATATGTATCGTCATTTTCCGAAAATGCCGGAGGGTGAGCTGACGAAGCTACGGGCAGCCGTGGTGTGTGAAGGCTCGCTTGCGGCATTGTCCAGAAATCTGGGTATTGGAAGATGTCTTCTGCTGGGAAAAGGCGAGGAGAGCACCGGAGGTCGAGAACGGGATTCTATTTTGGCAGACGCTTTTGAAGCCATTATTGGTGCAATCTGCATTGATGGCGGCATGGAAGCTGCAACAAAATATATAGAGGGATTCATGATTTCATGTATTGAGCATACAAAGAATCATTTTCGGAATCTTGACTGCAAAACCCATCTGCAGGAAATAATCCAGAAAGTAAGTAAAGTGCCTTTGCAATATGTGATTATTGATGAACAGGGACCGGATCACGATAAGGTTTTTGTGGCAGAGGTGACACATGAAGGGAAGATTCTTGGCAAGGGCAGTGGAAAAAGCAAAAAAGAAGCAGAGCAGAGCGCAGCAAATAATGCGTTGGAGTGCATGCTCTGAGGAGAAAAGGAATGGACTCATAGTTATGGGAATATTCCTTTTTTTATTAGGCATTACCTTAAGAATTATTAAGAAATTTGTAATACTATTTTTTTACAATTACTGATATAATAGGAAACATAAATAGCGAAGATTTCGCTTTTTAGAAAAAGTGTCGTACAAAAGAATGGTGCGATATAAGAATGCAAGGATATATGAGAGGGAGGAAGTAATAATTATGAATGAACAGCAGTTGCAGGAATTGACTAACCAGTTGGAAATGATACTGGATGGTCCTCTGGGAGAAGATGTATTAGCAGGGCTTGGGGTTTTAGCAGGGCTTTTATCTATCATTTTGGTTTTTGTAGGGATCACCTATATTATTACGGTGATTTGTCAGTGGCGTATTTTTACAAAGGCAGGGGATAAAGGCTGGAAGGCTTTGATTCCTGTATACAACATTTATACAGAATATAAATTGTTTTGGAATGTAAAGGTGTTCTGGATTGCTGTATTGCTTGCGGTAGTATCCTCATTTGTTGGCGGCGGTACAGAAGGCTTTGTTGGAGTTATTGGTAGTTTACTTTCTTTGGCAAGTGCTGTACTGGTGCTTTCTAGAGTCCATAAAATGTCTGTTTCCTTTGGTCATGGTATCGGCTTTACACTGGGATTGATTTTCCTGCAGCCTATTTTTTATCTGATTTTGGCTTTCGGCAAATCTGAGTACATTGGTGCAGAAGATAATGCTGCGAAAGTAGATGGGATCTAAAAAACAAAAAAGAAAATGATGTGGCGGGAGTGCATAAAATTTTGCACTCCTGCTTTTTACTTGCTCTTGTATAGGTTGAGATATTTTGATATGATTAGAAAAAGGTTTATAAACAGTGATAAGGATATAAAAGAAATTCTTTATCACATAACAAAAGGATTAGGTTGATTTAGGAAAGGAATTAGGAGGATACTATGCTGCAGATTGAACAGAAATTAGAAAATGGAAAAATGTTACTTCAGCTGATCGGAAGGGTGGATACAACAACGGCTCCAAGGCTGGAAGAAATTATTGTGGATTGTGAAAAAGACATTTCCGAAATGATTATGGATATGGCACAGCTGGAGTATATTTCCTCTGCTGGACTTCGGGTTATTCTGAAAGCACAGAAAATGATGAATCGACAGGGAAAACTTGTTTTGAGAAATGTCAACGAGGCAATCGAAGAGGTCTTTGAAATTACAGGGTTTATTGATATTCTAACCATAGAATAAGCAGAACTTGTTGAGGGGGGCTTTGTATGGTTTTTCTGAAATTAACTGTTGCAACATTGTTGCCGGTTTTTTTCTCTATCTTTTTTTATTTAGCGGAAAACAAAAAAAACGGGCGGTTTGCCAAGCTAACAGCCGGGGGAAGACAGGCTATTATAGGGATAACCTTTGGCTGCCTTGCAATTATTTCCACAGAGTATGGAATTAGTACCCAAGGCGTTGTTCTGAATGTAAGAGATGCGGCACCTTTGACGGCGGGCCTTTTGTTTGGTGCACCTGCGGGTGTTCTTGCTGGGCTCATTGGTGGTGTTGAGCGATGGTTTTCTGGGGTAGGAGAATTTTCCAGACTTTCCTGTACGATGGCAACGATTCTTGCGGGACTTTTTGGGGCGTGGATACGCTTTTTTTTGCAGGATAACAAAAGATCATCATGGCTCTATGGACTGGCAGTGGGGATAACGACAGAGGTTTTGCATATGATATTGCTTTTTATTACAAAAATGTCTACGGATATTGAGCAGGCGTTTTATGTGGTTCAGCATTGTTCTGTACCAATGATTCTTGCGAATGGCATTTCAGTAATGCTGGCGGCGCGTGTGATATCTTTTTTAGCAAAAGAAAAAAGAGAACTAATCGAGAAAAAACCGGAAAGAGTAAAAATATCGCAGACATTTCAGACTAGATTGACAATTTGTGTATTGTTGGCATTCTCTCTGACTGGCTTCTTTACTTATTCAATGCAGACAAAGATTGCTTATACAAATATAGATAGCCTGTTGTCTACGAGCATTGAGGATGTGAAAAAGAATATTATCCATTCTTCAGACCGTAATCTGTTGGCAGTAGTGCGTATGGCTGCGGCGGAACTTATAGAGGATAGAGATATTGAAAATACCGATTTGGAGCAAGTTGCAGAAAAATATGATCTACAGGAGGTAAATCTTGTGGATAGTAGCGGGATTGTGGTTGCTAGCTCGCTGAAAAATGTAGTTGGCTTTGATATGAACTCGAATCAAGAAACAGCAGAATTTCTGGTGCTTTTAGAGGGTGAGACGGAGCTTGTGCAGGACTTGCGAGATAATTCTTATGGAAATCCGGATGAAGGTCTATGGAAATTTGCGGGGGTTGCATTATCAGATGGGCGTTTTCTTCAGGTTGGCTGTAAAGCAGAGCGTTTTCAGAAAGATATTGATTTGGAAATATCTGGTGCAGCAAAGAACCGCCATGTTGGGAAAACAGGCTGGAATATTATCTGTAACGCAGAAGGTCTTGTTGTCAGCGATAGAGGGGATTTGAATGGGGAAAAAATCAATTTGAATCAATCTATTGGTGCAAATGTGCAAGAGGGGGTTAGATTTGAAACAGAGATAGCCGGAGAAGAAGTTTTCTGTATGTATAGCAAGAGTGAAGGCTATTTTATTATTTCGGTATTGCCGGAAAAAGAGGGCTTCTTTACAAGAGATGTAGCACTTTATTTACTGTTGTTTATGGAACTATTGGTATTTGCTACATTATTTGCATTGATTGTATATCTGGTTAAAAAAATTGTTGTGGATAATATCCGTAGGGTAAATGAATCCTTGGAGGAGATTACTGGGGGGAATTTGGATGTCAAGATAGATGTACGCACCAGTGAAGAATTTGCCTCTCTCTCAGACGATATTAACTCCACTGTATTTACATTGAAAAAATATATTGAAGATGCCGCAGCAAAAATCGATCAGGAATTAAGGTTTGCGAAGAAGATACAGCATTCTGCGCTACCGTCTGTGTTTCCGCCTTATCCAAATCGAAATGAGTTCAGCATTTATGCTATGATGGACACAGCGAAGGAGGTAGGCGGCGATTTCTACGATTTTTATATGCTGGGAGAAGATAAGTTGGCATTTGTAGTTGCAGATGTATCCGGCAAGGGGATTCCTGCAGCAATGTTTATGATGACGACGAAAACGCTAATCAAAAGCTATACAGAAAGCGGTGCTGCAGTTGATGCTGTCTTTACAGCAGCAAATGATAAGCTTTGCGAAAATAATGATGCAGAAATGTTTGTTACTGCATGGATGGGGATTTTGGACATAAAAACAGGAGTTCTCACATATGCCAATGCAGGTCATAATCCTCCGGTGCTGTGCAGAAAGAATGGTTCCTTTGAATATTTTAGATCCAAGAGAGGGCTTGTGCTTGCGGCTATGGAGGGAATCCGATATGAAAAATTCGAGCTTCAGTTGAAGCCTGGGGATGTGATTTATTTTTACACAGATGGTGTGACAGAGGCGAAGAATAAAGAGGATGCTTTCTTTGGAGAGGAACGATTGCTTCGCAGCTTAAACGAAAAAGATGGTCTTGGCGTGGAGGAAATTTGCAAGAAGGTAAAGGATGATTTGGATGCTTTTACTTGGGAAGCGGAACAGTTTGATGATATTACGATGCTTTGTGTGAAGCTGAACGAACGAGAAAATCAGGAAAGAATTGAGTTAACTCCAAGCTTTGAATCTATAGAGCGAGCGGCTATGTTTTTGGCGGAGAATATGGAAAAGTCTGAAATCCCCAATTTGGATAGAAATAAAATGATGGTAGCCATGGATGAGATCTATTCCAATATTGTGCAATACAGTGGCGCAGACTGGGCTGAGATTGTTTATAATGGAAGAGAGGGAGAGGTTGTTCTGATTTTTAGGGACAATGGTATACCATATAATCCACTGGAGCAAAAGGCACCAGATACTACCCTTTCTTCTGAGGAACGGGAGATTGGCGGTCTTGGCATCCATATGGTGAGACAGATGATGGATGAGGTAGAGTATACTCACGAAAATGACTGCAATGTGCTGACATTAAAGATGCGGTGTGTATAACGGAAAAGATGGTGAAAAGAAATGGGAAACAGAGTGAAGAATTTTAGTAAGGGCGAAGTCGTTTTCTACGAAGGCGATTTTGAGATGTGTATGTATCATTTACAGAAGGGGTCTTTGGGAATTTATGCAAACTATGGAACACCGAGAGAAATCCTTTTGACAGAGCTTTGTGCAAGTGATACGGCAATATTAGGAGAGATGGGATTGTTGGAATCCAAGCCTCGCAGTGCGACAGTGGTTGCGCTGGAGGATGTGCAACTGCGTGTAATCACAAGAGCAACATTCGCAATGTATTTTAAGGAAAATCCTGTGGCGATGATGCAGATTATGCAGAACATGAGTAAGCGTATCCGGGATTTGACTGAAGATTATCTGGATGCTTGCCGTGCAGTTACGGAAGCGATGGAGAGTAAGCGAGAGGATGCACAGAGCAATTGGTTTAGCAAAAAATTCGATAAATATATCAGAGATTATGAAGATGCGAATTTGTTGACGGGGATGGATGGGATTAATGTGGACTACTACATTAATCGTAGATAGGTATAAAAACATTGCCGGAGGAATGCAGAGTGATACTACGGTAAAGGGGTAGAGAAAAGGGTTTGCATGGAGGAAGAATAAGATGGCGGATTATATGGAATTTATCCGTGAAAGCATTATCCGGGATATGTCAGAAGGGGTTATGACTATTGGGATGGATGGCGTGATTACCTATGTCAATGAAGCGGCTGCGGCAATACTAAAGAGAAAAACAAAGGATATGATGGGGCAGACATTTATCCATTGCTTTTTTGACAGCGAGGAAAATGATGCATTTATCCAGACCATTTTGGATGCAGTTTATGATGCGTCCGTTGCCCATAGAAGCATTGTGGCTTATGATACAGGGACAGAGCTTCGGCAGCTTCATGTGACAACCTCTTATTTGCGAAAGGAAGAGGAAAAGGTTGGTGTCATCGTCGTTTTAAGTGACATTAGTGAATTGACTGAGCTGCGAGACGCACTAAAAGCGATGGAACAAATCAAAAATTTGAATAAGCAGCTGGAGCTGCGTAATAAGCTGCTCAATGAAACCTTTGGACGATTTCTGTCAGATGAAATTGTGCGGCAGCTTCTGGAAACGCCAAATGGACTTGCGCTTGGTGGAAACAAACGATTTTTGACTGTTCTGATGAGTGATATTCGTGGATTTACAGCCATCAGTGAGCAGATGGATCCCGTTGGTCTGATTTCTATGCTCAATCATTATCTGGGTGAGATGACAGAGATCATTCAGCGTAGAAATGGGACGATCATAGAATTTATCGGAGATGGCATTATGGCAATCTTTGGAGCGCCTGTGTCTTCGGATTTTCATGCTTCTGATGCGGTAGCGGCAGCAGTGGAGATGCAGCGGCAGATGGAAGAAATCAATCGCTGGAACGCAAGACAGGGCTATCCGCAGTTGGAAATGGGAATTGGCATCAATACTGGAGAGGTGATTGTCGGTAATATCGGCTCGGAAAAACGAACGAAGTATGGTGTGGTAGGCAGCCATGTCAATTTGTGCGGCAGGATTGAAAGCTATACAGTAGGCGGACAAATTCTGATTTCTCCGCAGACGAGAGCGCTAATCAAGGAACCTTTACAGATTTTGCAGGAGCAGACGGTATTTCCAAAAGGAGCAAAAGAACCGTTGTGCTTGGCGCATATAGCAGGTATTGGTGGGGAATATGGGATTTCCTGCCAGTTGCAGGAGGTATCTCTTCGTAGGCTGGAGGAGCCGATAAAGGTAACTTATTTTGTAATCAAAAATAAGTATATAGATCAAGAAAAAGGCGAAGGCAGCTTTGTGGCTTTGTCAGAAATGGGGGCGTTGCTGCAAACAGAAAGGTCTTTGCAGTTATATGATGATTTGCAGATTGAACTGAGAGGGAAGTTATTTGCAAAGGTGATTGCAGCGGAGGCAGAGGGCTGGAGATTGCGTTTTACCTCTGTTCCCTCGGAATTGAAAAAACTGCTATAGAGAATGATAGGAACTGTTCCTGCATTGGGGGGCGGTTCCTTTTTATTGAAAAAGCTTTGAAACGGAGATATGGGTAGAGAAGTAGATATTTTTCAATAGAACAAATGTTTGGAAATATCTTTTGTTCGCTATACAATACCTTTTTTCTATGCTATAATTTTTTCTGAAATTACTTTTTTGTTTCTGAATAGAAGAAGCATGAAATTTTAGGGGAATTTTCTGTATTCCGTCGCATTGGGAGGACTATTTATGGATAAACCGTTTCAGGTAATCTCTGCATATAAACCGACAGGCGATCAGCCGCAGGCGATTGAAAAAATTGCAGATGGCTTCCAAAAAGGATTGAAATTCCAGACCTTGCTGGGGGTAACAGGCTCCGGCAAAACTTTCACTATGGCAAATGTCATCGAGAAGATTCAGAAGCCTACCTTGGTGATTGCCCATAATAAAACACTGGCGGCACAGCTGTATAATGAGCTGAAGGAATTTTTCCCGGAGAATGCGGTGGAATATTTCGTATCCTATTATGACTATTATCAGCCGGAGGCGTATGTTCCCAGTACGGATACCTATATCGAAAAGGATTCTTCCGTCAATGATGAGATAGATAAGCTGCGCCACTCTGCCACGGCGGCATTGGTGGAGCGGGAGGATGTTATTGTTGTAGCTAGTGTATCCTGTATTTACGGTTTGGGCGATCCGGAGGAATACTATGGTATGATGCTTTCTCTGCGCCCCGGTATGGAAAAGGATCGGGATGAGGTGCTGCGTGCTCTTGTGGGGATGCAATATGACAGAAATGATATGAATTTTGAACGGGGAACATTCCGTGTTCGTGGGGATGTGGTAGAGGTGTTTCCGATCGGCTCCTCGGAGCATGCGGTAAGGGTGGAATTTTTCGGGGATGAAATAGACAGAATAACAGAGATTGATGTGGTGACAGGAGAGATTCTTGGGACGAGAAACCATATTTCTATTTTTCCCGCATCCCATTATGTGACTGCACCGGAAAAATTACAGATAGCCATTGCACGGATAGAAGCAGAGCTGGCGGAACGGCTGGCAGAGTTGAAGCGGGAGGATAAGCTTCTGGAGGCGCAGCGGTTGGAACAGCGCACCAACTATGATGTGGAAATGCTGAAGGAAATGGGTTTTTGCACAGGAATTGAGAATTATTCCAGACATTTATCTCTGCGGGAAGCGGGAAGCACGCCTTTTACACTGATAGACTTCTTCCCGGAGGATTTCTTGATTATTGCGGATGAGTCCCATGTTTCCATTCCGCAAATCAGAGGGATGTATGAAGGAGACCGTTCCAGAAAAACAACATTGGTAGACTATGGGTTCCGTTTGCCATCAGCACTGGATAACCGTCCGTTGCAGTTTGCGGAGTTTGAAAGCAAAATCAATCAGATACTTTTTGTTTCCGCTACGCCCTCTGTTTATGAAAAGGCGCATGAAGAAGCAATGGCGGAACAGATCATCCGCCCCACAGGGCTTTTGGATCCGGAGATTTCCGTGCGCCCGATTTATGGGCAGATTGATGACCTGTTGATGGAGGTGCGAAAGACGGCGGAGGCAGGTGACAAAGTGCTTGTTACAACGCTGACCAAGAAGATGGCGGAGCGATTGACGGATTATCTGCGGGAAGCGGGTGTGCGTGTGCGTTATCTTCATTCGGATATTGATACATTGGAACGGCTAGAGATTATTCGAGATTTGCGGATGGATGTGTTTGATGTGCTTGTGGGTATCAATTTGCTCCGAGAGGGGCTGGATATTCCGGAGGTAAGCCTTGTTGCTATTCTGGATGCAGATAAGGAGGGCTTCCTGCGCTCAGAAACCTCGCTGATTCAGACCATTGGCCGTGCAGCAAGAAATGCAAACGGCAGGGTGATTATGTATGCGGATGTGATGACAGAAAGCATGGAGAAAGCCATTACGGAAACCAATCGCCGCCGCTCTATTCAGGAGACGTATAACGAAGAACATGGCATTACGCCGCAGACAATTCGGAAAAAGGTGCACGATGTTATTCAGATTACGAAAGCGGCCACGGAAAAACAGAAATTCGGACTAGAAAAAGATCCTGAATCCATGAGTGCAGAGGAGCTGAAGCAGCTTCTCAAAAAGCTGGAGAAAGAAATGAAGCAGGCAGCTTTGGAGCTGCAATTTGAACGAGCGGCAGAGCTGCGGGATAAAATATTGGAATTGAAAAAATTGTCATAGAAATTTGGAAAAAGGAAAGGAGGTAACCATGAAGGATAAAATTGTCATTAAGGGTGCAAAAGCCCATAATTTGAAAAATATAGATTTGACCATCCCAAGAGATCAGCTTGTCGTTTTCACGGGAGTTAGTGGCAGCGGAAAAAGCTCTCTTGCCTTTGATACTATCTATGCGGAGGGGCAGCGCAGATATGTAGAGTCCCTGTCTTCCTATGCCAGACAGTTTCTGGGGCAGATGGACAAGCCAGATGTGGAAATGATAGAGGGACTTTCTCCTGCCATTTCCATCGACCAGAAAACGACCAGCCACAATCCGCGCTCTACGGTAGGTACTGTAACGGAGATTTACGATTATCTGCGTCTGCTGTATGCGCGTATCGGGATTCCCCATTGCCCCAAATGCGGCAGGGAAATCAAAAAGCAAACGATTGATCAGATTGTAGACCGTATTATGGAGCTGCCGGAACGAACGAAGCTGCAGCTTTTAGCGCCGGTAGTGCGCGGCAGAAAAGGGGAGCATGTGAAGATTCTGGAGGATGCAAAAAAAGGCGGCTATGTGCGTGTTCGCGTAGATGGGCTGATGTATGAGTTGTCCGAAAAAATAGAATTGGAAAAAAATAAGAAACATAATATAGAAATCGTGATTGACCGTCTTGTGGTGCGGGAGGGCATACAGATGCGCTTGACAGAATCCATCGAAACGGCAACTGCTCTCAGTGGAGGGCTTCTGATCGTGGACCTGAATCAGGGAGAAGAGGAGCTGATGTTCAGTCAGAGCTTTTCCTGTCCGGATTGCGGCGTAGACCTGATGGAAATCGAACCAAGGATGTTTTCCTTTAATAATCCCAGCGGAGCCTGTCCCACCTGTACAGGTTTGGGGATGCAGATGAAGTTTGATGAGGCGTTGATCGTACCGAATGAAGCCTTGAGCATTGCCCAAGGCGCAATCACTGCACCCGGTTATAATTCCGTAAATAGCAAGGGCAGTATGAGCAAGGTGCTGTTTGATGCATTGGCGGAAAAATATAATTTTTCGCTGGACACGCCCTTTGGCGAGCTGCCACAGGAAATCAGAAATATAATTTTCTATGGAACAAAGGAAAAGCTGCGGATCACTTATACCAATTACCGTGGTACAGGCACTTATGATTATGACTTTGAGGGAATCATAAATAATTTGCAGCGCAGATACAATGAAACCTCAGAGAGTATGCGGGCGGAATATGAGGAATTTATGACGAATATTCCATGTCCCGACTGCGGCGGCAGAAGGCTGCGACCGGAGATTCTGGCGATTACCATTGGTGGAAAAAACATCTATGAAGTGACTGCACTTTCCGTGGGGAAGATGCAGGCATTTTTCCAAAATCTGAAGCTGACAGAGCGGGAGAATATGATTGCAGAGCGTATCATGAAAGAGATTCATGCAAGGGTGGGATTCTTGATGGATGTCGGTTTGGATTATCTGACACTGGCAAGAGCAGCTGGCTCCTTGAGCGGCGGAGAATCCCAGCGGATTCGTTTGGCAACGCAGATTGGCTCCGGCTTGGTGGGCGTGGTGTATATTCTGGATGAACCCAGTATAGGGCTTCATCAGAGGGACAATGATAAGCTACTGGCAACGCTACAGCATCTAAGGGATATCGGCAATTCTCTGATTGTGGTGGAGCATGATGAGGATACGATGCTGGCGGCGGATTATCTGGTGGATATTGGCCCCGGAGCAGGGCGTGATGGTGGTGAAATTGTTGCAGCAGGCAGTGTAGCGGATATTATGCAGGCAGAACATTCTCTGACGGGGGCGTATTTGAGTGGCAGAAGAAAAATCAGTATCCCGAAGGAGCGAAGAAGGGCTGTTGCGGAAAATATGCTGACGATTAAAGAGGCGGCAGAGAATAATCTGAAGGGAATAGATGTGGATATTCCGCTAGGGCTCTTTACTTGTGTTACAGGTGTCAGCGGCAGCGGAAAAAGCTCTCTGGTCAATGAGATTTTGTATAAACGGCTGGCAAGAGATTTGAACCGCGCAAAAACCAGACCGGGAAAGCATGGGGATATGCTGGGGCTGGAGAAGCTGGATAAGGTCATCAATATCGATCAGTCACCTATTGGGCGTACACCAAGGAGCAATCCGGCCACTTATACAGGGCTGTTCGATATGATAAGGGATGTGTTTGCCCAGACCACGGAGGCAAAGGTCAGAGGCTACCAAAAGGGACGCTTCAGCTTTAATGTAAAAGGAGGGCGCTGTGAGGCTTGTGCGGGGGATGGTATCGTAAAGATCGAAATGCATTTTCTGCCGGATATTTATGTGCCTTGTGAGGTATGTCATGGTAAGCGTTATAACAGGGAAACCCTTGAGGTGAAATATAAGGGGAAATCTATCTCTGATGTGTTGGAGATGACGGTGGAGGAAGCACTGAAATTCTTTGAGAATATTCCCAGAATCAAGACCAAGCTGCAGACATTATATGATGTAGGGCTTTCTTATGTGCAGCTGGGACAAGCATCTACTACGCTTTCCGGCGGTGAAGCACAGCGGGTAAAGCTGGCTACAGAGCTGAGCCGCCGAAGCACCGGCAGAACCATGTATATTTTGGATGAGCCTACCACAGGGCTGCATACGGCGGATGTGCATAAGCTGGTTCAAATTCTGCAAAGACTGGCAGAGGGTGGAAATACAGTAGTTGTGATTGAGCATAATCTGGATGTGATCAAGACAGCGGATTATATTATCGACCTTGGGCCAGAAGGCGGAGATGGAGGCGGCACGCTGGTGGCTGCCGGAAGTCCGGAAGAAATTTGTGGTGTGGTGGAAAGCTATACGGGCAAATATCTGAAAAGAATATTGGAAAAAATGGAATAAAAGCGGCGCTGTATCTGAAAAGACAAAACGGATTTTGACAGATACAGCGTTTTTTAATTAACGAGGCATCTTCCTGTGGACATATAGATTGACTTTTTACAAAAAAATCGGTAGGATAATAAAGGAAAAGGACTATATTTTTTGGAGGAAGCTATGGCAAAAGAAAAAGAGCCTGTATTGGAATTTGAACAGGCAAGAAAAAAATTGAATAGTTATTTTGGTTGTGAAAGTGATTTTTTTGTAAAGCCATTACCCGATTTGGAATGGGCGATTAGAGTGAATGAAGATTTTGCATTCCTCGGTTATTGGACAGAAGATGGAAAAAAAGTAGAGGCTGTGATCGTAAAAAAAGGCGGCGAGCCGATGATTTATCAAACGAAGGAATATACGATGGTGGTTGCGATTGATTGCGTCAAGATTGGGTTTATTTTCAGAAATGAGAAAAAATTGGCAGGGGCATGAGAAAAGATGCCTAGCTAAGGCTGAATCATTCTAAATGGAGCTTTTTTGGCATAGATTGAAAAAAGAGAACAGAAGAATGCTTCGGCAAAGAAAAGGGGAGAAAAGGATGCGATTTGATGGTTCGCCGGATAACAATATGGTTACCATAGCCGGACAGATTGTGGAAGGCTGTGTGTTTAGTCACGAGGTTTATGGAGAGAGGTTTTATGCATTTCGCATTGCGTCGGAACGATTAAGCGATCAAGTGGATATTCTTCCGATTACCATTTCGGAAAGATTGATGGATCGGTCACAGCTTCAGGTTGGCAGAAGTGTAGATATTCTGGGGCAGCTGCGTAGCTATAATGATTATAGTAGCAAGAAAAATCGACTGATTCTGACGATATTTGCCAGAGAGATTCGTCTTTTGGATGATGCAGAAGGAAAAACTGCCAATCAAATCATGTTGAATGGTTTTATCTGTAAGCCACCTGTTTATCGAAAAACGCCGTTTGGCAGAGAAATCTCGGATATTCTGGTGGCAGTGAATCGTGCTTATCATAAATCGGATTATATCCCTTGCATTGCATGGGGAAGAAATGCACGCTATATATCAACGCTGCAGGTTGGTGCTGGTATTCGGATATGGGGGCGCATGCAGAGCAGAATTTATCAGAAGCGCATCGGCGAAGAGATAGAGGAACGGGTTGCGTATGAAGTATCTGTTGCTAAAATTGAATTGCTGGAGCGGTTAGATAATATAGAAACAGAAGATGAGCATAGGGTTGCCGAGAAATAGGAGTGATATGTCATGAGAAAAGGTCATGTTACGATTTATTATGGAAAAGGAAAGGGGAAAACTTCTATTGCTGTGGGGCGTGGGCTGCGAGCAATTGGGGAAGGGCTGCGCGTGGTAATGATTCAGTTTATGGATTATTATAATAGCAAAGAAGTTTCTCTGTTAACAAAAATGGAGCCGGATTTTCGTATTTTTCGTTTTGAAAAAGAACGAGAGGGGATGGAGGCTTATGATAGTACCATGGAAGAACATTTACGGCAGGAAATATCTGCGGAAATTCGCAATGCGTTCAATTTTACCAATAAGATCGTAGATACCGGTGAATGTGAGATGCTTCTGCTGGATGGCATCATGGAATGTGTAGAAATGGGCTACTTATCAGAGGAAGAAATAATCGAGCTGCTCGAAAAAAGACCATCCTATATGGATTTTATCTTGACAGGAACCATTCTTCCCGAGGGGCTTTCCGAACAGAGTGAAAACATTTATCAGTTGGTGACGGAAAAAGAGAATATTTTAGAATAATATCGAAAACCGCTTGTGGAGTTCAATACACCACAGCGGTTTTTTAGCAGCAAAAAGCATTTCGCTTGATGAAATGCGCCGCCTGCGGCGATGTCGCTAGCGACTGACTACCTTGCCGCCGCAGTGCGATTTTTACTCTATAAGAAACGAAATTTCTTATAGAGTAAAAAAGGAGCTCCCTTCGGTCAGCTGTTGACTTTTGGGAACTCCTCTTTTTATAGATTATGTGTTTTCGGTAGGGAAAGTTAGGAACGAGTAACGCCGAGAGTAACTTTTTCGCCATTGATGCTCCATTCTTTGCGCAGTTCGCCGCCTTCGCCTGCAATCACTTCTGTAGCCAGAACATCGTCTTTAATATCATTTGCAGCCAGAATTTCAGCAATCTTAGCATTTCCGTTGTGGTAAACCTTGATGCGGTCTGTCACATTGAAGTCAGCTTCTTTACGCATTGTTTGAACCTTAGAGATGATTTCACGAACGAAGCCTTCTTCTACCAACGCATCTGTCAAATTTGTATCCAGAACAACTGTTAGGTTGTTATTTGTGGAGGATACGAAGCCGCCTTTTTCTGCTGTATCATACAGCACATCATCCATTTCCAGAACGATTTCTTCACCATCCAGAGTAAATACAGCTTTGCCGTTTGCTTTCAGTTCAGCCATGAATGCAGAACCATCCACTTCTTTCAGGTAAGCGCCGATTGTAGGCACTAGCTTGCCGTATTTTTTACCCAGTGTTCTCAGCTGAGGCTTGAATGTGTATGTTGTAAATGCTTCCACATCATCTGTGAAGGAAACTGCTTTTACATTCAGCTCGTCTTTGATGATTTCCAGATATTCTTCGGGCAGAGTGCTTTCTGCTTTTACATACATCATAGCCAGAGGCTGTCTGTTCTTCATACCGCTTGTGTTGCGGGCAGCACGGCCTTCTACAACTACTTTCAGCAGGAAGTCCATGTTCGCTTCCAGATTTACATCCACCCATTCTTCACGGTATTTGGGCCAGTCGCACAGGTGTACGGATTCGGGTGCATTTTTGTCTATGCTTCTTACCAGATTGCCGTAGATTTCTTCTGCGATGAAAGGTGTGAAAGGAGCAGCCAGTTTTACAACGGTTTCCAGAACTGTGTACAGAGTCATGTAAGCATTCACTTTATCCTGTTCCATGCCAGAAGCCCAGAATCTTTCGCGGCTTCTTCTTACATACCAGTTGGACAGATCATCCATGAAATCAGCCATTGCACGAGCGGGCTCTGTCAGCTTGTAGCCTGCCAGACAGTCGTCTACGAACTTGCTTAGTGTTTCCAGCTTGGAAAGGATCCATTTGTCCATGGGTGCCAGTTTATCGTATTCCAGCTTGTACTGTGTAGGATCGAATTTGTCGATGTTTGCGTACAGGATATAGAATGCGTATGTGTTCCACAGCGTACCCATGAATTTTCTCTGCAGTTCGGATACAGCGTCATCGTAGTAACGAGAGGACAGCCAAGGAGCAGAGTTTGCATAGAAGAACCAGCGAACAGCGTCAGCACCCTGTTTACCCAGTGCTTCGTTGGGATGAACGACATTTCCTTTATGCTTGGACATTTTCTGACCGTCTTTATCCTGCACATGACCCAGAACGATACAGTTTTTGAAGGGTGCGCAGTCGAAGATTAGTGTGGAAACTGCCAGCAGTGTATAGAACCAGCCGCGTGTCTGGTCGATTGCTTCGGAGATGAAGTCCGCAGGGAAGTTTTCATCGAAGATTTCTTTGTTTTCGAAAGGATAGTGCCACTGTGCGAAAGGCATTGCACCACTATCAAACCAACAGTCGATTACTTCGGGAACTCTTGTCATCAGTTTGCCGCATTGAGGGCATGTGATGTGAACCGCATCGATAAAGGGTTTGTGCAGTTCGATTTCTTCTGGACAGTCGGGGGACATTTCTTTCAGCTCAGCGATAGAGCCGATGGTATGTCTGTGACCACATTCACATTCCCAGATGGGCAGCGGTGTACCCCAGTATCTTTCACGGGATAGTCCCCAGTCGATAACATTTTCCAGGAAGTTGCCGAAACGGCCTTCTTTGATGTTGTCGGGATACCAGTTGATGGTTCTGTTATTTGCCACCAGTCTGTCACGCAGCTTTGTCATTTCGATGAACCATGTGCTTCTTGCGTAGTACAGCAGAGGAGTGTCACATCTCCAGCAGAAAGGATAGTTATGCTCGAAAGGCAGTGCTTTGAACAGGGAACCGTTTTCTTCCATGTATTTCAAAATCACGGGATCGGCATCTTTTACGAACAGACCTTCAAAAGGGCCAGCCAGTTCGTTCAGATGACCGTTTGTAGCGACATTCTGGTAGAATGTTACGCCGTATTTTTTACATACACGATAGTCGTCTTCACCGTATGCATAAGCTGTATGAACGATACCTGTACCGTCTGTCAGCGTTACATAATCATCGCAGGTCATGAAGTAGCCCTTGAAATCATCGCCGTTGGGCTGGAAGTCAAACAGGGGTTCATATTTCACATATTCCAGATCTGCACCTTTCATGCGTTCTATTACTTCGTAGTTGCCTTCGCCCAGAACAGTATCCATCAGAGCTTCAGCCATGATCACATAATAATCCTGATATTTTGCTTTTGCGTATGTTTCTTTTGCGTTTACGGATAGGATTACATTGGAAGGCAGTGTCCAAGGGGTTGTTGTCCATGCCAGGAAGTATGTGTTTTCCTGATTTGTCACTTTGAATTTTGCGATTGCGGATTCTTCTTTTACATCTTTATAGCCTTGCGCAACTTCGTGAGAGGACAGAGCTGTACCGCAGCGAGGGCAGTAGGGAACAACCTTGTGACCTTTGTACAGCAGGCCTTTGTCCCAAATCTGTTTTAGTGCCCACCATTCGGATTCGATATAGTCATTATGATATGTTACATAGGGGTTATCCATATCCGCCCAGAAGCCAACACGGTCGGAAACATTTTTCCATTCCTTTTCGTATTTCCATACGGACTCTTTACATTTTGCGATAAAGGGTTCTACACCATAGCCTTCAATCTGTTCTTTTCCGTCTAGACCAAGCTGTTTTTCAACTTCCAGCTCAACGGGCAGACCATGGGTGTCCCAGCCGGCTTTTCTCAGAACCTTGTAGCCCTTCATTGTTTTGTAACGAGGAATTAGGTCTTTGATGGCACGAGTCAGGATATGACCGATATGGGGCATACCGTTGGCTGTCGGAGGGCCATCGTAGAATGTGAATACGGGAGCGCCTTCTCTTGCTTTGATACTTTTTCCGAAGATATCGTTGTCTTTCCACCACTGTTCCACAACGAGTTCTCTTTCTACGAAGTTCATGTTATTAGGAACTTTGTTGTACATTTGTAATCCTCCTTAAAATAAAATTTCTTATAAAGTAAAAAAAAGTTCTCGTCGTCCAACAGGACGAGAGAACTCGCGATACCACCTGATTTGATGGCATAACACGCCATCCAGCTCAATAACATCACTATCATGATGTTTTCCCTTAACGCGGGCGAACGGCAGAGCCTACTGAGTTACCTGTTCGGTCAGCCACTCCGGAGTGATCTTCTGCAGCTTCCTGACATCGGGTTTCCACCAGTTCCCGATTCTCTGGGGTCAGTTTGAGAGTGCATACTCTCTCCATCACAGTGTTTTAGCATAATTACTTTCATATTATACAATTTGAAAAATGCCTTGTAAAGCCCTTTTTCAAGGAAATAAAAAGTATGTTGTATACAGTGAGAAGCCAAGGTTGGTATAAAGAAGTGAAAAGGTTGCTTTTATCAGGAAGAGTGTGTATAATTATAAAAAACATATACGGATTTTATTATGTGCTTTTTGCAATAGTATGATATGTTTGGCAGGCGTTATACAAAAAGTGCGTAAAAATAGACCTGCCATCTCAAAAAAGGAGAATTTATGATGAAAGGTAGAGAGCTTGCACTGCTGACAGATTTATATGAGCTGACGATGATGCAGGGCTACTATGAAACAGGTGCCAAAAACAGACAGGTAGTATTTGATTTGTTCTATAGAAAAAATCCCAGTGGAAACGGCTATGCTATTGCGGCAGGTCTACAGCAGGCAATTGAATATCTGGATAACCTGCGATTTACAGAGGAAGATATTGCGTATCTGAACAGCCTGCATATTTTTTCGGAGGGTTTTATTGACTATCTGAAAAATTTCCGCTTTACAGGTGAGGTATATGCAATCCCTGAGGGTACGGTGGTATTTCCCCATGAACCACTGATGCGAATTAAGGCGCCCATTATTGAAGCGCAGCTTATTGAAACAGCATTGTTGAATATTATCAACCATCAGAGCTTGATTGCAACAAAAGCTTCCCGTGTGGTATATGCAGCACAGGGAGATCCTGTTCTGGAATTTGGTCTGCGCCGTGCACAGGGACCGGATGCGGGCACATTGGGGGCAAGGGCGGCGGTGATTGGCGGCTGTGTGGCAACCAGCAATGTACAGACCGGTAAGCTGTATCATGTTCCTGTAAAGGGTACCCATGCGCATAGCTGGGTGATGAGCTTTCCTGATGAATTGACAGCCTTCCGTACTTATGCGAAGCTATTTCCGGATGCATGCATCCTGTTGGTGGACACATATAATACCTTGAAAAGCGGAGTGCCTCATGCAATTCAGGTTTTCGATGAAATGAAGGCAGCGGGGACATTGCCGGAAAAAGGCTTTGGCATCCGTTTGGATAGCGGCGACCTTGCATACTTGTCTAAACGGGCAAGACAGATGTTGGATGCGGCAGGCTATCCCAATGCGTTGATTTCGGCTTCTAGCGATCTGGATGAAAATCTGATTGCCAGCTTGAAGCTACAGGGTGCTACCATCAGTTTGTGGGGCGTTGGTACAAAGCTGATTACTTCTGACGATTGTCCTGCCTTTGGCGGCGTGTATAAGCTGGCGGCAGAGGAAAATGCAAATGGTGATTTTGAGCCGAAAATCAAGCTGTCTAATAATGTTGAAAAGGTAACCAATCCGGGTATCAAGAAGATTGTCCGTATCTATGATAAAGAAACGGGCAAGATCAAAGCAGATCTGCTGGCACTGGAGGAAGAGGTATTTACAGAGGATATGGATCTCCATATTTATGATACCAATGCGAAGTGGAAGAGTATGCAGCTGTCTGCGGGTTCTTTCCGTATCAGAGAGTTGTTGGTGCCTGTATTCGTAGAGGGTAAGCTGGTTTATGAATGTCCCGAAACGATGGAAATTCGGGAATACTGCAAACAGGAAAAGGAAACACTGTGGGAAGAACAGAAGCGTCTGAAAAACCCTGATATTGTTCCTGTTGATTTGTCTGATAAGCTGAGTGCAATGAAGCTGAAGCTGATTGAAGCGGCGACTGCGAAATAAGGATATACGAAAACAGAAAAAAAGTGCAAGGCATGAAAAATGCCTGCACTTTTTTTACCATACATATTTATTGATGTCCTCCAATGTAACACCGGGATGAAGGGCAATGTTGATACTGTTGGCGATGATATTTGCCAGCCGGTCTACCACTGCATCCACCTCTTTGGGGGTAACAAACATATTCCCTGTGTAGGGGCCAAGAATATCAGCAATCATCTGATATTTTTCCTCCTTTTCCAGAGAGTGCAGCATTTGATAGAATGCGGTGCCGGATTCTGTCTGCTGCAGCATTTCGCCAAGGATTTTGTCCATGGTATCATTGACCAGTGTTGCGGCATCCACCACAGTCGGTACGCCGATGGCGATTACGGGAATACCAAGACTTTCCTTGTCCAGTAGCATTCGCTTATTTCCAACACCTGCACCGGGGGAGATGCCTGTATCTGATAGCTGTATGGCGGCGTTGATGCGGTTGGAGCGGCGGGCAGCTAGCGCATCTATGGCAATCAGGAGCGTAGGGTTGAGTTTATCTACGATACCTTTTAGGATTTCTCCGGTTTCTATGCCGGTGATACCCATAACACCGGGGCTGACCGCAGCAACGGGACGGACAGTTTCTTCAATCTCAGAGGGAAGGGTGCCTTGGAGATGTCGTGTAACAAGAATTTTGGAAACAACCTTGGGGCCAAGTGCATCGGGCGTGATATTCCAGTTTCCAAGCCCAGCCACAAGAATACAGGCATTTTCGTCAAAGTGTGCAAGAGAGCGTATTTTTTCTGCAAGAACTTTAATGATTTTTTTGTGGCATTCCGCATCATTTTCCTTTAGCTTTTCTGCCTCTAATGTGATATAATTTCCCATAGGCTTTTCCATGAGGGAACTGCCTGCCGCAGAGTAGATATGCACATGTGTCAGAAAATAATCGGTGGTTTCTTCGGTTTTTACCGTAACACCATCCAGCTCCGACGCTTCATCTGTCTGGGCAAGCTCTCTGGCTTCAATGGCGAGGTCGGTGCGGATACAAAAGGAGCGGTTTTCCTCTGTTGGAGTCATCTTTTCACAGCCTTTCTGTTTTTTATTATTTTTTTTCATTGTTTTGAAAAGTATTCATTGACTTATTCTGTTTCATAAGGTAGAATATATCTGTTGAGTTAACCGGGGGTGTTCGAGAGAACGGAAAAAGACCCCAGCCGTGTCGGAGGGAAAAGCCCTCAAAGGTGGTTAATGGTAAGTAGAAGGAGCGGTGCCTTTTCGGAGCGTGCCGACAGAAAACCACATTAAAATCATTATTTAGGAGGAAATTACATTGGCTAATATCAAATCTGCTAAGAAAAGAATCAAAGTAATCAACAAAAAAACACTGAGAAACAAAATGATCAAATCTCAGGTGAAGACAGCTATGAAGAAAGTAATCGTCGCTGTAAATGCTGGTGATAAGGAAGTAGCAGCAGTTGCACTGAAAGGTGCTATTTCCGCAATCGACAGAGCATACATGAAAGGCATCTACCACAAAAATGCTGTGGCTAGAAAAAAATCCACTCTGACAAGACTGGTAAACAGCCTGTAATTTAGAAAAACAAAGGGCATCCTTATAAAAGGATGCCCTTTTTTACTCTACAAAAAGGTTCAAGGGCATTTTGATAAGCGGACAATCCTTTTTCTATAAAAATACTCGAAAAATTTTTGCAGATATGATAAAATATCTATAAATAAAAATACAGCTTCGGAAGGAAGAAAACTATGAATTTTGTTGACATTATCATAAAGAAAAGAGATGGCGGAAAGCTGACACATGAGGAAATTTCTTTTTTTGTGCAAGGTGTGACAGATGGCTCCTTGCCGGATTACCAGATTTCTTCTTTGCTGATGGCAATTTTGTTGAAAGGGATGGATGCGGAAGAAACGGCGCAGTTGACCATGGAAATGGCAAATTCCGGCGCGATGTTCGATCTTTCCTCGGTAGATGGATTCAAGGTGGATAAGCATAGTACAGGCGGTGTAGCAGATACGACGACATTGGTGCTGGCACCGCTGGTTGCGTCTGTGGGTGTTCCTGTTGTGAAGATGAGTGGGCGTGGGCTTGGTTTTTCCGGCGGCACCATTGACAAGCTGGAATCCATTCCCGGATTTCGGGTGGATGTATCCGAGGAGGAGGCACTTCGCTACGGCAGAGAAAGCGGCATTGTGCTGATGAGCCAGACGGATGCACTGACACCGGCGGATAAAAAACTGTATGCTTTGCGGGATGTGACCGGCACTGTGGATAGTATTCCTCTGATTGCGGCAAGTATCATGTCTAAGAAGATTGCGGCGGGTGCAGATGGGATCGTGCTGGATGTAAAGTGTGGCAGCGGCGCATTCATGAAAGACATGGAAAGTGCAGAAAAGCTGGCGAAAACCATGACTTCTATGGGCAGGCATGTGGGCAGAAAGGTGACGGCTGTCATCAGTGGCATGGATCAGCCGCTGGGTATGTATATCGGAAACAGCCTTGAGGTGATTGAAGCAATAGAGGTGCTGAAGGGCAATGTGGAAGGAGATTTGCTGGAGGTTTCTCTGATACTTGGTGCGAATATGCTGCTGCTTGCCGGCAAAGTGGAAACAGAAGAAGCGGGCAAGGCGTTGTTGATGGAAAATATCCGCAACGGCAAGGGGCTTGCAAAGTTTAAGGAAATGCTGGAGCAGCAGGGTGGCGACACGGGCATCATAGAAAACTATGCGCTGCTGCCTGTTTCCGCAGCAAAGCTGGAGGTAAAAGCGAAGGAAGCGGGCTTCATCGCCAGCATGGACACTGCTATGATTGGCAGAGCTTCGCAGGAAACCGGTGCGGGCAGAATGTTCAAGGGACAGCCCTTGGATTTTGGTGCCGGCGTTGTGATGAAAAAACGCCTAGGTGATGCAATTGCAACAGGTGAAAATCTGGCAATCGTATATAGTGAAAGTGAGGAAAAATGCCGTTCTGCGGCGGCGTTCCTGGAAAAAGCGATTGTAGTGAAAAAGGAGAAGGAGCCTGTACTGCCGCCTTTGATTTGGAAAATTATTAGACAGGAGGATTGATGATATGAAAAGAGCAATTATTATTGTACTGGATAGTGTTGGAATCGGGGAGTTGCCAGATGCGGCGGATTTTGGCGATGTTGGCAGCAATACGCTGGTGAATATTAAAAAAGCAAGACCGGAAACCAGCTTGCCCAATATGGCTGCACTGGGCCTTGGTAATATTCAGGGGGAAGATATCCATCTTTTGGGCAAGGTGGATGCGCCGAAGGGCTGCTTCGGTAAGATGGGTGAAAAATCCATTGGTAAGGATACCACAACAGGACATTGGGAAATTGCGGGCATTGTAACGGCAAAGCCTTTTCCTACTTACACAGAAAATGGTTTTCCCAAGGATGTAATGGATGCTTTTGAGGCTGCGATAGGTACAAAAACACTGGGTAACTATTCTGCATCCGGCACTGTTATCATTCAGGATCTCGGGGCAGAGCATATGAAGACAGGATACCCAATCGTTTATACCTCTGCGGATAGCGTGTTCCAGATTGCAGCCCATGAGGAAGTGATCCCTCTGGAAAAATTGTACGAAATCTGTGCGATTGCAAGAAAACAGCTGACAGGGGAGCATGGTGTTGCCCGTGTGATTGCCCGTCCTTTTATCGGCAATGAAAAGGATGGCTTCACTCGTACCAAAAACAGAAAAGATTTCTCCTTGGAGCCTACAGGTGTGACCATTCTGGATTTGGCAAAGGGAAAGGGCATGGAAGTGGTTGCGATTGGCAAAATTGAAGATATTTTTGAACACCGTGGCATGACTAAGGCAGACCATACTACAAATAATGCGGATGGTATTGAAAAAACCATTCAGTATATGAAGGATGACTTTGAGGGCATTCTGTTTACCAATCTGGTAGATACAGATATGATCTATGGTCATAGAAATGATGTAGAGGGCTATGCCGGTGCACTGGAATATTTCGACGGAAAGCTGCCTGAAATCATGGCGCAGCTGAAAGAGGAGGATATGCTTATCATTACGGCGGACCATGGCTGCGATCCTACAACACCGAGTACAGATCATTCCCGTGAATATGTGCCTGTGTTGATTTATGGTAAAAATGTAAAGGAAGGCGTAGATCTGGGGGTTAGAAAAGGCTTTACAGATTTGGGGCAGACTGTTGCGGATTATCTGGGGCTGGATGCGCAATTTGATGCAGACAGCTTCCTGCAGGATATTCTGAAATAAGAATAAATTTATGTTTTTTGACCATACTTCTCTCAGAAAGGAGGGGTATGCAGTGAAAAAATATAAGTGCAATACCTGTGATTACATTTATGATGAAGCAAAGGGTGAACCGGAAAACGGCATTGTTGCAATGACAGAATGGAATGATTTGCCGCTTGAATATGTTTGTCCCATATGCGGACTAAATAAAGAAGCCTTTGCTTTATACGAAGAACAGACAACGATCAAATAAAAAATAGCTTCGCAGAATGTACTGCGGAGCTATTTTTTACTCTATAAGAAATTTCGTTTCTTATAGAGTAAAAAACCTCCGGGGAATCGCACTGCGGCGGCAAGGCAGTCAGTCGCTAGCGACACCGCCGTAAGCGGAGCATTTCGTCAAGCGAAATGCTTTTTTATGAAAAACAAGGAACAAAAAAGGATGGGGCTGCGTCAGAGCTGGTAAGGATAGGAAACGGCAAAAGATTGATTTGTCGGCACTTTTATGATAAAATATTTGTAGAAAATATACTTTGTGTGCGGTTCCTCTTTATTATGCGAGGAGATGGGCTATGCTGTATGGGGAAAAAGAAAGTCGACAGATATAAAGGAGAATATTTATATGGATGAATCGGTAATTGTGATTATGCTGAAGGATGGTGAAACCGGTTTTCTGCAAAAAGAACTGGGGGCATATTCTGTGCCGGAAAATGGCGGATTGATTTATAATATTTATGCAGAAGGAGAAGAAAAGACTGTTGTGCTCCGCTTGAGCTGTGACAGAGAGCTGGAGGATTGGGAGTATGACGCAGTTTACGATTATTATGATGCAGAAACGGTAGGCGCGCTGGTGGATACGATAACAGAAGAGGATGGACATTTTGATCCTGTTTGGGTTGTTCGCTTTCCATTTGCTGAGGAGCAGGAGGTAATGGAGCAGAGGTTGGCGGATATTTTGCAGGCCCATGAGGAAGAGCTGCTTTCTGTTTATGAAGCAATGAAAGATAAAAAGGATGATTATTGTGAAGAATAAAAAATGGAGGCTTTTCTGTCTAATGATGGGGCTTCTTGTTGTTCTGGCGGGAGGCTGTAGCTTTGGCAGCAGCACAGGGGAACCGACGCCTTCTCAAAACAAAAAAGAGAATTATGGTACAACAGAGATTATTGTGCCTGGCGGCAAGCAGGAAAACACGGAAGCAGAAGAAAAGGAAAAATCGCAATCTAAGCCTTTTTGGCAGAGTGAAACCTCTATGCATTATGAAAATCTACAGAAGGTTGCAGCTGCTGCGCAGCAGGATTACCATATCAATGGTCCAAAGCGTGGATGGATGAGCAAAAATGGAAAGCTTTACGGTTATTATGATGGTTGCTACATAACGCCCTCTATGCTTGTGCAGGAAGGGTATCTGGAAAGCGGGTTAAATACAACGGGATATGAGATATTGCTTATTAAAGGCAGTGATCTTTCCAAATACAATGGGACAAATGTATCTGCGGGTAATAAAGCGATTGGCGTATTTGCAGCAGTGAAGCAGAATAATAAATACCTTCTGGCATCTCCAGAGGGGAAAGCGGGACAGATTTCGCAGGAGGATTATACAACGCTTCTGGCAGAATACAATCAAAGCCATGGAACCATTGGTAGACTTTCCTCTGCTTCAGCGGAATATAGTCGTATTTTGAATTATATCGGTCTGTATGAAGGCAGGTTTGAGGATATGTTTGTCCGTGAGATCAGAAAAGACAATAAGCACGCTGTGGTGACTTTTTCACCGACTACAGATACGACAAAAATCAAGCAGTATATACTACAAAATGACGATGGTTTTTGGGAAGTTGTCTACCCGAATGTGCAGATGGATATTTATCCGATCACAGCGATTAATAAACTGGTTCCGGATTTTAATGTGGGGCTTTTGCCCAATTATAATCTGGCGGCATGGAAGGGCATGATTTATCCCGAGCAGGGTGGCGCACAGGCAGCCATGTTCAGTAAAAAATATATCACCAGCATGAGCCAGATCAAATATCAATGTGCAACATCCAGCTGTTCTTATCTTGTTTTGCAGGATGGCTCCGGGTATGTAGCATATCTGGATGGGAATTACTGGACAGCGGCGGCAGTATCTTCGGATAATGAGGCGAAGAATTATTTCATGGAACGCACAGGAGCGGACTATAGCTTTCTGATTTTGGATGATTAAGAAGGTGGCAGAGTGATAAAAACCAATGTGATGCGGCTGCTGGAAACGGCGGGGATTGCTTATCGAACGGCAGAATATGAATATGACGAGGAAAATCTTTCCGGACTTCATGCGGCGGAGCAAGTTGGCATGGCACCTGAGCAAGTATTCAAAACGCTGGTGACGCGTGGAGATAAAACGGGGATTATTGTGTTCTGTATCCCTGTAGATATGGAACTGGATTTGAAAAAGGCGGCGATGGCTTCTAAAAATAAGAAGGTGGAAATGACGCATATGAAGGAACTGTTGGGATTGACAGGCTACATTCGAGGCGGTTGTTCCCCCATCGGCATGAAAAAGAAATATCCCACCTTTATTGATGAAACCTGTATCCTTTTTGATGAAATTGCTGTCAGTGCAGGTGTGCGTGGTGCACAGGTAATTATGAATCCGCAGGCTTTGATTGCTTATACAGAAGCAACAGAAGCAGATATAACGAAAAATATGGAATAAAAAAGCATTTCGCTTGACGAAATGCTCCGCCTGCGGCGGTGTCGCTAGCGACTGACTACCTTGCCGCCGCAGTGCGATCCCCCGGAGGGTTTTTACTCTATAAGAAACGAAATTTCTTATAGAGTAAGAAAACAGCCTTTTTCCGCCAGATGGCAGAGAAAAGGCAGTTTTTTGTTCTATAAGAAAGGGAATATAAGAAATTCTTTTTATTTTTCGATTTTAATGGGTTGGCTGAGGGGCGTTTCCGTACCGTCTACTACAGCAGAAACCTTCAGATAAAAGGAGCCGGAGGGCTGGAATGCAATGCCGAAGGCTTGCGGAAATCCCCAATACCATTTTTCATCTCCTTTGCTGTTTTGCAAAGGAAGATAAGTGCCGTTTTTGTCGGATGAAGTATAAACACGGTAATAATCTGCACCATAAATCGGTGTCCATGAAATATAGGCATAATTCTCATCCTTGCTGTAGCGTAGATTTTGCGGTGCGGAAGGGGTATAGACATCATTTTTCATTTCCTGCAATGGGATAGAAATCAGCTGCGGCACCTTCATAATTTTGGACAACGGAATGGAGAAATACTGTCCATCACTGTAAAAGGCGGTCATGCCGATTAGCATATCTGAAGAATTAAAGAGGCCGCCGCCGCTGCTGCCATTGGCAATTATGGCTGTGGAAGAAATCACATCTTGGTCATAGCCGCAGATGATGCCGGAGGAGGTGGTGTTCCGCTGCCCGTTGGGGGAGCCGATGGCGGTGACAGCTTCGCCGCTGCGGTATTCCAGAGATGTTCTTGCAGGGATAAGCCCATCTAGGTCTACCTTTAAGAGAGCAATATCATTCTGGCGATCTAGCCCGACAACAGTGGTATTCCCTTGATAAACCTGCCCGTTATGAAAGACAAACTGGGCGGTGGAGGCGTTTTTTATGATATGATAATTGGTACAAATCAATCCGTTTTCCGAAAGCACAATGCCACTGCCCTGCATTTTATTTGTCTGTATATAAACGATGGAATCGGCTTTCTGTATCTCCTTTTTTGCATCATAAGAGATGAGAACTGCGGAGGCGGTTTTGTCCCACTGTACCTCTGCACCGCTATACTCTGCCAGAAAACGCAGAGGCACATAGGTGCGGTCATTTTTCAGCACTGCTGGCACATCAATTTGTACGGATGCTTGATTTACCTGAACCGTTTTGCTGTCAATCGGAAGGGTGATGCGGATATTTTCTTTCATGGCAAGGACAGAATGGGTATGTGCCTGCCAGTAAACAGAATAATCCAACGCTTCCAGCACCCCACGAAGGGGAACCAGTACCCGACCGTTTTCGATATATGGGGCAGCATCAAAGGAAAGCGGACGCCCATTTAAGTGTACGCTTACAGATGCTGCGGCTGCGGATTGGATACCGCAGGTCGCCAATAGAAGAAAGAGGAGAAATCCCCTGTATAATCGTTTCATGCTGCTGCACATCCTTTCTGAAGAACCAGTATAACATAAAAAAAGGTTTTTGTGGATATGTTTGAAATTTAATCTTTTCTAAAAATTGATTTTTCGGAGGGAGTGTAGTATCCTTTTTTATGCAGGAGGGAGAATAATGTTTGAGCGAATTACAGAAGAAACCTTTGCGGAGATTTTTCCTCTGTTGGAGGCAGCATTTCCTATAACGGAGCTGCGGGAAAAAGAAGAGCAGCGCAGGCTTTTGAAAAAACCGTGCTATAGTCTTTTGGGGATAAGAGAAAAAGATGTTTTTGCTGCTGTTCTTGCTGCATGGGATTTGGGTGGATTTTTATATATTGAGCATTTTGCGGTAAAGGAAACACTGCGAAATACAGGACTTGGCGGCAGACTGCTGGATGCCTTTTTAGAGGAAAAGAAAAGCCCTTTGGTGCTGGAGGTAGAACTGCCGGAGAATCCATTGACACAGCGGAGAATCGCTTTTTATGAACGGCATGGGTTGGTATATAATGATTACCCATATATGCAGCCACCGCTGCGACGGGGACAGGGGTTGCTGCCGCTGCGGCTTATGACAATGCCCGAAAGGATAGACAGAGAAACTTACGAACGATATAAAGGACGGATTTATCAAACCGTATATGAATATGAAGAAGAGCAGGAGGAGACTGTTTTATGAAATATTGCTTTGGGATTGATATTGGTGGAACCACAATCAAGATTGGTTTAGTAGAGAAAACGGGTGTGATAGAACAAAGATGGGAAGTGCCTACGAGAAAGGGGAGCGATCCTACTGGTCTGCTGGAGGATGTGAAAGCGTCCATTGCAGCGTGTATGACAGAAAAAGGATTAGAAAAGGAGGACATTCTGGGGGTTGGTATTGCGGCACCTGGACCTGTTACGGCAGATGGTGTGCTTCATGGCTGTGTAAATATCGGTTGGGGCGATGTGAATCTGGCGGCAATGGCGCAGAAGGTTCTTGGGATTTCGCCTGTCCGTGTGGGAAATGATGCTCGTATTGCGGCACTGGGCGAAGCGATTTATGGCGCAGGACGCGGTGCAAAGAGTATGCTGATGGTAACACTGGGAACCGGCGTTGGCGGCGGCGTTGTTTTGGATGGAAAAATTCTGATGGGGGAAAGCGGTGTAGCCGGAGAAATTGGGCATATGACCATAGATCCTTATGAAACAGAGGTTTGCGGCTGCGGGAAAAAGGGTTGTCTGGAGCAGTATGCTTCCGCTACAGGGATGGTGCGGGCGGCTGAACGCTTTCTTCGGGAGAGAACGGAAAATTCTGTTTTGCGCCAAACAGAAGAGTTTTCTGCAAAGGTACTCTGGGATGCGGCAAAAGCGGGGGATATACTTGCAAATGAAATTGTTGATTTTGTCTGCGACAGGCTGGGCAGTGCGCTTGTAAACGCCACATATTTGGTGGATACGGAGCAGATTGTGATTGGCGGTGGCGTCTGTGCGGCAGGGCAATTTTTGCTGGATAAGATAGAAAAGCCTTATCATGAAAAGGTATTTGCTCATAGCAGAGGAAAGCGCTTTGCATTGGCAGAACTTGGCAATGATGCCGGGATTGCCGGAGCGGCTGCCCTCATTTTACAGGATAAGGAATAAGACTTGACAGAATCCAGCAACTTGCGGTATTATTTTTGTACACCTAATGAAGGTGGGAACCCTACAAAAAAATCCGTCAGAAAAAAAGGAAAACAGGTTTTTTTGAAGAATTAAAATAATAACAGGGAATGATTTTAGATTTTCTGTTAAGAGAAATAAGACAAATTCAAAGGTATACCACCAGAAAATATCCAGATATACGAAGGGGGAGATTGCAATGGTTAAAATTCTTGCAGGCGAAAAAGGTGAAGGTAAAACAAAGAGAATGATCGATATGGCAAATGCAGCTGGCAAGGAAGCAAAAGGCAGTATCATCTATGTGGATGACGATAATAGCCATATGTACGATCTGCACTACAGTGTGCGTTTTGTAGAAACACCCAAATTCATTATGGACGATCCAATGGTATTCAGAGGCTTCGTGTGTGGTATCCTTTCCCAGAACAGCGATATTGAAACAATTTACATCGATGGATTGAACCATATTATGGAAAAGACCAATGACGAAGATTTCGTATCCTTCATTCAGGCGCTGGATGCTACATCCAAAGAGGCAGAGATGGATATGGTAATGATTATCAGCAAAAAGACAGATCTGATTCCTGAAGCAGTAAAGCAGTACTTGATCTAATCATAGACTGACATAAATCTGGGTGTATTGGTATTAAAATAGTTTGATATAGCGATAAAAGAGTCTTATTTAAGACTCTTTTGTTTTATTTGAGGAACAGCACTTGAAGCTCTTTACTTTTGTGTTTTCTTTATGATAAAATAATATAAATATGCGTATTTTGTATTCACAGAAAGCGTAGAGAGAACGAAATCAAAAAAAGCGAAACAGAAAGGTGAGATACGATATGAATAAATGGCAGGAAATGTATCAGGCAAAGCTGACAACGCCGGAAGGTGTTGCGATGTATGTAAAGTCCGGAGATATCTGTGCTTGTCCCACAGGTCTGGAAGAGCCTGCGGTAATCTGTAATGCGATTGGTGAAAGAGCGAAAAAAGGTGAACTGACAGGCGTGCAGCACCATGGTATTCTTGCCTCTAAAAAAGGCAGTGCATTTATGAATCCCGAGCTGAAAGGCAAATATGACTATGTATCCTGGTTCACAGGCGGCGCAGGCAGAAAGGTTGTTCAGCAGGGTATTTATACATATGTTCCCAATAACTATAGCACAGTTCCCAGCTATTGGAGAAACTGTATGCCTGCTTTGAATGTATTTTACTGTCAGGTTTCTCCTATGGACAAGCATGGCTACTTTACAGCGGGCATGGCTGCGGCAGAAGTGCCTGCGATGAAAGAGAAAGCAGACATCATTTTGCTGGAAGTAAATGATAAAATGCCCAGAGTAATGGGTAATAATCTGATCCATATCTCCGAAGTAACTGCTCTGTGTGAAATCTCCGAAGATCTGATTACACTGCCTGCAACAGAGCTGACAGACATCGACAAAAAGATCGGTGCGATGATTGCTGACGAAGTACCCAACGGTGCAACACTGCAGCTGGGTATCGGCGGCGTTCCCAACGCAGTTGGTGTTCTATTGCAGGAGAAAAGGGATCTGGGCATTCATACAGAAATGTTTACAGACTCCATGGTAGACCTGATTGAATGTGGTGCGGTAACAAATATGAAAAAACCCATCCACATTGGTAAAACAATTGCAACACTGGCTATGGGTTCAAAAAAAATGTATGATTTCATGGATGATAACCCTGCCTTTGAGTTGCACCCTGTTGATTATACAAACAACCCTTACATCATCGGTCAGCATGATAACTTCATCTCCGTAAATGCTTGTGTGGAAATCGACCTGTTTGGTCAGGTTTGTGCAGAATCTCTGGGTACAACACATTACAGCGGTTCCGGCGGTCAGGTTGATTTCGTTCGTGGGGCGAACCTGTCCAGAGGCGGCAAAGGATTCATCGCTATGACATCCACAGCGAAAAATGGCGAAATCTCCAAAATCAAACCGATTTTGACACCTGGTTCTATTGTAACAACATCCAAAAATGAAGTGGACTTCCTAGTAACAGAAAACAATATTGTTCGTCTGAAGGGGAAAAATGCAAGCGACAGAGCGAAGCTGATTATCTCCTTGGCTGCTCCCGAATTCAGAGAAGAACTGACATTTGAAGCGAAGAAAATGAATCTGCTTGTTTGATCTATGGTAAATGTTAGCCCCTCAAAATGAGGGGCTGTGTTCCTTGTGGCGTGTGAGGCAGAGCCTTACGAAAAAAGGGGGATATACCGATGAATTATAGAAAAAGTTGGGACGAATATTTTATGGAAATTGCAGAGATAGTGAAAACACGATCTACTTGTCTGCGCCGTGAAGTGGGTGCTGTTATCGTAAAGGATAATCGCATCATCACAACAGGCTATAATGGTGCGCCCTCCGGTCTGAAGCATTGTACAGAAATTGGTGGCTGTGAAAGGGCAAGACTGAATATCCCTTCCGGTCAGCGTCATGAATTGTGCCGTGCCCTTCATGCAGAGCAAAATGCGATTCTTCAGGCTGCAAAAATCGGCGTCAGTACAGAAGGTGCAACGATTTATATCACATTACAGCCCTGTGTCATCTGTGCCAAAATGCTGGTGAATGCGGGGATCAAACGCATTGTATTCAAAGGCGAATATCCCGATGAACTTTCTAAAGCGATTTTGGAAGAAGCGAAGATCGAATTGGTTGTTATGGAATAAATCTTAGGAAAAGCTTATATCAGTATAAAGAAAAACAGTCTGTAGTGAAAGTCGTAAAGTTGGGTTTTCTGCAGACTGTTTCTTTTTGTGGGAAAGGATTGGATATGCTGCAGAGAAAAAAGAAAACCTTAAAAGGAACTCCTTGATTTGAAAATACAAAAATATGTTCGTGTTCGCTTGCCCTTTATCACTTGTTTTTGTATAATAATGAGATACAAATGATTTGAAATGGAGAATTTATATGATTTCATATATCAAAGGTACGCTGGAGCGGCGTGCGGAAAGCTATATTATTCTGGAAACGGGCGGTATTGGCTATTGCATCTTCGTTTCGCCTGCTACACTGGCAAAGCTGCCGCAGACGGGAGAGGAAGCGAAGGTGTATACCTATTTCAGTGTAAAGGAAGATGGTATGAGCTTATATGGCTTTTCTTCGATAGAGGAGCAGGAAATGTTCCATAAGCTGTTGCTGGTTAGTGGGGTTGGCCCCAAGGGCGCATTGGGATTTCTGTCTATGCTGAAGCCATCTGAAATCGTGATGGCAATTTTATCAGATGATGTAAAAACCTTGTCCCAAGCTCCTGGAGTTGGCAGAAAAACAGCCCAGAGAGTGATTCTGGAATTGAAGGATAAATTCAAAACAGAGGAGGCTTTCGCCGAAAGCGATGGAGAAGGACAGAACTTCATGGAAACGGCTGTAGGCGGAGATGCAAAATTCGAAGCGATTGATGCCATGACGGCATTGGGCTACAGCAGAAGTGAGGCGGCAAAGGCAGTCAATGGGGTAGCGGCGGAAGGAATGTCTACGGAGGATATTCTGAAAGCGGCGTTAAAGAAAATGATTACTTTTTAAGGATTTAGATAAAGCAGGTGTTTTGGTTGGAAAACAGACGGATTTTGACAACAGGTTTGCGGGAGGAAGACCGTGAACTGGAGCCGAAGCTGCGTCCTGTCACCTTGGATACATATATCGGGCAGGAAAGTGTAAAAGAAAATATGCGGGTGTTTATTGAGGCGGCAAAACAGCGGAAAGAAGCGCTGGATCATGTTTTGCTTTATGGGCCTCCCGGTCTTGGGAAAACGACCTTGTCCAATATCATTGCAAATGAGATGGGTGTCAGCATCAAGACGACCTCCGGTCCGGCGATTGAGCGGGCGGGGGATATGGCAGCAGTGCTGAACAGTCTGAATGAGGGCGACATTCTTTTTATTGACGAGATACATAGGCTGAATCGTATGATCGAGGAGATACTATATCCTGCGATGGAGGATTTTGTCATTGATATTATGATTGGCAAAGGGCCGGGAGCGCGCTCGGTACGGTTGGATTTGCCCAGATTTACGCTGATAGGAGCGACCACAAGAATTGGGCTTTTGACAGCGCCTCTCAGGGATAGATTTGGAGTGGTGCAACGGCTGGAGCCTTATACAGTAGAACATCTGAAGGTCATTCTTCGGCGTTCCGCAGAGGTTTTGCAGGTGGAAATGGATGATAGCGGTGCGGAGGAGATTGCCCGCCGCTCCAGAGGAACGCCGCGTTTGGCAAATCGTATGCTGAAGCGTGTGCGTGATTTTGCACAGGTGCGTTATGACGGAGTGATCACAGGCGAGGTGGCAAGGGTTGCCTTGGATCTGCTGGATATTGATAAGGTTGGGCTGGATCAGGTGGACAGAAAGATGCTTCTGACGATGATCGAAAAATTTGGCGGCAGACCTGTCGGATTGGACACCTTGGCAGCGTCCATCAATGAGGATGCCAATACCATTGAAGATGTCTATGAGCCTTATCTGTTGCAACTGGGCTATATCCAGCGCACTCCCAGAGGCCGTGTGGTAACGAAGCTGGGCTACGAGCATTTTGGCATGAAATATCCGGAGGGCTGAAAGGAGAAAATAATTTGAAGCTGAAGATCAATGAAGTGATAGAAAATGTAAAAGACGAGCTACTTTGCTATGAGGATGGCGAGAAGCTGGTACAAAGATGGGAAAAGGAATTTCGGGAATGGATTGAAAAGAACAAAGGGAAGAAGAAAGACATCGTTTTGGATAAAGGCGGTGTATCGCTGAAAATCAAAGATGAAGAAGAAATTTTTGAAATTGCAGATTCCTATATGGATGCTGTCGTGGAAGGCAGTGTAAAGCAATATTGGGAAAAATTCTGAGAAAAAAATCCCGCTGTACATTATGTGCAGCGGGATTTTTTTACTCTATAAGAAATTTCGTTTCTTATAGAGCAAAAACCCTCCGAGGGATCGCACTGCGGCGGAAAGGTAATCAGTCGCAAGCGACACCGCCGCAGGCGGAGAAGCTCGCAAAGCGAGCTTCTTTTTTTATTCTAGCGAAAGATTTTCATTAGGGTTCCGGAATTTCAGCAGGCATGATTTCTGCCCAAAAATCCTTTTTGTTCATTTTTCGCAGCTTCCGCCATTTCGGGCGTTCCTCATAATCATGGCGGCAAATAGAGCGGTATTTGCAATAGCTGCAAGGGTTTCGCTGACCGTCCAAATAGGGGGCTGGTGTGATGATGCCTTCTTTCATGGCTTCGCCCAGCTCTCTTGTGCGCTGTATTACGAAATCCAGAAGGGCGGTATATTGCGCCTCGTCCGCCAGATTGGAGGTGGAGGAAAACGCACCGCTTTGGGTAAAGCCGATAGGAACGATGGCAGAATTGCCGGAGAAGGATGTGCCGCTCTCTGTCCGCAGGCTATGGTCAAGGCTTTCGATGAGAATATCCTCCTGCAAAAGCAAGCCGGACATCTTCATTTTTTCATAAAGCGTTTGTTCGATTTCTTCTGGTGAAAGTTCCCGTTCCATAGAAAGGGAAGGCTCCATGATACGGAAATAGAATACGCCGCCCGGTTTCCATGCATCGCCTGTTTTCTGGTGATATTTCAAATAGGCATCCAGATAAACCAGGAGCTGAAGCTGTAGCCCATAATAAATATCCTGAAAGCTAAACTCTTTATTTCCGGACTTGTAGTCGATGATTTTTACATAATGTGCGCCTGCGGCATCCAGCAGGTCAACACGGTCTATTTTGCCGCTTAAAATCAAGCTGCCGCCGTTTCCCAGCTCAATGACAATGGGAGGCAGCTTTTCATGGATGCCAAAGCCCACTTCATAGCCCGAAGGCACAAAGTGCCCCAGCTGCAGATGCTGAATCAGCGTCCAGACCGCTTTGGTGGAAATGCGCTTTAGCCGTCGGATGAGATATTGATTGGCTGCGGATTCCATCAGGATGCGCTCTCCAAGGCGGGGAGCTGCTTCGTCTACGCATTGGTGAACCAAAGTAGCTGCGGCTTCTTTGGTAAGAGTGCTCCATTGGGTGTTATTTTCCTCCAGCCGATTGGAAAACAGCTCCAGCACCTCATGGAACAGGGAACCTAAATCGGGGGTGTGCAGCTGATACAGACGCCGTTCCTCTGCCTTTAGTCCGTATTCGGCAAAGAACGAGAAGGGACAGCCGGCAAAGCGTTCCAGTCTGGATATGCTGGAGAGTATATTTTTCCCATATAATGCCTTTACTGTTTTGGGAGAAAGACGCTCCGGCTTTCCTGTTTTTCCAAGGGCTTTTTTTATAAGCTCCAGCCGTTTTACCCAGAGGTCGTTTTGTGCAAAAAAACTGTAAATATCCATCCAAAGAGGAGGGATAGGCGTTTTCTCGCAATGGGCACGCATTTGTGCACCCAACAAATGAAAGGCTGCTTCGGGAGCAGTTTCTTCCAGTGTAAAGGGCGGCATCGGCTGAATTGCAAGGGATTCGTCCAGCTTTTGCAGGTTATCGATCAGAGAGGAAGGAGCAAGTTCCTTTCCCTCGCTGTCGGATGCTGCATAGGTCAGCCATAACCCACGGGAGGGCGTTGTCAATCCTCGATAGATAAGGAAATTTTCTTCAAATACTTTCCGCTTTCCGCCGCTGGCAAGCTCTGTGCCGGAGGCAATCAAAAGCTCCCGCTCGGTTTCGGTGAAAATACCCTGTGCCGTAGAGGGGGAGGGCAATACACCTTCATTTACACCCAACACAAAAAGATATTTTATGGCAGGCAGGCGGCTGCGCTCCAAATCACCCAGCAAAACACTGTCTGCGGTAGGCGGGATCACACCCATCGTGCATTTTTCCAGCCCTGCCCGCAGGATAGCTGCCATATCAGAGAGTGTCATTTCTTCTTTGCCGAGAATGGCATCTGCTTTTTCCAGTACATCCATCACCAGCTGCCAAATCTGTCGATATTCCTCTGCTTTATTCAAATTGCCCTCTGCGGCAGATGTATTTGCCCATTCCTCCAGTGTTTCTGCTGCATGGAGTGCTTCCAGATGCTCCAGAATCAGGGTGAGGAAGCTGTGGAAGTTATATTTTTTTGCGGCAGAGAGGGGGAAAAAGGGGCTAAGGGGTAGGATGACTTTTTCTCGCAGGACATTGATGGCTTCAATGCCATCGGCTTTTTCCCGTGCCATACCATAGTCCCAGTATTCCTTTTTCCATTTGTAGCCCTTGATGCCATAGGCAAGCACATAGTTTTCCAATAAATCGATTTCTGCGGTTTCAAGCTCTGTCAGTCCGGATTTCAGATAGGAAAAGACCGCTTCATAGCGGAAATCATACACCAGCATATCCAGTAAAGCCGTCAGCAGATTTACCAGAGGATGAGAGGCAGTGTCCCTGCGGGCATCCAGAAAGCAGGGGATTTGATATTCGGAAAGAATCCCCCGCAGATTGTTTTTATAAATATCCATGGCATTGGTTACGATGGCAAAATCACGAAAGCGCAGCCCTTCTTCTCGAACCAGACGCAAAATTTTTCCGGCGGCGAAGCGGATTTCATCCTGCAGGCTGTGGCAGGCTGTAATATGCACGCTTTCTGCAATGGATGCTTTCTTGAAAAAGCTGTAAAAGTAATATTGCTCCAGATTTTTCAGGGCGATTGTTTCTGCCCGTCGATTATCTTCCAGTATGGTAGGTGCGATGGGAGAAAGCCCCAGTTCCTCCGCCAGAGCGGAAAGTTTTTTCTTTGTCAGATACGGCTCATAAAAGGGCGCAGATGGCGGCAGAAAAGCGCTGAAAAAGGTATCCTTATCCATGGTGAGTGTAACATTGACCTGACAGGAAAGCTGCAGCAGGCGACGAATGACGCTGTATTCCTGAGGCGTAAATCCATAAAAGCCATCCAGCCAGAACTCGGTATTTTCAAAGGCAAGGCTTTCATCCAGCCGTTCCGCCAGAAGTCCAAGGGTTTCGTCGGCGGAAATGTATTCCTGCTGTAAAAACTCCAGATAGGAGCGGTGGATATGCGTTAGATCACGCAGCTTCTCTCTGGCACTATGCGTCATATCGTCGGCTTCGGCGAGCTGTGCTGTCATCTCCGGAGTGATATGATATTGAAAAAACTCGGATATGGTCAGTCCAAGCTGGTCGATAAAGCCGGGTTTATCCATTACGCTCTGGAAATAAGAGAGGTTCTCTTTTTCCTGCAAAAGAATTTTACGCAGTGCCATGGATTTTCCGATATCCCCCAGTGGAGTGCGGCTGCCCATACCTTTTCTGGAGAAGACACGATGGGCAAGGCGCCCAAAGGAAAGCACTTCTCCATGCAGAATGGCTCCTTGGGCGGTTTTTTCGATCAAATCCCGTTCTGCCTGAGAGGTGAACTGCTCCGGCACGATGAGTATTTGGCGTTTTGTTTTCGTTTTCTGTTGTTTTAGAATTTCCTCTAAACAGAGGGAGGTTTTTCCGGTGCCGGCTCTGCCAATGATAAAGCGCAGTCCCATCTGATTCCCTTCTTTCTTTTGGCTTTTTTTATTATGATACCTAAGATAGCTTTTTTTTTCAAGATGAACGGCGCATAATGCAAAAGCAGAAAGAATATGGTAAGGATAAGAGATTCTGGAGGAGGGGATTTCGTGGGAAACACGAAATTTGTGGTGGTAAAGGCAAGGGAGCTGGTAAAAACAGCGATTTTTGCGGTTTTAGGGGTTATTATTATTGCAGGGCTTATTGCATTTTTCTTGCACATGGGGGAAGACGAAACAACAGGAATGTATCGGGATGGGACTTATTACGGGCAAGTAGTAACAGGGGGTGCAGTGACAGAAATTGCGGTTGTGATTGAGAAAGGTGCCATTGCGGATATTTCTGTGAAAGAAACGGAGGAGGCGGTGGCGGTGTTTTATCCGTTGTTGGAGCCAACCGTGGCAGAAATCGGAAAAATGGTGGTGGAAAGTCAGTCAGTGACAGCGGAGGTATCGCCGGAGAAAGAGCATACGGCATCTCTGATATTGGATGCAGTGGCAGCTTGCCTGAAGGATGCAGAAAAGTGACCCCGAGAAATTCGGGGTTTTTTTACTCTATAAGAAATTTCGTTTCTTAATAGAGTAAAAACCCTCTGAGGGATCGCACTGCGGCGGCAAGGTAGTCAGTCGCAAGCGACACCGCCGCAGGCGGAGCATTTCGTCAAGCGAAATGCTTTTTTACTATATGGCGTTTTGCATAAAGTTCATTTTTTGGACATAGGCTGAAATGAGGAGGGGATACCAATGACAGAGCAAGAAAGGCGGCGGCGCAGACGGGAAATGGAGCGGCGTATGCGAACACGCACAGGGCAGCGACAGAGGAATGAAAAGCGTGGCGGGCTTTTGGTTTTCCGCATCTATGTTACAGCGATATTGACAGGAGGAATGCTGCTGGCTTCGCTATTTCAGACGGAAACCTCGGAAATGGTTTGCGGCAGAGTAAAAGAGCTGCTTTCTGCCCGAGTGGAGCGTGAGGAGATACAGGAATGGAAGGAATGGATAGAAGCGTATTTTCGAGGAAAGGAATTTTCTCTGCCGGTTTTCGGGGAACAGGAGGAAGAAAAGGTTTATCGGCCGGATATTTCCCCCTAGGGTTTTGACATGGAATGGGCTGAAATGGGAGGAAAAGCAGGAGGCGTGGCTTTCGCCTGTGGAGGGGATTATCACCTCCGGATGGGGAGAGAGGGCTAATCCCATCACAGGCAGGCAGGAGGAGCATAATGGCTTGGATATTGCGGTTTCGGAGGGGACGGCGGTGCTGGCAGCTAAAAGCGGCGTGGTGACAGAGGTGCGGGATTCTGCTACTTATGGGAAAATGATGAAATATGAAACGAAGGATGGTTATACGATTTTATATGCCCATCTTTCGGCGGTGCTGGTGGAAAAGGGAGAGGAAATTCGACAGGGACAGGTGGTAGCCAAATCGGGCAATACAGGGCTTTCGACAGGGCCTCACCTGCATTACAGCATTTGGAAAAACGGAGAATTGTTGAATCCGATACATTTTTTTTCGGCAGAGGATATGATTTGAAAGAAAAAGAGTGCAAAGTTTCTGGTTTTCTAGTATGATGGAACTGGAAAGGCAGGGATGCACCATGAAGCGTGTTTTAATGGATATATCCGCTGATCTGACGCGGATTGCACTGGCTGAGGATGGCGTATTGACGGAATTATATTATGAATCAAAGCGGGACGAAAGTCTTGTAGGAAATATTTATGCCGGCAGAGTAGCGAATGTGATGCCAAATTTACAGGCGGCATTTGTGGATATTGGAACGGGAAGAAATGGCTACTATTATTATGGCAACGCCCGTGCGGTATCGGATAAAGAGAAGAATGAAGGGAAGCCGAAGGTAGGAGATACGCTGCTGCTGCAGGTGGAAAAAGATGCTGTTGGCGGAAAGGGTGCTGTATTGACAGCAGCTTTTTCCTTTCCCGGGAAATTTCTGGTGCTTTTGCCCAATGAGGCGGGAGAGATTGGGGTATCCAGAAAAATTGATGATCCTATAGAGCGCAGTCGGATTCGCGAGCTTTTGCGCGAGCTTTTGCCGATGGATTGCGGTGCGATTGTTCGTACCAATGGGGCGGGAAAAAGCAGGGAAGAATTTGAAAAGGAGATTGCTCTGCTGCTGAAAAAAACGGAAAAGCTGAAAACGGGAATATTCATAAAGCCGCCGGCATTGCTGCAGCAGGAAAATCATCCGGTGACAAGGGCGGCAAGGGATTTTTATGCTGCTGATGTGGCGGAATATGTGGTGAATGATGCTGCATCCTATGAGGCGTTACTGGCAACAGGTGATTTTAATGGAGAGGGGCAGCCGGCTTTGCGGCTGCATGGAGAAAAGATCCCCCTCTTTGAGTCTTATTTTCTGGAAAGCCAGAGCGCAAAGGCGTTGGAGCAGCATGTGTGGCTGAAAAGCGGCGGATTTCTTGTGATTGAGGAAACAGAGGCCTGTGTGGTGATAGATGTCAATAGCGGCAAGATGGCTGGCAAAGGAGATTTGCAGAAAACCATACTGAAAACCAATCTGGAGGCGGCAGAGGAAGCGGCAAAGCAGATGCGGCTTCGAAATCTGTCCGGCATTATTATCATTGATTTTATAGATATGGCTGATGTTTCTGCCCAGCAGGAGGTTACAAAGCGGCTGGAGGCAGCAGTAAAGAAGGATCGCATCAAAACAGTTGTGGTTGGCATGACGGAGCTGGGATTGATGCAGGTGACGAGGAAGAAAACAAGACCTTCTCTGAAACGGCAGATGACGACGAAGTGCCTTGCCTGCGAAGGAACCGGAAGGCTACCTTCGATTGACTGGACGGTAACGAAGATGCGAAGAGAGGTGGAGAGTATTCTTGCCCATACGATTTATGACTGCCTAACGATACGGGCGGACAAAAGGCTGTTTTCTGCTTTTGCCGGCGGAGAGGAAAGGTATCTGAAGCATCTGGAGGCAGAGTTTGGCGGCGTGATTCTGGCAGAAGATGCAGAGCTTGGATTCGGTCGGTATGAAATTCAAAAAGAAAAACGGAAATAGACGGATTTTGATAGAAAAAATAAATTTGTGCAAAATTATGTAAAGGGGTAAAATTTGCTGAAAGTGTTGAGTTTTCAAGGTTTTACATTATATTGGTGGGCGATTTTGCTTGGTGGATAGGCAGAATCCTTTCTTGACATGAATATGAAAAAGTAATAAAATAGTAAAGGTGTATTATGCACTATTACTTAAGGTTATATGAAGCAATAATATGAACTTTGAAAACAGAATAGAGGAGGTGTTTTTCATAGATCCGATAAGTATTATCTTGGGTGCTGTCGTTGGTTTGCTGATTGGTGTCATTGTTGGCATCGCATACCGCAAGAAAATTGCAGAGGGTAAGGTTGGTGTTGCGGAGGAAAGAGCCCGCAAGATCGTTGATGATGCTGCAAAGGATGCGGAAGCAAGAAAGAAGGAGATCCTTCTGGAGGCCAAGGAAGAGAGCATCAAGACAAAAAATGAACTGGAAAAGGAAGTTCGTGACAGAAGAAGCGAGCTTCAGAAAAATGAGAAGCGTCTATTCCAGAAAGAAGAAGCTTTAGATAAAAAGGTAGAAGCTCTGGAGAAAAAGGAAGAGCTGATGTCCCAAAAGCTGGAAGAACTGGATAGACAGAAGGAAGAAGTAAAAGCGCTGAGAGAAAAACAGATACAAGAGTTGGAGCGTATCTCTGGGCTAACCACAGAAGAAGCGAAGAATCACATTTTGGCTACGGTGGAAAATGATGTGAAGCATGAAGCAATACTGCTGATCAAGGATGAGGAAGCAAAAGCCAAAATGGAGGCGGACAAACGCTCCAGAGAAATCGTAGCGAATGCGATTCAGCGTTGTGCAGTTGACCATGTGGCAGAAACAACAGTTTCTGTTGTGCAGCTGCCGAGTGATGAAATGAAGGGGCGTATCATTGGTCGAGAAGGCAGAAATATTCGTGCATTGGAAACACTGACAGGTATTGATCTTATCATTGATGACACGCCGGAGGCAGTAATCCTTTCTGGCTTTGATCCTATCAGAAGAGAGGTTGCGAAGCTGGCTTTGGAAAAATTGATTGTGGATGGGCGTGTGCATCCTTCTCGTATTGAGGAAATGGTAGAAAAAGCCCAGAAAGAAGTGGAAACAGTCATCAGAGAAGAAGGCGAGGCAGCAACCTTTGACACAGGTGTTAACGGGCTGCATCCTGAACTGGTGAAACTGCTGGGTAAGCTGAAATACCGTACAAGCTATGGACAGAATGTACTGAAACATTCTATCGAAGTTGCACATCTGGCTGGGCTGATGGCGGCAGAGCTGGGTGTAGATGTAACACTGGCAAAGCGTGCAGGCTTGCTACATGATATTGGTAAGAGTGTTGACCATGAAATGGAAGGCTCACATGTTTCTATCGGTGTGGGCTTGTTAAAGCGTTATAAGGAAAATAGCACAGTAATCAATGCGGTAGAAGCACACCATGGGGATGTGGAACCCCAGAGTATTATTGCGGTGCTGGTGCAGGCAGCAGATGCGATTTCTGCGGCAAGACCAGGTGCAAGACGCGAAACACTGGAATCCTACATCAAGAGATTGCAGAAGCTGGAGGAAATTGCAGACAGCTTCAAGGGCGTTGAAAAATCTTTCGCAATTCAGGCTGGTCGTGAACTGCGGATTATGATAGTACCTGAAGATGTGACGGATGAGGGTATGATTCTTCTGGCAAGAGAGATTGCAAAGAAGATTGAGGAAGAACTGGAATATCCCGGTCAGATCAAGGTGAATCTGGTAAGAGAAACCAGAGCTGTAGAATACGCAAAATAATTTTTTAATACCTAAGAGAGAAGGCTACCCATGGTGGGGTAGCCTTTCGTTTTATAAATAAAAAGCCCTTGAGGAAGCGCACGAGTTATTCGCAGAGGGGGCGTTTTTATGCTTTCGGGGGAATCAATCGAAAATACGCTTGCAAATTCTGCTTTTTATGCTACAATAACTCCATGTAGAAATGAAATAAAGGGGAATGGATCTTTTCGGAAAAAGAAAAGATGCATCCCTTTTTTGCGTAAAAATGGAAAGGGGAAACAGAAATGCGTTTTGGCGGAAGAATACGGCTTTTTTTGATGTTTCTGATAGCAGTAGGGCTTTGTCTGATTTCCTATAAAGGCATTGGGAATACAGAAAGATTGAGCGTGCATCAAATTGAACAGGGCTTGGATTTGAGCGGCGGCGTGGATATTGTATATGAAGCAGATAAAGAAAATGTGACAGATCAAGAAATGACAGCTGCAATCTCTCTTTTGCAGGGAAGAATGGACTGGAATGGATGGACAGAGGCGGAGGTTGCCAGAGAGGGGAAACGGAGAATCCGTGTGCAGATTCCCGGGGTGGAAAATGCAGAGGAGGCAATACAGAAAATTGGGCAGACGGCACAGCTTTCTTTCGTAGATGAGGATGGGAATGTCCTTTTGACAGGCGATATGGTGGAAAAGGCAGAAAAGCAGGTAGGGGCAGTGAATGAACATAGCCCCAGCCAGCCTTATGTAGCCATTTCATTTGGCAAAGAAGGCACGAAACGCTTTGCGGAGGCAACAAAGGAGAAGTTGGGAGAGATCCTCTATATTGTTATGGATGGCGAAATCATCAGTGCGCCTGTTGTACAGTCTGCCATTACCGATGGACACGCTATGATTACCGGTCAGTTTGATGGAGAAGAGGCGGAGGAGTTGGCGGCACTGATTCGTGCAGGTTCTCTGCCCTTTAATTTGAATGTAATCCAGATGAAAAATGTTGGTGCAAGGCTTGGGGCGGATGCCCTTTCCACAGGTATTTTTGCCGGAGCGATGGGCGTTGGTCTGGTATTGCTTTTTATGTTGTTTCAATATAAGCTGCTGGGACTTGCAGCAGACTGGGCACTGATGATATATATTGCTCTGGAGCTGATTTTGCTGAGCTTGTTGCAAATAACACTGACACTGCCGGGGCTTGCAGGGCTTGTGCTTTCTACCGGTATGGCAGTGGATGCCAATATTGTGATTTTTGAGCGAATTAAGGAAGAACTTGTGATGGGAAATACCCTTCGTGTTTCTGTGAAAAATGGATTTAAGCGGGCAATGCCGGCGATTTTGGATGGGAATGTGACAACATTGATTGCTGCCGGTGTTTTGTTTTTTCTTGGAAGTGGCACCATCCGCGGATTTGCATCCACATTGACCATAGGTATTGTTATTTCCATGTTTACGGCATTGGTGGTGACGCGTGTGCTGGTGAATAGTATGATACGGGCAGGCATCCATAATCCGAAATATTATGGACTTAGGCTGAAATAAGGAGGGGGAAGGAAATGAAAATCGTTGAAAATCGAAAGAAATTTTTTATCCTTTCCTTGTTGGTGATTGCACTTGGCTTTGGCACTATGATTTTTCACTATCAGAAAGGGAATGGCGTATTTAATTGGGATGTGGAATTTACCGGCGGCACCTCTATGGAAGTAGATTTTGGAGAGTCCTATGAAGCGGCAGAGCTAGAGGAAATCATTTATGCGGTGACGGGACAGACAAGTCCGCAGATTCAGCAGGTATTGGGAACCAATGCGGCAGAAATCAAAATACAGTCTGTGGACAGTCAGACCAGAATGAATTTGCTGAATGAAATCTGGAAAGCATATCCTTATGCGGCGCTGATAGAAATCAATGATATTAGCGGGACAGTCAGTGAGGAGATGCAGCAGGCAGCCCTGAAAGCAACGGCGATTGCTTGCATTGCGATGTTGCTTTATATATCTATTCGCTTTCGAGATATTCGGGCAGGGGGAAGTGCTATTATTGCCCTACTTCATGATGTGTTGGTAGTGCTGTCGGCCTATGCCTTGTTTCGGATTCCTGTCAATAATGGATTTATTGCGGTTTTGCTGACAATTCTTGGGTATTCGGTTAATGCAACCATTGTTATTTTTGACCGTATCCGAGAAAATCAGTCCCGCTTCGCAGACGATGAAATGGCTGAACGAATCAATAAAAGTATTGGGCAGACCTTAGCGCGCTCCATTCATACATCTTTGACAACATTGTTTACCATCGGTGCCATTTATGTATTTGGTGCGCCCTCTATCAAGGAATTTGCACTGCCGATGATGATTGGTATTATTGCAGGGGCGTATTCGTCTGTTTGCATCTCTGGTTCCGTATGGTTTACGCTGATGCCTAAGACAGGAAAAGAATGAAGATTAAGAGAGTATGAAGCAGATTTCCATACTCTCTTTTTTTACGGAAGAAAGTGTGATATGATAAATAAAGAGGAAAGGAGCTTTGAGATGAAACGATGGCTGCTAAAACAAACAAAAGTGAATACTGCCGTGATGGCACAGGAGCTGGGGATTCGTCAAGCAACGGCGACAGTATTGGCAAATCGTGGGCTTCATAGCCGTAAGGAGGCGCAGGATTTTCTGTTCGGCGACGCAGCTGCACTTGGAGAACCTTCTGAGATGAAAGACCTGTTAAAAGGGGTTGGACTGATTGCCCAAGCGATTCGGCAAGGGGAAAAAATAGTGGTTTACGGAGATTATGATGTGGACGGCGTTATGAGCACAACGATACTCTATCTGACGATCAGACGCTGCGGCGGGCAGGTGGCCTTTTATCTTCCCCATCGACAGATGGAGGGGTACGGGCTAAACTTACGGGCAATAGAAACTTTTTTGGCGGAGGGGACAGAGGTGCTGTTTACCTGCGACAATGGCATTTCAGCCTTGCAGGAAAGTGCCTTTGCCAAGGAAAATGGGATGACAGTGGTGCTTTTGGATCATCATGAACCGGGCTTTACAGGAGAAGGAGATGAGCAAAAGGACATTCTGCCCAAGGCAGATGCTATTATCGATCCCAAACAGAGAGAATGTCCCTATCCCTTTAAGTATATGTGTGCCGGTGGACTGTCTTATAAATTTGCAGGATTATTACTTAAAGAATTTGGCATTGCAGATGAAGGTCTGGAAAAGCAGCTGGTTTCCTTTGCGGCGATTGCTACCATTTGCGATATAGTGGAGCTTATGGGAGAAAATCGCATCATCGTGAAAAGGGGGATGCAGGAAATCCAGAGAACAGAAAATCTGGGGCTGCTGACGCTGATAGAGGAGGCTGGGCTTTCTGATAAAAATATTACGGATTATCATATTGGATTTGTGATTGGTCCCTGCATCAATGCAGTGGGGCGATTGGAAAGCGGAAGACAGGCGGTGGAGCTGTTCTGCACGGATGTGGCTGCTGAGGCGAGAGAAAGAGCAAAGCAGATGGTGCGGCTGAACGAGGATAGAAAGCTGCTGACGGAAGAAGCTGCAAGGCGAGCAGACGAAATGCTGCAAAAGACGGATGCGCTACAGGACAAGGTTCTGGTGATTTATGATCCGATGATTCATGAGAGCATTGCGGGGATTGTAGCAGGACGCATCAAGGATAAATATTATCATCCTACGATTCTGATTACCGGCGGAGCGGAAGGGGCCAAAGGCTCCGGCAGAAGCATTGAGGGCTATCATATTTTTGAAGCACTTTTTGAAAATCGGGATTTATTCAGTCGCTTTGGCGGACACGCCATGGCAGCAGGTTTATCCCTGCCGGTGGAAAATATTGCCCTGCTGCGGGAAAGGCTGAATAAGCAATGCTGTTTAACAGAGGAAGAAATGGTTCCGTTCCTGCGGCTGGAAAAGGCACTTTCCTTTTCAGAGATAGACCTTTCTCTTGCGAAGGAGATGAAAGCTCTGGAGCCTTTCGGAAAAGGAAATCCACAGCCGCTATTTGGTTCAAAGGGGATATGCGTAGAACGGTTAGACTTGATTGGAAAGGGAAAAAATCATTTGCGGTTGACGCTGTCCGATCCTAAAAGCGGGGTTCGGCTTTCAGCGATTTCTTTCGATGGATATATACAGCTGAAGGATATCATGAAAGAATTGTATCCTGATGAAGAATGTGATAAAATAATACAGAGTGGACGGCTGCCCGGACAGTGGGACATTGTATATGGTCTGGATGTGAATACATATAATGGAAAAAGCCGTGTACAGCTTATGATAAAGGATTTTCGGCTTGCCAAATAGGGAGGATATAAGATGGAATACTTAAAAAACAAAATCAGATCAATTGAAAATTTCCCGGAGGAGGGTGTAATTTTTCGCGATATTACAACACTGCTGAAGGATGCGGAGGGCATGAAGGTAGCGGTGGATGAAATGGCAAAGAAGCTGGAGGGGATTGACTTTGATATCGTTCTGGGACCTGAATCCAGAGGGTTTATCTTTGGAATGCCTGTGGCATATAACATGGGAAAAGGCTTTGTTCCTGTGCGGAAAAAGGGCAAGCTTCCTGCGGAGGTTATCAGCAAGGAATACGCTCTGGAATATGGAACCGCTACCATTGAGATACACAAGGATGCCATTCAGCCTGGCATGAAAGTTGTAATTGTGGATGACCTTTTGGCAACAGGCGGCACAGCGAAGGCGATTGCAGAGATGGTAGAAGAAATGGGAGCAGAGGTTGCAGCAATGGTATTTCTGATCGAGCTTGACTTCCTGAACGGCAGACAGGCTCTGCCTAGATACAAAATGGAATCCGTGATTCATTATTAAAAGAAAAAAGCACATAATTATGGTAGGAAAAGCAGAGGATCTGTTTCAGGATTCTCTGCTTGCATTTTCAAGAAGATAAAAAATTTTCCAAAGTGGAAGGAGTGCGTTATGTACGGACAGTTTTTTCTGTTGTTTGCCTTGATTATTGTGGGGTATTGCTGCAACAAAAAAGGGTGGCTAAACAGAGACACCAATAAAAATATGGGCAGTATGGTTATGTATGTGATGATTCCGGCAATGCTGATTGCAACGATTTCGTCACTTACAGTAGATGACCGAGTGCTGATTGTATTTCTGCTTATGGCAGCGGCACAGATTGCTGTGATGATTTTTTTTGGCCTACTGGTACGACTGTATGCCCGTTTCAGAAAAATAGATAGACGCTTGTATCCGATGCTGGATATTACAGTAGCATCTTTGAATACAGGATTTATCGGTTTGCCGGTGACACAGATTTTTTTTGGAGGAGACGGGGTTCTTTATATGTCTGCGGGGGTGCTTTCCTTAAATCTATATCTTTGGATTTATGGTGTATGTATCATTGAAAATAAGAAAATTGCTGGCGGAATAGAAGCAATAAAAACAGCAAAAAAGGTTTTGCTGAATCCGAATTGCCTATCTGTTTTTATCGGGCTGGCAATGGCGCTGACTAATATGACAGATGCCCTTCCGCCTGCCATCATGGAATTTATGAAAAAGCTGGGGGATATGGCAACACCATTGTCTTTGATCTACATTGGTGCATTGGCTGGGGACAGTGGTATTTCTAGCCTGTTCCAAGAGAAAGCAGCATTGGAATTTAGTGTGCTGAAAATGATTTTTATGCCTGCGCTGGCAGCAGTGCTGCTTCTTCTGCTTCCGGAAGGGATGGAGCTTGTGCAGTCCGTATTCCTGCTTTCCATGGCGCTACCCTCTGCCATTGTAGTACCGATGATGGTGGAGCAGTATGGATATGGAGAGAAGATGTCCTCGGATATCGTGCTGTGGACAACCTTTCTTTCTATGCTGACGATGCCGCTATGTGTATGGGTGGCTGGCATTTTGTATTGAAAAATGCGTAAAAACTTTGGTTTTTGATGAAAAAGTCCTTGCAATGCGTTGCTTTGCGTGGTATAATTTTTCATGTTGATTACGGACGGTCCAATACAGTGCCAAGGGGGCATAGCAAGAACGTCTATGGTGTATAAGGAGGATATAACAATGGATATCATCAGAGAACTGGAAAATGAACAGCTGAAAAGCGAAGTAACACCTTTTAATGTAGGCGACACAGTGCGTGTATATGCGAAAGTAGTAGAAGGCACAAGAGAAAGACTGCAGATGTTTGAAGGCGTTGTTCTGAAAAGACAGGGCGGCGGTCTGAGAGAAACATTCACAGTAAGACGTATCGCTTCCGGCGTTGGTGTTGAAAGAACATGGCCTGTTCACTCTCCCAGAATCGACCGTATCGAAGTTGTTAGACGCGGTATCGTAAGACGTGCGAAACTGTTCTACCTGAGAGACAAGGTTGGTAAAGCAGCTAAGGTGAAAGAAGTACTGAGATAATCAGCACGGAAATGAGAAAAAGCGGTCTCGATGAACCAGTTTCATCGAGGCTTTTTTCGTTTCGGTACATATAGAGAAGGGAGCGTAACCCATGGAGGAAAAGGTTTTGGAAGAAATGCAGGAACAGAAAGAAATGCCGGAAGACAGCGGAGAAAAGAAGAAAAAGCCAATATCGCTGGTTTTGCAGTTGGTTTTGCTGATGATTTTGGTAGTTATTATGCGCAATTCTATTGGAACAGTATTGGTGAAAGGATCTTCTATGGAACCGAACTTCCATCATGGGGATTTGGTTTTTATCAATAAACTGGCTACCTCCATCGGAAACCCAGATTATGGTGATGTGGTGATTTGCAAGCTGGATGAAGGTTCTAGCTATGAGAATATTATCAAGCGGGTAATTGGATTGCCGGGAGATGTGCTTGTTATTTTGGAAAATGAGAAAGGCACTTGTGATCTGTATCGAAATGGTCTGAAAATCACAGAGCCGTTTCTGCGAGAGGAAATGCTTTCCAAGGGGAATATTCACTATCCTTTTCTGGTGCCGGAAAACAGCTATTTTGTAATGGGCGATAATAGGAATGAAAGTCTGGATAGCCGCAGAGAATCTGTAGGTGCGATAGAGAAAAAGGATCTGATGGGGAAGGTGGTTCTGAGATTGTATCCCTTTGATACCTTTGGGCTGATTGAATAAGAAGGGAGGGGGAAAACGATGAATCATATTCAGTGGTATCCCGGACATATGACAAAGACTAGAAGAATGATGGAGGAGAATATTTCTTTGGTGGATATTGTCATTGAACTGGTGGATGCGCGTATCCCATATAGCAGTAAAAATCCGGATTTGGATACGATTGCGAAGAATAAGCATCGTATTGTTTTGTTGAATAAATGCGACCTTGCGGATGATAGAGCGACAGAAATTTGGCAGGAATATTTTGAAAAGCAGGGATTCCGTGTAATCCGTATCAATGCGCTAAAAGGCAGCGGATTTGGGGAGGTAACAGAAGCAGCCAGAGGGCTGATGCAAGAAAAAATTGAGAAGCTGAAGGCAAGAGGCCGTATCAATGTACCTATCCGCAGCATGATTGTAGGGATTCCGAATGTGGGAAAATCTACATTTATCAATAAATATGTGGGTAAGGTCACGGCGAAAACGGGAGATAAGCCCGGTGTAACGCGTGGTAAGCAGTGGATCAAGCTGAAAAAGGATTTCGAGCTTCTGGATACACCCGGTATCCTGTGGCCGAAATTTGAAGATCAGCAGGTTGGGCTGAAGCTGGCATTTACCGGTGCCATCAATGATGATATTCTGGATCCAGAAAATATGGCAATCGCATTTATCGATCATATGGTAGCAAGGGATCCTGATTGTATCCGAAAACGCTATCAGGTGGAATTTGACTCCATTGAGGAGCCCTATATGATATTGGAGAAAATTGCCATTGCCCGTGGCTTCAAGAAAAAAGGCGATGAGCCAGATTTGGAAAGAACGGGGAAAATTATCATGGACGAATATCGTGGTGGTAAGCTGGGCAAAATCACACTGGAGCTGCCGGAGGATATTGATGTGATGCTGGAGAAGAAAGCAGAACGAGATGCGGAAAAGGCGCTTTTGGATAAGGAAAGAAAAAGAGTGTATAACAAAAAGAAAAAATAAGTGAAAAAAACCTGCCGACTGTTGGTTACATTTGGCAGGTTTTTCTGTTTTGAAATTCAATCGGACGGAAAATCAACTTTCCAGTTCAGCCAGTTTTTCCAAAATCAGATTGCTTCTGTCAATGAAGGCTGTCATTTCATCGGAATGCAGTGGTCTGTGTCCCATCAGTGCCAGATCATAAATCTGATGGCTCAAAAGGGCAGCATCCTCTTTCTTTTCCGCTTTCTCGTTCATGGCGAGAAGGGCTTTTACTAGCTTATTGTTTTTGTTCAGCACCAGTGTTTCTTCCGGCTTCATATGTGCAAACATTGCCTTAAATTCTTCATTGTTTGCATAAGCCTCCATCATTTCCATCATACGCCTGGATTCTTCAGAAAGCAGCATCATAGCGGAAACCTTTTCCGCTTTCAGCGGTTCCAGCTTTACGATAAGTTTTTCATTGGATACAGCAGAGCGGAACAGCTCCTGCATCTGATTTGCTTCAAATACAGCGGCCTGTTTCTTTGCTTCAGAATCTTCTTCTTCGGATTTTTCCTGCAGGGAATCAATGTCTGCGTCTACACGCTGTAGCTTCAGATGGATATCCTGATTTTTGTATTCCAAGAAAGAAACAAAGGGCTTATCCACAGGGGTATCCAGAATGGCTGCTTCCAGGCCATGTTCCTTGAACAGACGGATATATTGTGCCTGCTGGTTTACATCATTGGCAAAATAAATGATGTTTTCGTGCTTTTCTTTATTTTTTTCCAGATATTCGGAAACAGTTTCATAAACATCATCGGTGGTTTTCAGAAGCAAGGCATCCTTTAGCTTGTCATACAGCTTATCTTCACGCATACAGCCGTATTTGATGAAAATATTGATGTCATCCCAGAAGCCTTCAAAAGCAGCTCTGTCGCTCTTGAAAAGCTGATTCAGTTTATCGGCTACTTTTTTGGTGATGTAAGCATTCATTTTTTCTACATAGCCGTCATTTTGCAATGCACTTCTGGAAACATTCAGCGGCATATCGGGGCAGTCCAGAATACCTTTCAGAAGCAGCAGAAATTCGGGAACGACTTCTTTTACATTATCTGCAATATAAACTTGATTGCAGTAAAGCTTCACTTCTCCATCTCGCATATCAAACTGGTCTGTCAGTTTGGGGAAATAGAGGATGCCTTTCAGACGGAAAGGGTAATCCATATTCAAATGGATCCAGAATAAAGGATCATTCAAGTCGTTGAACACCTTATGATAAAAGGCTTTATAGTCTTCATCCGTACATTCAGCAGGCTTTTTTTGCCAGAGCGGGTGTGTATCGTTCATCGGCAGGGATTCTTCTGCTTCGGTATCTTCTGCGGATTCACCCTGTTCCTTTTGCAGTAGCTCCATCGCTTCTTCGGTAGAAAGATGCTTCGTGTTTGCGGCTTTTTTTGCAGCAGCTTTTTCTTCCTCGGTTTCTTCTTTTTGCACATCCACAAAAATAGGTATGGGCATAAAGGAACAGTATTTCTTCATGGCTTCATAGAGGGTTGTCTCATTGAGGAACTCCTCGCCGTCTGCACCGATGTAGAGAGTGATGGTGGTGCCTCTTGTGGTTCTTTCTCCGGCATCCATTTCATAATCAATGCCGCCTTCGCAGAGCCACTTTGCTGCTGCTGCACCATCCTGATAGGAGAGGGTATCAATTTCTACCTTATCTGCTACCATAAAAGCGGAGTAGAAGCCAAGCCCGAAATGACCGATGATTTCACCTTCGCCATCTGTCTTATCCTGAAATTTTTGTAGGAAATCTGTTGCGCCAGAGAATGCAATCTGGTTGATATATTTTTTGATTTCGTCGGAAGTCATACCGATACCGTTATCCATGATTTTTAAGGTTTTGGCATCTTGATCGAGAATGACACGGATTTCAAATGCTTCGTCAGCAGGGAGCTTTGCTTCCCCCATCATATCCAGCTTTTGCAGCTTAGTTACGGCATCACAGGCATTGGATACCAGTTCGCGGATAAAGATGTCCTTATCGGTATAAAGCCATTTTTTGATAATGGGTAAGAAATTTTCGCTATTGATGGAAAGGTTACCTTTTTCCTGCATGATAAAAACCTCCTGTTTTTGAAATGAACAGCGACGATTTCACCGCTGTTTTTCTCTTGCAAATAGTATTTTATCACCGAGAAAAGAAAAGTCAAGAAAAATTTAGCACTCAAAGAGATTGAGTGCTAACAGATTTTTTGTGAGATTACTCATAAGTTTCATCGGCGGGCGTACCTTTTCTGCCGGTGGGTGTAGTGCCAAAATGCTTTGCATACGCTCGAGTAAAGGCAGAATAGCTGCGAAATCCTGATTGGTAACAGCTTTCTGTGGCAGAAATGCCCTGCCGGATTAAATCACGGGCATAGAGCAAACGGCGTTCTTGCAGATAATCATGGATGGAGCGTCCTGTTTCTTGACGAAATAGCCGCATCATGTGATATTTGCTGAGGAAAAAGGCGTTTGCTAAGGTATCAATCGTAATATCCTCGGTCAGATGAGCGTCTATATAGCGGAGCATTTCCAGAATACGGGAGTCTGTTGGAGTGAGGGGGGAAGAAAAATGTGCGCTTGGATCGCGAAGGCTGCGTGCAATGGAAATGAGTAAGTGCAACAGCAGTCCGTTGCAGAGAATGATTTTGCCGAAAGCATCACGCTCCAGTTCTTCTTCCAGTGCATCGGAGATGGCCCAGAGAGTATCCGGATTGGGTAGATGCAGTACATGTCCTTGGGAGCTGTTAAAAATATCCAATAAGGAACAATCGGCTGTGGATTGCTGCTGTAGAAAATCCGGAGAGATATAGAGGATAACACGCTCATACAGGGAGCCTTGTTCAAATTCCGGGCGATGGACACAGTGACTGCCAATCAGCACAATATCTCCGGCCTCCAATGCATATCTATGCCCCTCTACGGTGTAGCCGCCGCTGCCGCTGCGTAGCATAAGGAGTTTACAGAATTCATGATAATGATAGTCTACATTTGCTCCTTTTTTATCCTTCAGATGGAACAGACGAAAATCATTCAGCAGGTACCCTCTTTTTTTATAAGCAGCATCCATTTTTTCATCGCCCTTTCTTTTGATTAGCATTATTTGCAATAATTGTAGCATAAAATGTATTTTGTTTGCAAGTAGTGCTAAATATAATAAGAAAAGAAAGAAACAATCCGAATAAGGAGGGTGCTGTATATGTTGACTATAAAAAGATTTGCTGTTGAAGCAATTTCAGATAGAGAAGATATTTTTGCCGCAGCAGAAAGCTGTATGGCAGAATACAAAAAGGGGAATGCAGTGGTTGCGGTTCTTTCTGCCATGGAAGGGCAGGATACAGCAGCGATAGAAAAAGCCAAGGAGCTGAATGGAAATCCTTCGCAGCGAGAGATAGACTTGCTGCGTTCCGTCGGTGCGCAGATGACAGCGGCGTTTCTGGCGATGGCATTGGAGGCGATGGGGATAGAAGCGGTATCCTTGCAGGCACATCAAAATGGGATATATACAACGCCAGATTACGGGAATGGTGCGGTAACGCATATAGATACAGGTCGGATTAAGACGGAACTTGAGCAGGGGCGTATCGTTCTTGTGGCAGGGGACTATGGCACAACATCGGAAGACGAGGTTGTTGCGATCTGCGGCGGTGGGGATGAAGCGGCTCTGCTGCTGGCGGATGCACTTCAGGCGGATTGCTACCAGCGGATTGCAAAAATGGATAAAATATGTACAGCAGTTGCTTGAAAAGCAGATTACTTAGTAAAAAAGCATTTCGCTTGACGAAATGCCCCGCCTGCGGCGGTGTCGCTAGCGACTGATTACCTTGCCGCCGCAGTGCGATCCCCCGGAGGGTTTTACTCTATAAGAAACGAAGTTTCTTATAGAGTGAAAAGACCTATGCCGCAGCTACGGCATAGGTCTTAAAAATCA
>JAZQTP010000066.1:0-14745 GCA_045630845.1 Anaerotignum sp. | reverse complement strand
ATGAAGAGCTGGTCTTCCAACTGGGATGCTATCTGCCCGATTTTCAAGTTCTCTGCTGAAGTGCGCAAGGTCATTTATACGACAAATGCCATCGAAAGTCTGAACAGCACCTATCGTCGATTGAATGCTCAGAGGAGCGTTTTTCCCAGTCCTACGGCTCTGATGAAGGCTCTGTATCTGGCAACCTTTGAAGCATCGAAAAAATGGACGGCAACCCTCCGAAACTGGGGGCGTGTCTACGGCGAACTGAGTATCATGTACGAAGGCAGACTGCCAGAATAAAAGGAAACAGGCGTGTCAGAAATCCTGAAAATCAGGATTTTCTTGACATGCCTGCATTTAGTCATTATATTGTCTATGAGGTTGGATAGCAGAAGAATCAGCTGTTCAGCCTTCAAATCCTATCATAGAAAGCCTATTTACAGAAAATTTTTCACACCCTCTTTTCATCAGACTATCATCAGAAAGTGTCCATAAAAAATTTCTATTCTTTCAGCAAATCAATATATTTATAAATCGTTATCCAGCTCATTTGGCATATCCTTGCGAACTCGCTAATATTCAGATTCCCTTGAACTAAGATAGTCTAGTTTTTATAAAATAAGCAAAAAAGACACAGCACAAAAATTTTGTACTGTGTCTTTTTTCACTTCTTCTCCAATGCCTCCAGAGCCGCAAAAAACATCTCCAGAGGATCATCCCAGCCATCCAGCGGCTCTACCGCACTGCCGTTGCAGCTACGGAACAGATTACAGAAAAACTCCTCCTGCTCTGAAAAAAGCTGTCCCACAGTCAGGGGAATCCCCTCCGCCGTGCAAAGCTCGCACAATGCCAGCGCAGAATCCTTGGCGTCCTTCGTTTCCCAGATACGCTTACGCAATATAAAATCACATTCCGCTTTTTGCAGAAGCTGATACAATTTTTCATTCATAAATAACTCCCCCATTTCTCTTTGGTATGGTTATAAAAACAGTATAGCATTTCCACCTAAAAAAGCAACTGAACAAAATGTGCTGCACCATTTACCAAAATACACAGCAATATTCCGATCAAGGTGGGCAAACAAAAGGCGGCTGCCGTCCAGAAATTACTGCCGGTTTCTTTCCGTATTGTCAATAAGGTTGTGGCACAGGGAAAATGATTCAAGGAAAACAGAATGGTGCATATCGCCGTTACCCATGTCCAGCCATTTGCCGCCAAAATTTCACCCGCCTGTGCAATCCCCTCCGCCTCTATCAACATTTCGCTTCGGCTATAAACCATCAACAGAATCGGAATCACGATTTCATTAGCAGGAATACCCAACAGAAATGCTGTCAAAATCACACCCGATAACCCCATCAGCGCCCCCAAAGGCTCTAACAAAACCGTCATCCCGTAAAGCAGCGTATATCCGCCAATTTCTACATTCTGACAAATCCAGATAATTGCCCCCGCCGGAATGGCAACCGTCACCGCCCGCCCCAGCACAAAAATTGTCCGATCCAGCACGCTATGCAACAGAACACGCCCCAGCAACGGACGGCGATAAGGTGGCAGCTCCAGCACAAAGGCAGAGGGCAATCCCTTCAATACTGTTTTGCTCAGCAAAAAGGATACCAGCAATGTGACCGTTGCCGACAATAAAATCAGCAGAAATACAAATATCCCCGCTGCAGCAGGCTTGCCTCTGGCAAAAAAGAAGCCCGCCAGCAAAATCAATGTAGGAAACCTGCCATTACAGGGTACAAAAGCATTCGTCAGAATCGCAATCAGCCGCTCTCTGGGGGACTCTATGATGCGGCAGGCTGTAACTCCTGCGGCGTTGCAGCCAAAGCCCATGCACATGGTCAACGCCTGTTTCCCATGGGCACCCGCTCTCTGAAACAAACCATCCATATGAAAAGCAATCCGTGGCAGCAGCCCAAAATCCTCTAGCAATGTAAACAGCGGGAAAAAAATTGCCATAGGCGGCAGCATTACCGCCGTTACCCAACTGACTGTCAGATAAACCCCATCCATCAACAGGCTTTCCAGCCAAAGGGGTGTCCCCAGTGAAACCAAGCCCTGCCGCAGCACACCACCCCAATAATTCATAATCTGCATTAGAAATTCCGAGGGTACATTTGCTCCTGCTACTGTAATCCAGAAGACTCCACCCAAAAGCAGCAGCATAATGGGAATCCCTGTTTTTGGTGTCAGCATGATACGATCCAGTCTTTCCGTCAATTTATCCCTGTTGCTCTGCTTCTTGACCACTGCCGCACATATTTCCTCCGCCCGTTCCAAAAACGCAAGGGAGCGTTGTTCCCGAAAGGTATCCGTCCTACAGCCTTCTTCTGTATCCGGCGCAAAAGACCAATCTATTCCCTTTGGACGAATTTTCCGATGTCCCTCCGCCACTCCCAGCAACAGCCGCTTCAGCTCTGTCAGCCCTATGCCGCTTCTTGCCGCCATGGGAACAACAGGAACGCCCGTTATCTCCTGCAGCTTTTTATCATCAACTGAAATTCCTTTTTTCTCCGCTTCATCCGTTAGGTTTAATGAAAAAATCACATTCTTTGTCAGCTCCATCACTTGCAGCCCCAAAGGCAAATTCCGCTCCAAAGCCGTCGCATCCAACACCACTACTGTAATATCCGCATCCCCATGGCAAATAAAGTCCTTTGCCGCCCTTTCTTCTGCCGATTCAGAAAAAAGTGAATAAATCCCCGGCAGATCATACAGCTCCGCTTCCCACTCGCCCAGCGAAAATTCTCCCTTTGCATTGCCCACCGTTTTCCCTGACCAGTTTCCCGTATGCTGCTTCAGGCCTGTCAGCATATTAAAAACCGTACTTTTCCCTGTATTGGGATTGCCTGCCAACGCAATCCGCAGCCGCCTTTCACTCATCCTGCTCCACCTCCACAGAAATCTTCTCTGCATCCTGATCCCGCAGGGCAATCAGCGTATCCTTCACCCGATACACCCGCGTACCGCCGCCAATGCACACATACAGCGGAAGAACCCGGCTGCCCCGGAAAAAGCCAAGATCAAACAGCCGCAGCTTCTCCTCTCCCTGCACATCACGAACAAAGCAGGGCTGTTCCATCTGTACTTCCGTAATCCTTTTTTCATGGTCCATTGCAATGCCTCCTTAAAAGGCTGTTATGGGCAATATATCCAAAAGCCCTCTGTTCTGTGCCTGAACAAGGCTGATTCCAAAGAAAAAAGCCTAAGGTATAAACCCCAGGCTTGCTTTGTTCCAAAAGCTAATTTTCTTTTTATCAAATTCTTTCTTTGAATACATCCACCTTATCCAGTCTTTCCCAAGGCAGGTCAAGGTCTGTTCTGCCGAAATGTCCATAAGCTGCAACCTGCTTATAAATCGGTCTGAGCAGATCGAAGTTTTTGATGATCGCTGCGGGACGCAGATCAAAGTGCTTATTTACGATTTCTGTGATTTCATCATCGGAAATTTTACCTGTGCCGAATGTATTAACCAGTACGGAAACGGGTTTTGCAACACCAATGGCATAAGCCACCTGTACCTCACATTTTGTAGCAATACCGGAACCAACGATATTTTTCGCAACGTGTCTTGCTGCGTAGCAAGCGGAACGGTCTACTTTTGTGGGATCTTTACCGGAGAATGCACCGCCGCCATGGGCTGCATAACCGCCGTAAGTATCAACGATGATCTTTCTGCCTGTCAGGCCGGAGTCACCCATAGGACCGCCGATTACAAATCTGCCTGTGGGGTTGATGTAATATTTTGTAGCATCATCCAGCAGCGCTGCGGGAATCACTTTTTTCACTACATTTTCGATAATATCTTTTTCAATCTGGCTATGCTCTACATCGGGATCGTGCTGAGAGGATACGACTACTGTATCCACTCTCACAGGTTTATCATCCACATATTCCACCGTTACCTGTGCTTTACCATCGGGGCGCAGGTAAGCCAATGTGCCGTTTTTACGAACTTCTGTCAGTCTTCTTGTCAGCTTATGGGACAGGGAGATCGGCAGGGGCATCAATTCTTCTGTTTCGTCACACGCAAAACCAAACATCATACCCTGATCGCCTGCACCTGTATCAAATTCGCTGTCATCTTCGCCTGTTTTGTTTTCCAGAGAGTGGTCAACGCCCAGCGCAATGTCGGGGGACTGACCGTGAATTGCTGTCAGTACGGAACAAGTTTCGCTATCGAAGCCATATTTTGCTCTTGTGTATCCGATTTCTGTCAATGTTTCTCTAACGATTTTCTCTACATCAACATATGCTTCTGTTGTAATTTCACCCATAACCATAATCATGCCTGTTGTAGTGCAAGTTTCGCAGGCAACACGGGAATGGGGGTCTTTTGCCAGCAGTGCATCCAGCACGCCATCGGAAATCTGGTCACAGATTTTATCGGGATGTCCCTCTGTAACAGATTCGGAAGTAAATAATTTTCTGCTCATTTTCTATTCTCCTTTTTTCCATAGAATTTTTTAACAACTGTAAATAAAGATTTTCTAAGGAGAGATTTTGAAAATTAAAAACCCCTGTATCACAGGGGTTTTCATATACAATCTCATCTTCCGCAAACTATGCGGGGGAATTAGCACCGATGCGTTTCCGCCGGTTGCCGGGTGTCACAGGGCCCTGTCCCTCAACCACTCTTGATAAGTCCTTTATTTACTTTCTGCGATATTGTATCAAGTATACAACACCCTGTCAATAAAATTTGGCAAGAAAAATTTACCTTTTCCGAAGTTTGCCAGTTTGCATAGGCAAATCCACGAAAAAGAAAATCGTTTGTGCTATTTTACAACATTACAGTTGCTTTCCTTTCGCAAACAGCACCGCACATCATTTGGCTTCGCTTTCTTTTTTCAGGATAGGCAATAAAGCCTCTTTCCATGCTTCCACCAGCATATCCAGCTTCCATGCCGCATTGGCAGGACTGGTAGAGGGCATTTGTCTGGCTTGGATACCAAGGCGTTTTTCCTGATGCTTCACAAATAATTTATAAGAAGTTCCGCCATTGCAAAGGATTGGAATATCCCCTGTCACCGAAAGGATTTCCCCAAGCTCCGCCGGCTCCACATTTCGTATACTGCTGTCACTGGAGCCAATAATATCACAGCTATGGATCACATCATGCAAGGCAATATGGTTCCGAATCAACAGTGCTTTCTTTTCTTCTATGGTCTGGGGGACATCTTCTTCTGTCACCGCCGCCAGCATCTTCCAGAAACGATTTTGCGGATGCCCATAGTAAAATCCCACCTCACGGGACATTCTGGAGGGGGCTGTGCCCAAAATCAACACTCTGCTGTTTTCATCACAAACAGGTGCAAATTCCTGTGTCACCCGCTCCCACCTTTTTTCTTCTTTCATGTTTTCACGCTTCCTTCAGCCACTTTGCCGCATCCAGCGCATGGTAAGTAATCAGAATGGATGCCCCCGCCCGCTTCATAGCGATAAGATTTTCCATTACAATGCGTTTTTCATCTAGCCAGCCCTTTTCCGCTGCCGCCTTCACCATCGCATATTCCCCGCTGACATTATATACGGCAATGGGCAGATCAAACCGCTGTGCTGCCGCTTCCAGCACATCCAGATACGCCAGTGCAGGCTTTACCATAACCATATCTGCCCCCTCCTCGATATCATCGGCGATTTCTCTAAGGGCTTCTTTTTTATTGCAGGTATCCATCTGATAGGAGCGTCTATCCCCAAACTGCGGTGCAGAATGCGCCGCATCCCGAAAAGGCCCATAATACGCAGAAGCAAATTTCGCACTATACGCCATAATGGGCGTATGCATAAAACCGTTTTCATCCAGCGCAGAGCGAATGACTGCTACTCTGCCATCCATCATATCCGAAGGGGCAATCACATCCGCCCCTGCCTGTGCCAGTGTAACACTCATTTTTGCCAACAGGGGCAGGGTTTCATCATTCAGGATATGACATCCATCTACCAGACCGCAATGACCATGGGAAGTATATTCACACAGGCATACATCTGCAATGACCACCAATGCAGGATAGTTCTCCTTGATGTATCGAATTGCTCTCTGGGTGATACCGTCTGGATGATATGCCTGAGAACCCACTTCATCTTTTTCGGCAGGAATACCAAAAATCAGCACCCCGCCGATACCGCTCTGCTCCACTTCCCGCAGCAGTTTATCCAGCATATCTATAGAATATTGGAAAACACCCGGCATAGAGGCAATGGGATTTTTGATCTTTTCCCCCTCTATCACAAAAATCGGGTATATCATTTCTTCCGGTGAAATTCTTGTTTCCCGCACCAGCTTCCGCATCGCCTCAGATGTCCGCATTCTTCTGAATCTTCTCATTTTCCAACCTCCTTCAAAATTGCCTCCACAATACCATCCACATGGAAGGTTTCGGCAATCAGATGTTCATATTCTCCATATTTCGCCAGCGCCCTCGCTGTAGATGTGCCAATGCAGACCACCTTTGTCCCCGCAGGAATCCTGCCACCCCTTTCCAGAAAGCCCCGCACACCGGAACCACTGGCAAAGGTGATAAAATCCATCTCCGCCGTTTTTTCATTGGCAACACGACGCTTTTCTTCATCCACATGAATATCATAGATTTTCACATCCGTGTATTCCTTATCCGCTGCATCCAACACCTCTGTCAAAATCTCCGCCCCCTGCACTGCCCGTAAAATCAGGATTTTTTCATCTCTTTTCACTGCTTCACAAAGAGCCTTTGCAAGGTGCTCCACATCATATTTTTCGGGAAGCAAAGAGGGATATATCCCCCATCTTTCCAATTCTGCCGCCGTTCCTGTCCCAATGACCGCAAAGTGCAAGCCCGCCAAGCGGCGCACATCGAAACGCTGCTTTTTCAGATATTCAAAAAAAATGGCTGCCCCATTAGGACTGGTAAAGACCGCCCAATGATAATCGGAAATCCGCTCCAAAGCCTGCTCCATGGCAGCATTTTCCCAATAAGGCACAATAGACGAATAATCCATTTCCGTCACTGCTGCACCATATTCCTCCAACCGACGCCGCAGCTTTGCTGTGATGGTTTTCGTTCCCGTCACGCCGATTTTTATGCCATAAAGCGGGCGAGGAATATTCCCTGTAAAATCGAAAGCCGCCGTTTCTCCAATCACAATGACCGCAGGAGCTTCCAGTGCTGCCTTATGCACTTCTTCTGCGATGTCACACAGCTTTGCCCGCACCGTTTTCTGCATGGGCATTGTCCCCTTGGATATGACCGCAGCCGGTGTTTCTCCGCTTTTCCCGCCTATCATTAAGCCTGTGCATATCTCCTCCAGATGATGCAGCCCCATCAGGAAAACTAGCGTTCCCTCCAGTTTTGCCAGTACCTCGAGATTTTCTGTCAGTGTGATTTCACCATTTGCCGCAGTATGCCCTGTGACCACATGAAAGCTTCTCGCAATGCCCCGATGCGTCACAGGAATACCCGCTGCCGCAGGCACTGCAATGGCAGAGGATACCCCGCTAACAACCGCAAAGGGGATATTTTCCGCCTGCAAAGCCATCACTTCTTCGCCGCCTCTGCCAAACACAAAGGCATCTCCCCCCTTTAGCCGCACTACCATCCTGCCCTCTTTTGCCTTTTCAACCAAAAGCCTGTTGATGTTCTCCTGCGCCATCGAGTGTCTGCCATAACGCTTTCCCACAAAAATCCGTTCGCAGCCCTCTCTAGTTTCCTCCAATAGCTTTTCTGCTGCCAGATCATCATACAGCACTGTATCACATTTTTGCAGGAGCTTCTTCCCTTTTTCCGTAATCAGCTCTGTATCCCCACAGCCGGCACCTACCAGATAAACTCGTCCATTCATCCTTTCAGCCTCCCTGCCACATCAGCCGCCAACGCAAGCCGCTGAGAAATCGGGGCAGTTCCCTCGCTGTATATCTGCCCCCGCATGGCACGCAGCCGAATCATTTCCCCCTCCAGCTCTGCAAAGGCTGCCACCGGCTCACTGCAGGATGCATTCAGCTGCATCAATACCTGTCGTTCTGTTTCAAAGAGATATTTTGTCGCTTCGTCCGTCATTCCACCAATAAATTCTGCCAGTTCTCCTTTTCCCTCTACTACAATAATCCCCTGACAGGCTGCAGGCAGAAATTCCTCCGGCGAAAGGACACGAAAACAATACCCATCTGCCTCTGTGATACCTGCACGATCCAGCCCTGCCTTCGCAAGGAGAATCGCATCATACGCTCCGCTTTTCAGCTTTTCCAGTCTGGTATGAATATTGCCACGGATCAATCTGCACTCCGCCCAAGGGAATACTTTTGCTGCACATTGCTCTCTACGCAGGCTCCCTGTTCCAATGATTTTACAATCCTCCGGTCTTACACCCTGCGGCATCACCAGCACATCTCTGGGATCATCCCGCTTCAATACACCGATGATTTCCAGCCCATCCGCCAGAAAAACCGGCAAATCCTTACCGCTATGAATCGCAATATCTATTTCGCCCCGTACAATCATTTCTTCAAATTCCGAAGCAAAAACACCTTTCCCTTTGTTGCTTATCTCCCATAAGGGCTTATCCAGAATTTTATCCCCTCTGGTCTGGAAGGGGACGATCTCTGTTTCCAAATTGGGATGCACCTTTTTCAACGCAGCCACTGCCATATCCGTCTGTATTCTGGAAAGCTGACTTTTTCTGGTACCAATGCGTAATTTATTCATGCTTTTCCCCCTCCCTTCTGATGATTTCCTGTATTTCTGCCTCCGTCACACCCTCAGCTCTTTCCATGGCAAGCAAAAATATTTCCTGAAATATCCGTTCTCTTTTTTTGCTGTCCGATATTTCCGCCTTCACTTGTCCTCTAACGGAAGAAAGCACTTCTAGCACCCGTTCAAACCCCATCGGAATGACATCCTCTGTCTTTTCCCTAATATACCGTGCTGCCAGTGGGCTATTTCCTCCGGTGGAAATCCCCACCACCAATTCGCCGCGTTTCACCAATGCTGGAAAGAAAAAGGTGCATTGCTCGGGCGCATCCACCACATTCACCGGAATATTCCGCTCCCGACAAAGAGAGGCGATTTCCTCATTTACTTCTGCATCATCTGCCGCTGCAATTACAAAAAGCTTCCCTTCCGCATCCACAGGCTGAAAATGCCGCTGTATACGCAAAATATCTGTCATTTCCTCCAACTCCATGCAGAAAAGCGGAGAAACCGCAGTGATATGTACCCCAAAGGGACGCAATTTTTCAATTTTTCTCAACGCAACCCTTCCGCCGCCAACCACAAGACATTTCTTGCCTCGAATCTCCATGAAAAAAGGAAAACAGCTCACTTTTTTCTCCTCCCATTTATCCAGAAGAAATGCCGTCGGGCATACGCCAAACGGCATTTCGTAATGTTCTTATTTATGCTTTCGCCAAGATTTCTTCTTTTCTTTTCAGCAGTTCGTCAGAGAGTATCATTTCCTCTGCCTGCTCCAATCCCACTCTTGCCACAGTGTCTGCCAGTCTTTCCCCTGCAATCCCCTGATCCTTGAAGAACAGAATGATTTTTTCCACCGTATCCAAAACTTCTTCTTCGGAAGTGAAGATTTTTCGCATGGCAATCCCTTGGCCAACCTTTTTGCCCCATCTGCCGCCCAGTGTTACTTTATAGCCTGTTACTTCTTCTGTCATTGCACCAAAGGGGCATTTTGCCATATACAGGCATCTGCCGCAGCTAATGCATTTTTCTTTATCATAGTGCAGCTTTTCCCCATCCGCCTTGGAAGCCGCTTTCATAGGACATACCTTCGCCACAACGCAGATTTTACAGCTTTTGCATTTTTCCGCATCAAAAACCGGCACTTTCTGACCGATAATGCCTACATCGTTCAAATCCGGCTTTACGCAGTTATTGGGACAGCCCCCTGTTGCAATCTTAAATTTATGCGGCAGCTTTACGCCATGATAGCCAATATAAAATCTTTCATGTATCTTTTGGCTTAGACCATAAGTGTCATACAAACCATACTGGCAAGTTGTCCCCTTACAACTTACAATGGGGCGCACCTTAGGCCCTGTGCCGCCTACCAACAAGCCACCTGCCTCAATCGCCTCAATGAATGCCGGAATATGATCGTAATGGATGCCCTGCACCTCAATCGTCTGTCTTGTGGTAAATGCCATTTCTCCATTGCCGTATTTTTCTGCCGCTTCTGCAACAAGTCTGGCTTCTTTCGCTGTAATCTTACCATTTCTTGTCAACACACGGGCATTGAATGTATCTGTCCCCTTCTGCTGTAAAAAGCCAAGACCCTTTACCTCTTTTATTGCGTCTGCACTTACTGTTACACTCACCCTTTTCCCCTCCTTATTTTTCACCATAAGCCTTGCTTCTTTTCAGTTAAAGTATACCTACTTTTGTTGTAAAATACAATACTCTTTCGACGAAAGCAACCTCCAAAGGTATCGCTTATTTTCTTCCCTGTCCCTTTCCTCTGCTGCTCTTATATAACCAAAATACTTACTTTTTTCAATAAAAAGAAAATTGTAAGATTTTCTTTCGCCTTTTTTCTACCCTTTATGATATGATGATATCATCTACATATATCTACAAAAGACGCCACAAGCCGCACTTTATGATTGCAGCAAAAATTCTGCAAATTGCTATGCGGAAAAATGTAATGATCCACGAATACATAATTTTCATACAAACAGATTGGAGAAATAATATAGATGAAACAGAAAAAACTACTGCCTCTTTTTTTGATAACAGCATTGCTGCTTAGCGGCTGCAGTGCCTCCGCCATGGAGCTTTCCCCACCTTCTGCACGCAAGCAGGCAGAGCTGACAGCAAAGGGGGAACCCTTCTGGGCATCCCAGAAAACCAAGGAGGCAGGTGAAACAATCACTCGAATCGAATATGACCACCCCCTTGCCTATATCCTGCAATATCCGAAAACAGGAAAGTTTGCTATCGACAGCCGCATTGAAATGATCGTATCCGATATTCGCAATGCCTTTGATCAAGAATATCTCCCCCTCACAGGTCCCGACGGAGAGCTTATTCGAGAAAACAAAACAGAGGCTACCCTCTATTTAGGCTATGAAAGCTATCTGACAGAGGAAAATCTGCTGAGCCTTCTCTTTTTCGATACCGCAGAAACGGCAGAGGGTATGTCTCCGCATACGCGCATACAGTCATTTTATTTTGATCTGGAAACAGATCGGGAGCTGGCTGCTGAGGAACTCATCTGGGAGGGCTTTGCCCAAAATGCCTCTGCTTATGCCCGCAAATATTTTTCCGAAACAGAACCATACTCCAAACGAATCTTTGGCAATTATAACACCTTGCTGGATGTAGAAAACGGACTTTTTGACCACTTCGTCTTTACGAAGGAAGGGGTATTGTTCCATTTTGACCGATATACCCTGTTCCCCGGCAGCATGGGTATCGTCCCTCTGCTCATTCCCTATGCGGATATGCGAGCACAAGCGCCCGAACCGCAGGCGGAAGCCATCCCATTATCCTCTGATCGAAAAATGGTTGCCCTCACCTTTGATGATGGGCCAAATCCCATTTACACCAATCAAATTCTGGATACACTGGAAAAATATGATGCCAGAGCCACCTTCTTTGACCTAGGCTATCTGGCGGAAAAATACCCCGATGTGGTAAAGCGAGAAAATGCACTGGGCTGCGAAGTTGCCAGCCATTCCTACGACCATAAAAATTTCGACAAGCTATCCGACGATGCCATTCAGGCGGATATTGCAAAAACGGATGCAATTTTTCAGGAAATTTTAGGGCGTTCTCCGGATGCCTTCCGCCCACCTTACGGTAACTGTAGCGAGCACACAAAAACCTTAATTCCTATGCCAATCTATCTTTGGAGCGTAGATACGCTAGACTGGAAAAGTCGTAATGCAGCCTCTATCGTTCAAGAGGTGACAAAGCTAGGCGATTTAGATGGAAAAGTGATTCTCATGCACGGAATATACGCCGCTACTGCCGATGCTACCGCCCAACTGATTCCTTATCTGCAAGAGCAAGGCTATGAGCTTGTGACCGTTTCTGAGCTGATTGAATCAAAGCATGGCGAAACACCGGAAAACGGAAAGATTTATAACTATTACTATTTTCAATGAAATATAAAAAACAAACTTTCTTAATAACGCAAAAAGCGATGGCTTCCCGCTTCTTCGGGAACCATCGCTTTATCTTTCTATTTCATTCTCCGGCTCATGGCTCAGCTCATGCCATTTCTGGTGATGCTTTTTCATGCACTGAAAAGATTCCTCACTGAGAATATGCTCCATTCTGCAGGCATCCTCCAGTGCCGTTTCTCTACTGACACCAATATGCATCAACCAATGGGAAATAACACAATGCTTTTCATAGGTATTTTCCGCCACAGCGCTCCCCTTCTCTGTCAGCACAATACGCCCTTTTTCTTCTATAGATACATAGCCCTCTGCTTTCAGTTTTTTCATGGCATTGGAAACACTAGGCTTTGAAAAGCTCATTGCCGCAGCTACATCTACAGAACGCACAAAGCCGGTTTTCTGATTCAGCACATATATGGTTTCCAGATAATTTTCCATAGACTCCTGTATTTTCATCTGCTCACCTTGCCTTTCTTATTCTTCCTTATGGTATCAAAAAAAACTCCGATTGACAATATTTTTCTTCCTTCTCCCGAATCATAAACTATTTTCCGAAAAATCTTTCCCTTTCTTCTATTTTTTTATTGAAATTTTATCCAATCTATTGTAGAATGTAATCAATAGGGATTATTTTGAACATAAATTCGCTTACTCCTGTAGCACACATTTTTTCTCCTAATGCCGTGCTATTTCGAATCAAACTTTTCATCTCTTCTTGTCATTGCACGCTAAGCAGGGAGAAATCCCCCCCAAAATTATTTCTCCTTGCTTCAATGACAAACCCCTTGCACGGCACCTTCTTCCCCAAGAAGGTGCCGTGCCCCCTTTCCGCAGACTATACAAAAGAAAATTTGGATAAAGTTCTTGCAGCACTGGAAGAATGTGCTAAAATACTGGAACTTATTTAACTCCTAAAGAAAAATGCCATCTGTTTACACAGATAGCATTTTTTCTTTGTCATTCTTTGATTACTTCACTCTAATTTCAAAGCCGTTTGCATCTCTGCTATGCGCATGGCTGCTTGTTGCCTCCTGAATGTGGATATAGTACCACTGTATCATATCTTGATTATCTACCCACTGCTTTGCATCCTGATATACTTCACGAATGGCTTGTGGATTCCGTCCCATCATACGATTAATCATCGCAATCGTTTCTGCACGAGTAATTTTTGCATTGGGATTAAATGTCTGATCAGGATAACCGCTAATCCAGCCTCTGCGCGCTACTAGCTCGATCTGTGCTTTCGCCCAGCTGCTTTCAATATCCTTAAATCTTACAGAATCCTTCAACTCTACTTCGCATTCCAGACGAGCTAGGATTGCTGCCATTTCTGCCCTTGTAATATACTGATTAGGTGCAAATAAGCCTTCTCCATAGCCACTCAGCAGTTTCATGTTTACCAATGTGGCAATCGGTACAGTATACCATGCACCATCTTCCACATCTGCAAAACTGCTCTTTTCTGCATAATGCTGCGTCTTATATTCTTCACTCAGCAGATTGAACAGCAATGTCGCTACTTCAGCACGCGTAATCATTGCCTTCGGTCTGATGGTTCCATCTGCATAGCCACTTACATAAGCAGTATGCTCTTTCTTCAGCCCCTTAGGGACTTCAAAATCATCCTCACTGGGGGAAGCTGTTGCCTTGGGTTCTTCCGGTTTTACTTCTTCCGGTTTTACTTCCTCTTTCGGCTTCGCTGCGCTTGTGGAGCCACCGCCACCGCCGCCGCTACTACTACCACCGCCGCCGCTGCTACTACCACCGCCGCTGCTGCTACCACCACCGCCAGAGCTAGGTGCAAGATCAAATTTGAAGGTAAATGTCTTATCCTCTGTCACATCCACTGTGATTTTCCCATTCAAGCCATCCGACCATGTACCAGATGTGCTCCGACCGGAATCCGGCGTCATACCTGTAGGAAGCGGCACTGTTGCGGCACTGGATTTTTTCCAAATCTTATATGCAGCGTCAACTGTTTTTTCTGTTGTGCCATCTGCGAATTTACCGCCTTCCACACGGAAGCTAACTTTCACTTCATATTCATCCGGAATCTTGTTGCTATTTTTATCGTCGCCCCAGACTGCTTCCAGCAAATACTGATGTACGCCATCTTCTGCAGTCTTTACATTCCAGCCCATGAAGATTTTTTTATCCTGCGCGCCCGGAGTCGGAATATTGCCTGCTTCTGTTGCTACCAGCGTTTCACTTGTTCCAGCGCCTTTTATCAGCTGAATTTTGGAATTATATGCTACGCCATTCTCGCCCAATGCTTTTTCTACCAACTGATTTTCATCATCTCGTTCAGTAGACTGGTATTGAAGCTTCACAGGTGCAACCTCTGCAAAGGTATGCGTAAATTCCTTATTGCCCTTTACATCCACTGTTTCTTTTCCATCTAAGCCATCCGACCATGTACCGGATGTACTCCGTCCAAGATACGCTTCCATATCTTTCGGAATCGTTACTGTTGCGGCACTGGATTCTTTCCAAATCTTATATGCAGTGTCAACTGTTTTTTTCGTTGTGCCATCTGCGAATTGACCGCCTTCCACACAGAAAGTAACCTGCACTTCATATTCATCTGGCGTGCCGTTGCTATTTGTATCTTCGCTCCAGACTGCTTCCATCAAATACTGATGTAC
>JAZQTP010000065.1:0-86617 GCA_045630845.1 Anaerotignum sp. | reverse complement strand
ATATCTGCCGTTGAGATTTGTAGCAGAAAATCTGAATGCAACTGTACTTTGGGACGCAAAGGAAAGACAGGTAATTATCGTTCCAGAGGTTGTAGCTACAGAAGCAGACAGTACGAAAGAATAAAAGAACGAAAATACTGCTAAATAAAGAGATCGCCGGTTCCGACAATAGTCGGTTCCGGCGATTTTTTTTGCTCTATAAGCTTAAATATGCAGCTTTTCTATTGCATTTTTGGAGAAAAATGGTATAATCTACTGATACGATAGGTAAATTGCCTGCGTCTGCACTTTGAAAACTGAATCCCTAAGCTTGAATGATATGGAAACGCTGCGATGACCCTTTCTGTGAAAGAACAAAAACGATTGCCGTGATCCTGCGGGGGAGCGATGGTTAGGCGAGCAGGGCGTGAAAGCATATTGCGTACAAGAGACCGATATGAGAAGCGTTCAAGTAAAGCATAATTTAGGAGAATTTTTTATGAAAGCATATAACACACTTATGAGTTGTGTCGATATATAACTACATGATGATAGGCTATATTTTTGAAAGGAGAGAGGGGAAGGTAGGAGAATTTGAAAACACCTCTGGCAGATAAAGAGCGCTGCCAAGGGTGCAGTAAAAAAAGAAAATGATAAGGAGGAAAAAGCAATGAAGCAATGGAAAAGACTCTTAAGCAAGCTGATGGCATTTGTCATGGTTTTCAGCCTGCTGCCCACTCCTGCTGTGTATGCGGAAGATGCTATAGAATGCATCTGTGGCATAGAGCTGCATCAGCACAGCAGAAGCGAATGCTATACGCTGATTTGTGATGAATCCGGCGAAACCATCACAGCAACCGGCGACGAAGCAGTCGTAGTGGAACACAATCATGATCATAGCGATGAATGCTATGAATTGACTTGCGAAAAGGCGGAGCATCTCTATACAGATGATTGCCTGCCGAAGGAAACGGATGAAACAGAGGGAACCGAAGCACCGGTAGATCCGGAAGCACCGGTAGATCCGGAAAACGGCGGTGGTAATCCCCCTGTGGAAACTCCGGTAGAGGAAGAGGTTCCGGTAGAGAAAAATACCGGAAGCAGCCACAACATTGTTGATGCGGATGGCAATAGCATTGTTGTAACAGAGCTGATGCACGACGGTCAGAGCATAGGCATATATGAAGATGAAACTGGCGTTGCGTATATTCCTAGTCTGGATCCGGAAGGCAAGGCACTGAAAGAAATGGAAGATCACCCCGGTGTGTTCGGTACAGAGGAAGAAGCATATGTGGTTGACGCATTTCTGGATTCTGCTTCTTATGTATCGGTAACTCCGCTGGATGAGAATCCGTTGGTTTATGAAGATAATGATGGCAACTATTATATTGCAGCGCAGAATGATCTGCATATTGCAGAAAAGATGGGCAAAATCAAAGGTATCTTTGAGAGCCAGCTCGATGATGGAAAGATGTATGTGCTGGATGGCGGAGCGGCTGTAGAGGTTGCGAGAGGCGGCAGAGGTATCTACACTGCGGTTGATGGATCTGGAGCTGTATATCGTTCAGCCGCGGGTGACGACTATATTGTAGCAAAATGTATTTCTCCCGTATTCATTGAACCTATTGAATCTGTTTCTTTGTCTCTGCCTATGAGAGCGTTTATGATGCTCAGATCAGTTGTGCAGGAGCAGGATGTGGATGGAAGAGGCAAACTCATAGTTGTTTCGCTGGGTACGCAAAATGAAATAATATTCGACTATGAATGGGCACTCGTGAGCTATTACTATGAATCCAACGAAGAGGGTGGTTATGTTCTTACGCAGTTTATAAGCGAAACAAGATATAGTGGACCGGATGACATGTGCGGAGAACCATACTACCCTACAGAGGAGGAACAAGCAGCAGATCTCGAGAAGAAATTTATTACACCAGTCTATGGAGTACCTGCGCTTTACAATGAAGAAACTGGTTTCTATGAAGTTATCGACGGCACAATTCCCGGGGAGCCTGGGGATAAGCATGGTGGACTCTACGACGACAAAGTTTATATTGTAGAAACTGATGAATCTGGCAACCCAAAAACTGTAGAATTACCGGTAGCTAACGGCGAGAAGCCCGGCGAAGGCGCTATCTACGGAGATGACGAGACCGGACGCCGCATCCGCGACATCGATGGGGACAAAAAGATGGAGCCGGAGCGTGCGGATGCAAAGGATCTCTTCATCGGTACGAAGCAAGACGATACAGCAATAGAGGTTGCGTATGTTGCTGTGGAGGGAGCATACAAAACAGTAGTAAAGACGATTGCTGATAAAATCGATCACTATAAAGTTCAGGATGGAGCCGAAGACGCGTATTATATTCCTTTTAACGGCAATGCGATACCCGTAACATTGCTTGCTGATGGGACATACAAAGGTTCAAATAATGAAATTTATGAGTGGAATGTTGGTCTTGGAAAGTTTGACACAAAGACCATCTTCGAAATAACACTGAATACATATGTAGATAAAAAACCTGCCTATATTGGTGAGAATGGATATGGATATCAGCTGTATGCGATGAACGATAATGCAACATATGTATTTGATGAGAAAGAACCTGGCGTTTATACAAAAGATATGCCGATTGGTAACTATACAGCATACTATGGCAACCCGAGCGACGGAGCTAATGGAGAAGCGCTAGGAACAATCTCTGTAATAATAACCGAGAAGGTACAGGCAAGTGATTTCCACTTCCGTACCATTCAGTTTGTGGATAATGAAGAGATTCTGAAAACATACATTGTACCTGCAAGCGGAGAAACAAGCGCTCCAAATCCATATGAATACACATATAACATTAATGAAGCTGATCCGGCTGATGGCAATGGTAAGTTCTTTAATGGCTGGGTAAATGGGGACGATGGGAAAATATATTGGAGCAAGCACAATCTCTCCAACAGTTTTCTTGTAGCAAGGGGCGACGCTCCAATAACATTGACTGCGCAGTATTCCGAAGAGATGGAGATACTGGTTGATGTTGACATTGATCACACTGCTAAAACTGGCGGTTATGACTATGACGATGCTGCACCTCTGACGCTAACACTGAAGCGTGCGTATAATGGCATTACGGACGATTGGTCTGCAATGTATACGATTGCAAAAGATGATAGTGGTAACTACACAGTCAGCTATTTGGATTCGGATGGCGTGGACAAAACAGATTGGACGATTGCAGGCAGTGGCTCTACAACGCCCGAGCTGGGAGAAGGTGCAAAGAGTAAATATCTGGATATCCCCTTTAGCAATCTGAACGATGCGTATCAGTATACTTTGGAGGTAAAGAAAACTCGTTATCAAATAATAGATGAATTTGATATTTCATCTGAAAATGTAGGTGGCAGTCTCAGATATGAGCCGAATTTATTCGAGATGCCTGTAACAGTAACAACTGATATGGAAAAGAAGGTTACTGCGGATGTAAGATACGAGTATTTCTGGAAAGGCTGGAAAGTAATCACACAGCACCAAAAGAGTGGCAAAGAGGCTATACTTAATGTTGGCCAATATGGCAACAATGTTCAGGTAAGTGAACAAGTATGGCAGTACGATCTGAACAAAGATGAACCTTATTACTATAGTGTAAAATTGGATAGCATCCGGATAGAAGACGGAGCGGAGCTTACATTTGATAATGAACCCCAAATCGTTAATGGCTCTGTAATCTATAGTGACGAAAACCATGGTTATCAAGCAGTCGTATCGGTTGATGAGAACGGCTATAGCCATAGTACTGGTAGAGATGTTGTATACTATGGAACCAAAGACGGTGTAGCCGGCATGCAAGGCAATCTCACCATTGCCATTAACGGCGTTGGTAAAGAAGTTACGCTGAAAGCAGACAACAACGAGGAACCGAAAGAGGTAACGATTGTTGAATATAGCGACCTAGCTCTTTATACACCGGAAAAAGAGGACTATGAATTTGTTGGCTGGTCTAACCAGAGAACAGGTGAAACGGTTGACGACTACACAGATATTCAAGCGGGCGATACGCTTGTGGCAAAATGGGACAATGCGTTTATCAACATTGCTGCAAAAATCAAAGTAGACGCTTTCTATGAACCGAAGGCGGGTGAAGGCTACAAGCCTATGCATTTGGACGACTATCCGAAGAGGGTTGCGTTTATAATTTATAAAGGTCAGCAATCCCAAGGCTCTATAACAGTAGAGATTCCTGAAGATGCATGGCAGACTGCTGAGGGCATGGGAAACGATGCTTTGAAACAAGCGGTAATTGACCACAACATTAGAGTGGAAAATACTGAGTTCACACACCGCATCGAAAAAATGGCTCCTGCGAACTATAGCATGGAAGGAGTAAGCTTTAAACCAACCGACTTCCTAAGTAAGGAAAACAAGGTTGAGATTCATCTGAAGTTCAATCCTCCTTCCTATGAGCAGGCTGTAACGCTGAACATAGATCAAGTTGGAAACGATATGTTTGGTACTGCAGATGTAGCACTGACTTATGCGAATAGCACGGGTGATTTTGTTGAAATCATGCAGGCACCTGAGATTCTGCTTGATGCAAACAACCTTACAAAATCTGCATCTGTTTGGGTATATACATCAGATACTCCTGCAGATAATTCCCCTAAGCTGTATACATACTCTGCGGACCTTAAGGGATATACAGCGCCCGCACCGCGCACAAGAAGCATAGAAGCGAATGCGGAAGAAGGCTTTGATGAAGCGGAATTACCATTTACAGTTGAAGCAAATACTGCGCAAGCTGTAAGAGCGGGGAATGCTTATAAACAATCAAAGGAAATCACCCTTACGGTGGTACCGGAAACATATAACATCTTTGTGGATGGAGAAGTGGTAGCTCACCATACATGGAGCCACAAAACAGTTCTGTCCCAGGTATTGACTGTGCCTGAAATTGAAGATAGTCAGATGTTCGTTGGCTGGGAGTTGGATGGTGAAATAGTTTCGGAGATCCCGGCAGATATGGCGAGCGATGTTACACTGACAGCAAGAATAAGAGATCTCGAGGAAGAGGAACCTCCTGTTGTCAACCCTGATCCCGATACTCCGGAGGAAGGAAACGAATATCCTATCGTGATTAATTTTGTTGACTACGATGGTGATGGCAAAAACCTTGCAAGCCTAAATGTTAAAGAAGGTCCTCTTGCTAACACCTATGAGGATGCGAATGGTAGAGTATATAACAGTGTTACGATGCTGAATGGCAATACACATCATATTCCCGGTGACATACTGGAAGGAGCAGGTATAGCGAACCTTTATACACCGGCGGGTGCAAATCAGCCGATTTACATGAGTGTGTCTGGTGGAACATATAAGGAAGCAGAAAAGCATACGGACAATAGCTATCGAACAAAAGAAGAAAATGGGGATCAATACTGGATTCCTCTTGATGCCGTACTGAGTCCTGTAGCTAAAGTTGACTATGCAGAAGTTGGCTATCATTTCGAGATACAGGCAGCACCTACAAAACTCTACATTCCTTACAATGGTGGCTTTGTTTATGTAACAAGAAACGCCAACGGCACATATAAAGATTTGAATGACTATATCTATAGATATGATGCTGAAAGTGGAGTATTTGCGAAAGATGAAGGAAGACTGCATACATTCAAAACAACGGAAAACGGAGTACTCAAAGATGTTCTGGGAACTCTTCACTTGTACGCAAAGGATACAGACGGCAAAGAATACGAGATGCGTAAAGAAGGGACAGGTACATATTCCGTTCGTCTGAAGGTTGGTACATACGACATTGTATATAAGAGCAATGACGGGGCGGAAGTTGTTCTGAAGGACGATATTGCGTTTGGCGAAGAGAGTAAAGAAGTACAGATTCGCTGGTATACTGTTACTTATTCCAATGAAGGCGAAACGGAAACAGTAAGGGAAAACACCCAACTTTCGATAAAAGATGCACCGGTTGGAGAAGGTTACTTCAGAGGCTGGCAGGCTGCAGATGGCACAATGTATCAGCCCAAAGATAGCCTCACAGTAGACAGTGAAAAAACACTGACAGCTGTTTGGGTAGAAAAATATGCTGCAGGCATTGATATCACGCTGAATCATTCGAATGAAGATACCGATGCTGCAAGCAGAAAAGTAACTGCAGAATTGTTCCAGGCATCTAAGGATACTGGCGCTTGGGAATCTACAGGAATTACATTGGAATTTACTGGCGACAGCAAAACAGGTACAGTGAAGTCCACAGACGAAACGATTTCTGCAGTTCTTGGAAATATTCAATACAGCAATGAAGGCGCAATCACATATTCCGGCGAGGGTGTATTTACAGGACTGGCTGGCGATATGGATTATAAGCTGACAGTAAATGCAGAAGGCTATATAGCCGAAGAACCTAAGCAGGAAAATAAGACATTCATTAATGTACTGCAGTATAAACCGAATGCAGAGGCACTGGAAGCAACACTGGATACGACTTCTGAAAACACAGTAGAACCCAGCCATGTAAATGTAACTTACCTCTCCTATAGAGATGGTGCATGGGTGGAGGCAGGTTCTGCAACATTCCAGAATGGCGAAAAAGTGTCTGCAAAGGTAATGAAAGACGAACCTACTCGTATGAGAGTAGACAGCATCGTTCTGGATGGCAAGCAGTTGACATTCAATTCGAATAATGAACAGCTACCTGCTGATGAGAATGAGGCAATCTATACTTCTGACGAACATGGTTATAGTGCAACAGTAACTGTTACCAATGGTACAAAGCCTGAAGATAAAGATAACAAATTAACTGGTGTTACTTACGGCAACGAAGGCTGGAGTGGTGAGATTATAGTTAAAATCACAAAGGCTGGTAAAGGTGTATATCTGAATCCCAACGGCGGCCAGTTCAATGGTGATACTAATGCAAGAAATGTAACACTGCTTGTTTTTGAGGATCTGGCAAAATATGTACCTGAAAGAGCGGACTATACCTTCGCAGGATGGACCAAGGATGGTAATCCGGTTACAGACTATAAGAGCATTGCAGAAGGCGATACGCTCCAGGCACAATGGCATGCTATCAATGCAACCGTTAAGGTAAATGTTACAGTAGACGCACACTATTATACCGAGGATGGTTCGCTTATGAAGCTGATTATGGGCGATCGTCCCAAGGCGTTTGAGCTGAAGGTTCTGGATCAGAATGAACTGGCGGTTATTCATTCTGTAAAGAATAGCATTTTAGCAAGCAACTGGACTGCAAGCAGCGATGGCATACGATATACAAAAACGGTAAATATTTCTATTCCCAATGACGAAAATGCGATATATCATTTTGCGCTGGGCGATTCTATGGAATACAGCGGCTATCAAGTAGCAGGAAATGTATCGTTTACAGCGAAGGATGCAACTGTGGATGTACATCTGGAGTTCAACCCTACTACCTATAAGCAGACAGTTCTGTTTGATGCAAGTGCTATTCAGAACGGCATGCTGGACGAAGCAAGAGTAAAGGTTTACTTCAGAGAAGGTACGCAGTATGTAAACCCTGTTACGCAGCAGAAAGATAAAGCATTTGTTTTCAATGGCGGAACAGGAACAGAGGAGATAGATCTTTGGGTATACCTGACAAGCGGTGAGTATTCCTACTATAGACCTCAATTGACATCTTATACACTGAAGGGCAAGAAAGCGGTAACAAAATTTGATGGAACAGAACCTTTCGACATCAAGATCGCTCCTGAAAGCGGTACTTCCGCTAAGATGACAGACAGCTACGAATTTGTGCAGACAGAGGATTTAGTAGTTACTCTGACACCGAAAACATATGACATTAGAATCGAAGGAAGCGACGATGTAGCAGCAAGCTACACATGGAGTGTAGGCCTTGCAGATATTTCTGCGATTCTGACTGCACCGGAAGAAAAAGGAAAACTTTTCCTTGGCTGGCAGGATGCAAGCACAGGCAAAGATGTTAAGAGCATTGCGCCTGAAACAAGCGGTGATATTGTGCTGAAAGCGAAATGGGAGCTTGTAGAAGAAGAAGATCCCGTAGTTCCTGTTGAACCCCCTGTAGGTGAAGAAGTAGAAAAATACACCATCTGGGTAGATCCAACAGCGAAAGGCGGAAACACAGAACCGATAGATGTATATGGAAATGATGACATAAAAGGCACATACAAAAATATAGAATTTGAGGATGTAGTATATTATCCTGTTACTATGCTGGATGGCACCAAATTCTTTGTACCATTCCATGTACTTGTAAAAGGTGAGGATGGTATTTATCATCCCGATGGTAGCACATCTCCTAGCTATATGCTGACAAAAGAGACAGAAGAAGAAGGACCTCGTTTTGTAGAGCTGAAAGATAATGAGGATGGTACTTATACCGACAGAGAGGAAACAAATTACATTCCTAATCCGGATCCGGAAAACGATGCGCCCATACCGGAAAGCGATGTTCCCGGCGTTTATGAAGATCCGGAAAATCCTGAGAATGTATATATTCCTGTAAAAGACAGCGAAGGCAATACAGAATATATTCCTGTAGATCCTGAGGCTGAAACGGATGTACCCGGTGCGTACGTACCCAAGGATGGTGAAGAGGGTGAAATTATCATCCCGACACCCGAAGGCGGCTATGTACCCGTGGTACCCGAAACAGATAAAAACGGTACAGAGGTATATAGACCTACAACTGGCGGCGAGAATGTATATGTACCCGTAGAAGGCGAAGGAAATGTTCCTGCAAAACCGAATGATGATGGTACTTACACACCCGTAGGCGGTACAGAGGAAGAAATCATTATTCCGACACCCGAAGGCGGCTATGTACCCGTTGTACCCGATAAAGATGCAGAAGGTAACAACACAGGCGTATATGTACCTACAGGCGATTCCGATCTGGAAGTATATGTACCTGTAACAGACAAAGAAGGTAATACAGAATATGTTCCTGCAGAACCGCAGGGTAACGGCACTTACAAACCCGTAGAGGGTGAAGAGGGAGAAATCATCATCCCGACAACGAAACCTGGTACGGAAGGTGAAGAACCCGGTACTGCATTTGTTCCTGTAGTACCTGAAAAAGATGAAAACGACGAAGAGACAGGTTCGGGTATATATGTACCCAAAGAACCCGAGGACGGCAACGAGGATGTAGTTTATATCCCGGATCCTTATAGTCCTCCCGGTTCCGGCGGATTTGTTCCTGCAAAACCTTCTGAGGATGTAGCCGGTGCATATGTACCCACAACACCCGGAGATGGAAAAGAGGAAGAAATCATCATCCCGGATCCTTCTGGCAATGGCGAATTTGTTCCTATAAAACCTTCTGAGGATGTACCCGGTGCATATGTACCCACAATGCCCGAAGAAGGAAAAGAGGAAGAAATCATCATCCCGATTCCTACACCTGGTACGGGTGGAGAAGAACCCGGTACTTCGTTTGTTCCTGCAACACCTTCTACGGATGTACCCGGTGCTTATGTACCGAGCAACCCTACAGAAGATGGCGAAATCATTATCCCGAATCCTACACCTAGTACGGGTGATGAACCCGCAGCTCCGTTTATCCCGGTAGTACCCGGTGAAAATGGCACTTACAATCCTGTAACAGGTAAGGATGAAGAGGGCAATGATATCGTGGATACGGAAACAACCATCATCCCGATGCCTACACCTGGTACGGATGGGGAAGAACCCGGCACTTCGTTTGTTCCTGCAAAACCTTCTGAAGGTAACCCCGGCGCTTATGAGCCGATAGACCCTGGAACAAATGAGCCTACGGGAGACATCGTTATCCCGAATCCTACACCTGGTACGGAGGAGGAACCCGCAGCTCCGTTTATTCCTGTAACTCCTGTCCCTGAACAACCCGGTGTATATGTACCGAAAGATGAAGATCCTAGTGCAGGCGGTAGCGTTTTCGTTCCCGATCCTACAACACCCGGTGGTGGCTTTGTTCCTGCAAACCCTGGAACAACAGAGGACGGAGATGTTTATTACGAGCCTACAGATCCCAGCACGGGCACTACAACAGGTGAAATCATTGTGCCTGATCCCACTCAGCCTGGCAGTGGTACATTTGTCCCTGCGATAAAGGAAGATGTAAAGAATGAGGAGACTGGCGAACCTACTGGTGAGGTTGTAATAAAACCTTTGCAACCCAATGGTGACGGTAGCTACACCCCCATGGAAAAGGATGAAGAGGGCAATTATAATGGAACTGGAGATATCGTTATTCCCGATCCCGGTGCGGAGAAACCTGGTGAATACATCCCTGTAGAACCCGAAAAAGATGAAAACGGTGAAGAGACAGGTACAGGTGTATATCAGCCCGTAGGCGGCGGCTCGGAAGTATATGTACCTGTAGAAGGCGGCAACGGCGGAACAGGATTTGTTCCTGCAGAACCTGAAAAAGATGCAGACGGTAACAACACAGGTGCTTATGTACCGAAAGAACCTACAACAGAGGGCGAAATCATCATCCCGACTACGAAACCGAGTGAGGGTGGAGAAGGCTCCGGCAATGCGTATGTCCCTGTAGTACCCAAAGAAGATGAAAACGGTAACGAGGTATATGTACCTACAACTGGCGAGAGCGAGAATGTATATGTACCTATAGAAGGCGGCAACGGTGGAACAACAAATGTTCCTGCAAAACCGAATGATGATGGTAGTTACACACCCGTAGGCGGCAAGGATAATGAACTCATCATCCCGAATCCTACACCCAGTGAGGATCCGGAGAACCCCGGTAGTGCATTCGTTCCTGTAGAAAAGGATGAAGAAAATGGCACCTACCACCCTGTAACAGGTAAGGATGAAAATGGCGATAATATTCTGGATACGGAAACAACCATTATCCCGATTCCTACACCTGGTACGGATGAGGAAAACCCCGGTACTACATACATCCCTGTAGAACCCGAAAAAGATGAAAACGGTGAAGAAACAGGTACAGGTGTATATCAGCCCGTAGGCGGAAACGGCACGGAAGTATATGTACCTGTAGAAGGCGATAACGGAATAGGATTTGTTCCTGCAGAACCCAAAGAAGATGAAAACGGTAACGAGGTATATGTACCGAGCACCCCTACAACAGAGGGCGAAGTCATCATCCCGACGCCCGAAGGCGGCTATGTACCTGTTGTACCTGAAAAAGATGAAGAAGATAACAACACAGGTGTATATGTACCTACAACTGGCGGCGAGAATGTATATGTACCTGTAGAAGGTGAAGGCGGAACAGGATTTGTTCCTGCAAAACCGAATGGTGATGGTACTTATACACCCGAAGACGGCGCAGATGGCGAAATCATCATCCCGACACCCGAAAGTGGCTATGTACCTGTTGTACCTGAAAAAGATGAAGAAGATAACAACACAGGTGTATATGTACCTACAACTGGCGGCGAGAATGTATATGTACCTGTAGAAGGTGAAGGCGGAACAGCATATGTTCCTGCAAAACCTGAAACAGATGAAAACGGTAATGAGGTATATGTACCGAGCACCCCTACAACAGAGGGCGAAGTCATCATCCCGACGCCCGAAGGCGGCTATGTACCCGTTGTACCTGAAACAGAGAATGGTAACAACACAGGTGTATATGTACCTACAACTGGCGGCGAGAATGTATATGTACCTGTAGAAGGCGGCAACGGCGGAACAGCATATGTTCCTGCAGAACCGAATGGTGATGGTAGTTACACACCCGTAGGCGGCGAAGCAACTGGTGAACTCATCATTCCCGATAATCAGAACGGCGGCTTTGTGGAAGTAGAGAAAGATCCTGAAACAGGCATCTATACAGGCACTGGTGATAACAACCAGACATATATCCCTGTAGAAGGCGAAGGCGGAACAACAGAGTTTATTCCTGTTGGATCCGGCGAGGAACCCGGTGAATATGTAGATGGTGAAAACAATACTTATATTCCTGTAGAAGGTGAAGGAGATACACCGAACTATGTTCCTGTAGAGAAAGACCCTGAAACAGGCATCTATACACCCGTAGGCGGAGACGGCACGGAAGTATATGTACCTATAGAAGGCGAAGGAAATGTTCCTGCAACATCGAATGGTGATGGTACTTACACACCCGAAGGCGGCGAAGCAACTGGTGAACTCATTATCCCGAATCCTACACCGAGTGATTCCGGTAATACCTATATTCCTATAGCACCAAATGGTGATGGTACTTACAGCCCTACCACAGGTGCAGAGGGCGAAGATAAGCCTATCATCATTCCCGATAAGGATAATGACTATGTTTATGTAGATCCGGATGGAACAGGCGGATATATAGATGATGCAGGCAACAGTTATATCCCTGTAAAAGGCGATGAAAACGAAACAAACATTGTCCCTGTAACACCTTCTGATGTACCTGGCGTATATACTGATGAGGAGAACAACCAGACATATATTCCTATAGATGGTGAATTCACTCCTGTAGAGGAAGACGAAAATGGTGCATATAAAGAAGCTGACAGTGATGTTGCTTATGTTCCTGTAAAAGACGGTGAGGGTACTGATTTTGTACCTACTACTGTAAAACCTGGCACCGAAGATGTTTATGTGAATGATGAAAATAATACATACATTCCCGATTCTACAACACCTGGTAGCTTTGTTCCTGTAATCCCTGGTGAAACAACAATTACTGGAGAGGAGATTTACGAGGTTGTAGACGAAAATGGCAACAAAACTGGTGAAGTTATTGCCCGTGATGAAGAAGGAGCACTTGTTCCTGCAATACCGGAGAGAGATGAGGATAACAATATTACGACTGTAACACCTTTGGAACCCGCAGGTCCTGAGCATCCCGGTGCTTATACTCCTGCAGGCGATGGTGAACAGCTTTATGTTCCCGATGTGAATCTCCCTGGTGGCTATATCGAAGTAGCTCCATCGGAAAATGAAGATGGCACATACATTGGAGGAGATGGCGAACAAACATATATCCCTGTGAAAAATCTGGAAACAGGCAATACAGAGTATATCCCTGTAACGCCTCCTACTAGCGATTCTCCCGCATATGTAGGCGGTAAAGGCGAGGAAGAAAATACTTATATCCCTGTCAAAGATGAAAACGAGGAAAATATCTTTGTTCCCGTAACAAAGGACGAAAATGGTGCATATGAAGAAAGTGGCAGCGATGTTGTTTATGTACCTGTAACAGACAAGGATGGTAATACAGAATATGTACCTACTACGAAAGAGGAAGGCACATCTGATATTTACGAGGGTGAGGGCGGTAATACATACATTCCCGATCCTACAACACCCGGTAGCTTTGTTCCCGTAGATACGGAAACAGTGGGCGGCACGGATGTTTACTATCCTTTAGATGAAAATGGTGACCACACAGGTGAAGTTATCACTCGCAATCCTGAAAATGGAGAGCTTGTTCCTGCAATGAAGGATGGGGAAGAAGTAATACCTTTGGAACCTGCAGGCGATGAGCATCCCGGTGCTTACGCCCCTATAGGCGGCGAAGGAATTTATGTTCCTGATGTGAATAGTACCGGTGACTATATCCATGTGGAAGAAGGAGAAAACGGCACCTACATTGAAAAGGATGGCGAACAGGTATATATCCCTGTAGAAGATGAAGCAGGCAAAACAAACTATATCCCTGTAAAAGAGGATACGACAAATGGTGTATATACAGAGAATGGCAACACTTATCTGCCCACAAATGGCGAATTCATTCCTGTAGATGACAACGAAAATGGCACATATACAGACAAGACCGGTGAGACTACTTATGCTCCTGTGGATGGCGAGTATAAGGAAGTAGAGTTCGATGAAGAAGCTGGCACATATACAGAGGGTGGTAACACTTATATCCCTGTAAAAGATGAAAATGGCAACTTCATTCAGGTAGAACCCAGCGAAGGTGTATATGTACCTACAACAGAGATCCCCGATACGGATGTATTTGTACCTGTAAAAGATGCTGAAGGTAATACAGAGTTTATTCCTGCAACAGATTCGGAAGATGTACCCGGTGCGTATGTACCGAATGGTGCAGAGAATGAGGAACTGATTATCCAGAATCCCGAGGATACTGGTAATGCGTTTATTACTGTAGTGCCTTCTCAGAAGGTACCCGGTGCTTACACTCCTGAAGGCGACGAAGAAGAAAGCAAACTCATTATTTCTGATGATGAGGGTGGATTTGTCGTAGTAGAGGAAGACGAAGATCACGCTGGCGCATATACAGATGGTACAAACACTTATATCCCTGTAGCAGGCGAAGAAGGCAAAACAGAGATTATCCCTGTAACGCCGGATGACAACAAAGGGGTATATACAGCTGGTGAGGGTGATAATGCAATCACATATATCCCTGTAGCAGATAGCAACGGCAATGCGTTCACTAAGGTGGATGAAAAAGATGAAAACGGTATTTATATTGCTGGCGATACAGGATATGCACCTGTAAAAGACAGCGATGGTAAGATTGAGTTTGTACCGGTAGGAACTAAAGAAGCTGAAGAGCTGCCCGGCGCGTATGTACCGAGCGATACGACACATGGCGATTACATCATCGCCGATCCTAAGTTCCCTGGCGAATTTATCTTTATCGAAGAAGAGGGTGCTCCTGAGGGTACTTATCTTCCTGTGAAAGCAGATGGTACTCCGATAGCAGGAATCGTTCTTCCTATTGAAGACAGCTTTGTTATTGCAGAAGGACCGGATACAATGGGCGCATATACAGATGGTACAAACACTTATATCCCTGTAGAGGGCGAATTTGTTACTGTAAAAGCTGAAGGCAAACCCGTTGTATATAAAGATGATAAAAACGGCAAGAATTATCTGTACACAGATGATGGATTTGTTGCGGTAACACCGAATACAGAGGCAGCAGATGGTACATATTTGGCTGGCGAAACTGTTTATGTACCTATGGGTAAGGAATTTGTACCCGCAGACACTACCGATGTAAATGGTATGTATCAATCCAAAGAAGATGATGTGTTCTTGTTCACCCCTGAAAAGGATGGCAACTTTGTTGAAGTAACTTATGACGAAGCAACAGGCACATATACAGATGATGTAAACACATATATCCCTGTAGCAGCAGACGATAAAGCAGACCTTATTGCTGTAACAGGACCGGATGCAAATACAGGCCTATATGAAGCTGTTGAGGGTGACAAGGTTTACCTGCCTACAAATGATGGTGAATTTGTTCCGGTAGAACAGAATCCGAATGGCGATGGTACATATCTGCATGAAGAAACTGTTTATGTACCTGTGAACGGTGGATTTGTAACTGCAGAAGCTACCGATGTAAATGGTATGTATCAATCGACCGAAAAACCGGATGAGTTCCTGATCACCAATCCTAAAAAGGCTGGCGAATTTATCTCTGTAAAAGAGGATACAGAAAACTATTCCGGTGGTGTATATCATTCTGTAGATGCTGATGGCAACCCGACAGGAGATATCATTATTTCCGGTAAGGATGGCAACTTTGTCGTTGTAACAGAAACTGCAACAGGCACATATACAGATGGTAAAAACACTTATATCCCTGTAAAAGACAGTGAAGACAAAGCAGAATTTATTTCTGTAGACGGACCGGATGCGAATACAGGCGTATATACAGATGGTACAAACACTTATATCCCTGTAGAAGGCAACTTTATCGCTGTAACACCTGTAGAAGGTAAGAATGGTGTATATGAAGTTGATGGAAAGACATATCTGTACACAGAGGATAAATTTGTTGATGTAGAAGCGAATGGCGATGATGGTACATATACGGATGGAACAACTATTTATGTACCTGTGGGTAACGAATTTGTATCCGCAGCAGATTCTGAAAAGATAAATGGTGCGTATACAGCAACAGATGGAAAAACTTATTTCCCTGTAGATGGCGAATTTATCGTTGTAACAGAAAATGCTGAAACAGGCGTATATACAGATGCTAATAAAAACACTTATATCCCTGTAGAAGCAGGTGACAAAGCAGACCTCATCTCTGTAACAGGTCCGGATAAGAATACTGGAGCATATACAGATGTTGACGGTGAAACTTATATTTCTGTAGAAGATGGCAAATTTATCTCTGTAGAAATTTCCGAAACGAAACCCGTTGTATATACAGCTGGTGAGGGTGAAGACAAAACCACTTATCTGCGTATAGCTGATGAATTTGTTGAGGTAACACCGAATACAGAGGCGGCAGATGGTACATATGTGGATGGAGAAACTATTTATGTACCTGTGAATGGCGAATTTGTATCCGCAGCAGTTTCTGGTGAGATAAATGGTGCGTATACAGCAGCAGATGGAAAAACTTATTTCCCTGCGGCAGACGGATTTGTCGTTGTAACAGAAAACACTGCAACAGGCACATATACAGATGGTAAAAACACTTATATCCCTGTAGAAGCAGGTGACAAAGCAGACCTTATCACTGTAAATGCACAGGATAAGAATACTGGAGCATATACAGCAGTTGAGGGTGGAGAAACCTATATTTCTGTAGATGGCGAATTTATCTCTGTAGAAATTTCCGAGACGAAACCCTATGTATATACAGCTGGTGAGGGTGCAGACGAAACCACTTATCTGCGTATAGCTGATGAATTTGTTGAGGTAACACCGAATACAGAGGCAGCAGATGGTACATATGTGGATGGAGAAACTATTTATGTACCTGTGAATGGCGAATTTGTATCCGCAGCAGTTTCTGGTGAGATAAATGGTGCGTATACAACAACAGATGGAAAAACTTATTTCCCTGTAGATGGCGAATTTATCGTTGTAACAGAAAATGCTGAAACAGGCGTATATACAGATGCGAATAAAAATGCATATATCCCTGTGGAAGGTGACAACGGAACAACCCTGCTTCCTGTAACTGCTCCTAGCAATCCTTCTGGCGAGTATAAAGATGACGATGGCAATATCTATATCCCCATAGAGTCTGGAAGTGAGGAAAAGGTATTCACTCCTGTAGAGAAGAATGACTATGGTGCATACGAGAGCCAGAGTGGTGACGACAAGATTTATGTTCCTATGAATGGCGGCTATGTAGAGGTAACAGTTTCTGATAAAGCAGGCGAAGTAGAGAATATGTATGAAGCGGGCGGCAAGCTTATCGTTCCCGATCCCGCAACGCCCGGTGGTTTTGTTTCCGTAGTAGAAAAAGACGGAAAATATTACCCCGTAGACGCTGAGGGCAACGAAACGGGTGAAACGATTGTCCGCACCGAAGATGGTAAATTTGTTTTTGGAACAGAAGAGGGAGAATTCATCCCTAGCGAAGAGTTCCCTGGTGTTTACCACCCTACAGATGAAAATGGTGAACCCAACACGGATGAACTTTATGTTCTTGATGTGAATAATCCTGGCCAATTTATCCCTGTAACGAATAACGGAGATGACACTTACTCCGGAACGGAGAACGGCACAACATATGTCCCTGTAACAAACGCAGACGGCAAAACAGAATTTATGCCTGTAAATCCTCCGGATGAATCTGGCAAATATACAGATGAAAGCGGCAACACTTATCTGCCTACAGAGGATGGATTTGTTGCTGTAGAACAGGGAGCAGATGGTACATACACGGATAAGAATAGTGAGAATGTTTATGTTCCCGTGGATGGAGGATTTGTACCTACAACACCTTCTGAAGAGGTAAATGGATATGTACCGAACAATTCTGAGGACGGCGATCTCATCTTCAAGCCCGAAGGTAGCGAAGACTTTATCGTTGCAGAGAAAGAAGATGATGGTGCATATACAGCTGGTACAAACACATATATCCCTGTAGCAGGCGAAAATGACAAAAAAGACATTGTCTCTGCAACATCGAATACTGATGGCACATATACAGCTGGTACAAACACCTATATTCCTGTAGCAGGCGAATTTGTTCCTGTAACATCTGAGAACGGTGTATATACAGATGAAAACACCGGCAACACTTATCTGTCCAAGGATGGTGAAATTGTTGCTGTAACACCGAATGCAGATGGCACATACACGGATGCGGTTGACAAGAATATTGATTATGTACCTGTAGGCGAAGATGGCAAATTTGTATCTGCAACAGAATCCACTACAGTACCTGGTGCGTATGTACCGAACGATACTGAAAATGGCGATCTTATCATCAAGAATCCTAGCAACGATGAAGAGTTCATCTATGTAGAGGAAGCTGGTGAGGAACATCCCGGTGCTTATGTTGTAGGCGGTGCGGAAGACAATAAATTCATCATTTCCGATAACAATGGTAAATTTGTTGAAGTAACTTATGATGAAGAAACAGGCACATATACAGCTGGTGAGGGTGAAACTGCAACCACCTATATTCCTGTAGCAGGCGAATTCACTCCTGTAACAGCTGTAGAAGGTACAAACGGTGTATATACAGATGAAAACACCGGCAACACTTATCTGTCCAAGGATGGTGAAATTGTTGCTGTAACACCGAATGCAGATGGCACATACACGGATAAGGTTGACAAGAGTATTGTTCATGTTCCTGTAGGTGAAGAATTTGTATCCGCAGCAGTTTCTAAGGATATAAATGGCGCATATACAGCTGATGACAAGACTTATATCTCTGTAGATGGTGGATTTGTTGAAGTAACAGAAAACACTGACACAGGCGTATATACAGATGGTACAAACACCTATATCCCTGTAGCAGGCGAAAATGGTAAAGCAGACCTTATCGCTGTAACAGGAACGAATGCTGATGGCGCATATACAGCTGATGACAAGACTTATATCTCTGTAGATGGCAGCTTTATCCCTGCAACAGCTGTAGAAGGTACGAACGGTGTATATAAAGCGGGTGAAGATACATATCTGTCCACAGAGGAAGGATTTGTTCCTGTAACAGACAACGGAAGTGGTACATATAGATCTGAGGCCGACAAGAATGTTGTTTATGTTCCTGTGGGTAAGGACTTTGTATCCACAACAGACAAAAATGTACCTGTATCCGGTGCGTATGTACCGAACGATACCGAAAATGGCGATCTTATCATCAAGAATCCTAGCAACGATGAAGAGTTCATCTATGTAGAGGAAGCTGGTGAGAAACATCCCGGTGCTTATGTTGTAAGCGGTGCGGAAGAAAACGAATTCATCATTTCCGATAACAATGGTGGCTTCATCGAAGTAACTTATGACCCTGCAGCAGGCAAATATACAGATGGAAACAATCAGGCTTATATCCCTGTACAAAATGAAAAAACAGGAAAAGTAGAATATAAGCTGATAACTGAGTCTGAGGATGGTGGATATACAGATGAACAAGGCAACACATATCTGCCTATAGGCGGTGGTGACGCATATGCTCCTGTAACACCGAACGAGGATGGCACATATACGGATAAGAACAACGCAAATGTTGTTTATGTTCCTGTAGGCGAAGATGGCGAATTTGTATCCACAGAAGCATCTGATGAGGTACCCGGTGCGTATGTACCGAAAGAACCTACAACAGAGGGTGAAATCATCATCCCGAATCCTGAAGATTCTGAAGATGCATTTATCTCTGTAAAACCTGCTGATTCTGAAAAACATCCCGGTGCTTATACTCCCGTAGACAGCAGCGGAGAAATCATCATTTCCGATAACAAAGGCGGATTTGTTGAGGTAACTTATGACGAAGAAACAGGCGTATACACAGATGCGGCTGAAGGCTCTGATCAGGGCTATATTCCTGTAGTAGACGAAGACGGCAAAACAGAATATAAACCTGTAACACCGAATGATGATGGTACATATGCGGATAGCAATAGAAATGTCTATGCACCTGTAAAAGATGGGGAAGATACTGACTTTGTTCCTGTAACAAAGAACGAGAACACCGGTATTTATGAACCCGTTGATGAATCCATCGAGGAGGTATATGTACCTGTAACAAATGCAGACGGAACAACAGAGTTTATCCCTGCAGCTCCTGAAACATCTACAGAGCTGCCCGGTGCATATGTACCGAGTGATGATGCAAAGGGTGATTTCATCATCAAGGATCCTAGCAACAAAGACGAATTTATCTTTGTAGACGAAGCTGGTGAAGAAAATCCCGGTGCTTATGTTCCTGTAGGCAGCGAGGAAGAAAACGAATTCATCATTTCCGACAACAAGGGTGGATTTGTAGAAGCAACTTATAACACTGAAACAGGCGTATATACAGATGCTCAAGACAAAACTTATATCCCTGTAGAAAGTGATGACACAACAAGCATTATCCCTGTAAAACCTGAAGGTACACCTGCTGTATATGCAGATGAAGAAACAGGTAAAACATATCTGCCTACTACAGATGGTGAATTTGTTGAGGTAGAAGCGAATGGCGATGGTGCATATACGGATGCGAACGACGAAGATGTTGTTTATGTTCCCGTAGAGGACGAATTTGTATCCGCAGAAGTTTCTGGTGCGATAAATGACGCATATACAGCAGAGGATGGCAAGACTTATATCCCTGTAGATGGTGAATTTGTCGCTGTAACAGAAGACACTACAACAGGCACATATACAGATGGTGAAACCACTTATGTTCCTGTAGCAGCAGGCGACAAAGCAGATCTTATCCCTGTAACGGAAAACAACGACGGCACATATACGGATGCGAACGACAACGATGTTGTTTATGTTCCTGTAGGTGACGAATTTGTACCCGCAACATCTTCCAACGGTGCGTATGTACCGAACGATGATGCAAAGGGCGATCTCATTATCCCTGCGCTTAAAGGTGACGGATTTATCGTTGTAGAAGAAAACACGAAACACCCTGGTGCTTACACTCCTGTAGGCGGCAATGAAATCATCGTTTCCGATAACAATGGTGAATTTGTTGAAGTAACTTATAACAGTACAACAGGCGTATATACAGATGATAAAGACAAAACTTATATCCCTGTAGAAAGTGGTAATACAACAACTATTACCCCTGTAACACCTGAAGGTACATCTGGTGCTGTGTATAAGGATAATGATGGCAAGCTTTATGCATCTGTAAAAGGTGAGGAAGGCTTCATTCCTGTAGAAAAAGACGGCAAGACCGGCACATATGTTTCTGAAGATCATCAGAAAACATACGCACCTGTAAAGGGTAGCGATGGCAAAATACAGCTTGTATCTGTAAAAGCAAACAGCGATGGTACTTATACAGATGCTTCTGATTCCACGAAGAAGTATAAAGCTGTAGATGCAGATACAGATGGTAATATTGATTACTATGAACCCGTGGCATCTGGCGACAGCGGCAACACTGGCGGGGGCGGAGGTAACTCCGGCGGCGGTGGTGGCGGCGGCGGGGGTGGCGGCGGCGGCGGCGGTGGCGGCGGCGGTGGCGGCGGCGGTGGCGCTGCAGCTCCAGCTACAAACGCAAACGCTACTGTCAAAGTAACGCCCACAGCCAACGGTACTGCAACACTTGATAATCCCAATGCGAAGAAGGGCGATACAGTAAATGTTACTGTAGCACCTAACGCAGGTTATGAAGTAGATACGCTGAAGATTACAGATGCAACAGGTAAGGTAATTGAAGTAAAAGCACTTGGAAACAATAAGTATAGCTTTGTTTCTCCTGGAGGAGCTGTAGCTGTAGAGGTAACATATCGTGCAATCGTACAAGAAGTTGTTACTCTGGAGAATTACAAACCTGAACAAGCAATGATTTTGAAAGTTGGCGGTTCTTCCGCTAAGGTATTTGGTAAGGCAGCAGCAATGGATGCGCCTCCAATTATCAGAAACAGCAGAACAATGCTTCCTATCAGAATTGTTGCGGAAGGTCTTGGTGCAAAGGTTGCATGGAATGCAGCAGAACGCAAGGCAACAATCACAAATGGTAATACAGTGATTGAAATTACAATTGATTCCAAGATCGCGAAAGTAAATGGCAAGGATGTTCCGCTGGATACACCTGCATTTATCGAAAACAACAGAACATATCTGCCGTTGAGATTTGTAGCAGAGAATCTGAATGCAACTGTACTTTGGGATGCAAAAGAAAGACAGGCAATTATCGTTCCCAAGGTAGCAAGCGCAACAGCAGCAAGCACAGCAGCAGCGGGTACAGCAGCAGCAGGTACAGCAGCAGCGGGTACAGCAGCAGCGGGTACAGCAGCAGCGGGTACAGCAGCAGCAGGTACAGCAGCAGCAGGTACAGCAGCTAGTGCGAGAAGATAAAAACCAAGGAATATTTTTGCTGATGTGAGAAGATTTCTTGTTTGATTGGTAAGGCAGATGATTTACCGCTTTGTTATTCGAAAGAGATTTCAAATAACAGAGCGGGGGCTGCCGCCGAAAAAACGAAAATACTGCTAAAAAAGAGATCGCCGGTTCCGACAACAGTCGGTTCCGGCGATTTTTTTTTGCTCTATAAGAAATTTCGTTTCTTATAGAGCAAAAACCCTCCGGGGGATCGCACTGCGGCGGCGGGGTAGTCAGTCGCAAGCGACACCGCCGCAGGCGGAGCATTTCGTCAAGCGAAATGCTTTTTTACATTGCGGCGGTAAGGCAGTTGGTCGTAAGCAACACCACCATAGGCAACAAAAAAGGACTTCCCGGAGAAAGGGGAGTCCTTTTATTTGTGTAAGGATTATTTTCTTAGATCATCCAAAAGCTGTGTTTTGCGTTCTGTTTTTTCATCCTTCATTTTTATGATTTTTGCGGGGGAGCCTGCCACAACAGCACCGGCAGGAACATCTTCTGTTACCACGGCACCAGCTGCAACGACAGCATCCTTGCCAATGCGAACGCCCTCCAGAACTACGGCATTTGCGCCAATCATGACACCATCCTCCACAATAACGGGGGTAGCGGAGGGGGGTTCCAGCACACCGGCAAGAACAGCACCTGCACCAATATGAGCATTGTTGCCTACTGTTGCTCTTGCACCCAATACCGCATTCATATCAATCATAGTGCCTTCGCCGATGGAAGCACCGATATTGATGACTGCACCCATCATGATAACTGCATTTTTGCCGATGGAAACACGGTCGCGGATTGTGCAGCCAGGTTCGATGCGCGCTTCAATATTTGTGATGTCCAGCATGGGAACAGCAGAGTTTCTTCTGTCGTTTTCTATATGGCTGTCTATTATTTTGTCGGCATTTTTCTGCAGCACCTCCTGCACAGATGCATTGTCGCCAATCAAAATCCAGAAATCATCTGTACCGAAGCATTTTATACCTTCTGGGATTGCTGCGGCAGAAAGATTACCTTTTACATACACCTTGATGGGAGTTGCCTTTTTTGCATCCTTAATATATTTTGCAATTTCATAGGGATTTGTCATATCATACTCCATGGGGATTTCCTCCTTTTGAATGAAAAATCTTTTTATGAGATGATTATATACGAAAAATTCTGTATTTCCAAGACTTCATTGACAAAAAAGAAAAAAGATGAAAAGATAGAATTAGAATATGCAGCAGAGAAAGAAATGATTTTCACGGTGGAAATTGAAAAATTCGCAGAAAGGATGGAGTATATGTTACAGGAATTGATAAAAATGCGGCGAGAGTTGCATCAGATACCAGAGGCGGGTTTGCAGGAATATAAAACAGCACAGTATATCAGAAAAAAGCTGGAGAGCTGGGGCGTAAAATATGAAAACTGGCTGGAAACAGCGGTTGTAGCTATTTTCGGTGAGGAAGGAGAAAGGGAAACGATTGCCTTTCGGGCGGATATAGATGGGTTGCCGGTTACGGAAACGCCGAAAGAATATGCCTCTTTGCATCATGGGTGGATGCACGCCTGTGGGCATGATGGACATACGGCGGTATTGCTAGGCTTTGCAAAATACCTTTCGGAGCATCCCATGTGTTTTGCAGACAGACGGATCATTTTGATTTTTCAGCCTGCGGAGGAAGGTCCGGGAGGGGCAAGGCTCTTGATAGAAGCAGGGCTGCTAGAGCGATTTTGCGTGAAAAAGATAGTCGGCTGTCATATTTTCCCACAGGTGTCGCAGGGGAAAATCGCCTGCCGCAAGGGGGCAATGATGGCAAGAAATGGAGAAGTAGATTTGATTATTCGGGGCAGGAGTGCCCATGGTGCCCAGCCACAGCTTGGCAGCGATGCAGTTTTGGCGGCGGGGGCTGTGATTACTGCCATTCATACCATTCTTAGTCGGAATGTTTCGCCTTTGGAGAGTGGGGTGTTGTCCTTTGGCACTATCCATGGTGGAGAAGCTTGTAATATTATTGCGGGGGAGGTAAGGCTAGAGGGAACTATGCGCGCCTTTTCAGATGATGCTTATGCAGCCATGGAGCGTCGTGTTCGTGAAGTGGTGCAGTCTGTAGCAGCGGGCTATGGATGTGTCGGAGAAGCGGTATTCCGCCATATGTATCGGGTGGTGGATAATGATCCATCACTGGTGGAGGCATTGGAGGAGGTCTGCGGTTCGTGTTATGAAGAAACCCAGCCATATATGCTGGCGGAGGATTTTTCGCTTTATCAGACGAAGATTCCGGGGATCTTTTTCTTTTTAGGTAGTGGCCGAGATGGGGAAAATGCCCCTCTTCATAGTGCTGCGTTTGATTTTGATGAGGAGATTCTTGTGACAGGGGTAGAAACCTATATCAAGCTATTGGAAAAAATCTGATAAAGTGCTTCAATACAAAAATCAATGAGGAAGAGGAACAGAGAGGAGAGGTTTCTCTTCCTTATTTTATGTTTTGGTTTTCTGATGTCAAAATTATACTGTATGATAAGGCTTTTCCCCGATAAGAAATTTCACGATAGTTTTATATTAAAAACAATTGACGAAGGAATGGTTTTAGTTTAAAATCAAATTCATATTGTATATCAGAATAGAAAATCCATCATTTGGAGAAGAAGGGGACATCAAGATGAAGGAAGTTGCAGGGCGAGAGGTCGTCATTGAGCTGATGGAGTTGGGGCGAGAGCTTGGGCACTGGAGCAGAAAATACAACACAAAGGATGAATTGACAGAAAAGCTGGATGAGTTGAATATTACACTTCACCAAGTAGAGCTGATGAGCTTTATGTATTCAAATCCGGAGCTGAATACGGTTTCTCAGCTTTCTAACGAGCTGTTCATTAGTAAGGGGAGTCTTTCGCTGATGCTGACGAAGCTTCAGAATACAGGATTTGTGCAGAAAGCCTCTGCTGCAGGAACGGATGATGGCAGAAAGGTATATGTTACGCTGACGGACAAAGGTATATTTGCCGTGGAGGATGTGCAGGAAACGATATTAAAGAGTGCTTGTGGTGTGTTTGATAATATGGATGTAGAAAGACGGCAGATATTTTTCACAAAGGTGATGGAATTAAAGGAATTGTTTCATATAGGAGGATGGAAAGAATGAAGAAAAGATTGTTGATTGCACTATCTCTATGTATGGCAATGGGCGCAGGCTGTGGAAAGGAAGCGGCGGAGGAGGAAAAGATGCTGCGTTCTGTTGAGATTCAGACGGTAGGCAAGTCTGAAATCGCCAGCCGGTTTGCATATACCGGAAGGGCAGCAGCCTTCAGAGAGGTTTCCGTTGTTCCTACTGTGCCCGGTAAGGTAACAGATTTCCGTTTTGATGTAGGCAATGCGGTCACAGAGGGCGCAGTGCTGTTTACCATTGACACAGTTGATCTGGAGAACAATATGCGCGCGTTGGAGGCCAGCTACAATGTGGCGAAGCTGGCAAGAGATAATGCAAAAACAGGCTATGAAAATAATCAGATTCTTTTTGATGAAGGCATTATTTCCAAAACAGAATATGATCAGATAAAATATCAATACGATGCAGCGGAAGCGCAGCTTACATCTCTTCAAGTGCAGATGGATACATTGCAGAAGAATATCAGCGACTGTGCGGTGAAATCCCCTCTGACCGGTGTGGTTGCTGTAAGAAGTATTGAGAGAGGCGGCTTTGCATCTTCCGCAGCACCTGCCTATGTGGTGATGGATTTGTCTAAAATCAAAGTGGAAGTGGGTGTTTCCGAGCAGGTACTGAATACCATTAAAATCGGTGATAAGGTTGATGTGCTGATGACAGCGGTGTCTGCACTTCCTCTGGAAGGGACTGTTTCTACAGTAGCTCCCGCAGCGGGACAGACGGGAATGTATACAGTGAAAATTGAAATGGATAATGCTGACGGCGTAATCAAAGCGGGTATGCTGGCAGAGGTAAGCTTCACGGCGGAAAAAGTGGTGGATACGGTTGTTCTGCCCCGCAACGCAGTTATCACAAAAGAAGATGAGACCTATGTATATGTGGTAGCAGATGGCACAGCGAAAAAGGTTCCTGTAGAGCTGGGCATCGAAGCAGCGGATACGATTGAGATTACAAAGGGACTGAACGATGGCGATGCCGTTGTGACAAAAGGCCAGACATATATTTCTGACGGCGAAGCGGTAAATGTCGTAAATGCCGAAGTGGAAGAAGCGGAAGAAACAACAGTGGAAGAAAAGGGGGAATAATGGAATGTTCTCCAAACTTTGTATTAGAAAACCTGTGACCACCATTATGGTGACGCTGATGGTGTTCATTGCAGGCATTCTCTCCTATACTAATCTGGATCAAGCCATGATGCCTGATATGGATCTGCCGATTGCTGTTGTTGTTACAAATTATGTAGGTGCATCTCCCGAAGAAATCGAAAATCTGATCTCCAAGCCAATGGAAGAAGGTATGGGCTCTATTGCAAATGTGGAAACGATTACCTCCTACTCTGCAGAAAATATGTCTATGGTGCTACTGCAGTTCGTTGATGGTACGGATATCGACATGGCTGCCGTAGATATGCGTGATAAACTGGATCAGATTGAGTCTGCATTGCCCGATGGGGCACAGGAGCCCATGGTAGTAAAAATGGATATCAATGCCCAGCCCATCTCTCTGGGGGTAAGGGCGGAAAATCTTGATTTGAATGCGCTCCATGAAATGCTGGAGGATAATGTAGTCAGCAGACTGGAACGCATTGAGGGGGTTGCTTCTGTTGATCTGAGCGGTGGTATCACTCGCGAGATTCGTGTGACCATTGATCCTGCGAAGCTGGCGGGCTATGGGCTGACCACTTCTACGATTTCCGGTGTGCTGGCAGCGGAAAATATGAATTTGCCCTCCGGCTCCCTTTCGCAGGGCAACACATCTGTATCTATCCGTACTATCGGTGAATTTAGAAGCATTCAGGAAATTCAGAACTTGCCGATTCCCACGAGCACAGGGGCGATTGTTCATCTGAGCGATGTTGCCCGCGTCGAAGAGGTGGAGGCGGATAGAAAAGGTTTTGCTTATATCAATGGAAACAGAGGTATCATGATTTCTGTTGATAAACAGTCCACAGCTAATCTGGTTAAGGTTTCCAATGAACTGAAAGCTGAGATTGAGGAGTTACAGGAGGATTATCCAGAGCTAGAAATTTTCATGCTGACAGATACAGCGGAATATATTGAGATGTCTTTGGCGAATATCACAGAAACGGCTTTCTTGGCAGCATTCATTGCTTTCTTTGTGCTGTTTCTGTTTTTGAAAAATGCGGTTACAGCGGGTATTATCGCCGTTTCCATTCCGACATCTATTATGGCAACCTTTGCGATGATGTATTTGACCGGCATCAATATGAATATGATTTCCATGGGTGGGGTTGCGATTGGTATCGGTATGCTGGTAGATAACTCTGTCGTTGTTCTGGACAGTATCTATGGATATTATGAAAGGGGCTATACCCCTGCGGAATCTGCGGAATATGGTGCCAAGGAGGTATCCATGGCGATCACGGCCTCCACATTGACAACGGTTGCCGTATTTGTTCCGCTGATGATGGCGGGTGGCACAACCGGTGCAATGATGTCCAATCTGTCCCTGACTATTGTGTATGCGTTGGTGGCATCTGTAGTGGTGGCACTGACCTTCGTACCTATGGCTTGTGCATTGTTGATGCGAAAGGAAACCAAGACCATTCAATGGAAAAATATTAAATTTTTGGCATTTCTGGACCACTGGGAAGCAGCCACTGATATGCTATCCAGAAAATATGAGATGGCACTGAAGTGGGCACTGTCCCACAGAAAGAAAACGGTAAGCGGTGTGCTGATTGCGTTTGTGCTGTCTTTAATTTGCGTTCCTTTAGCGGGTATGGACTTTATGGCAGATATGGATCAGGGTACTGCCAATGTAACGGTTACATTGCCGAATGGCACGGAGTTGGATACAACGGAAGAAATGACGCTGGAGGCATTGTATAGACTACAGGATATTCCGGAGGTAGATATGCTTTATGCTGCCGTTGGTGCTAGTCAGATGAGTTCTGACACAAATGCTGCCTCTATCACAGTAAATCTGGTGGAAAAGAGCGAGCGTAACCGTTCTACAGATGAAGTCTGCGAGGAGATTGAAGTGTTGCTGGCGGGTATTGCCGGTGCAGAAATTGAAGTAATTGCGTCTTCCTCCGCGATGGGCTCCATGGGAAGCTCCAGCGATGTGACACTAAATGTATATGGTTATGATAATACAACATTGATTGCGGTGGAAAAAGAGCTGGTGACTTATTTGGAGGAATATCCGGGACTGTCTAATGTAAAGGGCTCGGTAGGGGAAACAGTTCCCTCTGCAATGCTGACGATAGATAGAGGCAAGGCTTCTCAGTATGGTATTACAACAGCATCTGTTGCAAGTGCGTTGTCTACAGCCATTTCCGGCTCTACAGCAACAGAATATAAAGTAGACGGCACAGAAATTGATGTGGTACTGCGTTATGACACAGAACAGATCAATTACCTGACGGATTTGAATAATCTGACAGTAACCTCTGCGATGGGCACACAGGTGCCGCTGAGTAGCATTGCAACGATTTCTATGGGTGAAACATCCACAATGATTACCCGTGAAAATCAGAAGAATTATATTACCATCAATGCGGATGCAGAGGGGCTTTCCGGTGGGGAGGCGCAGGAATTGGTGACAGAAGCCATGGAAGGCTTTGAGCTGCCAGATGGCTGCTCCTATGAATTTGGCGGTATGACAGAGATGATGATGGAAACATTCTCCACGCTGCTGCTGGCAATGGTGGTTGCGATTATTCTGGTATATATGATTATGGCATCCCAGTTTGAATCTTTGCGCTATCCATTTATTGTAATGTTCTCCATGCCGCTGGCCATTACAGGTGCTATTTTCGGTCTGCTTGTTACAGGCAACACCATTACAATGCCTGCGATGATGGGCTTTGTTATGCTGGTCGGCATGGTGGTAAATAATGGTATTGTACTGGTTGACTATACAAATCAGCTGATGGAGCACGGTATGAGCTGTTATGATGCACTGACATCTGCAGGTCCTCGCCGCTTACGCCCGATTCTGATGACTACGCTGACAACCATTCTGGGTATGGTGCCTATGGCTGTTGCTACAAGCGAAGGCTCTGAGATGATGCGGGCACTTGCTATCGGTGTTATCTTTGGCTTGGCGCTTTCCACGGTGGTAACACTGGTATTCATCCCGGTTTTGTATATGTGGATGAATGAAAGAAGAAGAAAAGCCAATGCAAGGCGTACTGCAAAACGCATTGCCAAAGCGGCGAAACTTCATGCGGAGGAAATGGCGAAGGCTGCTGCGGAGGTATAAGACGCAAAAGGCTGAAAAAACAGAATAAATGCTATGATAGTACCGCTGGAGGGGTATCCGGCGTTGCAGGAGGCAATCTTATGTCAGAATAAAAGAGGAAGATACAATGGCACTGGAAAGAATTGATAAGATGATTGCATCGCAAGGGATATATTCTCGCAGCGATGTGAAATATATGGTCAACAGAAAGCGCATCACCATTGATGGTAAGGTGGTCACCTCTGCCAGTCAGAAAGTGGATACGGATAAAAATGAGATATGGCTGGATGGTAAGCCGTTTGTGGTAAAAAAGCAGATTTATCTGATGCTGCATAAGCCTATGGGTTATGTTTCCGCTACAGAGGATAAAAAGCAGCAGACGGTGCTAGAGCTGCTGCCAGCGGCGCTGAGAGGGAGGGATATTTTTCCTGCAGGGCGTCTGGATAAGGATACCACGGGGTTGATGATCCTGACGGATGATGGGATGCTTGCCCATAACATTCTGTCCCCGAAAAAGCATGTGCAGAAGATTTATCAGGTGGAGCTGGATATTCCTGTAACGCTGGAAATGCAGCAGGGCTTTGCGGAGGGAGTAGCCTTGCAGGATGGCGTTTGCAAAGCAGCGGAGCTTGTGATCACAGGAGAGAGAACAGCAGAAGTGACATTGCAGGAAGGCAGATACCACCAGATTAAGCGGATGTTTGGCTGCTATGGCGCTAAGGTGGTGCGGCTGCATCGCATTGCCGTAGGAGAGCTGTTTTTGCCTGCGGATTTGCCCGAAGGAGAATGTAGAGAGCTGACAACAGAGGAATTAGAAAAATTGCAGAAAAGAGGATAAAGAGAAAGTCGCAGATTTGGATAAATCTGCGGCTTTTTCGGTATAAAAAGGAAACAATGGGCTTATATTAAGAGAGAAAAGGAGGTTTTTCCATGAAGCAGAAGGTAAAAAAGCAAGTGGCGGAGGGAGAAGACATCCTGTTTGCACTCAGGCATGTGCAGATGCAGCTGGAATGTGCTAGAAAATCCTTTGAATTGCTTACGGATGAGAACCTTATTGATAGTTGTATTTATGAGATCATTTCCTTGCAGCGGAAGTATGCCTATTTTCTGAATATTGCTAGAGAGCGGGGATTGACCCATGGGTATGAGCAGGTGATCTAAAAAGGAGGAAAGAATATGGGGGAATATGTTATGACCTGTTGCATTTTTATCTGTCTTTTTTTGCTGGCATTATTGGTGTTGGCAAAGCCTTTACGGACATTATGCCGTTTTCTGGTTTCGGCAGCAGCGGGGAGTGCATTGCTGTTTTTAGGCCAGAGCATGGGGGCGCAGGTGGCGGTCAATGGTGTGACGCTGCTTGTCAGCGGTTTATTGGGCGTGCCGGGGGCAGCGGGTATGCTGACATTAAGTATTTTGTTGTAATTTGTCGAGGAGTTTTTTTGACAGAGAGAAGAAAATATGGTATGTTGATTTTGTGGATAAGACTGTGGATAATCGTTGCTTCCCTGTATAAAAACATAACGGTTCCAAAGCTTTCCCAAAAGCAACATTTTTTACGATAAGAAGGCCCCCCTTTCTGATTCGTTTTCAACCCGCCATCGGCGGGTTTTTTACTTTATGGATATTTCATTGGGCAAAATGCTTTTGTATTCTTTGGATTTTCGGTAGAAAATTTATAAATTGCTGTGGATTTTATGGTACAATAGGAAAAAAGTGGAGATGGGGGATAAAAATGTTTTGGGAAACGATAGATGCACAGCTGCAGGGGAAAGACTTTCAGCCAGTACAGGGTCGTTCTGGCTGGTATTTTCGTATGGAAAACCCTGTCTTATATTTTCTGTGCTTGTTGGATGGCAGAGGGGAAAATATAGCGGAGGAAAGCAGGCTCTTTACCCAATATTCTAAAGGATGGATGGACAGACTTTCGGAATTTCACTGCACTCGTTTGGTTGCATTATCGGTGCTTGTGGAGAAAGAGGATAACTTTTCTGTGGAAACTGTGGAAGATGGGGAAAATGGTTTTTGCGGCATAGAAAATTATTATCGCGTATTCTGGCATTTTTCGACAGAAGCCGCTCGTGTTCGTGCAGGAGAAGGGCAGCCGAATCGACTGATTGGCATTGAAAAGCTGTTGGCAGCTGCGGCGAGGGGGGTGGTGCCGGAGGAGCTTTTTCTGCGGGATGAGGCACAGCAAAGCCTGCCTCTGGCAAGTATTATAATCTTTGCGATTTGTGCAGCCCTACTGGTCTGGATGACTTTTTCCGGACAGAGGACAGATATTATTCTTGATTATGGATTGGGCGCAGAGGGTATCCGAAATGGAGAATACTATCGCTTTCTGACCAGTATGTTTCTCCATAGTGGCATGATGCATCTTGCCAGCAATGGTGTTTATTTATACTATTTCGGCGTGCGTAGCGAGAAGTTGCTGGGCACAGGGCGATTTCTGTTGCTTTATCTGTTTTCCGGCTTCTGCGGTGGATTGTTCAGTGTGCTGCTAGGGGATGGGTGGAATGTTTCTATCGGTGCTTCCGGTGCGATTTATGGCCTTTTGGGGGCAATGCTCCTGCTGACAAGGAAGCGGGGTTCTGCCTACACAGGGATGAGCTATTCTACCATGCTTCTTCTGGCTGCAACGGCAATTGGAATGGGCTTTTTGGAAACAGGCGTAGATAATATGGGGCATATTGGCGGATTTCTTGGCGGAATGGGGATGTTTGCCTTGTTGCTGCGCAAATGAATGGGGATATATTGTGTGTAGCATGGAAAAAACGATTGATTACGGAACCGAAAGGAACGATTATATGAAACAGCTTGAACAGGTACAGCAGGCATTGCGGGAGGCGGTGGCTGCATCCGTATACGCAGAAAAAACCATTGTTTTTGGAGAAGGTGCAAAATCTCCACTTCTTATGATGATTGGAGAGGCGCCTGGCGGCGATGAGGAAAAGCAGGGCCGCCCCTTTGTGGGAAAGGCGGGAAAAAATCTTTCTGCTTTTCTGGAACGATTGGGGCTGATGCGAGAAGAAATATACATATCCAATGTGGTAAAGTTGCGGCCAATTAAGGAGAGCGTGAAAACAGGCAGGGCAGTAAATCGCCCGCCCTCGGCAGCGGAAATTGCCTTTTTTCTGCCTTATCTAAAAGCGGAGATAGAAGCGATTTCTCCTCGAGTGATTGTGACATTGGGCAATGTACCATTAAAGGCAGTAACGGGAGAAAGGAATGCGGTCATCGGCGCCTATCATGGTAGGCCAATTACTTTGGCGGATGGGCGTATCCTTTTTGCACTGTATCATCCGGCAGCGATTATTTATAATCGGGCGCTACAAGAAACCTATGAGGCAGATTTACAGCGGTTGCAGGTGTTTTTGCGGGAATTGGTAAAATAAAAAGCATATTCCTTGTTTTGGGTTTGCTTTGGATAGGTGAAATGTTTTGTCAAAAAAATAACTTTATTTATAAGGGAAAATATGGTATTATATAAAAGTCTAAGCATTGTGTCAACAGAAAGGAGTTTTTCAAAAGCGTATATTTAGAAAAAGAAAGGCTAGAAACAAAAGGAGGGTTTATAATGCGTTTGGAATTTCGGAAATTGACAGCGTTATTTTTGGCGCTGACAATTTCGGTGCCGACAGTAGCAGTGGCAGCACCGGCAACTGTTGCGGAAGATGTTATTAATGGTGAGTATGTAGTTATTATGAATACGGATATGGATGCAGAGGAAACAGAGCCGACTGGTTCGATTGTTTTTGATTCCCCGATGAGCGCTTCGGAGGAAGAAATGCCGGCTATGCTTTCTATGATGCAGCCTATGGGAGCATCCTTAGCGGCACAGGCGGAGGAAACGCTGGACTACAGGGACTATGTTGTTGGAAGCACAACGGATGTTGGTTTTAATGGCGATTATGAAAACACCTATCTGCTTGTGGCAGAGGGAGAGCTCTGCTATATTTGGGCAGAAGAATACCTGTGGGCTTCTTATTCAGAGCCAGATCGAGCGAAGATTATTGCGGACATGAAAGAAACCTTTGATGGCTCCAGCGGAAAGACGCTTCAGGCGATGGCGGGAGAGCAGAATTTTGCTTCCAGAGATGGTTCCAATAAAATGTCTATTCGTTTGGATCGTCTGGGGGCAGGAACAGCAGGGCTTTACGCCAGCGAAAGCGATGTTACCTGCATTTATATTAATATGCGCAACTATATGCCCGGAAATGGTTTCTGGAGTCACGATGGCTTGCTGGTGCATGAGGGACATCACGCGCTGTGGGATACCTTTTTGCAGAAAAACGGTTTCGCTGTGGAGAATACCGTTTCCATCAATGAAGGCTTGGCAACATTAGGACAGGCATACCAGAATAGCGGAAGCGGCATTGACAGCAGCGACAGAATTGGAGCGCTGAAAGAATATAATCTGCTGCGCAAGGGCTTTTCTCTGCTGTCCGGAACAGAAGATACGGCAATGCTGTATGGACATTCCTATCTGTATTTCCGCTATCTGATCAGTCAGATGGGGGATAATTTCAAAGAGAATGTTATCAGTCTGTTCAATACGGTTTATACGCTGGATTTGAAAGATAAAACTGTGGTAGCATTTATGGACGATTTGCTGGCGGAGCTGGATCTGGAGGGAAATAAAACCTTTGCAGAATCTGTAGAGACCTTCTATATTGCTTGTGCAACAAGGGCAACCAGCGGTATTTATGGCTTCAATGGAGATACAACAGTAGAGGCGCAGCTGCCGGATTACCCCATTTATTATGGTAAGAGCGGGGAATCTGTAGAACTGCCGGGCAGAGCTGCCATTGTGGTAAAAACACTGAATGGCTCCTTTACTGTGCCGGATGATGGCGGCGAACACATCAAATATATTGCAGTTGATAGAGTGCCGACACAGATGCATCCTGCAAAAGGGCAGGGAACAGCGGCTGACCCCTATGTCATTCAGACGCTGAAAGAGTTTCAGATGATTGCCAATGCACCGAATGCACAGTATCAGCTGGGCGCAAATGTTGATGCATCTTCGGGCTTCACTACAATAGAAAGCTTTAGCGGCGTGCTGGATGGTGCAGGGTATAAGATTACCAATCTGAGCACAGCGATCTTTGAAACGAATGACGGCGTGATTAAGAATTTGGATGTTACCGGAACAGGGAAATTTTACAGCGCGAATATAGGCGGTGTGATTGCGTATACTAATGCGGGTACCATTGCGGATTCTTCTGTGCATGGGAATTTTGAAGCATCTATAACGAATCCATGGGGCGGTGACGCTTCCTGGGGTAACATTGTTGGTTATATGAACGGGGGAACTCTGGCTCGCTGTTGGACAGATGCAACGGTTACCGTTTCTCTGGGAGAAGGTACAGATATGTCGGTTGGTGCGCTGGTGGGAGATAGCTATCAGGGGACATTAAGCGATTGCTACGCTGCCGGAAGCGTGAAAGCTGTGGGCGGAAGTAAAGAAGTTTCTCTGGGTGGCCTTTTTGGACATATGATATATGGTGCAACTGCAAAAAACAGCTATAGCGTAGCCGAACTGACGGCAGAAACCACCGGAACGAACTACACAGGACGCCTTTGCGGCAGCTATCAAGGCGACGGACTGTATGTGAATGGTGACTATGTTGCCTATGGTCTGGATGGAATGAAGATGTCGGGTATGGCATATCAATACACAGACGAGGATGCCTGCGCAAAAACGGCTGCGGAATTAAAGACGAAAGAGACCTTTAATGGTTGGGATTTTGTATCGACATGGAGCATGGAAGATGGGCAATATCCCACATTGAGAGCCGAGGCAGACATCGACGAGATTACAGCAACGCTGGGTTCTTATCAAGAGCATTATCTGGGGCAGACACTCAATCTGAGTGATGCAACACTTACACTGAATGGCACAACTACACTTCCATTGACAGCGGATATGCTGGATATGAGTGGCTGGGATAGCAGCAAGACCGGAGAAACCACTGTAAATGGTACATATAAGGGAAAAGACTTCTCGGTAACAGCAACGATTATAGATGCGCCCGACAGTATAATGGGACTGAAGATATCCCGGGGATATGAAGGGAAAACCGATTATTTTGTCGGAGAAATGTATTCTGCGGAGGGTGTAAAACTGCAGGTTCAATATCAGGAAGGCTATTACACTTCTTCTTATGAGATTACTTCTGGCTTTACGCATAATTTGCAGAATGCCTTGACAACGGCAGATACACGGGTAACTTATTCCTACGGCGGACAGACAGTGAGCCAGAATATTAAGGTAACTGCGCCGAAAGCATCGGAAATTGCGATGCTGGTGCCGCCGGATACCATGGAATTTGATGCAGGAGAAGCATTTGATCTGGATGGTGCATTATTCCAGATCACCTATGATAATGGGACAAAGAGCGAGACATTCCCGATCAATGCAGAAAATATTTCTAAATATGAAATCGGCTTCACCGATCATCAAGGAATGATGTCATTGACTTATGGAATGCCCCTGAGTTTGACATACGACAACTGTGGAATCCTTATATATGTAGGAGAACTGCTAGATTATGTTTTTGCAGATGCAGGAACACTTGCAGTAGGTTACTCCATTTCCTATGATTGGGGATATGTTCCGGAAGAAGCTGTACCCTCTTGGGTATTGAATCAATATGCACCGGCACAGCGGGGCTTTGCAACGCTGGAGGAAGCCCGTGCAGCGAAAGCGGATTCGTCCAGCCTGAGTCGTCCGCAGCCTGAAATGGGAGAAAATGGATACCCTATTAGAATTTGGGAATTTTCCGGCTGGGACGATGGTGAGCTGGTGGGCAAGGAATTGATTTTCCGTGGCTGCTGGAGCTCTGTACCCTATCGTCAGAGTTATAGTTCCTATGTTGCAAAATATATGTGGACAGGTGCGGTGCCTGAAGATGTAGCGTTGCCGGTAGATTCCAATACATATGATACGCTGGATGCAGCAAGAGCGGCGGTGGATTCGACTTTTGCAGAAGGAACTACGATTGAAGGAAAGAAAGATGGCGTGCGTGGGGTGTGGACTTTCTCTGGTTGGGAAGAAAGCGATGTAAATGAAGATTATAAAGAAATCACCTATACTGGTAGCTGGAGCTTCACGCCTAACACTGCAATAGTAAAATATAAAGTAAAGTATGATTGGGGTACCAATGCACCTACGGGTGAAACACTGCCTGTAGATAGTAATAAATACGACAGCGCAGAAGCGGCGATGGACGCAATGAACACTACTTACACATCTGCAACAGAGGTTAGCGTAGAGGGTGGTCTCTGGCGCTTCAGCGGCTGGACAGCAGCAACAAACGGCACAACAGTGACCTTCACTGGCAGCTGGACATTTACAGGAAATGCACCGGCAGCAAAATATACCGTGAAGTATGACTGGGGTACAGATGCACCTGCGGATGCAACACTGCCTGCAGGCGGCACAGAATATGACAGCGAAGCGGCAGCAAAAGCAGCAATGGATACCGCCTATACATCTGCAACAGAGATTGTGGTGGAAAATGGTATCTGGAAATTCAGCGGCTGGACAGCAGTAACCGAAGGCACAGTAGTGACCTTCACCGGTAGCTGGACATTTACAGGAAATGCACCGGCAGCAAAATATACCGTGCAGTATGACTGGGGTACAGATGCACCTGCGGCCGTAACACTGCCTGCAGATAGTGCAGAATATGATAGCGAAGCAGCAGCAAAAGCAGCGATGGATACCGCCTATACATCTGCAACAGAGATTGAGGTGGAAAATGGTATCTGGAAATTCAGCGGTTGGACAGCAGTAACCGAAGGCACAGTAGTGACCTTCACCGGTAGCTGGGCATTTACAGAAAATGAGCAGGAAGAGAAATATACAGTAGAGTATAACTGGGGTACAGATGCACCTGAGAATGCGAAGCTGCCTGTAGACAATAGAGAATATGACAGTGCAGAAGAAGCAATAGCGGCGCTGGACATTTCTTATGCCCCCGGCATGGTTATTTCTGTGGCAAATGGTATATGGGTATTTGTCGCTTGGACACCAGCAACTGAAGGTACAACAGTGACATTTACTGGTAGCTGGCAGTACACAGCGACAGCTTCCGGAGATATTTATAGCATTGTATACAACTGGGGTGTGCAGGCTCCTGCGGATGAAGCCCTGCCTGTAGACAACACAGAATATAGCAGTGCAGAGGAAGCAAAAGATGCGGTAGATACGACTTATACTTCCGGCATGGTTATTTCTGTGGCAGATGGTACATGGACCTTCAGCGGATGGGATGAGGGTGTTGTAAATGAAACAGTAATCCTCTTTACCGGTAGCTGGACCTTTACAGAAAAAGAACCAGAAGTAATTGTTTATCAGATACATTTTGATGCAAACGGCGGCAGCTGCAGCCAGCAGACAGCAACCACAAAAGAAGACGGTACGCTGGGTAGCCTGCCGAAACCGACGCGTAGTGGTTATAGCTTTAAGGGCTGGTATACAGCACTGAATGGCGGAGAAAAGATTACTGAAACAACTGTATTTGGTAGCGACACAACAATCTATGCACAATGGACGAAAAATAGCTCTGGCGGCAGCTCCAGCTCTGGCGGCAGCTCCAGTTCTGGCGGTAGCTCCAGTTCTGGCGGCGGTTCCAGTTCCGGCGGTGGTTCTAGTAGTAGCGCATCTACAACAAAAGCACCGGAAAAAGAACAGGAAAAAGAACCAGAATTTGTTGAAACAAAGACAGAGAGCGTAGCAGAAAAAATCACATTGGAAAATGTAGATAAAACAAAAGCATTGGTGCTGACAATCAATAAGAAAGAAACCTCTGTTTTAGGCAAGGATATTGTAAACGATGTTGCACCTATCATCAGAAATGAAAGAACAATGCTTCCTGGCCGGATGATAGCAGAAGCACTGGGTGGCACAGTAGCATGGGATGAAGCTACGAAGAAAGTAACAATCACAAAAGGCGAAAAACAGATTGAAATTACGATTGGTCAGAGCATAGCATATGTGAATGGCAAGGAGATTCAGTTGGATACACCTGCATTTATTGAAAACAGCAGAACTTATTTGCCGTTGCGATTTATAGCGGAAAATATGGATGCAACTGTCCTCTGGGATCAAAAAGAAAAACAGGTAATTATTGTGCCGAAAGCAGAAGCAGTAGTAGCTGCAGATAAAAATGCAGAGGAAAAAACAATAGAAGCTTAAAAGGCAGAAGTTAAATATACCTGTAAAGCAAACCTCCGAAGAGGGACATGGCAGATATTTTTTACTCTATAAGAAATTTTGTTTCTTATAGAGTAAAAACCCTCCGGGGGATCGCATTGCGGCGGCAAGGTAGTCAGCCGCAAGCGACACCGCCGCAGGCGGAGCATTTTGCAATGCAAAATGCTTTTGAAATATGTCTGCTTTTATGGAAAAGGATACTTTCTTGGTATACGAAGAAGGTATCCTTTTTGCATTTTTCCGTTTGGCACAGGAAAGTGCTTTCTTTCTTTTTTAACTTATATTATAATGGAAACAGAACGAGTGCCGAAAAAATGGCATAGGAAGAAAGAAGAAAAAGGGTGATATCATGAAGGTATTGAATATTGGTTCCATGAATTTGGACTATGTGTATCGGGTAGATCATATTGTAGAGGCGGGAGAAACGGAATCCTCCTACGATATGAATATCTTTCTTGGTGGCAAGGGTATCAATCAGTCTATGGCACTGGCAAAGGCTGGTGCGGCAGTATACCAAGGCGGCATGGTGGGAGAGGATGGACAGCCTTTTTTGGATGCCTGTAAGGCGCATGGTGTAGATGCGGCTTATATCCGTAAAATAGAAGGAAAAACAGGCCATGCAATTATTCAACTGGACAAAAACGCACAGAACTGTATTCTTCTTTATGGCGGCGCAAATCAGAAGCTGACAAAGGAATATGTGGATGAGGTGTTGAAGCACTTTGATGCGGGCGATGTGCTACTGCTACAGAATGAGGTGAATTTGCTGCCCTATATTGTGGAGCAGGCCTATGCAAAGGGGATGCAGGTGGCATTGAATCCGTCACCCTTCAATGAAAAGCTGAAAGAGGTAGACCTCAATAAAATCAGTATTTTTTTGTTGAATGAGGTGGAAGGCGGTCAGATTACGGGAATGACAGAACCCGATGCAGTGCTGGAAAAAATGCGGGAAATGTTCCCCCATGCGAAAATCGTTCTGACATTGGGTAAGGACGGCGCAAAATATGCGGAGGGGGATACTGTATTCTTCCAGCCGGTTTTCCCTGTGCAGGCAGTGGATACTACAGCAGCAGGGGATACCTTCACAGGATATTTTCTGGCGGGGCTGATTGAGGGCATGGAGATTTCCGATATTTTGAAAATGAGTGCAAAGGCATCCTCCATTGCGGTCACAAGAAATGGTGCGGTGCAGTCGATTCCCCTGCGGGCGGAAGTGATGGAAGCATTGAAGGAAATGTAAAAGAAAAGCGGGAGCCGCAGCAGATATTTTGCTGCAGCTCCCGCTTCTTTTTTATTGGTATGATGAATATATCAACTATTCAGGAACACCTCTTTATCAATGGCATTATTCTGGTGAGCAACGATAGCAGTGCAGACTGCGTCGCCGGTGATATTAACGGCAGTACGCGCCATATCCAGAATGCGGTCAATGCCCATGATTAAGCCGATGGCTTCTACCGGCAGACCAACAGAATTGAATACCATAGTCAGAGTAACCAGTCCAACGGAGGGAACGCCTGCGGTGCCGATGGATGCCAGTGTTGCGGTACCGATAACAGTCACATAATCCATCGGGGTAAGGATGATACCGAATGCCTGCGCTGCAAAAACAACAGCAACACCCTGCATGATGGCAGTGCCGTCCATATTGATGGTAGCACCCAAGGGGATCGTAAAGGAAGAGATCCGCTTGGAAACCCCCATTTTCTTTGCCAGCGTATCAATGGACATGGGAATGGTCGCATTGGATGTGGCGGTAGAAAAGGCAAAAGCCATAACTGGGAAGAAGTTTTTGATGAACTTGATAGGGTTTAAGCCGGCAAATATCTTCAGCAGCCCCAGATAGACCAAGAAGCACTGAACAGCCAGCGCCAGTAGTACGCCTAGCATATATTTTGCCAGAGGCAGGAAGGCGGAGAAGCCGATGCCTGCAAAGGTTCTGGAAATCAGACAGAATACGCCGATGGGTGCCAAGGACATAACCATCATTGTCATTTCCATCATCACATCATTGAACTGATTAAAGAAGTTTCCGACAACCTCTGCTTTTTCCCCTAGTTTTGCCAGAATGATGCCCACAATCAGTGCAAATACAATGATCTGAAGCATATTTCCGGTTGCCAGAGAGCCGATAGGATTATCGGGGATGATGTTTAGTAGGGTTTGGGAAACAGAGGTGGCCTCCATGTTTTGTACGCTGGCAGCATTCGCAGAGATGGCGGACATATCCAGCCCTATACCGGGATCCAGAATATTGCCCATAGTCAGAGCGACCGTAATGGCAAGGGCGGTGGTAGCTAGATAGAAAATCAGTGTACGCACGCCAACTGTTCCTAATTTCTTGGTATCCCCAATGGACATACTGCCGCAAACAATAGAGCAGAATACCAGCGGAACGACCAGCATCTTCATCAGGCGGATAAAGCCCTGTCCCAATACATAGAGAAAGCCCTCCACGATGATTGTATCCTTTATATGGGAAGATGGCACCACATAATGCAGCAGCATACCGAATGCAGCACCGACAATCAGGGCTATGAAAATTTTTGTTGTAAGCCCCATTTTCTTTTTTGCGTTTGTTTTTTCCATATTAATGTTCCTCCAAATATTCTTTCAAAGATTCTTGCCATGTGGGCATATCATACAATGCGATAATACGCAGGATAAAATTGTCCAGTACGGCATTATTCGGGCGAGCAGTAGGCACATCCTTTGCTAGCGCAGGATTCAGCTTCAGTGTTTTTCCGGAAAGTCGCAGGATTTCTTCTGCAAATTCAAAGCGGCTGCAATGGCCTTTGCAGGTAGCGTGGTAGGTGCCATATTCATTGGTTTCAATCAGATGCAGGATCAGCCTTGCCAGATCCTTGGCGCTGGTTGGAGAGCCCATCTGATCGGTGGGTATGGAAACGGATGCTTCTGTTTCTGCGGATTGCAGCAGCGCATTGACAAAATTTTTGCCATCTCCGTATACCCATGTGCTGCGGATGATAAAATGCTTGTGTGTAAATTCTTTTACATAGTTTTCGCCTGCCTGTTTGGAACGGCCATAAACGCTTAGAGCATTGGTAGGATCAAATTCTGTATATGGTGTTTCCTTTGTTCCGTCAAAAACATCATCGGTAGAAAGCTGTACGATTTTTGCATTATGCTTTCTTGCTACCAGAGATAAATTTCTTGCACCAAGGGCGTTGACGCGGTATGCCTCTTCAGGCTCTGCCTCACAGCGTTTGATATCGGTGATGGCGGCGCAGTTGATGATGATGGAAGGGCGATTAAGCTCGCCGTAATGCAGCACTTCTTCTGTATTTGTAATGTCCAGCTCATTTTGATCGGTACAGAAAACCTCAAAGGCAATGGGATCCAGAACAGAGAGAATCGCTTTGCCGATTTGGCTTTCAGAGCCGACAATCCAGAGTTTTACCATAGTATATCCCTCCTAAAATGTATTATTATGTAATAATTATATAGAAAAGCCGAAAAAATCACAAGGGGGATAGAAAAATGTCGTTTCATAATGGATTGGGCATAGCCCAACGGCGAAATTTGTGGTATAGTTTTTCTAAATGTAGGAAATGAGGAGGATATTATGAAACTGATTTTGGCTTCGGCATCTCCCAGAAGAAGGGAATTGTTAGAAAAAATAGGACTTCCTTTTTCGGTTATGCCGGCAAGGGGAGAGGAGAAGATTACAAAAACAAGCCCTGAGGAGGTAGTGATGGAGCTATCCAGGCAAAAGGCGGAGGAAATTGCTGCATTACAACAGGAGGAATGTATCATCATTGGAGCGGATACGGTGGTTGCAATGGGCAACGAGATTATGGGTAAGCCAAAGGATGTGGCAGATGCCTGCAGGATGCTGGAAACGATTTCTGATAATTGCCATCAGGTATATACGGGCGTGACGATTCTGCGTATCGGAAAACGGCAGAAGCATATTACCTTTGCAGAGAAGACGGAGGTATATCTTTATCCGATTTCTTCTGCGGATATACGAGCATATATTGCAGGAGGAGATCCTATGGATAAGGCAGGTGCCTATGGGATACAAGGGGATTTTGCCATCCATGTGAAAGGGATTATGGGCGACTATTATAATGTGGTAGGGTTGCCTGTCGGTAGAGTATATCAAGAGCTGAAGCGGTTGCTGGCAGAAGAATAAAGTGAGGAAGAATTGAGAGAGCAGGAGGATCTGTGGAATATAGAAAGGCGGTATTTGCAATGGAAAATGGAAGAAGGCATATCAAAACCTATAAAAAAGGTGATGTTATTTTCTATCAGGGAGAAAGACAGTGCTGGATGTATGATGTCCATATTGGCAAAGTCGGCATTTATGCAAACTATGTGGTAGGGGACGAGAAGCTTTTGACTGTGTTGGAAAGCGGAAGCTTTTTTGGCGAAATGGGGCTGGTGGATAATTATCCGCGTTCTGCAACAGCAGTAGCGCTGGAAAATGGCACCAAAGTAGAGGTTATCACACTGGATGATCTGGAAGAATACTTTGAGGAGGATCCGGAACGGGTGCTACAGATTATGGAGCAGATGAGTAAGCGAATCCGTGAATTGACAGAAAGCTATCTGGATGCCTGCCGCACGGTAACGGAGGCAAACCGTATGGAAGAGCAGGGCAAAGAAAAGCCGCAGGGATTGATGGATAGGCTGAAAAAGCTGATGGATGACCATACAAAGGCAGTTGACTTGGGGTTGGATAAAAAGAACGGATAGAGCATTATGAAAAAGAACCTTGAAAAAACAAGGTTCTTTTTGTTTGGGGAATGTTTATTGTTTTTGGAATTTAGAATAATAGATGTGCAAAAATTGCGATGACGGGCAATGTCACGATGGTTCTCTCCAGAAAGATGATAAACAGATCCTTCAGAGAAACGGGGATTTTGCTACCCATGATAATGCTGCCGATTTCAGACATATAGATTAGCTGTGTTACGCTGGTTGCCGCAACAACAAATCTTGTGATTTCACTTTCAATAGATGCTGCGATAACACTGGGAAGGAACATATCAGCAAAGCCGACGATAACGGTTTGGCTTGCCAACTGGGCTTCGGGAATCTGCAATAGCTGGTATACAAAGGTGAAAGGTATACCCAGTATGCGAAATACAGGTGTAAATTCTGCGATAATCAGGGCAATTGTACCCATTGCCAGAATAACGGGTAGAGTGCCGAACCACATTTCAAATACATTTTCAATGCCTTCTCGTGCAAATTCTTTGAAGCTGGGAGCGTTTTCTGCTTTGTTCAGTGCTAGTTTCATGCCGTACTGTACAGGGGACATACCTTCGGGGATGTCTTCTTTGTGGGAAGTAGCTGTGTAGTAGGAATCGGGGATCCTGGACAGTGGCGGCAGCTTAGGCACGATGATCGCAGCTACGATGCCTGCCAGAGATACCACCAGATAGAAAGGAATAAACATCGCTTCCAGGTTTACCTGACTGATTACAACTAAGCTAAATGTAATGCTTACAGCAGAGAAGGTTGTTGCGATAACAGTTGCTTCTCTTTTGGAATAAAAGCCTTCTTCATACTGTCTGCTTGTCAGCAGAACACCGATGGAGCCATCGCCTAACCAAGAGGCTATACAGTCCAGTGCGCTTCTGCCGGGAAGATTAAAGATAGGGCGCATCAGTTTGATCATCAGGGCGCCGAAAAAGTCCAGCAGACCATAGTTCAGAAGCAGTGCCAGCAGAATACCCGCCAATAAGAATACGCAAACCAGAATAGGGATCAGGTCGTTGATTACCATACCCCCTGTTAGTCCGCCGATGATGATTTCCGGGCCGACATTGAAATAGATCATATTTGCAAAGAGAAAGCCGACCATACGGATTGCTAGCCAAAAGCCTTTTACGCTGAACAGGTTGTCCAGTTTGGGATTTTTCTGCAGCAGCTTAATGCCGATTGTTTTATGAACAATGGTAAGGATGGCGCTAAGGGAAATCAGCAGCCAGATGATAGTCAAGGTGGCATCGCCCATGCTATTCAGCAGTATATTCGCTGCGACAGCAATGGGAATGGTCATGTTGCCGCCCTGCTTGATAGGGGTTACAAATAAAAATGCCCCAATCAGAGAAGGGAGTAAGAATTTGAAAAATCGTTTGTCGTTCAGAATATTCATAATTTACCTTCCATGAGTTATAGTGCGAAAATATGCATTGATTATGTATAATATAATATTTTTGCGAAAATTACAAGATGTATGAAGAAAAAAGTGTAGATATGAGCAAATATGTCGTGAGATTATGGCACTTTTTAAGAGATGATGTGCAAATATACAAACATCGTGCGTTTATTCATTTGTTTATGCACAATGCTTTGGTGGGTGGATTGGTACATATTAGAGCCAGTTGTAGCATATACATAACCAAGCGATACTTAGAGGAGTGCTTGGTTTGAAGACATATATTGAGGAGCGGGCGGTGGAGGTGGCGAAGTTTATGATACACACCAATGCTACCGTGCGGGAAACGGCAAAGAAATTTGGAATTTCAAAATCGACGGTGCATAAGGATATTACGGACAGAGTAGAACGGATCGATCCGGAGCTGGCGAAGGCTGTCAGGATGGTGCTGGAGGTAAACAAGGCAGAACGGCATATCCGCGGCGGGCTTGCTACAAGGGAGAAATATCTGCATCATAAGTGATATGGCAAGAAGGGAAAATGGGAGAAAGCTTGTCTTTCTTCCGTTTTTTATGGAAAAGTCGGTTTTACAATGGTCTGCTTTTGTGATAGAATACTTTTATTCATAGAACAAAAAGGGCTGAAAGTGAGGCTGAAATATATGTCAATTTTAGTGACTGGTGGTGCGGGGTATATTGGTAGTCATACCTGTGTGGCGCTGCTGGAAGCGGGGTATGATGTGGTAGTGGTGGATAATCTTTCGCATTCCTCTGTAAATGTTTTGGGACGGATTGAAGAAATTGCAGGAAAAAAGGTTTCTTTCTATCAGGTTGATATTTTGGATAAGGCTGCTTTGCGAGAGGTTTTCAAAAAAGAAAAGATTGAGGCGGTCATGCACTTTGCGGGGTGGAAAGTAGTTAGTGAGTCCTTGGAAAAGCCGTTGGAATATTACTATAATAATATAACGGGACTATTGACGCTCTGCATGATTATGCGTGAAAATTGTGTAAAGCAGATGATATTCAGCTCTTCTGCGGCTGTGTATGGAGAGGTGGAAACGGTTCCGATTTCAGAGAATTGTCCGAGAGGGCAGATTACAAATCCTTATGGGCAGACCAAGGCAATGCTGGAGCAGGTGCTGATGGATTTGCACGCATCGGATCCGGAGTGGAAGATTGTGCTGCTGCGTTATTTTAACCCGCTCGGAGCTCATGAAAGCGGACGAATCGGAGAAGATCCCTATGGAACGCCCAGCAATTTGCTGCCTTATATTGCGCAGGTGGCTGTTGGAAATTTGCCGTATCTGAATGTATATGGAGATGATTATGATACGCCTGATGGCACCGGCGTGAGAGATTATATCCATGTGATGGATTTGGCAAAAGGTCATGTGGCGGCTCTGAAAAATATGCATTCATCTGTGCATATTTATAACCTTGGAACTGGCAGAGGAAGTAGTGTTTTAGAGGTTCTCCGTGCATACGAAAAAATCTGTGGAAAAAGATTGCCTTATTCGATTCAGTCGCGCAGAGAGGGGGATGTGGCAGTATCCTTTTGTGATGCCTCCAAGGCAGAAAAAGAATTGGGGTGGAAAGCAGAGAAAACGCTGGAGGATATGTGTAGGGACAGCTGGAACTGGCAGAGAATGAATCCGAATGGATATGGAGAATAAGGACATCAATATAGTGAAGGAAAAGGGGGAAGAAAGGAAGATTCTTCCCCTCTTTTTTTGTTAAAAAAGAAGATTGTTTCTGTGGAAGTGCAAAGCAAAGGCTCGCTGGAAGAATTTGTTGCATTTAATAGGAAGAAAGCCGGCATTTTATTTACATTTTGGCGCTTCTGTGATAGAATAAATTTGTGAGACTATGCGGTTTTTGTCTGCTTTTGTATAAAAATATATTTGCAAATAATAGGAGTGCGGAATATTAAGGAGGCCATATATGAAAGGTATTATTTTAGCAGGGGGTTCTGGCACAAGATTATATCCCCTTACAATGGTGACAAGTAAACAGTTATTACCTGTATATGATAAGCCGATGATTTATTATCCGCTTTCCGTGCTGATGCTGGCGGGGATAAAGGATATTTTGATTATTTCTACACCTACAGATTTGCCTAATTTTGAAAGGCTTCTGGGCGATGGCAGCAAATATGGCATCAATCTTAGTTATGCGGAACAGCCTTCCCCCGATGGTCTGGCACAGGCGTTTATCATTGGTGAAGAATTTATTGCGGGTGATAGTTGCGCAATGGTTTTGGGGGACAATATTTTCTATGGCAATGGCTTGGGGAAACACTTGAAAGAGGCTGCGCAAAAAGAAAATGGTGCAACGGTATTTGGTTATTATGTGGATGATCCGGAAAGATTTGGTATCGTAGAATTTGATGAAAACGGAAAAGCAATCTCGATTGAAGAAAAGCCGCAGAATCCGAAATCCAATTATTGTGTAACAGGGCTGTATTTCTATGATAATCGTGTTTGTGAATTGGCAAAGAAGGTGAAACCTTCGGCGAGAGGAGAATTGGAAATTACAGATTTGAACAGGATGTATCTGGAAGATGGAACATTGGATGTTATTACATTGGGCAGAGGCTATGCATGGCTGGATACCGGCACAGTAGAAGCGTTGTCCGAAGCGGCAGAATTTGTAAAGGTGATTGAAAAAAGACAGGGAATCCAGATTTCCGCAATCGAGGAGATTGCCTATGTCAATGGCTGGATTTCCAAAGAAAACCTGCTGGAGTCTGCGGAAAGATATGGGAAGTCAGACTACGGTAAGCACTTGAAAAAAGTGGCAGAAGGCAAGATTATCTATTCAAAGGATATAAAAAAGGGGCATTGAAATGAATGTAATTGAAACAGATGTTTTGGATGTATATATTATCGAACCAAAGGTGTTTGGTGATAAAAGGGGTTATTTCTTTGAAAGCTGGTCAAAGAAAAAAATGGAGGATGCGGGGTTGTTTTATGATTTTGTTCAGGACAACCAATCCTATTCTTCTGTAAAAGGTACGATTCGTGGCTTGCATTTTCAGAATGGTGAACATTGTCAGGCGAAATTGGTGCGATGTGCAAAAGGAGCAGTTCTGGATGTGGCGGTTGATATTCGAAAGGGCTCTCCCACATATAAAAAATGGGTGGCAGTAGAGCTGTCTGCGGAAAATAAGCGTCAGCTGCTGATACCAAGAGGCTTTGCTCATGGTTTTGTAACACTGACCGATGAAGTGGAGTTCCTGTATAAAGCGGATAATCTTTACAATTTTGAAAGTGAGGGCAGCATTCGTTGGGACGATCCGGAAATTGGAGTGGACTGGGGGATTAAAAATCCCATTGTTTCCGATAAGGATGCACAGGCGCCCCTTTTTGATGATAAAAATTTTGAATACTTTACTTATGAGGTGAAAAAATGAAAATAATCGTTACGGGTGGTGCCGGCTTTATTGGCGGCAATTTTGTGCATCTGATGGTAAATAAATACCCTGAATATATGATTATCTGTCTGGATGCTCTGACTTATGCGGGTAATATGGAAACGCTGGCACCCGTTATGGATAAGCCTAATTTTAAGTTTATAAAAGGTGATATTGCGGACAGGGAACTGGTATACAAGCTGTTTGAAGAAGAAAAGCCTGATGTTGTGGTAAACTTTGCGGCGGAAAGCCATGTAGACCGCTCTATCGAAGATCCAGAAGTATTCTTGAGAACAAATGTTATCGGTACAAGTGTATTGCTGGATGCTTGTCGTAAATATGGTATTCAGCGTTATCACCAGGTATCTACAGATGAAGTATACGGTGATCTGCCTTTGGACAGACCAGATTTGTTTTTTACAGAAGAAACACCGCTGCATACTTCCAGTCCTTATTCTGCATCTAAGGCATCTGCGGACCTGCTGGTTCAGGCGTACGGCAGAACATTTAAGCTGCCGGTTACGATTTCCAGATGCTCTAACAACTATGGGCCTTATCACTTTCCCGAAAAGCTGATCCCTTTGATGATTGCAAACTGTTTGAATGACAAACAGCTTCCTGTATATGGAAAAGGGGAAAATGTGCGGGATTGGCTGTATGTGGAAGATCATTGCCGTGCCATTGATATGATTATCCATAACGGCAGAGCGGGGGAAGTATATAATATTGGCGGACATAACGAAAGAACCAATCTACAGGTTGTAAAAACGATCATTGCGTCATTGGGCAAGAGTGAAGATCTGATCAAATATGTAACAGACAGACCGGGTCATGATATGCGTTATGCGATTGATCCCACAAAGATTAAGAATGAATTGGGTTGGGAGCCGGAAACCCTGTTTGATGAAGGCATCCAGAAAACGATTAAGTGGTATCTGGAGAATAAAGAATGGTGGGGAAACATCATTAGCGGCGAATATCAGAAATATTACGAAAAAATGTATGATAGAAGATAAGCAGGATGGGTGAGCGAAAGTGGATTTATCAATTATTATTATTAACCATAATACAAAAAATCTGACCAATCAGACGGTGGAGTCCATTTTTGCAACAAAGCCTGAATTTGATTTTGAAATTATTGTGGTGGACAACTCTACAAAAGAAGCAGAACGCTATCAGTGCGAACGGGAACGAGTAAAAGTGCTGTCTAATGTTCCGAATAAAGGATTTGCCCATGGATGCAATACGGGATTTCAAATAGCAACAGGCGAATATGTTTTATTTTTGAATTCTGATACGATCATGCAGAAAGATACACTGGATAAATCGGTTCGGTATATGAAGAAGCATAAAGAAGTTGGCGGTCTGAGTGTTCAGGTCGTTTTACAGGATGGTTCTTTGGATCATGGATGCAAAAGAGGCTTTCCAACTCCTTGGAATTCTTTCTGCTATTTTAGTCACCTGGACAGATTATTTCCCAAAGCGGCGTTGTTTAATGGATATAAATTGGGGCATCTGGATCGAAATAAAACATACCAGATTGATGCGGGAACGGGTGCATATCTGATGATGCCCGGTAAATTATATAAGCATCTGAATGGGTTTGATGAAACATTTTTTATGTATGGAGAAGATATTGACCTTTGCTGGCGAATCAAAGCTGCGGGGTATCAAGTGATATATTATGCAGATGTAAAGTGTCTGCATTTGAAAGGCCAGAGTGGAAAATCTGCAAAAAATGAATTTGTGCAGTATCATTTTTATAATGCGATGCTGATTTTTTATGATCGCTACTATACGGATAAATATCCGAGATGGCTGACGGGTATGATTAAATTTATAATCAAAAGAAAAATGCCCCAAATTGATGCAAAACAGTATGGTGGGTGAGATATGTGATAGATATTTTGATGGCAACATATAACGGAGAACAATATCTGGAAGAGCAGCTGGATTCTATTTTACAGCAGTCTTATCAGAACTGGACTTTAATCATTCGGGATGACTGTTCCAAAGATAGTACCGTTGAAATCATAAAAAAATATCAGCAGCAATATCCGGAAAAAATTGTTTTATTGCAGGCGGAAAGTCCTAGCGGCTCTGCCCAGAACAACTTTTTTGAGCTGATTCGATACGAGCGTATGCATAGGGATGCAGAGTATATTATGTTTTCGGATCAGGATGATGTCTGGCTTTCTGAGAAGATACAGCATACATTGAAGTGCATGAAAAAAGTGGGGCAGCAATATGCAGAAGCACTCCCCTTACTGGTGCACACAGACCTAAAGGTTGTAGATGCTGCATTGAATGAAATCAGTCCTTCTTTGTTTGCAATGCAGAATATGGATTATAGATTGGACAAATTTAATAATATTCTGGTTCAAAATGTTGTTGCCGGATGTACGATGATGGTAAATAGAGCGTTGCTGTCATATCTGGATACTATTCCGAAGAATGCAATTATGCATGATATGTGGTTGGCACTGATTGCGTCCGCATTTGGGAAAATCGGATTTGTAGAACAGACAACGATGCTATATCGTCAGCATGGAAAAAATGCGAGTGGAGCAAAAGATGTAAATTCTTTGCGATACTTTATCTGGGAAATATGCAGAGGGAAGAAAATCCACTCTATTTTAGTTACTTATTATCGACAGGCATCTGAATTTTGCAGAGTATATGAGGGATTTCTGACAGATGAGCAGAAGACGATGTTGAAAGCCTATGCATCTCTGGAAAAGAAAGGAATTATCAAAAAATACTGTATTATTAAAAAATATAAATTATTCAAAAAAGGAATGGTACGAAAAATAGGTCAGATTCTTTGTTGATGCGAAGGATAGATTTCATATATGGTTATATATCAGGAGGAGAACATGGTTTTTATTACAGGGATACAGGGGCAGCTTGGTTATGATGTAGCCAAAGTGCTGAAAGAAAGAGGCATGGAGTACATTGCGCCTACATTAGAGGAGCTTGATATTACAAAGAATGAAAATGTAAGAGAAGTGCTTTTGAAATATCGTCCTGAAATAGTCGTACATTGTGCAGCTTATACTGCAGTGGATAAGTCTGAAGATGAGGAAGATCTCTGCCGTAAAATCAACGCGGATGGGACAAGATATATTGCAGAATGCTGTAGGGAAATTGGTGCGAAGATGGTATACATCAGCACAGATTATGTATTCCCAGGTGCGGGAGAAACTGCGTATGAAGTGGATGATGTAACAGGTCCTCTGAGTATGTATGGTCAGACAAAGCTGGAGGGAGAGCTGGCAGTAAAAGAACTGCTCGAAAAATATTTTATTGTCCGTATTTCTTGGGTGTTTGGCAAAAATGGGAATAACTTTATCAAAACGATGCTTCGTATTGGCAAGGAAAAAGATGAGGTAAATGTTGTAAGTGACCAGATTGGTTCTCCAACATATACGGTAGATTTGGCGAAATTGATCTGTGACATGATTGTTACAGAAAAATACGGTGTATATCATGCGACGAATGAGGGCTTTTGTTCATGGGCAGAGCTGGCGGCAGAAACCTTCAAAATGGCAGGGTATCCGACAAAGATAAACTTTATTACAACTGCAGAATATCCTACAAGAGCAGTAAGGCCTCTAAACTCCAGAATGAGCAAGGCGGCGTTAGATGAAGCGGGATTTGAAAGATTGCCCGATTGGAAGGATGCAGTAAGAAGATATTTTAAGGAGATTACGGAATGAACACGAATGAAGGAAATGCTTTCGGAATTCTTTCGGATTTTATAAAAGATAGAAGATTGGTATTTGGATTGGCAAAGAATGACTTCAAAGCGAAATTTGCATCCTCTTTTCTGGGCGGCATATGGGCATTTATACAGCCGCTAGTGACGATATTGGTGTTTTGGTATGTGTTTGAGATTGGGTTTCGCAATCCTCCGATAAATGATGTGCCATTTATTGTATGGTTTGTGCCGGCCTTTCTGGCGTGGACATTTTTTTCGGAAACAATAATATCTGGAACGAATTGCTTGATGGAATATAGTTATTTAGTAAAAAAGGTGAATTTTCGTGTTAGCATCATTCCTGTAGTAAAAATTTTTTCGTCAGCATTTATTCATGTGGTATTTATAGGATTTATTGTCATACTTTTGATTGCTAACAATGTGCCACTTTCCGTATATAACCTACAGGTGATTTATTATTTTTTCTGTATGTGCGTATATCTTTTGGGATTGTGCTGGTTATTATCATCTATGGCACCCTTTGTAAAAGATGTGGTTAGCTTTGTTGGCGTGGCAATGCAGATTGGTTTTTGGTTGACGCCAATTTTCTGGTCACAGGAAACGATGACGCCAGCAGTACAATTTGTGTTGAAATTCAATCCTATGTTTTATATTTGCAGTGGATATAGGGATAGTTTTATAAATCATGTTTGGTTTTGGGAAAGAGGAGATGTGAACTTTTTATTCTGGGGAATTACAATAATCTGCTTTGTTGCAGGGATAAAATTGTTTAAAAAACTCAGACCACAGTTTGCAGATGTACTCTGATCAGAGGTGTGATTATGGAAGAAAAAGTAATTAAAGTGGAACACCTGACAAAGCAATATCGATTATACGAGCAAAAGAGCGATCGCTTAAAGGAAGCGTTAAGCATAACAAAGAAGAGTTATCATACTCCCTTTTATGCATTAAAAGGAATTACTTTTGATGTAAATAAAGGGGAAACGCTGGGAGTTATTGGAACGAATGGCAGTGGAAAATCAACACTCTTGAAGATTTTAACGGGGGTTGTCAATCCAACAGATGGAGAGGTTTATGTAAAAGGACGCATTTCTGCGCTTTTGGAATTGGGTGCGGGCTTTAATATGGAGTATACAGGCTTGCAGAATATTGATTTGCAAGGGGTAATGATGGGGATTTCAGCAGATGAAATGGAAAAGAAAAAAGTGGAAATCCTTGCATTTGCTGATATTGGAGATTATATTAATCAGCCGGTTAAGACATATTCCAGTGGGATGTTTGCGAGATTGGCGTTTGCTGTTGCGATTAGTGTCGAGCCGGAGATATTGATTGTCGATGAAGCCTTGAGTGTGGGCGATGTTTTCTTTCAAAGCAAGTGTTTTAGAAAATTTGATGAATTGCGTGAGAAGGGCGTTTCTATTTTATTTGTATCTCATGATATTGTTTCGGTGAGAAAAATGTGTAACCGCGTATTATGGATTGAACAGGGCGTGCAACAGATGTTTGGAAACTGTAATGAAGTTTGTACAGCATATTTTAATGCACAAATGAAGCGTATGAATGAAGAAAATGCCAATTATATCAAGGGCTTGCAGATTGAGCAGGCAGAATTGGAGAAAACTGAATTTCTTGAGATGGCAATACCGCAAATCACGCCTGCGAAGAACAGTATGCTTTCCGATAAAGTAAAAATCCTTTCTGTTTTCGTAAAGGATAGAGAAGGGAATTTTGTTGAAAATATGTTTTCGGATGAAACATATATGATTGGAATTGTTACAGAATATTATGAATGCATGGAGGATGTCATCGTTGGTTTTACTATGAGTAATGCAAAAGGGATTGCGATCCTTGCGAGCAATACCTATGCAGAAAGTGGAAAAAATTTTTCTGTAAAAAAAGGAGAATTGGTATATACATCGTTTTCCTTTACTGCACCGGGGTTGCATACAGGGCAATATGAAATCAGCCCGGCGGTGGCATTAGGGATTCAGGAAAACCATGTGAATTTGACATGGCTTCATGGTGTTGCAAGCATACAGTTTGAGCGAGAAGGTCATGAAATTTCAGAGTTTGGTATCCCGTATTCTGTGCGGAATAATAAAATAGAACGAATTAAATTTTTATGATAATGATTAGAATATTATAAGGAGAAATTCAAATGGAATTTACAGGTGAAAGACTTGTATTAGGACAGGTGGATGTTGAATTAGAAATAGAACACTTAAACAGATATTATTTTGCAAAACAGTTTGTACAGGAAAAGGCGGTATTGGATGCTGCGTGTGGTACAGGCTATGGTACGGCGATTCTGGCACAAAAGGCAAGTGATGTAACTGGGATTGATATTTCTAAAGAAGCGATAGAATATGCAAGGAAAACATATTCTGATGAAAATATCCGCTTTGTGGAAGGATCTGTTACAGAGCTTCCGTTTGATAGAAATAGTTTTGATACAGTCATATCTTTTGAAACAATAGAACACATTGGAGAGGCGGAACAGAAAGCTTTTCTTAAAGAGATAAAGCGTGTATTGAAAGAAAATGGAGTGTTAGTCATTTCATCTCCAAATCGCAGTGTTTACAACCAAAGGGGCGAAAATCATTTTCATGTGAAAGAGCTGGATTATGAGGAGTTTGATATTCTGCTAAAAAGTAAGTTTCGGTTTGTGAAATTTTTTAGTCAGAAATTTGAGATTTGTAATACGATATTGAGTGATCAAGACTCGGTTTCCTATATAAACAGGGGAGAAATGTATGAAAACGCTGAGTATTTGATTGCGGTATGTTCAGATGTGGAACTTCCGGAAATCAATACCAATGTAATCATGCGAAATGATAAAAAATTGGAGAGTTTGATGTCTTGGGCGATTGAGAATCACCATTCTAATGAAGAATTAGGAAATCGTCTGGGCGTCTTAAATGCAGAGGTTGATGAAAAAAATCGGCATATACAACAGCTTTTAGAAAATGAAAAATGTTTGTATCATGAAGTTGCACGCTGTAAAGTAGAAGCAGAAAAGCAGAAGAGGGAATTAGAAACCCTTACAGTAGAATTAAGTAATAAGCAGGGACATATTGAGCAGCTTCTTGTGGCTGACAGGGAACTTACCAATATCAAGAATTCGCGGGCATGGCGGATGATGGGAATCATGTGGAAAGTTTCGGGTGCAGTATTTCCTATAGGGAGCAAACGGAGATTGCTTGCTAAAATGGGAGCAAAATTTGCAAAGCATCCAATCAGATTTTTGAAGAAAGTTAATCCGAAGAGAGTGAAAAAATTCTGCTATTATTTGAGAAGAGAGGGAGTATCGGGTGTCAGCAGAAGGCTGGATAACTGTGTACGAGGAACAGATGTAGATCCAATTAGGCTGGAAGTAACAGAACGAATGAAGACATTATCTTGCATTGAGGAATATAAAAATATTATTGTTCCTTTTTGTGAAAAGCCGAAGGTTTCTATTGTAATTCCAGTTTACAATCAATTTGGGTATACATATAATTGCATCGACTCTATTGTAAGAAATAGTGGAAATATAACTTATGAAATCATTATTGCAAATGATTGCTCCACCGATTTGACAATGCAGATTGAGAAGGTGGTACAAGGGATTACAGTAATTACAAATGAAGTAAATCTACGCTTTTTGAAGAACTGTAACCATGCTGCAAAATATGCAAAGGGAGAATACATCCTATTTTTGAACAATGATACCCAGGTACAGGAAAATTGGCTGGAACCATTGGTTGAGCTGATTGAAAGAGATGAGAAGATTGGCATGGTTGGCTCTAAGCTGGTATATCCGGACGGCAGGCTGCAGGAAGCAGGCGGTATTCTTTGGAAAGATGGCAGTGCATGGAATTATGGACACCTGTCTGATCCTACTGACCCTGAATATAATTATGTGAAAGAAGCGGATTATATTTCCGGTGCAGCGATAATGATTCGGAAAACATTGTGGGAAGAAATCGGCGGCTTCGATGAAAGATTTGTACCGGCATATTATGAAGATACAGATTTGGCTTTTGAGGTAAGAAAACACGGCTATAAAGTTATGTATCAGCCGCTTTCTGTGGTTGTTCATTTTGAAGGTGTGTCAAATGGAACGGATACAAGCAGCGGGCAGAAACAATATCAGGTTGTGAATGCACAGAAGTTCTACGATAAATGGAAGGATATTCTTGAAACAGAGCATATGCCGAATGCAGAAAATGTATTTAAGGCAAAAGATAAATCGCTTTTCAAAAAACATATTCTGGTAGTCGATCATTATATCCCTCATTACGATCAGGATGCGGGCGGCAAGTGTACATGGATGTATATGGAGTTGTTTGTATCTCTGGGAATGAAAGTTACATTTATTGGGGATAACTTTTTCAAGCATGAGCCCTATGCGACCAAATTAACACAGATGGGGGTAGAGGTTCTGTATGGAAGCTACTACTACAATAACTGGAAAAATTGGTTGAAGGAAAATGGAGAGCATTTTGATTATGCATACTTGAACAGACCGCATATTTCGGAAAAGTATATTGATATTTTAAAGAAATATTCAGCCTGCAAAATCATCTATTTCGGGCATGATTTACATTATCTGAGAGAGATGCGGCAGTATGAAATTGAGAAGAATCCAGAGTTGTTAAAATCCTCTCAAGACTGGAAAAAGAAAGAGTTTGCATTATTTGATAAAGCTGATGTCATTTATGTTGTTGGGTCTTATGAACAGGAGATATTAAAGAAAGAGTTCCCGAACAAAGCAGTGCATAATATACCTGTATATATGTATAATGAGCTGAAACAAAATATAAATACTGATTTTTCTTCAAGAAAAGATATTATTTTTGTGGGCGGATTTGGACACACACCGAATATTGATGCTGTTTTATGGTTTGAGAAAAATATTTTCCCTAAAATATTGGAGAAAAATCCGGATATCAAATGGTATATTGTGGGTTCTAAACCGACAGAAGAAATTAAAAATCTTGCAAATGAAAATATTATTGTAACGGGATTCGTAGAAGACGAGGAGTTAGAAAGACTATATGCAGAATGTCGCATGGCGGTAGTGCCTCTGCGAATCGGAGCCGGTGTAAAAGGGAAGGTTGTTGAAGCGGTTTATAACAGAATCCCTTTGATAACGACACCGATTGGAGCGGAAGGATTAAGTCTTGCAGAAAATGCATTTGTCGTTACAGAATGTGATGAGAAGATGGCAGATGTGATCCACGAGTTATATAGTGATTATGATAAGCTTGCAGAAATGTCTGAAAATTGCAAGGCATTTATATTAAATCACTTTACAAGTAAAGTGGCAGCATCTGTTGTATCTCAAGATATTGATTATACAGAAAAAATTAGATGAAGGAGCGTTTCCAGATGAAATGTATCATACTTGCCGGTGGCGGCGGACTGAGACTTTGGCCATTATCCAGACAGAAATATCCGAAACAGTTTTTGAAAATAGGAACAGAAAATACCATGTTTCAGGAAACCGTACGCAGAAATAGTGCTTTTTCTGAGTCGTTTATGGTTGTAACGAATGATGAATTCAGATTCATCGTAGAACAGCAAATGAATTGGCTTGAAGTGGACGAGTATACCAGCGTTCTGGAAACAGTGGGGAGAAATACAGCACCGGCAATTACCATTGCAGCCTTGTTAAGCGATCCGGAAGAAATTTTGTTTGTTGTTCCTGCAGATGCGAAAATTATTTCCGGAAAAGAATATGAAGACGCAGTGAATAAGGCAATGGACTTAGCGGCAGAGGGCAATATTGTCACTTTTGGCATTACGCCTTCTATGCCGCATACAGGATATGGTTATATCAAATATGAAGGTGCGGATGTAAAGGAATTTAAGGAAAAGCCGGATTTGAAAACAGCAGAAGGGTATCTGGCGCAGGGCGGATATTTATGGAACAGCGGAATGTTTATGTTCCGAGCCGGTGTATTTTTAGAAGAAATGAAGAAATACAGAAAAGACATCTACGATGCTTGCGTAGAATTAAGTCAGGCATTAGAGGGATCTCGGGAAATTTTGCTTCCAAAAGAATTGCTGGAAAAGATACCTGCCGAGAGCGTGGATTATGCTGTGATGGAGAAATCTGAAAAAATGAAAGTGGTAAAGTCAGATTTCTATTGGAATGATATTGGAGGCTTTGAAGCGCTTTGCCAGACCATGGATAAAGATGGGGGGCAGAATAGTAAGCATGGGAACAATATCATTATGAATGAATGTGGGAATGTTTCTGTGATTAATGAGGCACAGGATCGCCTGGTGATCGTAAATCATTTGCAGGATGCGATTGTGATTAACACAAATGATGCAGTGTATATTACAAGGGAAGGCAGCTCTGCAGAAATCAAAAACATTATCGAAAAAAACAAGCAGGAATACGGTGAATTTTTTGATTCAACAATCAGATCGTACAGACCTTGGGGTTATTACGAGGTGTTGATCAATCACCCTGGATATAAAGTAAAGAAAATCACAGTGTATCCCGGAAAAAGACTTTCTCTGCAAAAACACTTTTATAGAAGTGAGCATTGGACGGTTGTAGAGGGAATTGCAACGATAACGCTTGGAAACAACACAAGTGATTATGCTGCCAATGAAAGTGCATATATTCCCATTGGTGAAATTCATAGAGTGGCAAATAATACAGAGCGTATGCTTTCTATCATAGAGATTGCATTGGGTGAGAAAGTTGTGGAAGAAGATATTGTACGATTTGAGGATGATTATGGGAGATAATTTTATATTTTAATATAGGCTTAGGAGGGTTAATTTATGACTAAAAAGAAGGGGAGTGTTCTCTTTTTAGGAATATTTATTCTTTTGTTTGAAATACTTGGTTGCTATTATCTTTTTTTAAGTACGAGAAATATAAATATCCCAATAATGGATTATTGGAGAAAAGCGGTTGAATTGATCGAACCTGTGATGAATGGTGAACTTACATGGGAGTTATTATATAGAAGCTATTTGAACCATGTAAACATTTTGGGGAGATTATTGATATGTATTAGTATATATTTTTTTGATTTCAACTTATATTGGGAATCCTATGCAGGGATGGCAATTTTAGGATTAATTGGAATATTGGTGTGTAGTAAATTCTATGCGTTATTAAAGGATAATACTAAGCTGAAAGAAAAATATATTTGCTTATTGTGTGTGCCACTTTTGCTTTCTACATTTAATTTAAATCAATGGGAAAATATGAGTTTACCTTTTTCTTTTCATTTTTATATCAGAATATTTATTTATATTTTGGTTTTTGCGGTGTTGGATAAACTGTTGAGAGGGAAGGCAATTAACAAGGGTAAATTTTTTGCTCTGGGGATTTTTACGGGGTTTAATATTTGTTTTTTGAGTCAGTTGTATTTTTGTGCATGGATTATGATGATTTTTATCATATGCTTTTTTGATGTTATAGTAAGCGAAAGAAGAAAAGAAAAATTATTATCGTTTATAATCTATTTTGTTCCGCTTTTTGTTGGCGTAGGGATTTATTTTTGGGTTGTTTCTTTATATACTGGCGGAAATAGTGGAGGAACAATGCCACTATTTTTTGATATGGTGTTAGATGGCAGCTTTTTATTGGCTATTTTTTATATGTTAACAGGAAGCGTTGTGAATCAATCCGTTGTTGCAAATATGACCAGTGGGCAAATTGTATTAATTGGTGGGTTTTTAGCGATAATCATAATGGGGGCGGTATTCTTATATTTTAGATTTAAATTATATAGAATCACATATTTTCCGATGTTTTTGTGTGGATATGGTTTGCTGACTATTCCCATTATTATTTATGGACGAGTTGGGGCATTTGATTTGTTTTATGTGACTGCATCGAGATATGTACTGGAAACAACTTTGATATGGACTGGTTGTTTAATGGTGTATGGGTATATATTAGCTGTATTAGTACAAAATGCAGAGTACAGAATATCAGGAGGATATTTGCTTGTTTTGGGAAGTATTTTTGCAATTTGTGGTTTCATAATTTATTCAGATATTAACGAGTTTAAAATTGCACCTCATAGAGGATACTATAAAGAGCGCTTGCTTGAAAAAATGCTAATTGAAGATATTGAAAATTTAGAAGATGAAGAATATGCTGGGTTTCAATCTACACCTGAGTATGTTAAAGAAGGTATTCGGTTAATGAAAAAATATAAGCTGAGTGTATATTCTGATACGCTTGATATAGAAAAATTAGAGCCGGGAGTTGTTAGAGATAATATATATGCTGATGGGTGGGTTGGCTCCAAAGGAATTATAACATTAAAAACTGGGGAAGCTGGCACAACAAAAATTAAATGTTATTATCCAGGAGAAGTTAATGAAGGAGATAATATTGAAATCATCATAGACGATATATTTTTTGATTTAATGGAATTAAAAAAGGGTGATTTTGAAATTTCGTTGGATTTAGAACCGGATGCATTGGTTAAAGTAGAGTTAAGGCCAAATTATAGGTTTAACCCTACGAGTGCAGATGGAAGAGAACTTAGTTTTATTGTATCTGGTGTGTTTATTGAGTAGTTTATGGTTTGAAAATTAGAGTATATATTTTACAGGATAATATTAAGGAGAAAAGAGAATGAAAAACATTTCAATTGTAGTTCCCTGCTACAATGAAGAAGAAACAGTTACGATTTTTTATGATACAGTTATAAAAATCATAGATTCTTTGACAGATTATAGATTTGAAATTGTATTTGTCAATGATGGCAGCAGAGATAAAACGGTTGAGATCATAAAAGGACTGCGAGAAAAGGATGCCAGAGTTTCTCTTGTTGATTTCAGCAGAAACTTTGGCAAGGAGTCTGCCATGCTGGCAGGTTTTGAAGCGGCAGAGGGCGATGCTGTGATTATCATGGATGTGGATTTGCAGGATCCTCCGGAACTGATCCCACAGATGATAGCGGAGTGGGAAGCCGGCTATGATGTGGTATACACCAGAAGAAAAAACAGAGATGGTGAGCCGCCCATCCGCAGCTTCTTCTCCAATATGTTCTATAAAATCATCAACAGAATGAGTGATGTTGAAATCGTCAACGGCGCAAGAGATTATCGCATCATGAGCCGCAGAGCGGTTGACAGCCTGTTGCAGCTGCAGGAAAAAGACAGATTTTCCAAAGGACTTTTTATGTGGGTGGGCTACAACACTAAGGTATTAGAATTTGACCATGTTGACCGTAGTGCAGGACAGACCAAATGGAGCTTTTTCAAGTTGTTTGGATATGCAGTTGGCGGGATTGTTTCGTTTTCTGATTTCCCTTTGAGAGTAGCCAGTTTTATTGGTATGCTCATTTCGGGGACATCGTTTATATTTTTGATTTATGTCTTAATCAAGAATCTGGTTTTCCAGAATCCTGTTGGCGGTTGGGCTTCTATGGTATCTATTATTCTCTTTTTAGGCGGCATACAGCTAATCGTGCTGGGGGTTATGGGGGAATATATTGGCAGAATCTTTAATGAAGTCAAGAGCAGACCCAATTATATAGTCAAAGATCATTATTGCAGCAATTTATCAGAATCTGCGAAAGAGGATGAAAAAAGATGAAAACAGGAATTGTTACATATCATTTTGTGAATAACTTTGGTGCGGCTTTGCAGACTTATGCGTTATCTGAAGCAATGAAAAAGCATTGTGATACGGAAGTGCAGATTGTAGATTATCGCCATTGGTTTATCCGTTTTACAGATACCGTAAGATTGTTTCCCATTACAACAAATAAGGCAGAGTTTGTATCGGGCATCAAGACGATGCATCTGCGTCTGGGAAGATTAAATAAATTCAAAAACTTCCATAAGAATTATTTTAATATGACAAAATGTTACCATTCTCCAAAACAGTTGAGAAGGGATAAGCCTGTATGTGATAAATTTGTATGCGGCAGCGATCAGATTTGGAATCCAATCGTAACCCTTGGCGTTGCAGAGCCATATTATCTGGGCTTCGAGGAGAAGAAGGAAAACAAAATTTCTTATGCTGCCAGCTTCGGTGTTTCTGAAATCAAAAAAAATCATGGCAGAAAAATGAGAAAGTATCTGAGGGAGCTGGGAGCAGTTTCTGTCAGAGAAAAAGAAGGTATTTCTCTTGTTAAGAAAGTATCTGGAAGACAGGCAGTACAGCTGATCGATCCTACATTCCTGTTGGAAAAAGAAGATTGGAAAAAGGTAGCATCCAAGCCTGTAGCGGATGGAGAGTATATTCTGCTTTACATTATGCAGAGAAATGAAGAAATATACGAATATGTAAGAAAAATAAAAGAAGAACTGAATCTGAAGGTTGTGGAAATCAGCCGTTATGGTTTTCAGCCGGCATTTGTAGATGAAAGTATCATGAATGTTGGGCCGAGGGAATTTGTAAGTCTGTTTGAAAATGCAAAATTTGTTGTGACAAATTCGTTTCATGGATTGGCATTTTCTGTGATTTTTGAAAAGGACTTCTATCTGATTCCAAGCAAGAAATTCAACTCCAGAATGAGTAATTTGCTGGAAGTGCTTGGGATAGAGGCGGATTGTCCGATTCTGGAGGAAGCGTTGCTAAAAGAGCGTTATGACAGAGCGGCGGTGAAAGAAAGAATTATAAAAGAGAGAGAAAAAGCAGTTGCATATCTAAAGGAGCATATTACAGATGCTTCTGATGCAATACATAATCATAAGCACATTGTTCTGGAGAGAAAAACGGATTGTTGCGGCTGCAATGCCTGTATGCAGATTTGTCCGAAAAAATGCATTGATATGCAGGAGGATGAAGAGGGATTCCGCTATCCGCAGATAGACGAAACGCTGTGTGTGGAATGTGGTCTATGTAAAAAGGTATGTCCGATTATTCAAAGCAAGAACCAGACGGAATCCACTGGAACAATGCCTAAGGCTCTGGGGGGCTGGAATAAAAATGACGATGTGCGCTATCGCAGTTCTTCTGGCGGAGCTTTCTCTGCATTTGCGGAGCATATCTTGAAACAGGGCGGAGTTGTTTATGGATGTATGCTGAATAAAAATCTGGAGGCGGTTCATGTAGGGGTAGAAACGCTGGAAGATTTGTCTTTGCTATATGGTTCAAAATATATTCAGAGTAATATCGGCGAAACATACACTTCTGCAAAGAGGCATTTGGAAAACGGAAGAAAGGTTCTTTTTGTAGGAACGCCTTGTCAGGTGGCCGGACTAAAGAGTTATTTGATGAAAGATTATGAGAATTTATTTACTTGCGATTTTATTTGTCATGGGGTGCCGTCGCCGCTTGTGTTTAGAAAGTATATTGCATATTTGGAAGAAAAATATAATGATAAAATAGATGGTTTCCGATTCAGACACAAGGAAAAAGGTTGGAGAGGAACAGGGCAGCAGATGGGGACAATTATAAAATTTGCAAGCGGACGGGTAGTAAAATTTATACCCGCCTATAAAGATGTTTATATGAATGGGTTCTTAGATGATATTTATTTAAGACCTTCCTGTTACCAGTGCCAGTTCAAGAAATTACCAAAGGAATATGCGGATATTACAATCGCAGATTTCTGGGGTGTTAAGAAAGTAAACAAAGAATTGTTTGATGGAAAAGGAACATCCTTGATTTTGCTGAATACCCAGAGAGGGACGCGGTTTTTTGAAACAGTGAAAGATGCGTTTTATTATCAGAAGTGTGATGCAAAGGCATCTATAGACAGAAATAAGAGCCTGATTAAATCCGTGGCGGTGAATAAAACTCGCGATGTTTTCTATAGGGATATGGCAGAACAATCATTTGAAAAGGTGCAGAGAAAGCATTTGAATGGATTTGTCTGGGCATTCCATAAAATTATTAAAATTGCGAAAGGTGTTCTTAAAATTTCTAAATGACTGTGATTTTATAAAGAACAGAAAAAGTTAAAATGAATGATAACAATGTATTCAAGGAAAAATTAACAAAGCTGATCAAACAATTTTTAGGATTTGGTATTGTTGGGCTATCAAATACTGTAATTTCTTTGCTGGTATATTATATTTTTGTATATTTTGGATTTCATTATCTGATTGCAAATACAGCAGGTTTTTTGGTTAGTGTGGTCAATTCCTATTTTTGGAACAGCCGATATGTATTTAAGGATAAAGCGGAATTAAATGAGCTGTATGCATTTATAAAAGTAGTTATGTCATATGGGTTTAGTTTCGTTTTGTCAAGTGTTTTACTGGCGGTGTTTGTTCAGGTATTTGGTATTTCCGAATATATAGCACCAGTTCTTAAGATTGTGGCGACTGTGCCATTAAACTTTATCATGAATAAACTATGGGCGTTTAAGGACAAGTAATCCGAAAGAAAAAGGCACAGAATGGAGAGGATGCAAATGAAAGGGATCATTCTTGCGGCAGGAAAGGGTACGCGCCTGTATCCGATGACGAAGCCGGTATGTAAACCCCTGCTGCCGGTTTATGATAAGCCGCTGTTATATTATCCGCTGGCTGTTTTACAGCAGGCGGGCATCCGAGAGGTACTGGTGATTGTACCGCCGGATGATATGGAGCCGTTTATTCGTTTGCTGGGAGATGGCAGCCAGATTGGTATGAAAATCAGCTATATTGAGCAAAAGGTGCAGCGTGGGATTGCAGATGCGTTTATTGTTGGAGAAAAATTTATCGGCGAAGATGATGTTTGCTTGATTTTGGGTGACAATATTTTCTATGGTGATGAGTTAGAGGGCAAATTGGCAGAAGCAATGCAGCAGCAGGCCGGAGCAACTATATTTGGATATTATGTGGAGTATCCGCATGCCTTCGGCGTTGTAGAATTTGATGCGGACGGAAAAGCGATTAGCATTGAAGAAAAGCCGCAGCATCCGAAGTCAAACTATATCGTGCCGGGGTTATATTTTTATGATAATCGCGTGATTGATATTGCAAAGCATATTAAGCCTTCTGCCCGTGGCGAGCTGGAAATCACGGCAGTGAATAATGAATATCTGCGCTTAGGTGCACTTCATGTGGTAAAGCTGGGGCAGGAATTTACATGGTTGGATGCAGGAACAGAAGACAGCCTTCTGGAGTCTGCTCTTGCAGTAAAGGAAATTCAAGAGCAGACAGGGGCTATGGTTGGCTGCATTGAGGAGATTGCATATCAAAAGGGCTGGATTGGACGGGAGCAGCTAGAGAATCTGGCAAATGAACTGATCAAAACAAAATATGGCAATTATCTGTATCATGCGGCAGTGACGAAATAAAAAAAGGAAGAAGCTTTGAAAAGCTTCTTCCTTTTTTATAACAAAGTAACTATTCGTCCATCCAGCTCGATCAGAGCTTCTTCTTTCATCTTCTTCAACTCTCGCATCATGGCGCTGCGGTCGATGCAGAGGTAATTTGCCAGCTTCAGAAGGGAGAAGGGCAGTTCAAAGGTCAAGGTATTCTGGCGGGTGGATTGGATGCGGAAATAGCTCATCAGCTTGCCGCGAATGGAGCGGTGGCTGAGAATATCCACTTTTTCTGTCAGATGCACCACCTTGTTGCCCATCAGCTCCAATAGGTTTTCCACCACCTGCGTATGATGCTGACAGGCGTTGGCGCAGCGCTTTGTGAGCTGAGATTTTTCGATAAATAAAACAGTACAGTCTTTTTCGCAGACCGTAATAAATTCATCCTCTTGATTGGAGAAGGCGAAGGCATCGCCGAATACGCCGGTATCCTCCAGATATTCCAGCAGATCCAGAGAGCCGTCGATGCTGATGCGGCTGACAGAAACGGCTCCTTCCAGCAGCAGGCAGATATATTCCCGGTGTTCATCCGAGGTATGAATAATATCCTTTTCGTTGAATGAACGCTGTTTCATATCGAAGCAAGGAATCATTTTTTCGATGTCTTCCATGGATACATTCGCAAATAAAGCGTTTTTTGAAATATTTTTCATAAATCCCTCCCCTTCTTGTTGCATTTGCAACACAGCCTCTTATTGAGCTTATGATAACATAAAATCACAGAAAAACAAAGTGAAAATGAAAAATAAATAAAATTAAGAGAGAGTATAATAAAAGAGAGTCTACTTAAAGGAGGAAAGGATTATGAAGGAACCTAGATTTTACAAATGCGCACACTGTGGTAACATTATTACAAAAATAGAAGATAAGGGCGTGCCTGTTTTCTGCTGTGGTCAGAAGATGGACGAGCTGGTACCCAATACATCCGATGGTGCTGGTGAAAAACATGTTCCTGTTGTAGAAATCAACGGCAAAGAAGTAAAAGTAATCGTTGGCGAAGTAACACATCCTATGCTGGAAGAACACCACATTGCATGGATCGTTCTGCACACAAATAAGGGTGTTCAGGTGAAATATCTGGATCATGTAGGCGCACCTGAAGCGGTGTTTGCACTGGCAGAAGGTGAAGCGGTAATTGCAGCATACGAATACTGCAATCTGCATGGCCTTTGGAAAAAAGAAGCATAATAGAAACAGATAAGCATATTAGGGGGAGGGTGGCAACGCCCTCCCTTATTTCAAATCTATAAGAAATGTTTTTAAGAAGGGGGAGATGCTTCCCCAATCTTTTTCGACAAAAACCTAGAAAAATGATATGCGAAAGGGGTTATATTATGAGGACATTACAGCTGAAAAATGACCTGTATTGGGCAGGTATTCTGGATAAAGATCTGAAGGTATTTGACATTATCATGTATACAGAGTTTGGGACAACATATAACTCTTATATTCTGAAGGCTGGGGATAAGAGCATCCTCTTTGAAACTGCCAAAGAAAAATTCTATGATGATTATCGGCTGGCACTGACAGAACAGCTGGATATTGATACCATTGATTACATCGTAGTCAGCCATACAGAGCCTGACCATGCCGGCTCTATCCAGCGTCTGGTGCAGGAAAATCCCAAGGTGAAGATCATTGCAACAGCAACAGCCATTTCTTTCCTGAAGGAAATCGTAAATGAAGACTTCTATTCTATCGCAGTGGGTGATGGCGATGAAATGAAAATCGGAAACAAAACCCTGCGTTTCCTGTCTGTGCCGAATCTGCATTGGCCCGACACGATGTATACCTATGTGGCGGAGGATAAAACGCTGGTGACTTGTGATTCCTTCGGTTCTCACTATGCCCATGAAGGTATCCTGCGCAGCACAGTAACAGACTATGAAGGCTATCTGAGAGCTACGAAATATTATTTTGATAATATCCTGGGGCCCTTCAAGCAGCCTTATATGGCAGATGCGATGAAGTGTGTTCGCGAACTGGACATCGACCTTATCTGTCCCGGCCATGGCCCTGTACTGGATAGCCACATTCCCGAATTGATGGCGATTTATGATGCGTGGTGCGAAATCCCCACAAATGAAAAAACAACAGTAGTCATCCCTTATGTAAGTGCTTACGGCTATACAGAACAGTTGGCAGAAGAAATCACAAAAGGGATCAAAGAAGCAGGCGATATTGAGGTAAAGGCTTATGATCTGGTAACGGCAGATGCAGGCGCAGTGGCAGGGGAAATCGGTGCGGCAGATGGTATTCTGTTTGGCACACCTACTATCCTGCAGGAAGCACTGAAGCCCATCTGGGATTTGACAACAGGTATGTATGCGCCCATCCATGGCGGCAAGCTGGCTTCCGCATTTGGCAGCTACGGCTGGAGCGGAGAAGGCGTCCCTCATATTATCGAAAGACTGAAACAGATCAACCTGCGTGTGGTAGATGGCTTCAAGGTTCGATTGAAACCTTCCGAAAAAGATCTGGCAGAAGCCTTTGAATTTGGTTATCAGTTTGGTGTGAAGCTGCTGCGGGGCGAGGTGAAGAAGCCCTCTGCAAGAGCCGGTCTGGTGAAATGTCTGGTTTGCGGTGAAATCATCCCTTCTGATGCGGAAACTTGTCCTGTATGCGGTGTTGGTGCAGATAACTTTGTTCCTGTGGCTGATCCCGATACTGGCTTCCGTAAAGAATCTGAAGAAAAATTTGTTATTCTGGGCGGCGGCGCTGCGGCACTGAACGCAGCAAAGGCTATCCGCATGAGAAATAAATCCGCATCCATTGTGATGCTGTCGGAAGAAAATGAATTGCCTTATGACAGACCGATGCTGACAAAGGCAATGTTCGGCGCAGTTACAAATGGTGCCATTGCCAGTGAAAAAGCAGAATGGTATAAAGAAAATAACATAGATTTGCGGCTGAACAGCAAAGTAGAAAAGCTGGATGCAGAGAAAAAAGAAGTCATCCTGACAGACGGCTCTGTATTCTCCTATGATAAATGTATCTATGCACTGGGCTCCTCCAGCTTCATCCCGCCCTTCAAAGGCAAAGACCTGCCCGAAGTGGTATCCATCCGTGCGATTAAGGATGTAGAAAAGGTGAAAGAACTGGCGAAAACAGCAAAGAATGCAGTCGTAATCGGCGGCGGCGTTCTGGGGCTGGAAGCAGCATGGGAGCTGCGGAAAGCGAAGCTGAATGTAACGGTGCTGGAAGGTGCGCCTGTTTTGATGGCAGGCAAGGTTGACGCTGAAACAGTGCGTATCCTGACAGATGTAGCAAAACAGAAAGGCATCGAAATCCGTGTTGGTGTGAAGATTGATGAAATCAGCGGCACAGATCATGTAAACGGCGTTGTGGTAAACGGCGGTGAAAAAGTGGAAGCAGATTTGGTGCTGGTATCTACGGGTGTTCGTGCAAACATCGGCATTGCAAAAGACGCAGGTCTGGCAACAGACAGAGCGGTGATTGTAGACAAAAACATGGCATCCAGCGTGGAAGGCATCTATGCGGCAGGTGACTGTGCTCAGTATGATGGCGCAAATATCACCATCTGGCCTGTAGCTTCCGAAATGGGACGCATCGCAGGGGCAAATGCAGCCGGCGAAGGGTTGGTTTATGTACCCGATGTGAATGGTATGAGCTTCCACGGCATGGGAACAAGCCTCTTTTCTGTTGGTGACATTGGCACAAAAGAAGGCGTTTCCTATAAAACTGTGGAAATCAAAGATGAAAAGAAACAGACACTGGAAAAAATCTGGTTCAGAAATAACATCATTTCCGGCGCAGTGCTGGTAGGCGATCTTTCTCGCATGGCAAAAATCATCGAAGCGGTGAAAGAACAGAAAAGCTTTCAAGAAGTCTTTTAAGACATCCATATAAACAGGGAGAAAGACAGGACTTGTTTCCTTCTTTAATATACTCTCTTAAGAAAAGGCACCCCAAAGGGTGTCTTTTTCTTGAGATTTATCGATACTATAAAAAAAGAACCCTTGCGGGTTCTTTTCAGCCTGTCGACACCCTCAAAAGAACCCTTGCGGGTTCTTTTCTATTACTAAGGGATAATATGAGTTATTTTGAATGGTTGTTATATTAGTAGTTCTGTGCCAGCAGCTGGAAGTATGCTTGTGGATGTTCACATACGGGGCACATACCGGGTGCCTGTTTGCCAACATGGATATGGCCACAGTTTGCACACTGCCAAATCATATCGCCATCTTTGGAGAATACCAGACCGCCTTTTACATTAGCCAGCAACTTGCGGTATCTTTCTTCATGTTCCTTTTCAATTTTGCCTACCGCTTCAAACAGATATGCGATGTGGTCAAAGCCTTCTTCTTTTGCTTCTTTTGCCATTCTGTCATACATATCTGTCCATTCATACATTTCACCTTCTGCAGCATCCAGCAGGTTTGTTGCTGTATCAGGTACTTCGCTTTCATGCAGCAGTTTGAACCAAATCTTTGCGTGTTCCTTTTCGTTGTTTGCCGTTTCCAGGAACAGAGCTGCAATCTGCTCGTAGCCTTCTTTTTTTGCTTTAGAAGCATAGTATGTGTATTTATTTCTTGCCATGGATTCCCCTGCAAAAGCCTCCCGCAGGTTCTGTTCTGTTTTTGTGCCTTTCAGATCAAATTTCTGCATAATATAAGCCTCCTTTTGCGTACTCTCTTTTGATATATTAGATGATAATTATTATCATTTAATATCTTATAAAAATTATATCTCCGCGATAGGGATTTGTCAATAGCATTTCTTAAAAAATTACAGGCTTTGGATGGAGTTATGGTTCTATAAAATAGTATGGACAAAGAATTTGAAAAAGTATTGCTGTGTCTGTATTTTTCTTTATACTAGGAGATAGAGAAAATATGAAAAAGGGGGATTTTATATGGAATATGTAAAAATTACAGATAATTTGACGATGTCCCGCATTGTGCAGGGCTTCTGGCGTCTGACGGATTGGCATTGGGATACGGAAACGCTGGCAGAATTTATGAAAGGCTGCATTGCTCGTGGTGTGACAACCTTTGATACGGCAGAGATTTATGGGAATACGGTATGTGAAACAGAAATGGGGAGGGTTTTTGAAAAGTATCCGGAGCTGAGAAAACAGGTTCAGCTAGTGACAAAAACGGGGATTCGCAAGATTGCCGGTATGCCCTATGGGGATGGCAAAGAGGTAAAGATTTCAAAGCATTATGATACACGCTATGAAACCATCAAGGATGCCTGCAAGGGAAGCATCGAGCGGCTGCATTGTGACTATATTGACTTATATCTGATTCATAGGGAGGATCCTCTTTTAGACCCCCATGCAGCAGCAAAGGCGTTGTTGGCGTTGAAAGAAGAGGGGCTGGTGAAGGAAATCGGCGTTTCCAACTTTGATCCATTCAAGTTCAATGCACTGAATCGCTGTACCGGCGGTCAGTTGGTAGTGAATCAGATTGAATTTAATCCTACCTGCTATGAGCATATCAACAGCGGCATGATAGATTTGTTGATGGAGAATCGGATTCACCCCATGATCTGGTCGCCGCTGGCGGGAGGAAAGATATTTACCTCCGATGCGGAGCCATACACAAAGGTGAGGCTGGTTCTGGAAGAAATTGCACAGAGGCATGGTGTAAGTGCAGAAACCATCCTTTATGCATGGATACTCTATCATCCGGCAGGGATGCTGCCATTGGTGGGGAGCAATAAGCTCTATCGGCTGGATCATGCCATTGCAGCGCTGGATGTGAAGCTGGAGCATTGGGAATGGTATGAAATTTATCTGGCAACGGGAGAAAAATGGATGAGATAGTCAGAATTTACTTTTGTTGAGGACAAAAAGAGTTTGCACCTATTGGGTTGGTGCAAACTCTTTTTATGCGAAAGCATATTAAAATTCGGCATTCTTAACAGTACGAGGGTAAGGCAGTACATCACGGATGTTGCCTACGCCTGTCAGATACATAACGGCTCTTTCAAAGCCCAGACCGAAACCTGCGTGTCTTGTGCCGCCGTATTTACGCAGATCCAGATACCACCAGTAGTCTTCGCGTTTCAAGCCCAGTTCATCCATACGAGCTTCCAGAATATCCAGTCTTTCTTCCCTTTGGCTGCCGCCGATGATTTCGCCTACGCCGGGAACCAAGAGATCCATCGCAGCAACTGTTTTCTTGTCATCATTCAGACGCATATAGAATGCTTTGATTTCTACAGGGTAGTCTGTAACGAATACGGGTTTTTTGAAGATATGCTCTGTCAGATATCTTTCGTGCTCTGTCTGCAGGTCGATACCCCATTCTACGGGATATTCAAACTGCTGACCGGATTTCTGCAGCAGCTCTACAGCTTCTGTGTATGTTACTCTGCCAAATTCATTGGACAGGATGTTATCCAGTCTTTCCAGCAGACCTTTATCTACAAAGTTGTTGAAGAATTCCATTTCTTCGGGAGCATGATCCAGAACATACTGAATGATGTATTTCAGCATTTCTTCTGCGATTTCCATGTTGTCATTCAGATCGGCAAATGCCATTTCGGGTTCGATCATCCAGAATTCCGCAGCGTGTCTTGTTGTATTGGAGTTTTCTGCACGGAATGTGGGGCCGAAGGTATAGATATTACGGAAAGCCATTGCAAATGTTTCTGCGGACAGCTGACCGGATACTGTCAGATTTGTTTCCTTGCCAAAGAAGTCTTTGGAGTAATCAATTTTACCATCTTCTGTTCTGGGCAGATTTTCCAGATCTAGTGTGGTTACACGGAACATTTCGCCGGCACCTTCACAGTCAGAGCCTGTGATGATGGGTGTGTGCGCATAAATAAAGCCTTTGTTCTGGAAAAATTCGTGGATTGCCATAGCAACCAGAGAACGCACACGGAAGGTTGCGGAGAACAGGTTTGTTCTGGGGCGCAGGTAAGCGATTTCACGCAGAAATTCTACGGAGTGGCGTTTTTTCTGCAGAGGGTAGTCGGGTGTGGATGTACCTTCTACTTCGATTTCTGTTGCCTTGATTTCAAAGGGCTGCTTTGCTTCGGGTGTTTCTACCAAAAGACCTTTTACGATCAGCGCAGCGCCTACATTCTGCTTTGTGATTTCTTCGTAGTTGGAAACCTTGTCTGCTTCAAATACCACCTGAATGTTCTTGAAGAAAGAACCATCGTTCAGTTCGATGAAGCCGAAGCTTTTGGATGCACGCATCGTGCGGATCCAGCCGCCGATGGTCACTTCTTTATTTGCATATTCCGCTGTGCTGCGGTAAATAGATTTTACTGTTGTTAAATCCATGATGCTACTTCCTTTCTAAGTGTTAGATTCTCAATACTCCTATTGTAGTCGCTTTATGGAAAAAAGACAACCTTTTTTATGGAGAAAAGCGGAAATTCAGCGGTTTTCTGCCTTTTTCAGCTCTTTTATCCTGTCAAAGTTGATATGACAGTAGCCGCCGGGGTTTTTATCCAGATAATCCTGATGGTATTCCTCTGCGGGGATGAATTGCCGCAGGGGTAGATTTTCAATCATGATGGGCTGCTTGTAGTTTTTTTGCAGTGCAATCAGAAAGTCTTTTGCAGTTTGCTGCTGTTCCTCGTGTAAAGAATAAATCCCTGTGCGGTACTGGATGCCCACATCCATGCCTTGTCTGCCCAGAGAAGTGGGGTCGATGGTATAGCAATATTCCTTCAGCAGTTCTTCCAGAGAGAGCTTTTCTGCATCAAAGATAATCTCCACAGCCTCTGCATGACCGCTGTGGTTACAGACTTCTTCGTAAGTGACGGTTTCTTTCAATGGGGGATTCCATAAGGGCTTTTCGCCAAGGGCGTAGCCCACCTTTGTTTCCAATACGCCGTCGATGGTTTTCATGTAATGCTCGGTGCCCCAGAAACAGCCGCCGGCAAGATAAATGGTTTCTTTTTTCATAGGATGACTCTCCTTATTTTTTTATAATATCGTAAAAATCGGTTCTTCTGTGTTTCAAAAGAGGTAATTGCTGTCTTACTGTATCCACGCGTGACATATCCCATTCCACCGTCAGGATGCCTTCTGTTTCGTCCATCTGACCTAAAATCATACCCCAAGGGTCGGTGGAGATGGAATGTCCCCATGCGGTATAGGAGGATTCCATATCCCTTGCGGGGGCACAGCCTGCCATAAATACCTGATTATCCAATGCACGCATACGGAAGGACATTTCCCAGTGGGCAGGGCCCGTGGTCATGTTGAAAGCAGCGGGTACGAAAATCGCCTGTACGCCTTCCAGAGAAAGAAGTCTGGAAAGCTCGGGAAAACGGATATCGTAACAGATGATAAGCCCGAATTTGCCCCAAGGGGTAGAAAATGTGGTCACATCCTTGCCTGCGGTGAAAGTATCGCTTTCCATGAAATACTGACCATCGGGTACATTGATGTCGAATAGGTGGGTTTTTCTGTGTTTGGCGATACATTCGCCTTTATTGTTGTAAACGAAGGAGGCATTGTAGATATTTCCGTCGGATGCCAGAGGCACTGATCCTGCCACGATATATAGCCCAAGTTCCTTTGCGATTTCTGCAATTTCTGTCAGAAAAGGAGAGTTATAAGGCATAGCATATTTTACAAAGGCGCTGTTTTCATAGGAGCAGCAGCACATTTCGGGCAGCACTGCAATATCTGCTCCTGCGGCTTTTGCCTTTTTCAGCATTTCTCTGATCTTCAAGATATTTTCTTCCGGTGTTTCCAGCGTTTTCATTTGTAATAAGGATACCCTCATAGTTCCAAACCTCCTTGGACTTATTTTTTATCAGTATATCATATTTTCTATAAAAAAAGAAAACTTCTGCAAATAGCAGAAGCTTTCGAAATATCTTTTTGGCAAAAACGAATGTTTTTATAACTCGGGGTTGAGGGGTGGCGTCCCTCAAGAAAAATCACCAGCCAAACATGGATTTGTAACCCATTACGAATACATACAGGATAATCAGAGGCAGGATATACTTGATATACAATCTGATGGCGTTGGGGAATTTGATACCGTTGCCGGTGTTTGCTTCGCCCATGAATTTGTCCCAGCCCCAGCCGATCTTCCAGGAACAGAAAATAACATAAATCATAGAGCCGAGAGGCAGGATGTTGTTGGATACGATGAAGTCTTCCAAATCCAGAACGCCGCTGCCGGCACCCAAAGGCTGGAAGTCAGCCAGTACATTATACCCCAGCGCACAAGGCAGACACAGGATCAGCATCAGAACGATATGGATAGATACGATTTTTTTCTTAGGCATATCGGTCAGGTCTTCCCAGAAAGCAATCAGATTCTGGAATACTGCGATTACTGTGGAGAAAGCTGCAAAGCTCATGAACAGGAAGAACAGTGTGCCCCACAGACGCCCGCCGGGCATTGCGTTGAATACATTAGGCAGCGTTACGAAAATCAGACCGGGGCCTGCGCCGGGGTCAACGCCGTATGCAAAGCAAGCGGGGAAAATAATCAAACCTGCCATCAGCGCTACGGATGTATCCAGAACGGTGATGGAGATGGCTTCGCCTGCAAGCGCGCGGCTGCGGTCGATGTAAGAACCAAAGATAGCCATGGAACCCATACCAATACTCAGTGTGAAGAACGCCTGGCTCATTGCTGCAAACAGAACGGTGGAAAGACCATGTTCCTTAATGGCGTCTAGATTCGGTGTCAGGTAGAATTTCAGACCTTCCTCGCCGCCGGGCAGGAAGATGGAACGAACTGCCAGAACGATCATCAGAACGATCAGTGCCAGCATCATGACTTTTGTGATTTTTTCCACACCGTTTTGCAGACCTTTTGCAACGATCAGCATACAGGAGATGACAACGAATACCATGAAGCCGATGTTGATAGAGGGGCTGCCCAGAGTGTTGTTGAACGCAGTACCAACGGCATCAGCATCCAGACCTGCGAAGCCGCCTGCTGCCATTTTTACGAAATAATATACCATCCAGCCGGCTACAGTGGTGTAGAACATCATCAGCAGGTAGTTGCCTGCCATGGCGGGATATTTGAACCAATGCCATTTCTGACCTTTCTTTTCCAGCACATCCATAGACATGGCAACGCTCTTTTGGCTGGCACGGCCAACAGCCAGCTCTGCTGTCAGAGCAGGAATACCCAAAATCAGCAGGAACAGGAAATAAATCAGTACAAAAGCGCCGCCGCCGTATTGTCCTGTGATGTAGGGGAATTTCCACACATTACCCAGACCGATGGCGCAGCCTGCGGAAATGAGGATAAAGCCCAAACGAGATGCAAATTTTTCTCTTTGTTTTTCCATAAATACCCTCCTAAATTACAAAATTTATTGTCGCACAAAATATGGGAAATTTATAATTGCTTGACAAATTTCTTTGATTATAAAAAAAAATCAACGAAAAAACAACAAAAATCGAAATATTCAATGATAAGAATCGAAAATGCGGATTTTATTGATGGAAAGCGTTGGAAGAAAAGAAGTGGAAATTGCTGCAAAAAGGCGGTATACTCAATCATATCAGAGAAAAAGGAGGCGAGTGCCATGCAGTATGATTTTACGGCATTGTTAAAAAAAGAACTGAAGCCTGCGCTGGGGGTAACAGAGGTTGGTGCGATCGCATTGGCGGCGGCAAGGGCATACGATGCAGTTGGCGGCAGTTTGCTGCATATACAGATGGTGATGAACGGCGGAATGTATAAAAATGCCTTTTCTTGTGCCATTCCGGGGACAGAGGAGATGGGGTGTAAAATGGCTGCCGCACTGGGGGCGTTGGGCGGCAACTGGCAGCTGGGGCTGGAGGTGCTGAAGGAAATTACGCCGCAGCATGTGGCACAGGCGAAAGCACTGGATATTCCCATCGAAATCCAAGTTGATGAGGAGAGGGAGAGCATCTATATTCTGGCGGAGGTGACTACAACAAAAGGTGTGGGGCTTTGTCGTATTGAGGATACCCATAGCAATATCGTACTGGTGGCAAGGGACGAGGAGGTTTTGTTCTCGGCAGAGAAGGCCGGCGGGGTAGAAGAAGCGGAGGCTTTTGATTTAGACCGTGTTACGGTGGAAGACATGGTTTCCTATGCGCAGAATGTGCCTATAGAGGCGTTGTCTTTTGTGCAGGAGATGATCGAAATGAATGTGCAGCTTTCCAAAGAGGGGGAGAGTGGTGTAGGACTTGGCATTTGGAAAACACTTTCCGCCTTTCAGAATAAGGGCGTGCTGGGCAACGATATGATTTATGTGGCACAGAAGCTGACCTGCTCTGCGATGGATGCACGGCTGGCAGGGCTGCCCTTTGCGGCGATGAGTATTGTAGGTAGCGGCTCCCACGGGATACTTTGTTCTCTGCCTGTGGTTTCCTATGGCAGATATACAGAAAAAACATCGGAGGAGATATTGCGGGCAGTGGCGTTAAGTGGGCTTGTGACGATTTTCAGTAAGTATTATACAGGCAGACTATCTTCTCTTTGCGGCTGCGTATTGGGTGGCGGCAGTGGTGCAGCGGCGGGCATTGTGCTTCTGATGGGCGGCGGCACAAAGGAGGTTTGTGCGGCGATGGATCATATGGCTGCAAATCTGACGGGCATGATTTGTGATGGCGGCAGTACGGGATGTGCGCTGAAGGCATCTGCTGGGGTATATGCGGCGTATCTGTCTGCAATGCTTGCCATGGAGGGTGTAGAGATCCCTCATAATTTTGGGGTAGTCGGTTCCTCTGCAGAGCAGACGGAACGGAATCTGGGGCGTATTTCCGATGAGGGAATGGCACCGATGGACAGCACCATTATCAGCATTATGCAAAAGGGGCTTTAAGCGATTGTGTGCGTCTGCCGGTTTATGCACGCCCACATAGAAAATATCTTCAGAGTGGGTGTGCTTGGCGGTGGTCTGTATGCTGAGGGTGGAATGAAAAAGAAAATTTTTTGTTGACAGGGTAGATTTTGTATGATAAGATAAATTCCGTTGTTAAGATATGCCCAGATAGCTCAGTTGGTAGAGCAGTGGACTGAAAATCCACGTGTCACTGGTTCGATTCCGGTTCTGGGCACTTTTTTTATGTAAAAAAACTACGGATGGAAGCGGTTGGTTCTTGCTTTCATCCTTTTTTCTTGTTATGCTAAAAGGCAGAGTAGCTGATTTTAGAGAAAGGCGGTGCGGAAATGAAAAAAACAGATTTGCTTCTGATTGCATTGGCATTGGTGGCAGCAGTGGGCATCTGGCTGTTCTATTCCGCAGGTGCAGAAAAAGGGAAAATGGCTGTGGTAACGGTAAATGGAGAAACAGAAGCGGAATTTCCTCTCAATGAGGCAATGGGTAGAGGTATCCACACAGAATGGGGATATAACTTTGTGCATATAGAGTATGGACAGGTCTGGATTACGGAGGCAGATTGCCGGGATCAGATTTGTGTCAATCATAAGCGGATTGAAAAGGTGGGCGAAACGATTGTTTGTCTGCCGCATAAGCTGGTGGTAGAGATCGTGGGAGAAGGCGAAGAAGCATTCGATATGGTGGTGGGTTGAAATGGACTATAAAAAAATTCCATATTATGGTCTGTTTGCTGCTCTTGCCATTCTGATGGGCTATGTGGAGATGATGATTCCTGTGCCCATTCCGATTCCCGGGGTGAAGCTGGGGCTTGCCAATGTCATCATTATTATTATGATGTATTTTATGGATACGAAAAGTGCGTTTTTCATATCCATTGTGCGGGTGCTGCTCAGCGGGCTCTTGTTTGCTGGCTTGGCAGGGCTTTTGTATAGCCTTTCGGGGGCATTGTGCAGCTTTTTGGCAATGGCATTGCTTAAGAAAACAGAGCGCTTCAGTATCATCGGCGTATCTCTTTCGGGCGGGGTGTTCCATAATGTAGGGCAGATTGTTGTGGCGGCGCTGATGGTAGAGAATGTAAAGATGGCGTATTATTTGCCGTTTCTTCTGGTATCCGGCGTGGTGACGGGAATCCTGATCGGCATTGTGGCGAAAACGGCACTGGGCTATCTGAAACGGAGCTAAGGTTGTGGATGGAAGTATATTTTGTTAGCCGTACTGTATACAAGTATACAATCTAACGAAAAACTCGCCGAAAACTTTGGAAAACTGACGAAATCGACAAAAAGCGAAAAACACAGAAAAGCCCCCTTGTATAGGGGGTTTTTTCGTGTTAAAATCGTTCTAATATTTCATGAAGATATCATAGGCGTACAATACCATAAAATGAAAAACAGGAGGAGAATCAACATGGCAACTTTTTTCACAGAACCATCCAGAACCTTTAGCGAATTTCTGCTTGTTCCCGGGTATTCTACAAAAGAATGCATGGTGGATAATGTAAGTCTGAAAACCCCCGTTGTTAAATTCAAAAAAGGGGAAAAACCTGCACTGGAAATGAACATTCCTCTGGTATCTGCCGTTATGCAGGCGGTATCCGATGATAAAATGGCTGTGGCTCTGGCGAAAGAAGGCGGGATTGCATTTATTTATGGCTCTCAGCCCATTGAAACACAGGCTGCAATGGTTGCAAGGGCAAAATCCTATAAGGCGGGCTTTGTTATTTCCGATTCCAATATCAGTCCGGAAAGTACACTGAATGACATTCTGGCACTGAAGGCAAGAACAGGTCATTCCACAGTAGCGGTTACAACAGACGGCACAGCAAAGGGTAAGCTGGTAGGGCTGGTAACCAGCAGAGATTATCGTGTGAGCCGTATGGATGGGACTGAGCAGGTAAAAGATTTCATGACACCTATGTCTGAATTAATTTGGGCACCCTCCGGCACATCTTTGAAAGAAGCAAACAACATCATCTGGGATAATAAGATTAATCAGCTGCCTATCGTGGATGAAGAAGGCAGACTGGAATATCTGGTATTCCGCAAAGACTATGACAGCCATAAAGAAAATAAAAATGAACTGCTGGATGCGGACAAGCGTTATGTAGTAGGTGCGGGTATCAATACAAGAGATTTCAAGGAAAGAGTGCCTGCACTGGTGGAAGCGGGCGTTGATATTCTGACAATCGATTCTTCCGAAGGCTACAGCGAATGGCAGAAAGACACGCTGGAATGGATTAGAGCAACCTATGGTGATTCTGTAAAGGTAGGTGCGGGCAATGTTGTAGACGCAGAAGGCTTCCGTTTCCTGGCAGAATGCGGTGCGGACTTTGTTAAAGTAGGTATCGGCGGCGGCTCTATTTGTATCACAAGAGAACAGAAAGGCATTGGTCGTGGTCAGGCGTCTGCTGTTATTGAAGTAGCACAGGCAAGGGATGAATATTTCAAGGAAACAGGTATTTATGTGCCTATCTGTTCCGATGGCGGTATCGTATATGATTACCATATGACACTGGCTTTGGCAATGGGTGCAGACTTTATCATGCTGGGTAGATACTTTGCGCGTTTTGATGAATCTCCTACAAACAAGGTGAATATCAACGGCACATACATGAAAGAATACTGGGGTGAAGGCTCTGCAAGAGCCAGAAACTGGCAGAGATATGACATGGGTGGCGATGCAAAGCTTTCCTTTGAAGAAGGCGTGGATTCTTATGTTCCTTATGCAGGCAGCCTGCGTGATAATGTAGGTCTGTCTTTGAAAAAGGTAATGTCCACTATGTGCAACTGTGGCGTTCTGTCTATTCCCGAACTGCAGCAGAAAGCGAAAATCACAGTGATTTCTACAACCTCTCTGGTTGAAGGCGGTGCGCATGATGTACTGCTGAAGGATAGTCCTCAGATCAAATAAGGTGTGAAAGACTGAAACAGCCTTCCGAATGGGAGGCTGTTTTCTCGGGTTCTTTGTTTTCTAATCGGTTTTTAAGAAGAAAGAAAGGGTTATGAAAATGGAACAGAATAAAATGGGTGTTATGCCCGTCAACAAGCTCCTGCTTTCCATGTCGCTGCCGATGATGGCTTCCATGTTGGTGCAGGCACTTTATAATATTGTTGACAGTATGTTTGTGGCACGGCTCAGCGAAAATGCCCTGACTGCGGTTTCTCTGGCGTTTCCTGCCCAGAATCTGATGATTGCTGTTGGTACCGGTACAGGCGTAGGTATCAATGCTTTGATTTCCCGCTCTCTGGGGGAAAAGAACAAGGAAAGAGCGAATCTTATCGCCAATAACGGACTGATGCTGTATGCATTGAGCGGCATTGTGTTTGCGCTCTTTGGCGTGTTTGGCAGTGAGATTTTTTTCCGTGCGCAGACCAGTGATCCGGAAATCGTGCGATTGGGGGTAGATTATCTGCGGATATGCTGTTTGCTGTCTGTTGCGATGTATCTGCAGTTTGGGTTTGAGCGAATCCTGCAGTCTACAGGCAGAACCTTCTACACGATGTTGACACAGGGACTTGGTGCTATCATCAATATCATCATGGATCCTATTCTGATTTTTGGTCTTTTTGGTGCGCCTGCACTGGGCATCAAAGGTGCGCCTGCCGCTACAGTATTCGGGCAAATCTGTGCAGCTTCTCTGGCATGCTGGTTCAATAAAAAGAAAAATGATGACATCGTTATCAATCCGAAAAAATATCACCTGCAGGGGCATTCAGTGAAGGCGATTTATGCCATCGGGATACCTTCCATCTGCATGGTATCCATTGGTTCTATTATGACATTCGGCATGAATAAGATCCTCATTGCATTCACATCCACGGCAGCGGCGGTATTCGGAGTATATTTCAAGCTGCAGAGCTTTATCTTCATGCCTGTATTCGGTATGAATAATGGTATGGTTCCTATTATTGGTTTCAATTATGGGGCAAGAAAACCAGACAGGCTGATGCAGACCGTGCGTCTGGCGACAAAATATGCCATGAGCATGATGGGCGTTGGTATGATCGTTTTCTGGGCATTCACTCCACAGCTTCTGGGGATTTTCAATGCATCGGAACAGATGCTGTCTATCGGGATTCCTGCCCTTAGACTGATTAGCCTTTCGTTCTTGCTGGCAGGATTTAATATTATTCGCATTTCCACCATGCAGGCATTGGGACATGGCGTTGTGAGCTTGATTATCTCTATCATGCGTCAGCTGATGGTTCTGCTGCCTTGTGCATTCATCTTCTCCCGTGTTTGGGGGCTGAATGCGACATGGGCTGCTTTCCCCATTGCGGAGGCGGTGGCATTGGCAGTAACAATCGTATTCTTCCGTAAGGTATACAGAAACGAAATTCAGCCTATATTTGATGAGGCGGCTGCAAGAGAAGCGAAAGAAGCGTAAAAAGTATAAAACCGAAAAATCCCTTGTATCCTTTCGATACAGGGGATTCTTTTGGTTTAATATTCTTCGGGATTTACCATCAATGCAAAGTCCAGCCATTCAGCTACCAGCTGATACAGTTTGTCCTCGTCACCCATGGCTTCCTGTACTTCTTCATCGCTGCTTTCAAAGGTCAGCATATGTCTGCCGTATTCATCGAAAAAGTCTGCCTGCCATTCTTCTTGTACACGGGCATATTTTTTCAGATACCATACAACTTCTTCTGTGTTTGTATAGCGGTATTTATCGTGTTTCATCTATGTTACCTCCTTTAAGGATAATTTTTTGTTTTTTATTATCTTACCAAAAAAAACGAAGGAAAAAAAGGTACAAACGAAAAAAAGAAACATAGTATAGTTCAGAAAGCGGTGCATCATACTATATAGGGAGAGCATGAAATTTTCTTGCTTTTCTGAAAATGGTGTGATAAAATGTTTTTCAGAATAAAAGGGAGTAGCTTGCGGGGAAACCCGTTGACAGCGTTCGTCATCACGGTGGCTTTGCCCCCGGACACTGTCCCAATAGATAGACCATTCGGTTCACGAAGGAAGCAAGACTTTTATTGCACAAGGTTTTATTTTAGTGCAATAGGAGTCTTTTTCTGTTGCATCGAATGGAGAGGAGAGTATATATGGAAAAATTATGGATGAAACATAATGAAGAGCTTTATAGCCTGCTGCATAGTGATCCCAGAGGTTTGACCACAGGCGAAGCAAGAACAAGGCTGGAAAAGTACGGAGAAAACAAACTGAAAGAAGGGAAGCGGAAAACGGTAATACAGGTGTTTGCAGAACAGTTTGCAGACCTGCTGGTAGTGATTCTGATTATTGCAGCGATTATTTCTGCTATGACAGGTGGTATCGAGGGGACTATTGTAATCATTGCGGTTCTGATTATGAATGCCATTCTTGGTACGGCGCAGCATTTCAAGGCGCAGAAATCTCTGGATAGCCTAAAAGCGATGTCTGCACCCAATGCAAGAGTCATTCGTGATGGAGAAAAACAGGAAATTGCCGCATCCCAACTGGTGCCGGGGGATATTCTGCTTCTGGAAGCGGGGGATGTTGCGGCGGCAGATGGCCGTATTCTGGAAAACTATTCCCTGCAGGTAAATGAATCTGCGCTGACAGGGGAATCTGAAAATGTCAATAAAATGGATGAACCCATTGCAAAGGAAGAACTGCCGCTGGGTGACAGAGTGAATATGGTATATAGTGGCTCTTTGGTATCCTATGGCCGTGCTGTTGTGCTGGTAACAGGTACAGGCATGAATACAGAAATGGGTAAAATCGCCCATTTGATGGAATCTGCACAGGAAAAGGCAACACCACTGCAGAAATCTCTGGACGATTTCTCCAAGAAGCTGTCCGTTATTATTCTGGTGATTTGTGTGGTTGTATTCGGTCTGGGTATGTGGAGAGGCATGGGCGTGGGCGATGCGCTGATGTTTGCTGTTGCGCTGGCTGTTGCAGCCATTCCGGAAGCACTTTCTTCTATTGTGACCATTGGTCTTGCAATCGGTACACAGAAAATGGCAAAGGAAAATGCCATCATCAAAAAGCTTCGTGCTGTAGAATCCTTGGGCTCTGTTTCTGTAATCTGTTCTGATAAAACAGGCACATTGACACAGAATCGCATGACAGTGCAAAAAGCGTATACCATCGGGAAAATGTGGGATGCGGAGGGAGCGGATGCGTCCATTTCTCCGCTGAAAGAGCTGGTAGAACATTCCGTTCTGTGTAATGACGGTGCCATCAATGGCGAAGTGCAGGTGGGGGACCCCACAGAAACAGCACTGTTGGCATTTATCAGAAAGGCTGGCGGCAATGAAAATGATGTGCGCAATGCATATCCTCGCTTGAAGGAAATTCCCTTTGATTCTGATAGAAAGCTGATGTCTACGCTGCATCACATTGGCGGCGAATATACACTGATGACAAAAGGTGCGCCGGATGTCCTGCTGGCAAGGTGTATTTCTGTGAAAACGGCAGAAGGCATAGTTCCCATGAATGAGGAATACCGCCATGAAATTCAGGAACAGAATGGGGCATTTTCCTCTCAAGGCTTGCGTGTACTGGCCTTTGCGGAAAAGGTTGTCGGTGCGGACAGAGGGCTTTCTCTGGAGGATGAAAATGATCTGATATTCGTAGGGCTGATTGCGATGATGGATCCGCCCCGTGAGGAATCTGCGCCTGCTGTTGCGGACTGCCGCCGTGCGGGGATTCGTCCTGTTATGATTACAGGTGACCATAAGGTGACGGCATCTGCCATTGCAAAGCAGATTGGTATTTTGCAGGAGGGCGACCGTGCCATTGAAGGGGCAGAACTGGAGCATATGACAGATGAGCAGCTGCGGGAGGAAGTAAAAACGATTTCCGTTTATGCCCGTGTTTCTCCCGAGCATAAGATTAGAATTGTTCGTGCATGGCAGGAAAATGGCTGTATCGCAGCTATGACAGGTGATGGTGTCAACGATGCCCCTGCGCTGAAGCAGGCGGATATCGGTATCGCTATGGGTATCACCGGAACAGAGGTATCCAAGGATGCGGCAGCCATGATTTTAACGGATGATAATTTTGCAACTATCGTAAAAGCCGTAGGGAATGGCAGAAATGTATATACGAATATCAAAAACTCTATCCAGTTCCTGCTGAGCGGGAATCTGGCAGGGATTTTGGTTGTTGTATTCACATCTCTGATGGGGCTGCCGCTGCCTTTCACAGCGGTGCAGCTGTTGTTTATCAATCTTTTGACAGACAGCTTGCCGGCTCTGGCAGTAAATATGGAACAGCCTACAGGAGATCTGCTGAATATGAAGCCCCGTGATCCCAAAGAGGGCATCCTGACAAAGGATTTCTTGAAAAATCTGGGGGTTCAGGGTAGCCTGATTGCAATTGTGACTATGCTGGGCTTTTACACCGGACTTGCGGTAAATGATGCGCTGGCGTGTACGATGGCGTTTGCTACATTGTGTCTGGCTCGCTTGTTCCATGGCTTTAACTGCCGTGGTACACGCTCTATTTTCCGCCTGCCCTCCAACAAATATAGCTGGGGTGCTTTTGCGGTAGGCGTTCTGTTTTTGATGGCTGTGCTGCTGGTGGATGGTGTGCATGATGTGTTTGGTATCGACAGCGCTCTGACTACAGTGCATATTTTGAAGATTGTAGGCTTTGCCTTTATTCCAACCTTCTTGATTCAGCTGGGCAGAGTTGTGCGAGGAAAATAAAAGCAGTCTTATAAAAAATCAAAGGTTCTGAACAATAAAAAACGGAAGAATCCGAATAAAGGATTCTTCCGTTTTTCGCTTTTTATAGTCGCTATCTTTATTTTAAGAAAGTGCCTTTCTGTTAGTTGGAGCTTGTGGGGATATAAGGCACGATACGCATTGCCAGTTCGCCGAAGCTCTGTGTCTGCACAACAACCTTGCCGGGGCCTGTCAGTTTTGTCAAGAACAGGCCTTCGCCGCCGAACAGGATATTTTTCAGACCTTTTACGGTTTCTACTTCGTATTTCATACCCTTTTCAAAGGCAACCACATTGCCGGTATCTACCTTCAGCACTTCGCCGGGAGCCAGTTCTTTTTCCATCAGATCGCCTGCAACCTCAAGAAAAGCCATACCGCTGCCGCTCAGCTCCTGCAGAATGAAGCCTTCGCCGCCGAACAAACCAGCAGAGAATTTTTTTGTGAAAGCAACCTTCATGCTTACGCTTTCCTGCGCACAAAGGAAGCTGCCTTTGGAACAAATCATGCCGCCGGTTTTGCCCACATCCAGTGTATAGATGCTGCCGGGGGCAGTTGCAGCAAAGGTGATGTTTTCGCCGGGTTTTTTGCTGGTGTAAGTTACCATAAACAGAGATTCTCCGCTGAACATACGGCCAATGCCTTTCATTAGTCCGCCGCGGGTATTGGTGTTCATGTCAATGTTTTCGCTCATCCATGTCATGCCGCCGGACTGCGTGAAGATGCTTTCTCCGCTTTCATCAAACAGAATTTCCACTGCGGGAACAACGGAACCGATAATTCTATATTTCATATCAATAGCCTCCTTTTTGTTTCCAAAAATAAATTTGATTCAGTATAGCAGGTTTTTTTCGGGATTTCTATATATTTTTGGGAAAGAATGGAATCTTAAGAAAAACGTAATAAATAAAAAGGACAAAATCCAAATGGATTTTGTCCTCGTAATATCTCTGAATTAGTCCTGTGTGTAGGGCATCAGGGATACGTGTCTTGCTCTTTTGATTGCTGTTGTCAGCGCTCTCTGGTGTTTTGCGCAGTTGCCTGTAATTCTTCTGGGAAGGATTTTGCCTCTTTCAGAAACATATCTTCTCAGTTTGCTGATATCTTTGTAATCAACTGTTGTTACTTTATCAGCACAGCACTGGCAAACGCGTTTTTTTCTACGACCACGTTTTTTAATCATGATTCTAAGTCCTCCTTGTTAGAATGTTTAGAAGGGCAGGTCTTCATCTGCAATGCTTTCATCAATGGGATAGAAGCCATCAGAAGGGGCTGCTTGCTTGGGAACTGCAGCGGGTGCTGCGTCTCTGTGAGTTTCGGAGGCAGCTTTACTTTCTGCAAAATACTGCTCTTCTACTACAACATCTGTGCTCCAGCGTTTTTTGCCCTCGTTATCGTCCCAGCTGCGAACCTGCAACCGACCGACGATGCTGACCATCTGACCTTTTCTAAAGTATTTTTCCGCAAACTCGCCTGCTTTACCGAATGCAACACATCCGATGAAGTCGGCATCCTGTTCGCCCTGGCGTTTGAAACGGCGGTTTACCGCCAAAGTGTATCTGGCAACAGCAAGAGGTTCGTTCCCCTGAGAATATCTTACTTCGGGTTCTCTTACCAGTCTGCCCATTAAAATCACTTTGTTCATAGAGTTACCTCCTTTGTAAGCGGCTTAAGCTTCTTTACGGATAATCAAGTAACGCAGAACATTTTCCATAATACGCATACGAGCTTCGATTTCTGCGGGTGCAGCAGCGGGTGCTTCGAATGTTGTGAAGCTGTAGAAGCCTTCGTTTACTTTTGCGATTTCGTAAGCGAGTCTTCTTTTGCCCCAGTCATCAACTTTTTCGATTTTTGCACCGAATCTTTCCAGTGTAGCCTGTACTTTTGCTACTTCTG
>JAZQTP010000064.1:0-4037 GCA_045630845.1 Anaerotignum sp. | reverse complement strand
TTCATGTCCTGTGTTATCTTGTTCATAGTGAATAGGGACACCTGCCTTTCGGTTTTTTAAGACAACTCAACCATACCACAGGTTATTCCTATTCACTATTCTTTTTTTCTATTTGTCACACATCATTGTAATACCTACAGTTTTATTTCAGGAAAAAGAATGGCAAGTATTTGTTTTTTGGAAGAAAAATGGTATAATATATACTCATGTAATTGGAAGAAGGGGGGACGGAAATGGGGAAAATATTAGTTGTTGCCGAAAAACCTTCGGTAGCAAGGGATATTGCGAAGGTGCTGAAGGCAACCAAGAGGGGCGATGGCTGTCTGCTGGGAGAAAAATATGTTGTTTCCTGGGCAGTAGGACATTTGGTGACGCTGTCGGAGCCTGAGGATTATGATGAAAAATATAAAAAATGGAATTTTTCTACATTGCCGATTCTGCCGGAGAAAATGAAATTAAAGGCAATCACGCAGACGCGCCCACAGCTGAAGATCCTGCATCAATGGATGAACAGCGGTGAAATAGACAGTCTAATCTGTGCAACAGATAGCGGGCGGGAAGGAGAACTGATTTTTCGATATATTTATGAAATCACAAAATGCAAAAAGCCCTTTCAGCGGTTATGGATTTCCAGCATGACGGAGGAGGCAATTCGAGATGGCTTTGCATCTTTGAAGGATGGGAAGGAGTATGATCTCTTATATGCCTCTGCGAAATGCCGTTCGGAAGCGGATTGGCTTGTGGGAATGAATGCAACCAGAGCTTATACGCTGCGTTATGATGCGTTGTTGAGCATTGGGCGTGTACAGACGCCTACCCTTGCTTTGATCGTCAATCGGCAGAAGGAAATAGATGCCTTTGTGGCGGAGGACTATTTTGAGGTTCAGGTTGATTTTGGCGGATATACAGGGATGTGGATTGACCAAGAGGAGCATACCCGTATCGAAAAGGAAGAATCGGCAAAAGCCATCGCAGAAAAGGTTGGCGGCAAGCAGGTGGTTATTACAAAAGTGGAGAAAGAAGAAAAGAAAACGCCGCCGCCGCTGTTATATGATTTGACCGAGCTGCAGCGGGATTGTAATAAAAAGTTCGGGTTTTCTGCAAAAAAGACGCTGGATATTGCGCAGGATCTTTATGAAAGGAAAAAAATGATTACTTATCCCAGAACGGATAGCCGCTATCTCAGTGATGATATGAAGGGAAAGGCACAAAATACCATACGCAGATTGGGTGAGATAGCAGAATATGCACCCTTTGCAAATCCTCTGATGGAGAAGGCTGATTTTAGCAAGCGGATCATAGATAACAGCAAGGTAACAGACCATCACGCCATTATTCCTACGGATGCAAGGCTGCGAACGGATAGCCTTACGGAGGAGGAAAAAAAGGTGTTTTCACTGGTGGCAGCCCGTTTTCTGGCGGTGTTTTATCCTTATTATAGATATGAAACCACGAAGGTTTATGCAGAGGCAGAGAAAGAGCGGTTTCTTTCCAAAGGAACTGTTGTGCTGGAGGAAGGTTGGCAGATGGTAGAAAAAACATTGACGCCAGCGGTGAAAAAGAAGAAAAAAGAAGAAGAGGAACAGAACCTTCCCAGCCTTGCAGAGGGTGAAGAGAGGGAACTGAAAAAGGCAGAGGTGCTGAAAAAGAAAACAAAAGCCCCTCTGCCATATACAGAAAGCAGCCTCCTTTCTGCTATGGAAAATGCAGGCAGATTTGTAGAGGATGAGGTACTGCGGGAGCAGATGAAGGATAGTGGACTGGGAACACCTGCTACAAGAGCAGCAATTATCGAGCGGCTTCTTTCGGTTGGCTATATTGTGCGAAAAGGAAAAAATCTGCTTCCGACGGAGAAAGGGAGAAAGCTGATAGAGGTGGTTCCTGTGGAAATGAGTTCTCCGCAGACGACTGGAAAATGGGAGAAAGGCTTATCTTCCATTTCAAAGGGGAATATGACGGAAGAACGGTTCATGGCAAGCATCCGTCGCTATGTACAGTTTTTGATACAGGATGCGGCGTCCGGCAGAAGGGCAGATGTTGTGTTTCCGGAGGAACAAATCAGAGGGAAAAAACGGAAAAACAATGCTTTTGGCAAATGTCCTGTCTGTGGAAAGGATATTCTGGAGAATACAAAGTCCTTTTACTGCGCCGGATGGAAGCAGGGGTGCAAATTTTCTATTTGGAAGGACAGCGTAGCACCCTATGGTATAACGCTGGATGGCGGCATTGTGAAGCTGCTGCTGAAGGATGGAAAAACCGCACGGATACCTGTTACATTGCCGCAGCCGGCGGGCAGAGGCACAGGCATATTGATCTTGAATCGAAATAAAGGCGGACAGATTGAGATACAGGATTTTTCCAGAGAGGAAGAAAAAGAGCCGGACAGAATATAAGGCTATCTAAATATAAGCTGAGAATTTTTTTGATATGGATGGGAGAAGAAAATGGAAAATATTTATGGAATGTTGGGGATTTCTCCAGAGGTTGAGCGATTCGGAAATGAGGTTTTGGAAAATCTGAAAGAGAGATTTGGAAAAATAGACGCTGTGGCAGAATATAACCAGGCGAAGGTATTGAAGGCGATGCAGGAGGAGCGGGTAAATGCCGGTTGTTTTGCAGGCTCTACCGGCTATGGGTATAATGACGATGGCCGTGATAAGCTGGAGAATGTTTATGCAAGATGTTTCCGTACGGAGGCTGCGTTGGTTCGCCCGCAGATTACATGCGGTACCCATGCACTGGCGATTGCGATGAGTGCAAACCTTGTACCCGGAGATGAGCTGCTTTCTCCTGTGGGCAAGCCCTATGATACACTGGAAAAGGTGATTGGCACAGTGCCTTCACCTTGTTCTTTGAAGGAGTATGGCGTGAGCTACAGACAGGTAGAGCTGCTGGAGGATGGTTCCTTTGACTATGAAGGAATCCGAAAAGCGATTCATGAAAAAACAAAGCTTGTTACCATTCAGCGTTCAAAAGGCTATGCCATGCGTCCGACATTTTCGGTGAAGCAGATCGGAGAACTGATTGCTTTTATCAAAGGAATCAAGCCGGATGTGATTTGTATGGTAGATAACTGCTATGGAGAATTTGTTGATCTGATGGAGCCCTCTGAAGTAGGTGCAGACATGATTGTTGGTTCTTTGATTAAGAATCCTGGTGGCGGATTGGCGCCCATAGGAGGATATATTTGTGGGAGGCAGGCGTGTATTGATCGCTGCGCGTATCGCTTGAGTGCACCTGGGCTTGGTCAGGAGGTAGGCGCATCGCTAGATTTGAACCGTTCTTTGTATCAGGGCTTTTTTCTGTCACCAACCGTAACGGCAGGTGCGCTCAAAGGAGCTGTTTTTGCAGCAAATATCTATGAAAGACTGGGATTTCGTGTGATTCCGAACAGCACAGAAGCACGACATGATATTATTCAGGCGGTAGAACTGGGGAGTGCGGCGGCAATGGAAGCGTTTTGTCAGGGGATTCAAGCGGCGGCTCCTGTAGACAGCTATGTAACGCCAATTCCCTATGCAATGCCGGGGTATACCTGTGATGTTATTATGGCAGCGGGAGCATTTATACAGGGCTCTTCCATTGAACTGAGTGCGGATGGTCCGATTCGTGAGCCATATTCGGTATATTTCCAGGGTGGTCTGACATGGTTCCATGCGAAAACAGGTATATTGATGTCTTTGCAAAAGCTGTATGAGGCAGGGCTAGTTACATTGAAATAAAGGGCTCTTTTGAGCTCTTTTGATTTTCAAAAACTTGCAAAAAGAGAATGGTGTTTATAAAAAGATATTAATTATATCATCGTGTTGCTAGGCTAGAAAAGGATAGCGAAAAAAGATTGAAAAAATCAAAAAAATCACTTGACAACGAAATGGAGATTTAGTAAAATAAACCCTGTTGCGACAAACGCAAACTTGATCCTTGAAAACTGAACAATGGATATGAATAACACACAACCCATAGTCAATTCAAGCAAACGGAAACGAATGCTATGACAAGTTTGCCGGTTTAGAAAAACCGGAGTAATTAGCCAGATT
>JAZQTP010000063.1:0-3095 GCA_045630845.1 Anaerotignum sp. | reverse complement strand
CCGCAAGTCATTTCCAGGTAATCATTTCAAAAACTGATGTAAACATCGTTTTGTGAATGCTTACCTGGAAATGGTTTTCTCCGCTTAAACGAAAAAAAGCCGTTCTTTTCAGAGAAAAGAATGGCTTTTAGCATTCGTTGGAAATTAGATTGCACGTGTGATTTTGTTGGAACGCATGCATCTTGTGCAAACATAAATAGATTTGATGTTGCCGTTAGCTTCAACGATTTTTACTTTTTTTACATTGGGTTTCCATTTTCTATTTGCGCGTCTGGATACCTGGGAACGTTCGATACTGATTCTATGACCTGTAATCTGGCCTTTTTCACAAATTGCACATTTAGCCATCTGTTGCACCTCCTTCAAACTTGCCTATGTGACATAACAAAGATATTTTAGCAGAAAAGAAAGGGATTTGCAAGAAAAATAAACAGAAAAATCGGAATTTTTTTTTGTCTGGAATAAGGATGATTTTTTGGGGAAAAAGGGAAATACAGAGGATGGGATTTCTGTTGTGGAAACCGTTGTATTTTACCCACTTTTGCGGTATGCTAAATATAGAAAGAATAGGGAAATCCGTTTCCTTTATATTTACGATAGAAAAGGAGAACTGAAATGTTAGATATATGCTTACTGGGGACAGGCGGCATGATGCCCATGCCCAGCCGTTTTCTGACTGCCATGTTGGCACGGCTCAACGGACGGATGGCACTGATCGACTGCGGCGAGGGGACACAGGTCACCATGAAGCTCTTGGGCTGGGGATTTAAGGCCATTGATGTGATCTGCATTACCCATTTCCATGCAGACCATATTTCCGGCCTGCCGGGGCTTTTGCTGACCATCGGCAATGCGGGCAGAGAGGAGCCACTGACAATGATCGGTCCTGTGGGGCTGCAAAAGGTGGTGGAGGGCTTGACCATCATCGCACCGGAGCTGCCCTTTCCCATAGAATTTATAGAGCTGGATCAGGAAGCACCAAACCCCATTCGGGTGGGTGTATTTGAAATACATCACTGTATGGCGGATCATATGGTGAAATGCTTTGCCTACCGCATGGATGTGAACCGCAAGGGGAAATTCGATGTAAAAAAGGCGGAGGCACTGGATTTGCCCAAGCCCCTTTGGGGACGCATCCAGAAGGAGGGCGATGTGGTGTATGAAGGAAAAACTTACACGGCGGATATGGTGCTGGGTGATGCACGAAAGGGGATTTCGGCAGCCTATTGCACCGACAGCCGACCGGTGGATCGTCTGATTCCTTTCCTGCGGGAGGCTGACCTCTTTATCTGCGAGGGGATGTATGGCGAGGAGGAGAAAAAACAGAAGGCAAGGGAAAATAAGCACATGCTGTTTTCGGAGGCAGCCAGACTGGCGGCGAATGCCAATGTGAAACGGCTGTGGCTGACACATTTCAGCCCCTCTTTACATGAACCGACGGAGCATCTGTCGACAGCGCAGGAGATTTTTCCTGCGGCAGAGCTGGGTGAGGAGCGAAAGACGATCACCTTGGAATTCCCGAAGGAGGAATAAGAAAAATGGAAGAAAAGAAAGATGTTTATATTCTTGCCATTGAATCCAGCTGTGATGAAACAGCGGCGGCAGTGGTGAAAAACGGCAGAGAGGTGCTTTCCAATGTAATCTCCTCTCAGATTGACCTGCATACCCTCTATGGCGGTGTTGTGCCGGAAATCGCCTCCAGAAAGCATGTGGAAAACATTGACGGCGTGATCCAAAAGGCATTGACCGATGCCGGTATGACACTGGAGGAAATGGACGCCATTGGTGTGACCTATGGCCCCGGTCTGGTGGGGGCGCTGCTGGTGGGGCTGGCAGAGGCAAAGGCGCTTGCCTATGCGGTGGACAAGCCGCTGATTGGCGTACATCATATTGAAGGGCATATCTGTGCCAACTACATTCAGAATCAGGATTTTGCACCGCCCTATATGGCGTTGGTGGTTTCCGGCGGACACTCTCATCTGGTGTATGTTTCCGATTACGGTAAGTATGAGATACTGGGCAAAACCAGAGATGATGCCGCAGGGGAGGCTTATGATAAGGTTGCCCGTGCCATCGGTATGGGATATCCCGGAGGGCCGAAGATTGATGCGGCAGCGAAGCGGGGCAATCCCGATGCAGTGAAGTTCCCCCGCGTTTTTCTGGAGGAGGACAGCTATGACTTCAGCTTCAGCGGGCTGAAATCGGCAGTGCTGAACTATGTGAATAAGCAGAAGATGCTGGGCGAGGAAATTGTGCCGGAGGATATTGCGGCAAGCTTCCAGCAGTCTGTGGTAGAAGTTCTGGTAGGTAAGACCATACGGGCGGCAAAGGCAAACAGCGTAGAAAAGATCGCACTTGCCGGCGGGGTGGCATCCAACAGCACCCTGCGGGCGAAGATGGAGGAGGCGTGCAAGAAAAACGGCTTTACCCTGAGTATCCCTTCGCCGGTGCTTTGTACGGACAATGCGGCGATGATCGGCTGTGCGGCGTATTATGAATATATGGCAGGGGTGCGGGACGGACTGGAGCTGAATGCCAACCCCAGCCTGCGGCTTGGCGACAGATAAAAGGATAGGAAAACGGAACGAAAAGGAGGCAGGATGTATGGGAAGTATTTTGAACAGATACGATAACATTATGGCGGTGAATGTGTGCGGCATGGTGGAGCTTTCCGATGATCCCATGAAGATGGTGCGCCATCTGATGCACCACATGGAGGATGATCTTTCCAAAACAAGGCGTGAAGGCAGTGCGCTGATCGCAGAGATCGAAAGGCTGGAGGATAACAGATCCCTTCCCAATGCAGAGCTTCTTTTGACGGCAAAAAAAGCGGAGCTGATGAAGCTCCATGAGATCAATGAAAGGCTGGCTGAACAGCTCCATCAGCTGACGGAGATACGGGCAAAAATCTATCAGAGTCAGCATAAACAGGGATAAGAATGCAGCGAAAGAGGGCAGCCATCAGGTCATGAAATGACTTGGGGGACTACCCTCTTTTTTACGCTATAAGAAATTTCGTTTCTTATAGAGTAAAAACCCTCCGGGGGATCGCACTGCGGCGGCAAGGTAGTCAGTCGCTAGCGACACCGCCGCAG
>JAZQTP010000062.1:0-3760 GCA_045630845.1 Anaerotignum sp. | reverse complement strand
GGTGGATATCGTAGCAGATGATATTTTAATGGATTCAAAGATATCTCAGCTGCCGTTAGACGGAGATGTGCCAAAGGATATATTACCCTCTGATCAATCGGTAACACTCCTGCAGGTGAAAATGATCGAAGGCAGTGAATACCCACTTCCTCAAATGGGCGATGTTATGAAATTGAACCTGTTTCGGAAGAAACTGACGGATATCCCGGAACTGCAGTTTATCCGTGTATTATCGGTACTACCGCAGTCAGAAGAGGATACAGCAGTCACCCTTACGGTAGCGGTCAATGAAAAACAGCGGAAGTTTATCAGCAGACATTCGGAGGATCTGTTTTACGGTTCAGTGATCGTACGGAGCAATGAGGAGCTGGCGATGAAACTACTGGCGGAACAAAAAGCACATTTCGAGGAGGCGGATTAAAAATGGCAAGGCATATTGCGGTCATTGGCAGCCCGGGCAGCGGAAAAAGTGTATTCTCTGCAGCAATGGCGAAAGGATCCGTGAACCGGAAAAAAAGAGCGATCATCATCAGCGGCGATCATGTAATACCCATGATGCCGTTTTTTTGCGGGAATTCGGATGTGATGGGTCTTGGAGATTTATGCAGTGAAGAGATCACTCCCCAAAGAGTGGCACGAGCCGTCAAGGTATTGCCGAAATACCCCGACATCGGCGTTATGGCGATGCAGCTTAAGGATGATACAGCGGGTATCTCCAGTGATAAACTGCTTAGAATCTCAGAAATACTGGATCAGATGGTAGATATCGTGATCTGGGACGGCAGTTCTGATTGTAACAGTGTTTTCGATCAGACGATTCTTGCAAAATGCAATCTTACAGTCTGTATCCTGACAGCAGAGCCCAAAGGCGTTTTATACTTCGAGCAAAACTGCAACACATTGGTTTCCCATGAAAAACGGGTCTTTCTGGAGGGCTTGGGCAGACCATATTCTCCCAGAGAGGAGATGTCCGTAAGGATTGGCGGTTTCAACGGGATGCTGCCCTATAGTCGACAGATCGAAAGAGTCTATCTGGAAGGGGAACTGTTTTCTGTCGATCAGGTTTGTCCTGCGATTTATCAGACAACAGTAGAAAGGATCATAGAACAGCTGTTACAGGGGAAGGAGGGATAATTTGTTTGGAAGAGGCGGTCAGGAAACATTGAAAGATGTCATAGACCATTATCAGAGTAAGGATACATACGGAAAGCGAAAGGGGAAAAGAAGATTTATTCTGTTTTTTCTCTTTTTTTTACTGGTATATTTGGCAAAACGATTCTTTGCCGGGTATTTATTATATATCACGACGCTGATCATGATGATATTTTTCTTTCAAAGCTTTTTGACCCACAGGAAAAAGTGTAAGGAAGAACACTATGGAAACAGAAAACAGCAGATCTCGGTCGAAAGAGAGACCAAAAGACTTTTATTGAAACTATCGATCCTCTATCTGATCTGGACAGGTGTGATAGTGATGCTTTACGGGATCACGCAGTATGTACTGCACCTGTCTTTGATCGAGTTCGATTTGCTCCATTGGCTTTTACTGAACCTGAATCTGTTTCTGTTAAGCGAAAGCTGTGTTCTAAGGTGTCAGATTTCTTTGAAAGAGAGGATTGATGAAAGTGAAGAAAAATAGAGTGATGAGTATGATATACATCTTATCCCTGACAATGGCTGTAAATGTATCAGCAGCACCCAGAACAGAGATGGAAAGCTATGAACGGGACGGGATGGTGTATATCGAAAAAACATATACCATTGGTGCAGAAGAGGATATCTCGGATGTGGCAGACGGCAGTTTTGATCTGAACGGCTATAGCTATCATCAGATCGATATGAAAAGCGAGCCTGTGGTAGAAACAGAAGAAAAAACAGTAGAAGAACTGAAAAAAGCATCTGTGTCCTCTCAAGGCATAGCACAGATCATAGAAAAAATCGGTGAAACCATTGAATATGCCGATGAAGACGGGTTCCACGGCGAACTGAAGCCTGACCCTGAAAGCGTAAAATACTATACTTCCGGATATTCCTCCAAAACAATGACCAAAACAGGCAGTCAGATGTATTATAATCTTTCTTCCATGGATACCAGTCAGATCCCTAAAATGATCTGGAGAGACGGGATCAGCCTGAAACTGACAGATATCCAGTTGATCGGAGATAACCGTTTGGCAAGTGCAGATACTGCAGTTGGGAATAACTTTGCGGCTAAAGGGTTTTATACAGGGACATATCAGGTGAACATGCCCAGCGGCTATATCGCAGAAGTCCTTTATAAAGGAACAGTTGAGAAAGAAATCTCAGAACAGACTGCATATATCGTTACCTATGTCGGTGAGGAAATCGAACCGGAAGGGATTTTCGATACAATGTCCGTACCAATTATCGTTGGTATCCTTTTATTTGGCGCTGCTGCAGTAGCAGGTGGTATTTATCTGTACCGTAAGCTGAAAAAAGATCAGGAAGAAGAAAGCATTGATGATATGGAAAAAGACGAGGAGGCGGATACGGATGAAACTTAAATTGACCCCCATTCTTATGGTATGTCTTGCAGTATTGACTACGACAACAGCCTATGCTGCAGAGTATTCAGATATTGCAGGACATCCAGACGCATCCTATATTCAGGAATACAGTGAGCAGGGCTTGGTGAACGGATACCCCGATGGCACTTTTCTTCCCAACTCGCCAATTACAAGAGCAGAAGTCGCTGCACTGGTAAATCGCCTTGACCTGCCTGCTGTAAACCAAAAAACAGGAAATTTTTCAGATGTGCCGGCTCATGAATGGTACTATGACATCATTAAAAATACAGTGAAAACAGGATTGGTCAGTGGTTATGAGGATAATACATTCCAGCCGCAGAAAAATATCACCCGATTCGAAGCCATTTCCATCGTATCCAGATTGATCGAAGGAGAAGGTGCGGATCGGGTGAAACTGTCTTATCAGGACAGTGCTTCTATCCCTGCATGGGTGAGTCCTTCTGTGAAGAATCTCTATGCAGCCGGTATCATCGATAGGTATGATGGAAACGCCATCAATGGGAATGCTGTGATCACCAGATCTGAAATGGTGCGTATGCTCGATAAAGTGATGCGTACTTATGATTTCGATACGGATCAGATCACAGTGGTCCAGACATCGACGAAGGAAACTTCTGATAAGAAGAAAACAGAAGCAGTCGTGCAGAACACGAATATCCCCCATGATATCCTTGGTTATCTGACCATCAATAGTATCGGCATCAAGGATTTCCCTGTGAAAGACGGTGCTGATCTGGAAACCATCAAAACAGCCATCGGGCACTTTGCGGAAACACCCTTATGGAATGGGAACGTAGGATTCTGTGCCCATAACAGGGATTATAAATATGATTTCCGTAATCTGAAAAACATTGAAAAAGGTGACACAGTGGTATACGAAACTCGTTTTGGTACCCGTACCTATGTGGTAAATGAGATCGAAGCGATCGCTGAAACGGACTGGACTGATCTGTTGGAGGAAAATGAACGGAATACGGTAACGATGATCACCTGTATCGAGGATAAACCAACACAACGATTGATGGTACAGGCCGTTGAGAAATAAAAAAATCGAAAAATAAGGGGATATCTGTTGTAATTTAGCGATTGATTTCGTTTAAAACAGTAAAACCATTATTTTTCGAAGGAGGAATTCGTATGAAAAGACAAGCCTTTTTAGGCGTTTTGGTAACGATGATTTTAAGTATGGGCACAACGGTGTTTGCTGCACC
>JAZQTP010000061.1:0-35487 GCA_045630845.1 Anaerotignum sp. | reverse complement strand
GAACGGCATGCTTCTTGAGTCTTCCAAACTCAGCGCTTCGCCGCGCACAGATGCGGAAAAACCCATGCTGACCAGCAGGTCAGAAAGTTCCTGTTTGCTCCACTTGTCGCCGTATGCAGCAAACAATCCGTTGACAAGGGTCTTTCTCCGTTGGGCGAACGCAGCCTTCACCACACGGAAGATCTGTTTCTCTTCGCCTTCCACAGCGGGCTTATCCAGCACATCCAACCGCACCACCGCAGAATCCACATTGGGCGCAGGAATGAAGCAGTCGCGAGGCACATCCAAGATGATGGACGCCTTAGCGTGATAATTGATATACACGGTAAATGCGCCATAGTCGGCGGTGCCGGGTTTGGCGCAAATGCGATGCGCCACTTCCTTCTGCACCATAACGGTAATGCTTTCTACATGGCGTTCATTTTCCAGCAAATCCATGATGATGGGGGTGGTGATGTAATAGGGCAGATTGGCAACGACCTTGATGGGCTTGCCTGCATTTTTTTCTTGAATGATGCTGTCAATATCTGTTTTCAGAATGTCTTGATTCAGAATTTCAACATTGTTATAGTCCGCCAATGTCTGCTGTAGGATGGGAATGAGGGTGTTGTCGATTTCCACGGCAACCACCTGCTTGGCGTTTTCCGCCAGCACCTGTGTCAGAGAACCGATGCCGGGGCCGATTTCCAGTACACAGTCTTCCTTTGAAACACCGGCACAGGCTGCAATATTATCCAGAATATTAGAATCAATCAGAAAATTCTGGCCGAAATTTTTTTTGAAGGCAAAGCTGTTTGCTTCAATGATTTCTCGGGTTCTTTTGGGGGTTGAGATTCGTTCTGCCATTTTGTTCTCCTTTTATGAAAATAAAGTGCCTAAAACGCCGAAGCTTAATACGGAAACAATAATGCCTGCCGTCAGAACGCCTGCAGCGATGACAGGGAGTGTCTTTTTGAAGTCCATGTTCAAAAGTGCGGCAATCAATGCGCCCATCCATGCACCGGTGCCGGGCAGGGGGATTGCAACGAAAAGATAAACGCCCCAGTAGGCATATTTGCGGATTTTTTCGCTTTTGGAATCCGCCTTGTTTTCGCACCATTCCACAATTCTTTTCATAGGTGTTTTTTTCAGTACCCGGAAGATGAAGCGGATGAAAAGCAGGATAAAGGGAATGGGGATCATGTTTGCAATGTATGCGATAATGAATGTGGGCAGCCAATCCATGCCCATAGCAAAGCCGGCGATAATACCGCCTCTCAGCTCCAGAATGGGCAGCATAGAAACGATGGCAACGATGACCTCTTTGGAAAAGAGGCCGGATAGATTTTCGACAAACCAAGCAGCTAATGTTTCAGCCAATGTAAATTCCTCCTTAAGTAACAGGTTTATATACAGAATTGTTCCATGTATTCTTGCAATTTTTATATTATACAGGATTCTATTTTCTGAAACAATATCGTTTTTTAGAAAATATAACTTTTATCGTACGAATCAAAGGGTTATCCGAAATATTATATGGATTTAGCGCTTTTGAAAAGTAGGATTTAGAGCGGGATTTCAAAAAATATCCCCTTGGGAAGATAAGCTTCTCAAGGGGGCTATTCAATATCTGTGATTTACATAATCATCAATCAAAGATTTTCGGCTTTCCTCGTGAAAGACGCCCTCCTCCCGCAGGCATTTCAAAATCAAGGGACTGGTGGAATGAAGAATTACATCCTCCTCTGCAATGACGATTTCAAACAGCTTTCCTTTCAGAAATTTACTCCGTACCTTTACGAAATATGCTTCCACACCTTTGTAATCCAGCATACGCAAAGCTGTTAGCGTTGCCCGATCCTTTTTGCTGTAGTAATAATTGCTTTTTTCGATATAATCCTGCTTCAGCTCATAGTCCATATCTCTGGTGGTGCTGATGGTTTTATTTTCCTTAGCCAGTGCATTGTAATACTGATAGTTGAACAATGCTTTTTCCACGGTATCCATGTTACGGAAAGGGCCGATGTCACCATAAACGACAGCCTCATAGTTTTTTCTGAGATACTCCCGTTTGGTCATATCGCCCTTGGCATATTGGTCAATCAGGCTTTGTCTGTATTTGAAATATTTTTGAATGGCATTCATGGGAGCCTCTTTTCCATCCATTCCCGCTAGGCAGCATTCTGTTTCTCTTGATAAAATGAAGCTGCAAAGGGGGAGGATACATTGCTGACTTTTTTAGATTATTACAAACAGAAGATACAGCCACAGATTGCGGCATTAGATATTTTTCTGAAAACAGAAGATCCGCCCTATGACAGTGATACGGTGCGGGAGCTTCTACATATATCACCAAGCTGCTGGGAGCAGATCATAAATGAGGCGAAAATATCCTTCATCACAAGAGGGATATTATTCCAGCTGATGAAGCGGGGAGATTCCCCTTTATGTGGGATGTTCCGCCGTGCTTCGGCACTGTATTTGCCGGAGGCATATACGCCGGAGGTTATTGCCTATATTTTTGATTTACCCATTGCTGCAGTAAGAACAGCGGCACAGGGGCTGAGGGTGGACACCTTTACAGAAACCACGCTGCCGCGGATTTTTGAAAAAATCAGCCTTGCTGATACACGATTTCTTTTTTGATATGCTCTGCATAGGATTCGCTGACCAGAACCTCAATCAGCTTCAGAGCAAAAGGAATGGCTGTGCCGGGGGCTTTGGAGGTAATTACATTGCCGCTGACACAGACCTCTTCTTTGGAGATGTCTGCACCAACCAGATATTCCTCCATGCCGGGATAGATGGTTGCCCATCTGCCCATTACAATACCGAGGGCACCTAGAACCATAGGTGCCGCACAGATAGCAGCCACCCATTTGCGGTTGTTATACTGCTTCGTCAGCAGCTCTGCCAGCCCTTCGTGTGCCATCAGATTTGTTGTACCGGGCATACCGCCGGGCAGCACCAGCATATCCGCATTATCTTCGATTTCTTCAAAGAGCAAATCTGCCATATAGGTAATGCCGTGGGCACCGGTTACAGCCTTACTCCCTGTTATGGAAACTAGCTTTACATCTACCACACCTTCGTTTACACGACGCAGCAGGTCAACAGGTGTGACTGCTTCCATTTCTTCAAAGCCTTCTGCTAAGAATATATATACTTTTTTCATAGAGTATCCCTCCTGATTTTTGGATTAACGCATTTTTATATTTTACAGGAAAACCTCTTTTTTTTCAACTCAAGGGAAAAGACTGTGCTATAATAAAAAACAGAGGTGCTTTTTATGGAGATCGAACGCAAATTTTTAACAAAGCAGATTCCTTTTGATATTACGATATATCCTTACAAACAAATTACGCAGGCATATATTTCCTTTTCGCCGACAATTCGTATTCGGCAGTCTGATGCAAGCTATATTCTGACGGTAAAGGGCAAGGGACATCTGGTGAGAGAGGAATTTGAGCTGTCCTTGACGAAGGAGGAGTATGACAGGCTGGCGCAGAAGACAGAGGGGACACCCATCTGCAAGAAGCGTTATCTGGTGCCGATAGAAGGTGGCTTAACGGCAGAGGTGGATATTTATGAGGGAGAGCTGACAGGACTGATGACGACAGAAGTGGAATTTTCTTCTTTTGAAGCAGCAGAGGGCTTTACCCCGCCGGAATGGTTTGGTCGGGATGTCAGTAAGGAAAAAGCATATAAAAATACATCCCTTTCTTTGTATGGGATACCGAAGGAAGCATAAGAGAGCTGCGAAAGCAGTTCTTTTTTGTTTGTAAGCTTCATAGGCTGTAACAGTGAAAAGTACAGACAAGCAGAACGGGGGAAGAGTATGTATAACAGACGGTATGAAAAGGTTTTTCTGGTGCTCAGACAGGAAACGGCAGGCTATGCAATCGGAAAGCGTCCGCCTTGGGGAAGCTGTGTGATGGAGCTGAAAAATGGCAGGGGCAGGCTGCAATTTACCATACAGGGCTTGAAAGCGGGCTGTTATGAGGTATATGTGATGGCTGGGCAGGAAAGCATTTTTTGCGGCAGCATACATCCGGAAGGCAGCGAGGGGCGTTGCGAACTGAAATGGGAATTTGATCCGGAATATTTGGGGGCAGGGAAGAAGGCGGAGGAGCTACATACCGTGCTGATTATGGCAGAGGGGCTGGCGGCACCGCTGACGGCATATTTTAAGGAAAAACGGAATTGGAAGGCAGATTTCAGAAGGCACGAGGGAGCGCAGGCGGAGATACTGCTCCAAGCGGCAGAAACGGCGATGGTCATGGAACCGCCTGTTATGGTGCAGAAAAAAGCAGTAGAGGCGAATCAGTGCAGAGAGGACAGAAGAAAGCCGGAAAGAAAAGAAATAAAAGTGGAAAACGAGAGAAAAGAAAAGAATACCAATGCGGAAATCGCAGAGGCGCAGAAGGGGAGTTATCATGGCAGCTTTCAAGGGCTGTTGGCAAAATTCAGACAGGAGCTGGAAGAACTGGAGGAGGCAGGGGTTCTCAGTCCGGCGGAAACAAAAGAGCTGAAAGTTATCAGGCAGCCAGAAAGAAATATGGGAAAAACGGAGCAAGGACTGTTTGCTGGAAATCGGGAGCTTTTTCCTTTTGGAGATGGAAAACCGTGGAAATGTCTTTCGCCCGATGAGATAAGCCTCCTTGCGGAAATCCCGTTGTGCTGGCGGCAGGAATTTTTCTTCCTTTTGCCAAGCAGAAAATATCACCATCTGATTTTGCAGGAACAGGAAGAAGGGATGTTCCTTGGTCTGCCGGATTATTATAGGGAGGAGGATGCCCAAGTGGGGAAACGCTTTGGATTTTATGAATTTCGTCCTGTGGATGGAGAGTGGGGCTATTGGATGTGCTTTCTGGAACGAAAGAAATGATTGAAAAAAGAGGGATTTCCATGTAAACTACTCTCAGTGATATTTTACTTAAAGGAGATTTATAAAAATGAGAGTCAGAAAAAAACCATGGGCATCTCGGGAGTTGCTGGAAAATAGCCTTGTAATCAATGATGCGCCTGAGAAAAAGGGCAAATGGAGAGAATATTTTGGCAATGATAATCCTATTTATGTAGAAATTGGCTGCGGAAAGGGCGGCTTTCTTAGGAAGAATGCAGAGGTCTATCCGAATATCAATTTTATCGGGATCGAAAGGCAGGAAACGGTGGTTGCGATGGCGGCAAGACGGGCGGATGAGGAGCTGCCGAATCTTGCTTTTGTCTGGGATAACGCCTCCCATCTGTCGGACTTGTTTGAAGAAGGAGAATTTCAGCGTTTGTATCTGAATTTCAGTGATCCATGGCCGAAAAAGCGCACCTATAAGCGCAGATTGACCTATCGCGGCTTCTTGCAGGAATATCGCCGTGTGATGGGAGAGAATGCGGAAATTTTCTTCAAAACCGACAACAGAGGTTTGTTTGAATTTTCTTTGAATGAATTTTGTGCCGATGATTGGATGCTTTCCAATATCAGTCTGGATTTGCACAATAGTGATTATGAAGGCAATATCATGACGGAATATGAGGAGAAATTTTCTGCACAGGGTGCGCCGATCTATCGTTTGGAGGCAAGAAACAGGAAGTAAGGATAACGACAGATTTGGGGGCTGTTCCCCTGTTTGTAAATGATAGTGTATCATTTTTATTGAAAACAATTAAAAAATAAGAAAGCGGCGTGATTTTTTAATCACGCCGCTTTCTTATGTATTTTACGCATTATTTTCGTCAGGAGATTCCTCTGATGCAAGAGAGGAAAGGAATTGCCGATAATACTGATTGACATTCTTTTTCCAGTTGCGGCAGACGGTTTGTGCCTGATTTTTGGAAACAACGGAAACGCTGATTTCCATTAAGGTTGCGCCGGTATCATCGCAAAGACCGCACTTTACCAGATAGTCCCCATTCAGCTCGGGGAAATAATTGGCTGTTACGGCATATTCTGCACGGATGCGTCTGCCGTTTTCTTGGACATAGGTATTGATTTCGTTTTTCACCTCGTCGGAGATGCGGCTGATAAAATAATTCATAACATCTTCGCCGTCATCGGTCAGTGTATATCGGGTGTTGTTCTGCTCTTTGTTTTTTTTCAGCCAGCCGGCATCTTCCAGCTCGGCAAGATATTGCTGTACGGAAAAATAGTCCATATAATTTTTTTCCAGTAGAAACTGACAGATTTCACTGTTGGAAAGAGCAATGCCCATTTTCTGTAGAAGATGCAGGATAATCAATTTATTTTCAGCTAGTTTTTTTGTGGAATACTGCAAGGACAATGCCTCCTTTCTGTCAGGATGTCTATTTGAATAAATTTTAGCATATACTTACTTTTCTTGTAAACCTTCCGCAGAAATTTTACAGTATTTCCCCTGTTGGATATCTTGTTCCTTCAGATATTTATGGAGAGAATTGAGGACATCCCGCTTTTTGAGGCTCCAGAGTGGAGCGAGGAGAGTGTTTTTGCTGCCGTCGCCTGTCAGACGATGGATTACAATGTCTTTTCGCAGATGGGCAATACAGTCTGCAGCGAGAGATATGTACTCTTCTTTCGTCAATGGGGTATAGGCACCGGAGCGATAGAGAGCAGCAAGGTCGCTGTCAGCCAGAATGTGTAATAGCTGTAGCTTGATGCCCTGTATAGGTAGTCGGTTGATACAGTCAATGGTATGTAGAATTGTTTCCCTATCTTCACCGGGTAGGCCGAGAATGATGTGGACCACGATAGGAATTTTGTGTGCTGCCAGCCTGTGAACGGCATCCTCGAATACAGCGAGAGGATAGCCGCGGCGAATACGGATAGCAGAGGCATCATCAGCAGTCTGTAAGCCAAGCTCCACCCAAAGGTGTGTTTTCTGGTTCAGCTCGGATAATAGTGCCACCACATCTTCGGGCAGACAGTCGGCACGGGTGGCGATAGAAATACCTTCTACACCGTCACAGGAAAGTGCTTCTTCGTATTTTTGCCGCAATTCAGCTACAGGGGCATAGGTGTTGGTGAATGCCTGAAAATAAGCAATGTAGGCGGGATTTTTCCATTTATCGGCGGTTTGTGTCTTGCCGAGTAAAATCTGTTGACGAATGGAAAGAGCGGCATTTTCTGCAAAGTCACCGCTGCCGCCGCTACTGCAGAATAGGCAGCCGTTTGTGCCGCATCGTCCATCCCGATTGGGACAGGTGAAGCCGCCGTCCAGAGAAATTTTTGCGGCCTTTCTGCTGAAAATTTCCCGATAATATTCATTTAAGCTGCGATAAGGCTTATGTTCCATGGAAGAAATCCTCCTTTCCTGCATTTTTCAGCCGCAGCCGCTCACATAAAGCGGTCAGGGATGCCCATTGAACATCATCATGGGCTGTTTGTTGGATGAGCAGAAGAAAATCCGCCTTGCTGCTTTCCAGAAAGTGCAGCGTGCGTTCACATCTCGGTTCTCTACAGGCGGAAAGAAAAAGGGAAAAGCTCTCCTCTGTGACAGCCAATGGGATGCAGGTTTCTATTTTTTTTAAGATGCCGCCGATGGTATCATCACCGCAGTGCTGCTTTGATAGATGGTGATATAGGGCACGGCTGTTTAGAAAAATCACATTAGGCGCAGGAAAGAGAGGTTGTTCCTTCATCTTACTGCGCAGCAGAGATAAATAGCCGCAAAGGGCTTTGCGGCTGATAATCTGATGCATAAAAATCACCTCGAAACGAGTGTTGTTTCAAGATAATATGTGCAGTTTCCTGTTCTTTAAGATAGCAGTTTATTCCTCTATATATGTTTTTAGCTCCTGCAAAAGTGCTGCGTTGTTTTCCGGAGAAAGAATACAGAAGCGCAGGAAGCTTTCATCCAAAAAGGTGAAAGAGGACGCATCACGGATGAGCATTTTTTTGTGAATACATTTTTCAAATAAATCATGGGCAGTAATCCTGTCTGTTTTCAGCTTCAGCAGGATAAAGTTTGCCTCGGAGGGATAAGCCTTCAGATTTTTCCATCTGGAAAGCTCTTGATAGGCTTTTTTGCGTTCTGCGGAAACCAATGCTTGTGTTTCTTTATGGAAAGTAAAGTCTGTAAAGATATGCTGTCCGATGAAATCTGCCAGACTGTTTACACTCCAGGGATCGGCATTTGTTTTGAAACGATCCAGAAATGCCTGATTGGAGCTGATGCCGTAGCCCAGACGGATGCCGGGGGCGGCAAAGAACTTGGATGTGCCGCGGATGACAAAAAGATTGTCAAACTCTGCAGACAGAGGAATAGAGCAGATTTCCGGCAGGATATCTGAAAATTCAATATAGGTTTCATCAATCATCACAGAGGCACCGATTTTTTTGCAATGCTCCAGAATGATGCGCATTTCTTCTGTGCGAATGGCTGTGCCTGTGGGGTTATTCGGGTTGCAGGCGATAAACATACCGACATCGGGGGTAAGCTTTTCCAGCAAAGCAGGAAGGTTTAGACGAAAATCCTCTGCCTCTTGCAAGGGGAAATAAGTAAAGCTGCCGCCGTTTAGCGTGATTTCTCTTTCGTATTCGGAATAGGCAGGTCCCATAATGATGGAGTGCTTTGCGTGGATGGTCTGGATGAAGGTAGCGATTAGCTCTGTGGAACCATTACCGACTACGATATGAGAAGCATCGGCACCGGTATATGCACCGATGGCTTTTTTCAAAGCTTTATATTTTTTGTCAGGGTAGGTGCAGATGATATGCAGATTGTTTTTTAGTGCATCTTCTGCTTTCTTAGGAAAGCCCAGCGGATTGATGTTGCCGCTGAAATCAATGATTTCTTCCTTTGGGATGCCATAGGTACGCTGGATAGCATCCAGATCACCGCCGTGGGCATGATTCAGATTTTTTGTCATGGTGATTCCTTCCTTTGTTATGTTGCGTTAGAATATTTCGTCTATTCTTTCTTCTTCAGTGATTTTTTGGCTTTGTGCGGTAATACGGGGATATAAAAGAAAGGGGTTACCTTTTCCTATGTCCAGAATTTCCAGAGTAAGTCCGTGCCCCTTTGCCTGAGTGGGATATAGCCGGAGCGTAGTGCCGACGGAAAAGGGGAGTTCCTGCAACAATTTTCCGTTGGTTTTATTGAGAGAGCGTTTAGAGCCCTGTTCGGAATAATCTATGTGGAAACCGTTTTTGTCAGGAACGGAAAGCAGATAATCTGCATATTCCTCCAGACAGAAAGCGGCGGAGAGATCACGGCAAAACTGACTGAGCTCTGTATCTTGCTCCACCTCCAGAATTTTCCAGAGTTCAGCATCCTTTATATGAGAGATGCGGATGGAAAGCACATCGGGGACAACCTCCATTAAGAGCATCCTTTCCCGTGTACGAAGCTCTGCCTCCTGCTGTACTGCCGACAGCAGTGCTTCATAGGGCAGGGAATGGGGCATTTTTTGCCGGTCGTTCAGTTCGCGTTCCGGATCGGCAAACAGTGCTTTGCCGATTTTTGTCAGGCTATAGTAGGTGGGGGGCGTGAACAGTTCAGAACCTAAGTTATGCTGCATCAGAATCAATGCCGCCAGATTATTCACAAGATTGAAAAAGCGAATGGGTGTGAAGGCAATGGGACGGATGAAGCGGAAGAAGAGGCTCATCGGAGTCAAGAACCATTTATCCAGCATGATGCCGGTAAAGAGAAAGGAAGAAACAATGGAATGTTCTTCGGCACTTAGCTCTTTTGGGGGTGTTTGCCATATTTTTTCGATGTCTATATCGACGCGCTTGTAAAAATCAATAAAAATGCGGTCTACTTCCTGATGCTCCCGCAGCAGCAGATAAAAGAAATCCGCTGTGGCAATGCCTTCCTCCAGATCCATGGTATCGATAAAGCGCTCTGCTGTCAGCGCACAGGCCGTTTTGGCAAGCTGAAAGAGAATATCGGCTGTGGGCTGGGCAAAAAAGTTGCTGCATTCTGCCGCAGGGCGTATCCTTTGGGTATGGATAGAGGGCATGGGCACCAATAGTCCATGCAGCCATGCCAGACGAGTTAGATATTCCAGATAAAAAGCATCATTCATACTTAACTGTGCTAAAATTTCCGGCTGCTCTTCTGGCAGAAGAAAGCCTTGGGCATCGGCAGCACGGTCGGGAGAACAAAAAGCAATCAAGTTCTCCAGATCCTCTATTAATGGGTGTGCATCCACAGAAAAGCCCAGCAGAGAAAAGTGATATTCTGATATAAAGTCTTCATCTGCCTGTTCTTCTGCAGGCTTTGTCCGCATTACATAGGCATATTCAGTTTTTTCGTCTGCTTCGGTAGAAAAATCCAAAGAGAGGATATTGGCTGGGGAAAGGATGGTTTCGTTTGCCAAGGCGGAATGATACCATTTGCCGAAGGCGAGGGAAGCCGTATCCAGAAGGGGACGGCGGCAGGGAGCATCCATTTTTTGTCGCATATTTTCATAGCCGTTCAGAAACATACCAAGCAGAGGTGCGTGCTTCGCTTTCACGGGTTTTTCAGTTTTCATTTTCATAACTCCTTTTTTGCAGCTACAGGCTGCAAAGTATCTTCTCTATTTTAACAGAAAAGTATTGGGATGGAAACGAAAAAGCAAAAAAAAGCAAATTCCGTAGAAAAATCGTACAAAAAAGGTACATAATTTGATGATTTTCTTAAAAGAATGACAAAAATTTTTCTGTGGTGGACATTTTTTGGTTTTGTACTTGCAATGGAGGTATTTTTATGATATATTCCTTGTGTCGAAAACAAATGTTTCTATTGGAAAAACAGGAGGATTGCCCTATGAGAGAGGACAAAAATTATTATATTGTAGATAAAACAGTGCTTCCGGAAATCTTTTTGAAGGTTATGGAAGTGAAAAATTTATTGGAAAGTAAAAAGGAAAAAACAGTGCAGGATGCTGTAAATAAGGTGGGTATTAGCCGGAGTGCTTTTTATAAATATCGCGATGCAGTACATCCGTTATATGAAAATACAAGGGGGAAAACGGTTACTGTTTCCATGAATCTGGATCATACGCCCGGTTTGCTGTCTTCTGTGTTGAACAGTGTGGCAGGGGAAGGAGCCAATATTCTGACTATCAACCAGACCATTCCGATTAACGGCATTGCCAATGTAACACTGTGCATTGAAACAAATGAGATGCAGGGAGAGTTCAGCCGCCTTATCAGCAAGATTGAAGGCTTACAGGGGGTACAGTCCTTGCGGATCATCGCAAGAGAGTAAATATAATAACCATAAAAATGCAGGCGGTTGCGTGCGACCGCTTCCTAATTGTTCATAGGAGGATTTATTATGATTCATATTCGTATTCCGGCAACATCTGCAAATATGGGACCGGGTTTTGACAGCATTGGGATAGCAGTAAAGCTGTATAACCACATCTGGGTAGAGGAGATTCCTGATGGGCTGATTGTTGAGGTGAAGCGAAAACAGGAAATTGAGGTGCCAAAGGATGAAACAAATCTGATTTATCAGACCATGAAATATTTTTATGACCAAAAAGGGCTGAAAATGCCAGGTGTTAGAATTATACAGGAGGACTTTATTCCGATGGTACGCGGTCTTGGCAGCTCTGCGGCGTGCATTGTGGGAGGTCTGTTCGCAGCCAATGCGCTGGCAGGGAATATTGCAGGCAAGGAAGAGTTGGCACAGATGGCAGCAAAGCTGGAGGGACATCCCGATAATTCCAATCCGGCTATTTTTGGCAGCATGGTTGTAGGTGCACAGGATGAAAAAGAAATGAAGCATGTGCGTTTGGAGCTGCCAGATGACTTATTATTTGCTACAATGGTTCCGGATTTTCCTGTTTCCACCCATGATTCCAGACGGGTATTGCCTGATGCCTATTCCAGAGGGGATATGGTATTCAATGCATCCCGTGCGGCATTACTGGTGGCAAGCATGATGACAGGAAAATATGAAAATTTTGATATGGCAATGGAGGATTGCGTGCATCAGCCTTATCGTGCGCAGCTGATTCCCGGTATGAATGAGATTTTTGCCCATGCAAAGGAATTTGGTGCGGTTGCCAGCTATCTGAGTGGCGCAGGCTCTACGCTGATGGCAATGGTTACGAAGGAAAAGGCAGAAGCGTTTGAAGAAAAAATGTCTGAATATTTGAGCACGCTGGCGCATAACTGGAAATTGAACCTGTTGGAGGCAGATATGCAGGGTGTGCTGGTCGAGATGGAATAATGGGAGGTAAGGAAAATGTTGATCGTACAGAAATACGGCGGCAGCTCCGTCGCTGATGCGGAAAGGGTGCTCAATGTTGCAAAGCGCATTATGAGAACAAGAATGGAAGGGCATGAAGTGGTAGTTGTACTGTCTGCGCAGGGCAAAACAACAGATGCTCTGATTGCAAAAGCGAAGGAGATCAACCATAAGCCCAGCCGCAGAGAAATGGATATGCTGCTAGCTACCGGAGAACAACAGTCTGTTGCATTGATGGCAATGGCAATTAGTGCTATCGGCGGCAGAGCCGTATCCCTGAATGCTGCACAGGTGGGAATCGAAACCACAAATACATACAGCAATGCCCGCATCCGTACCATTCATACGGAGCGAATTGAAAATGAGCTGGAGGAAGGCGGCATTGTTTTGGTGACAGGCTTTCAGGGGATAAATGGGATCGGGGATACTACGACACTGGGGCGTGGTGGCTCTGATACCTCTGCGGTAGCACTGGCTGCTGCACTGGGAGCAGATATTTGTGAGATTTATACAGATGTAGAGGGTGTTTATACGGCAGACCCCCGTGTTGTGCCGGATGCAGTAAAGCTGGATGAGATTAGCTATGATGAAATGCTGGAGCTGGCATCCTTGGGGGCGAAGGTTCTGCACCATCGTTCTGTGGAAGTGGCAAAAAAATATAATGTGAAGCTGGTAGTGCGTTCCAGTATGTCTGAAGCGGAGGGTACTGAGGTCAAGGAGGAAACAAGAATGGAAAGAATGCTGGTTAGCGGTGTTGCGGCGGATAAAAAGGTTTCTCGTATTTCTGTTATGGGTATTAAGGATGAACCCGGTAAGGCTTTTGAAATTTTCGATCTGATGGCAAGAGAAAAGGTAAGTGTAGATATTATCCTGCAATCTGAAGGTGCTGATGGCAGACAGAATATTTCTTTTACGATTGGTGAGGATGATTTGGATGTTGCGTTAAAGGCTTTGGAAAAGAATAAAACCCGCCTGACAGCACAGGAGATACTGCATGATGAAAAGACGGCAAAGCTTTCCATTGTAGGTGCGGGGATGGCAACGAATCCCGGTGTTGCTGCAATGTTCTTTGAGGCAATGTATGATGCAGGCGTAAACATTCAGATGATTTCCACATCTGAAATCAAGATCACTGTTCTGATTGACAGGGATGATATTGATGTTGCCATGAAGGCGGTACATGATAAATTCAAAATGGCGTCTGTAAACATGAGAAAAGAAAGAGAATCGGATTGAAAGAAGCCTCTTTAATGAGCAAGTGAGGCGATTATATGAAAAAACAATATGATACAAATAAGAATATGCCGCTTATGGCACAAGGAACTGATTTTTTTGAACACATTATTGAGGATATGAAGAACGGAATCATGGTAATCCAAAATGATGGGCAGATTGTATTTGTAAATCAGAGGCTACAGACACTTCTGGAAATAGAAAATATGGAAGCCGGGAGCATCAGAGAAATCATGTTACAGCAGGATAATCCGGAGAATGATAGTTTCTTTGAATGTATTGTAGATGTAATTTATTCCCATGGAAAGCAGTATCAGAAGAAAGTGAAATATGTTACACCTTCTGGCAAAAAATATTATTTGCTCGTAACAGCATCTTATTTAGAGCGAACAGTGTTACAGGAGGAAAAAGGTGGGGTTGTCATTTCTGTACTGGATGAGACGACAGAAGAAATTCTGTGGCAGAAAAAGAATAGTGCTGTGTTTGGGCTAGTAGGATGTATCGTGCTGATTAGTCTTGGCGGGCTAATGTTTGCTATATATGATTTTACAGGCAGAGATGATTTTCCGCATACATGGATATCTCGATTTATAGAATTAACCTCTTTTTCTCTGCTTTTCATCTTATTGAAATATACTGATTTTACGGTTCAGGATATTCTGCTAAAACCAACAAATCTGAAGCGAGAGCTAAAAGAAGCATTGCTGATTGTCGGCGGGATGGTATCTGCGTTGGTGATTTTGAAAATGGTAGTGATAGCTGGAGGAGAAGGCGCATTTTTTGGAGGAAATCCGTTTTTTGACTGGCTTTATCCGGGGAATTATTATATAAAATATATTTTTATTACATTTTTCCAGGAATTTCTTGCGCGCTGTATATTGCAGCAGAATTTGAATCGTATTTTGGATGGAAAGTATGGAAAATGGAGTGCTTTGGTTATTGCATCTGTGGTGTTCATGGCACTACATACGCATCAAGGATTGATTTTCATGCTAGGCGCTGGCATATTGAATTTTGTGCTAGGAATGATTTATAATAGGCATCAAAGTCTTGTGGCAACCAGTATTGTGCATTATTCCTTTGGAATCATGGGCAAGGTATTGCGTTGGATATAAAACAAATGAAAAAGGGGATGTCGATACATTTCGACATCCCCTTTTTTACTCTATAAGAAATTTCGTTTCTTATAGAGTAAAAACCCTCCGGGGGATCGCACTGCGGCGGCAAGGTAGTCAGTCGCTAGCGACACCGCCGCAGGCGGAGCATTTCGTCAAGCGAAATGCTTTTTTACTTTATAAGTAAGACTGTTACTCACTATAGAAGAAAAGCCTACTCAAGGGAGAAAAACTGTTTGATTATTTTTTTCGGCATACGCTACAGGTGCCATATAGAATGAGCTGTTCACATTCTATATCGAAATCCAGTTCAGGGACTAGTTTTTTTGTTACCTCAGTAAGCTCTTGTTTTCTCAAATCTGCCACTTTTCCGCAAACCCTACATACGGTATGAGGATGGCATTCTACAACGGCATCATAGCGGGAGCTTGGCTCACCAACATTCAATTCTTGTACCAGACCAAGCTGCTTAAAGGCATCTAATGTTTTATAAACGGTAGCAAGGCTCATAGTAGGATTGGTAGGCTCCAATGCTTTATAAATCATTTCCGCATTGGGATGTTCATAGGAGCTCATCAGCATATTATAAACAGCAATCCGCTGCGGGGTGACTTTTAGACCTTTTTCTCTCAGACTTTGTGCGGTTTCTTTCATAGAGATACACCTCCTCTAAATAATAACTATTGTTATTTAATAATAATATACATTCTCTTTTGCGTCAATAGTAAAATATACTAAAATGCAAGGAATTTACTTCTTTGGCAGAGGGAGAGGATATTGTTATTTTATTTTTCCTGTGTTATTATGATTCACAGAAGAAAGGGAGGTTGCGAAATGCATATTGTTTTGCTGGAGCCGGAGATTCCGCAGAATGCAGGGAACATTGCCCGCACCTGTGCGGTAACAAATTCAGTATTGCATCTGATTAAGCCGTTGGGATTTTCTGTAGAAGATAAATATCTGAAACGAGCAGGGCTGGATTATTGGAAGCTGCTGGATATTCGATATTATGAGAATTTTCAGGATTTCTGTGAAAAAAATCCCGGCGTAAAAATCTGGATGGCATCTACAAAGGCGCGTCATGTGTATTCCGATGTAACTTTTGAGGAAAATGATTATGTGATGTTTGGCAGAGAAAGTGCGGGTATTCCGGAGGAGATTTTGATGGCGCATGAGGAGAATACCATTCGTATCCCTATGCTGGAGGCGGCGAGGAGTCTGAATCTTTCTAATTCCGTTGCCATCATCATTTACGAAGCCATGCGGCAGCAGGGCTTTCCCGGTATGCTGATGGAAGGGCAGTTGCATTACAATAAATGGTAGTCTTGAGGGTTCCACCCTCAAACACCCGACAGGGGAATGATTCCCCTGTACCCCCAATGGCAAAAACTTCGTTTTTGCTGAAGATTCTTAAGGTTATCTTAATATGCTTGAGAATGATTGTTTCAAAAAATCCTTTCTGTTATGCTTGGTATAAGAAAGGAGGCGGGATATGAATAAAAAGTTATTTTTGATACTTTCGTTGATTCTGTTATTGCTGCCGATGTCTTTTTACTGGTATGGCTATAGTGCGAAGGGATATCTGGGGCTGGTTGCTATAGAGAATCCGCTTTTTGTTGGCGGATGGCTTTTGCTTTTATTTTCGTATGCCTTTAAAATGCGGTGGAGGCTGTATTCGAAGTGGGTTGCAGTTGTAATGATATTGCTTTCTTATTTTTATGGTGCATGGGATTTCTGTGGGCATCTTGGTGGAAAAATCAATCTGCTGACAGTTTGTAAATTACCGATGTGGATCAGTTTTGTTGGTGCATTGGGCATAATGATATATAGTTGTTTTTTATCAGAAGAAAATAAAAAAAGCTGAACTTATGGAGGATGTTTTTTAAGACTCCTCTGAAAGTTCAGCTTTTTTTGTTGTCTTTTATAAACTGCCAAGGGATTGAGGTCCTTCGGGCAGTTCAAATTTATATTCCTCCCACAGGACGATTTCGCCTGTTTGCAGGGATTTTTTTACATCAATGATGCGTTGGTTTTTGCTGCCTCTGAATTTCAGTTCCAGAGAGCGTTCTGCCATGATGAAAGGGCCATCGATGAGGACATCACTTTCCTTCAGCAGGGCAATTTTAGCGGGATCATTTTCTTGCCACAAGGCTTCCCATGTGTATCCTGTGTAAGTCCATACATTCAGTCCGCACTGATGGGCGCCCTTTGCCAGCTCGGTACATTCCACGGGCTGCATGAAGGGATCGCCGCCGGAAAGGGTAATGCCGTCCAGCAAGGGATTTTCTGACATAACTGCAATGATATCTTCCGTATCAGCCCAAGAACCGCCCTTAGGCTCATGGGTTTGTGGATTGTGGCAGCCGGGACAGTTATGCGGACATCCCTGTGTAAATATGGTAAGGCGAATACCGGGGCCATCTACGATGGAATCCCCGGTTACGCCGCTGAGGCTGATTTTCATAGGATCAATCTTCCTTTACTTGCAGTTTCACTTCAGTAACAACGGAGTGTTTTACTCTGTCGCGTACCTCTGCACGCTTTGCATTATTGAAACGATCCAGTGTGCCTACTAAATAGCCTGTGATACGACGGATGCGCTGGAAGCCGTATTCACCCTCCGTTTCCTTTCTGCCGCACTTGGGACAGGTGTCACCGATGATGCCATTGAATCCGCAAATGGGATCACGGTCAATGGGGTGATTGATGGAGCCGTAGCCGATTCCCTGAGATTTCATGTAGCGAATTACTTTTTCAAAGGCATCCAGATTTGTGCTGGGGTCGCCATCCAGCTCAATATAGGTGATATGACCTGCATTTGTCAGTGCGTGATAGGGTGCTTCCAGCTGAATTTTTTTGTATGCACTGATGGGGTAATGCACAGGGATATGGAAGCTGTTTGTATAGTATTCTCTATCGGTAATACCTTCGATAGAGCCGAAACGCTCTCTGTCCATGCGTATAAAACGGCCGCTTAGACCTTCTGCGGGCGTTGCCAGCAGTGTATAGTTCATTTTTGTTTTCTGGGAGAGATCATCCAGACGCTTTCTCATATGACCGATGATATCCAGACCAAGGTTTTGCGCCACTTCGCTTTCGCCATGGTGAACGCCCAGCAATGCTTTTAGAGCCTCTGCCAGACCGATAAAGCCGATGGATAGTGTGCCATGCTTTAATACTTCCCGTACCTCATCGTCATAGTTCAGTTTTTCACTGTCGATCCAAACGCCTTCTCCCATCAGGAAGGGGTAGTTGTGTACTTTTTTCTTTGCTTGAATTTCAAAACGCTCCATCAGCTGGTCTGCAACCAAATCAATTTTTCTGTCCAGCTCGGTGAAGAACCAGTCGATATTTTTATTTGCCAGAATTGCAATGCGAGGCAGATTGATGGAAGAGAAGCTCAGATTGCCTCTACCCAGAGTGATTTCTCTGTCAGAATCATTTATATTGCCGATTACTCTGGTGCGGCAGCCCATATAAGCAATTTCTGTTTCCGGGTGGCCTTCTTTATAATACTTCAGATTGTAAGGTGCATCCTGGAAAGAGAAGTTGGGGAATAGTCTTTTTGCGCTGCAACGGCAAGCCAGCTTGAACAAATCATAGTTGGGTTCGCCGGGGTTGAAGTTTATGCCTTCCTTTACACGGAAAATCTGGATAGGGAAGATGGCTGTTTCGCCATTGCCCAGACCGGCTTCTGTTACCAGCAGCATATTCTTCATGATCATGCGGCCCTCTGTAGAGGTATCCATGCCATAGTTAATAGAGGAAAAGGGTGTCTGGGCGCCTGCGCGAGAATGCATCGTATTTAGGTTATGTAGCAGGGCTTCCATTGCCTGATAAGTTGCTTTGTCTGTTTCTTCTGTTGATTTTTTTACAGAGAAGGTTTGCGCTTTTTCCAGAATATCAGCGGGAACGCCTGCGTCCAAGAGCATTGTCTTTTCTTTTTCATGATATGTAGGGTTTTGATCCAGTGTGGGATAAAGACCTTCATCGGCCAATAGATTGTAAATTTCCTTAGCGTTTTTTGCGTGTTCCGGGCAGTCCATCACTTCAATCAGAGATGCTAAATTGGAGCGGTAGCGTTTGATGTATGTTTTTGCAACACCGGGCGCTAAACCGTAGTCAAAGTTACCGATGGACTGACCGCCGTGCTGATCGTTTTGATTGGACTGGATTGCAATACAAGCCAAAGATGCGTAGGATGCAATATCGTTGGGCTCACGCAGAACGCCATGGCCGGTGGAGAAACCATCCTTAAATAGCTTCAGTAGGTCAATCTGGCAGCAGGTAGTGGTCAGTGTATAGAAATCTAGGTCGTGAATATGGATATCACCGTTTCTGTGGGCATCGGAGTGCTTGGGATTCAGTACATAGCTTTCGTAGAAATGCTTTGCACCCTCGGAACCGTATTTCAGCATGGAGCCCATGGCTGTGTTGCCGTCGATATTGGCATTTTCACGCTTGATGTCACTGTCAGTAGCATCCTTATAGGTAATATCTTCAAAGGTTTTCATCAGACGGTCATTCATATTTCTGACTCTGGTGCGTTCTGCACGGTACAGAATGTATGCTTTGGCGGTGCGCACATAGCCATGCTCGATAAGTACCCGCTCTACCCCATCTTGAATCTGCTCAACGGTGGGGGAGGAGATACCCTTTTCTTCAAATTTGTTGGAAACTTGATGTGCAAGGCTCAAGCATATACTATAGTCCTTTGCGCCGACGGTGGCTTGAAAAGATTTATCAATGGCACTGGCAATTTTGTTGATGTCAAAAAACACTTGACGACCATCTCTTTTTGTAATTGTTGTAATCATGGGGAAATCTTCCTTTCTCTTATTCTCCTAAATGTAATATATTGATTTTATAGAATCAGTCACAATATATTGTGCTGTTACTTCCTAGCATAAGCATATATATTGTATTTCACAAAAGAGAAAAAAGCAAGAGGAACACAAGATATTGTGTATTATTATGAAAAATGCATAAAATGAACGGAAAATAAGCTATAGAAACATAGACTAAAGGTAGAAAGTGATGAAAGGGGGCGGCTTTTATGAAATGGGAGCGCTTTTCAGACCTGCAGGAGAAGGAGGTTATCAATATTTGTGATGGTAAAAGGTTGGGTTGTGTGTGTGATTTGGAGGTCGATTTGGTGACTGGGAGAATTTGTACGCTGATTGTGCCGGAGGAGGCGGGAAGATTTTGTTTGTTTGCAAAAGAGCGGGCTTATTTTATCCCATGGTGCAGCATTCGGCGTGTGGGGAATGATATTATTCTGGTGGAGGCGGCAGAGGAGGAGATTTTGCGGGAGCAGGGATAAAAATCACAAGATATTGTGTCTTTCGGTTGACCGTAAGATGTTTCTGTCTTATACTGAAAGTGGAAAATACCAATGGAAAAGGCAGAGAGGAGGAGTCCAATGAAGTGCCCTTTTTGTAATTATAATGATACGAAAGTAATTGATTCCCGCAGTCAGGATGAAAATACAGTGATTCGCCGTCGTCGTTTGTGTGAAAGCTGTGGCAAACGCTTTACCACTTATGAGAGGATTGATCTGATTCCAATTACAGTGATTAAGAGTGATGGAACAAGAGAGATATTTGATAAAAATAAGATTATGAACGGCATCATGAAATCCTGCAATAAACGGCCGGTTACAGCCAAGCAACTACAGGAGCTGGTAGATGATATTGAAAATGCGCTGATGGTGATTGGCGAAAGAGAGGTTCCCAGCAAACAGATTGGTGGAATGGTTATGGACAGGCTGAAAGAAGTGGATGAGGTTGCTTATGTGCGCTTTGCATCTGTTTACCGTCAGTTCAAGGATATTAACACCTTTATTGACGAGCTGGAGAAGCTTCTGGTAGAAAAGAAACAGGGGTGAGGGCTTTGGCAGAGCAAAGGACAAAGGCGTTATTCACCTGTACGGAAGCGGGCTGGGATGCAGCACTTCGCATCATGGAGGCTTACCGCAGCGGCGGGATGCACGCAGTTTTTTACGGAAAAGCAGCGGAGGATGATTTAATCGCACTGGGGAAGGAAAATGGGATGACTCATGTGCTACATTTTCTAGATGAGGAAAATATCCGCATGGTCAGTATTGCAGATGAAATGGGTGGATTTACTGTGGATATTACGATAAAGGATTTGATTTTACCAAAGTAAAAAAAGATAGACAGGCAAGAATCATCAAAATACCTCATAGGATAGGAGTGTAACAGCACACTCTTATCTTAAGGAGGTATTTTATTATGTGTGGATTTGGCTCTGGTAACGACAATGGAATTATCTGGATCATCCTGCTGCTGTGCCTGTGCGGGAACGGAAACGGCTGTAATAATGGCTGGGGTGAAAGTTCCTGGATCTGGATTATTCTGCTGCTGTGTTGCTGTGGAAATCACAATAGCATCGGCAGTGGCTGCGGCACCTGCTGATATGTGCAGGCTCCCGATTTTTGCGGGAGCCTGTCTTTTTTTGCGATGAGAATTAGGGAGGAGACAAAGGATTGCTTTTACAATGAAAGAGAGGTGATTTGGATGCTGGAAAAAAAGAAGAAAATTGGTTTGGTTAAGCAATGGATCGAGGAGGCAAAAGAAGGGCTTTTAGAACAGGCATATAGAGAGGAGGATGCCTTTCTAGCTTCGTTTTATGCACAGTGCATTGAAAGTACGGCAGCCGATGCCTATGAGATGTTTCTGGAAACGCCACTTTCCTTCAATTATTTTCGGGACAGGCTGGATATTTTGGACAAAGAGGGTGTGTATCGTTTTTTTCGATTGGCGGCTATCCATCATACCATTCGGATTGTTCGCCGTTGGAGAAAAGAACTGGTGTGGGAATGTATGTATGAAGCAATGGCACGGGTTTACAGGCTGGATGAGCGAGAGGCTGCAATGGCAGGGCTGCTGTATCAGTGCGCTGTGGGCTATCAGTCCGGCTTTCATGAGCTGTTTCATAAAACCACAGCCAGATATTTATTCGGAGATTTGGTTCTGAATGGTTTTTCCTTCGCATTTATCGGAAATTTCTGGTATAATTCCTATAGTAGTTTTATGGGATCCTTTTCCGGATATGTTCCTTTTCGTGTTCGGATGGAGCAGGCTTTGTAACGAGAGGGGAAAAGTAATGGCAAACAGATGGACAGAACAACAGAAAGCAGCAATCGAAGCAAGGGATTGCGATTTGCTTGTGTCTGCGGCGGCGGGCAGCGGGAAAACGGCGGTGTTGGTGGAACGAATCATTACCCGCATCATTCAGGATGGGCAGAGCATAGACCGTTTGCTGGTGGTGACCTTTACGAAGGCGGCGGCGGCAGAGATGCGCCAGCGTATTGGGGCGGCGATTATAAAAAAATTGGAAGAAGAACCGCAGAATACCCATCTGCAAAGCCAGCTGGCTTTTTTGCCGCGGGCAGACATCAAAACCATCCATGCTTTCTGTCTGCAGGTTATTCGGGAATATTATCATCTTCTGGAGCTGGATCCTGCGGTTCGCACGGCAGAGCCGGCAGAAATTCGCCTTTTACAGAAGGAGGTTCTGGAGGAGCTGTTTGAAGTGCTTTATGCGGAGGCGGATAATGAATGGTTTTTGCAGCTTTTGGAAACCTTTTCTACCTCCACAAAGGATGATCGGCTGAAAGAACTGATTTTGCAGGCGTATGAGTATGCGGCAGGCTCCCCTGCACCGGCGGAGCTGCTAGATATGGCGGCAGACGGGTTTTTATTGAACGAAACGGAGACGATTGATGCTTGCAGATGGTTCCCATTGATAAGAGAGAGCGTAGAAAATCAGGTGGAGTATGCCCTGTATCAGCTGCATAAGGGGATTCGACTGACAGAAGGCTTAGCTGAGTTTGCAGGCTATCACGAAACCCTGCAAAAGGATGCGGCTTATGTGCAGAATCTGAAGGATGCGCTTGGAAAATCTTATCGGGATTGGCGGCTGGCGTATGTGGGAGTGAATTTTGCTCGTTTACCTTCATATCGGGGAGAGGAAAAACTCTTCGCAGAAACCATAAAGGACTTGCGGGAGGATGCAAAGGAAACCATCAAAAAATTGGGAAAGGTTTATTTTTCTTACAGTGCGGAGCTGCAGGCAGAGCTGATTCGCAGAAGCTATCCGATTGCCAAAGCGCTTTCGGAGGCAACAAAGCGGTTTATGGAGGCTTTTTCAGCGGCAAAAAGAGAAAAAAACATCATCGACTTTACGGATTATGAGCATTTTGCCCTGCAGGTGCTGGTGGGTGCCTCGGGAGAAGCCACACAGGCGGCAGCAGAGCTGCGGCAGCGCTATGATGAGGTTATGATTGACGAATATCAGGATAGTAACATCGTGCAGGAGCTGCTGCTGGAAGCGGTTTCCGGTGCGGCAGAGGGAAGAAATAACCGATTTATGGTCGGCGATGTGAAACAGAGTATTTACCGTTTCCGTCAGGCGATGCCGGAACTGTTCAATGAGAAATATCTGAAATATCCTGTGCAGGAGGGTGGAAAAGAAAGAAAAATTATCCTCTCCCAAAATTTCCGTAGCAGAAAAAACATATTGGATGGAGTGAATTTTATTTTCCGACAGATTATGTGTCGGGATTTTGGAGAGATCGCTTATGATGCGGAAGCGGCACTCTATGCGGGAATGGAGTTTCCTCCCTGTGCAGAAAATCATGGGGGTGATAATGAGATACTTCTGATCGAAACCAAAGAGGCGGAAGATTCCACGCTTTCGGAGGAACTCTTGGAAATGGGGCGCAGAGAGGTGGAGGCAACAGCCATCGCCCGCAGGATCAAGGAATTGATGGAAAGCGGGTATCATGTGCTGGACAAAAAAACGGGAGAGTATCGCCCTGTGCGCTATGGAGATATTGCGATATTACTGCGGGCAATGAAAAGCTGGAGCAGTGTGCTGGAGGATGTGTTTGGCAGAGAAGGCTTGCCCTATTATGCGGAAACGGCAACGGGCTATTATTCTGTGCCGGAGGTGGAAACGGTGCTGCATCTGTTGCGACTGGTGGATAATCCCAGACAGGATATTCCGCTGCTTTCTATTCTGCATTCGCCCTTATACGGATTTAGCGCGGAGGAATTGATGCAGGTGCGCTTACATAGCCGAGAAGGCAGCTATTATGATTGCATCAGCACTTATCTGGAGGATGGCGAGGAAGAAGCACTGCGAAGCAGACTGTCTGCCTTTTGGGAGGATGTTGCGTTTTTCCGCAGAAAAAGCAGGGAGTTGTCCCTGCATGAGCTGCTGCGCCTTCTGTATAGAGAAACGGGATATTACGATTACCTTGGCATGACGGCGGGAGGTACGCTGCGGCAGTCGAATCTGCGGCTGTTGCTGGATAAGGCGGAACAGTATGAAAAGGGAAGTCGAAAAGGGCTATTTTATTTCATTCGTTATGCAGAAGACATGAAAACGGCGGAGGTGGAAACATCCTCTGCGAAATTACAGGAGGATTCCGGCGACAATATTCGTGTTATGACCATTCATAAGAGTAAGGGACTGGAGTTTCCTGTTGTATTTGTGTCGGATATGGGTAAAAAATTCAATGAAGCAGATGGCAGAGCGCAGATCATCTTCCATCAGAAATGGGGCTTCGGTATGGATTGGATGGATCTGGAGAAACGAGCCTCTTATCGCACTCTTTCCAAAATGGCGTTGGCAGATGCGATACGGATGGAAGCGTTGGCTGAGGAGCTGCGTGTGCTGTATGTAGCCCTTACCCGTGCAAAAGAAAAGCTGATTCTGACCGGCACGGTGCAGGATTTGGAGAAAGCTCTATGGAAGTGGGCGCAGGCAGCGGATAGCGAGGGACAGACATTGCCGCTGTTTCGTCTGCGGCGGGCGAAGAATTATTTTGACTGGGTGATGCCTGCATACCTGCGGCATCCTGCGTGTGATGTGCTTCCCGAGGAGTGGGAGATGGAGAACATTCGCTTTGCAGAGGAAAACTCCACTTGGCAGCTGCGTCAAATCAAAAGAGAAGAAGTGCTGCTGCCGATAGATGCGGAGCAGAAGTTGGCGGAGGAACAAAGGGATTATTTTTCTGTGTGGGAAACACCGAAGGAAATGACTGCCGAAAGAGAAGCGGTATTCCGTATTTTAAGCTGGCAGTATCCTTATGGCAGGGAAACAAAGCTGCCGGCAAAGTTGTCTATTTCCGAGATCAAGCGGAAATATCAGGAAGAAATGAGCGGGGAGCTGCAGAAGCCGCAGCCGATTGGCTTTCCGAAAAGACGGGAAGCGGACACACTGAGCGGTGCACAGATTGGTACTGCCATGCATACGGTGCTGGAGGAATGCGATCTTAGGAAGGAATACGACAGAGATTCTTTGGAGCAGCTGATTGCAGAACTGGTGGAAAGAGAAAGACTGACAGAGGCGGAAGGACAGGCTATCCGTAGAAACGAGCTTTTGCGTTTTTTTAAGAGTGATTTAGCACAGCGTATTCGATTGGCAGAGAAAATAGAAATAGAGCGGACATTTTCATTACTGATGCAGCCCAAGGAGCTGTTCTTCGGAAAGGAATATGAAGCTGTTAAGGATACGATATTGGTGAATGGTATTATTGACTGTTATTTTGTGGAGCAGGGGCGATTGATACTTCTGGATTATAAATCGGATCGACTTTATCAGGAGGAAGCGTTAAAGGAGCGTTATGGGATTCAGCTGCAGCTTTATCGTATTGCATTGGAAAGAGCGCTTGGAATGCCTGTGTCAGAAACATATCTGTATTCTTTTGCAATGGGCAAAGAAATTGTGCTGTAGCAGCAGAAAAAGGTGAAATCAAGATTGTGGCGGCATTGCACTGCGAAATATTGTTTGAGTTTGAGAGAAAGGAAAAAAAGGTGAGCCATAAATGACTCACCTTTTTTAAGTACAGAATTATTCGGGTTTGATTGCACCTGTGGGGCAGTTGCCTACGCAAGAACCGCAGTCGATACATTCAGCAGCGTTGATTACATAAACGCCACCATCTTCTTTGATGCAACCTGTAGGGCAGCCGCCTGCGCAAGCGCCACAACCGATGCATTCGGGACCGATTTTATGAGCCATTGGAAATACACCTCCTTCTTCATTCTACATGACTATTTTATATCAGAAGCTTGTATTTTGCAAGGAGTATTTCTGTTTTTTATGAGAAAAAGCTTCAAAAACAGAAAAATAGATGTAATTTTTATATCAATCCGACATATTTACATAAGCTGATCGTTTTCTTTTTCTTGCCTCTGGTATTCTTCCTTATAAGAAAGATATTCCTGCGTGGAAATGCGTATTTCTTCATATTCAGCCTGTGTGATGGGGCGAACAATGCGGCAGGGAACGCCGTATGCCATGTGTCCTGCGGGGATATGCATCCCTCTTTTTACAACAGCTCCTGCGCCAATAAAGCAGTTTTCTTCGATGACAGCACCTTCCTGTATGATGGAACCCATGCCGATTAAAACATTATTTTGTATGGTGCAGCCGTGGATGATGGAATTATGACCGATGGTAACGCCGCTGCCGATGTTGACATCGTATCCGACTTCCACATGTACTGTAGTGTTTTCCTGCAGGTTTGTATTGTCACCGATGCGTATTTTTCCATAGCCTGCCCGTATTACAGTGCCGGGATAAACAATGACATTTTCTCCCATATCTACGCTGCCAATCACCTCTGCGGTCGGAAAGATGAAGCAGGAGGCGGGAATCTGGGGAATAAAGTGCTTATATTTACGAATCATAAGGTTCTCCTTTCGTGAAGAGATATGTTGGTTTTTCGGGTTCTTCTGCTTATATCATATCGGGAAAGGAGAATATTGACAAGAGGGGGAGGATTGTATACAATTCTACTTGCAACTGATTTGCATTTTGGAGGAATTTATGAAAAAGATACGCGTGGTTTTACTACTGGCGGTGCTGTTGTGCGGCTGCGGTAAAACGATGGATACAACAATAAAAGAGGAGAAGCTGCAGGTGGTTACCAGCTTTTATCCTGTATATCTTCTGGCACAGGCAATAACAGAAGGCGCAGAGGGAATGGAGCTTCGGAATATGGCACAGCCACAGACCGGCTGTCTGCATGATTATGAGTTGACGATTTCTGACAGGAAGATTCTGGAGAGCGCGGATGTGTTGCTGATTAACGGTGGCGGAATGGAGGGCTTTCTTTCGTTGGCGTTGGAGCAATATCCGGAGCTGATTATTGTGGACACTTCTGCTGATATTACTTTACTGGCAGGAGAGGAGCATCGGCACCAGCATGAAGAGCAGGAAGAAAGCCATGCCCATGAAGTGGGAGGAAATCCCCATATCTGGCTGTCTCCTGAGCGGGCTATGCAGCAGGCAGAAGTGATTGCAAAGGAATTGTCTGCCCGAAATGAGGTAGATGCGGCATTGTTTGCAGAAAATCTGGAAGCGTTCCGTGGAGGCGTTCATGCCTTGCGGGAGAGCGTGCATCAGATTGGTATTCCGGAAGGAGAGTTTGTGGCAGTATTCCATGAGGGTTTTGCTTATATTGCCGAGCTGTTCCATATGGAGCCGGTATTTGATATTTTTGCCGACGAGTATGAGATGCCTTCGGCGAGGGAACTGGCGGATGCGGCAGACGAGGCGAAGGAGCATAGGATACAATATTTTCTGACAGCGGCAGATCATGGGGCAATCTATGCAAAAACACTGGCTGCCGAGGTGGGCGAAACAGTTTTGTATATTGACCCGCTGACGACGGACGATGAGGCGGGACACTCTTATTTGGAGAGAATGGAGAAAAACATTGAGGCGATAGAAAAGCATTGGAAGGAGCGGGCGGAATGAACCACAATAGCTGCGGGCTTTGCAGTATTGAAATGAAAAATATCAGTGTGACCAGTGGGGAAGATACGCTCTTAAATCAGGTGAATTTGACCTTTCGATGTGGAGAACTGACGGCACTGATTGGAAAAAACGGTGCTGGAAAAACCACGCTGTTAAAGACATTGCTGGGAGAAAGGCAATATGAGGGGCGGATTTCTTTTACGGATCACCATGGTACCGTTTTGCCTACGCCGCGGATTGGCTATGTGCCGCAGCAGTTGGATTTTGATAAAAGTATGCCGGTTTCCGTAGCAGATTTTATTGCGGCGACAAAAGGTGGCAAAGCAGTCTGGCTGGGGAAAAATAAAAAAATGCAGGCAAATATCCGCAGGATGCTGGGGAGCATGGAGTGCGGCTATCTGGCGGACAGAAGGCTCGGGGCATTATCGGGCGGGGAATTGCAGCGTGTGATGCTGGCAATGGCGACTGATCCTGTTCCCGATTTATTGGTATTGGACGAGCCTGTTTCCGGTGTGGATATGGCAGGGCTTGATTTGTTTTATAAGCGTATCATGGAGCTACGGGATAAGCAGCATATGGCGGTGCTTCTGGTTTCCCACGATTTGAATTTGATCCGTAGATATGCAGACAAGGTGGTTTTGCTGGATAAAACGATTGTGGCAGAAGGGGATGCAGAGCAGGTGTTCCAGACGGAGGCTTTTCAGGAGGCATTTGGCTTTCGGTTGGGGGAGGTGTAAGCGTGGAAACGAAAATAACATTTTTTGAAACGATTTTTTCCATGTTTCAATATGATTTCATGCGGAATGCCTTTCTGGCGGCGCTCTTGATTGCACCTTTGTTTGCGATGCTAGGAACGATGGCGGTTAATAATAAAATGGCATTTTTTTCTGATGCCCTTGGGCATAGTGCTTTCACTGGCATTGGCCTTGGCATACTTCTTGGGATGGAGAACCCATTGCTGGCGATGCTTGCTTTTGGCATTTTTCTTGGTCTTGTAATTACAAAGGTAAAGGCGGCGAATCTGGTATCCGCTGATACGGTCATCAGTGTATTTTCTTCTGCGGCTATGGCGCTGGGAATCGTGATTCTATCTGCCAGTGGCGGCTTTGCGAAATATTCTTCCTATTTAATAGGAGACATTTTGACGGTGGGGAAGGCTGATTTGATTACGATTGCAGTTGTCTTAGTAGGGATATATTTTTTGTGGGCGATTTTGTATAACAGGCTGCTCCTGCTCAGCATCAACCGCTCTCTGGCGGCTAGCAGAGGGATAAGGGTTATGCTGGTGGAAAACATTTTTGTGATTATGGTGGCAGTGGCGGTTATGGTTTCCATACGATGGGTAGGGATACTGATGATCAACTCTTTGTTGATTTTGCCTGCGGCAGCAGCCAGAAATATTACCGTGACGGCAAGAGGTTACCACTGGATGGCAACTGCCTTTGGATTGGTATCTTCTGTGGTTGGGCTTGGAATATCCTATTATTTTGGTACATCTGCGGGGGCGACTATGGTATTGATGGCAGCGCTGTTGTTTTTTCTCACTTACTTTATTGGGAAGAGACGCAAATAACATTGCTATTTATCGGAAGATATGATATTCTGTCTGGCAGAGTGCAGTAATGGGAGGAAATAGAGATGCATATAAAATATAATACAAAAGGAATTTGTGCGGTACGCATCGAATTTGATGTGGAGGATGGCGTGATAAAAAATATCAACTTTCTTGGCGGATGCGACGGCAATCATAAAGGCATTGCAGCATTGGCAGAGGGGATGACACCGGAGGAGGCGGCAAAACGCTTGAGAGGCATTACCTGCGGAAGGAGAAGCACAAGCTGTCCGGATCAACTGGCAGTAGCACTGGAAGAATTTATGAAAGAACAGTGATTTTTGCTCAAATTTGCTGAAAAAAGGCATCTGGAAGAGAGAAAACTGGGAAAACCCAATAAAGTGTGGGTTTTCCCGGAATTTTTATTGACAATAAGACTTCCCTTATGATATTCTGTATCAGAAGACGCAGGTCTTTTTTTGTGTGCCGATAAGATGCGACAGATAAAAAAGAAAAGTGGAAACAACATTCATCAGAGACGGAGGTGAAAATCTTGAGAACAAGAATTACCTTGGCTTGCACAGAGTGCAAACAGAGAAACTACAGCACGACGAAGGACAAGAAGGTTATGCCTGACAGAATGGAAATTAAAAAGTATTGTAAATTCTGTAAAGCTCACACTATGCATAAAGAAACGAAATAATTTTGTGTGGGACATTCCGAAGTTAAGGAGTGAATAATTTGGAAGAAAAGAACATCACAAACCAAACGAACGAAGTAAAGCAAACGAAGCCGGTTTCTCAGGCAAAAACAGCAAAGAAGAAAGACAATGACAAAGATACTTTCGCTGATTATAAGGCGGAGTTCAAAAAAATCGTGTGGCCTTCTCGCCCCGAAGTTGCTAAAAATACAGTAACGGTTGTTGTCACATCCTTGATCATCGGCGCTATTATCTTCTGTATGGATACGGTATTCAATGCCGGCTATGGCGTGATCATTGGTCTGTTAGGTTGATAGTAAATACGAGTAGAAAAAAGGATGGTTCAAATGTCTGAAGAAATCAATAACGCTGAGGAAAGCAGAGAACTGTCTGCCGAAGCAAGATGGTATGTTGTGCATACCTACAGTGGGTATGAAAACAAGGTAAAAGCGAATATCGAAAAAACAGTAGAAAACAGAGGAATGCAGGATCAGATATTTGAGGTAAGCGTTCCTCTGCAGGATGTTGTGGAAACGATGAAGGACGGCCAGAAAAAGATGGTGCAGCGCAAGGTTTTCCCTGGTTATGTACTGCTGAACATGATTATGAACGATGAAACATGGTATGTCGTTCGTAACACAAGAGGCGTAACAAGCTTCGTTGGTCCTGGTTCCAAACCAGTGCCACTGACAGATGCAGAAGTGCGTGCAATGGGTATTGGCGGCGCGGTGGAAAATCTGGATGTAGAGGTTGGCGACGCAGTTCGTGTTGTAACTGGTCCTTTTGCGGAATCTGTTGGTCAGATCAAAGAGATCAATACCAATAAGAGAACGCTGGTTGTAAGTCTTTCCATCTTTGGCAGAGAGACGCCGGTAGAGCTTGATTTCGCTCAGATCGATAAGCTTTGATAAAAAGCTTCTGAAAAAGTTAATTGTTTGTTAAACGGCAGTAGGAACTGCCGAGTGGGAGGGAAAATCCCCGCTAATTACCACATTTATAGGAGGTGCCATCATGGCAAAGAAAGTAACAGGTTATATTAAATTACAGATTCCCGCAGCGAAGGCAACACCCGCTCCTCCTGTTGGTCCTGCACTGGGTCAGCACGGTGTGAACATCATGGGCTTCTGCAAAGAGTTCAATGAAAAAACAGCTTCTCAGGCTGGTTTGATTATTCCTGTAGTAATCACAGTATATCAGGATAGAAGCTATTCCTTCATTACAAAAACACCCCCCGCAGCAGTTCTGCTGAAAAAGGCTGCTGGTATCGAATCCGGTTCCGGCACACCCAACAAAACAAAGGTTGCAAAACTGCCTAAGGCAAAAGTAATGGAAATTGCTGAAATGAAAATGCCCGATCTGAATGCAGCTGATGTTGATGCAGCGTACAGAATGATTTGCGGCACAGCAAGAAGCATGGGCATCACTGTTGAGGAATAAGCCGGAAATTTCCAAATAACAATCTGATATAAATTTACGGCGCATAGAAGTGGGAGGGAATTCTCCCGATACTACCACATAAGGAGGTCACGAAAGTGAAAAGAGGTAAAAAATATAGCGAGGCAGCGAAACTCGTAGATAGAGCGATGCTGTATGATACAGCAGATGCAATCGATCTGGTACAGAAAACATCTACAACAAAATTTGATGCGACAGTAGAAGCGCATATTCGTTTGGGCGTTGACGGCAGACATGCTGATCAGCAGGTTCGTGGTGCCGTAGTTCTTCCTCACGGTACAGGTAAAACAGTTCGTGTTCTGGTATTCGCTAAAGGTGCAAAGGCTGAAGAAGCTCTGGCAGCTGGTGCGGATTTCGTAGGCGCAGAAGATTTGATCCCTAAAATTCAGGGTGAAAACTGGTTCGGTTTCGATGTTGCGGTAGCAACACCCGATATGATGGGCGTTGTTGGTAGACTGGGTCGTGTTCTGGGTCCCAAAGGCTTGATGCCTAACCCGAAAGCCGGCACAGTAACAATGGATGTTACAAAAGCAATCAACGACATCAAAGCTGGTAAAATCGAATACCGTCTGGACAAAACAAATATCATTCATGTGCCTGTAGGCAAGGTATCTTTCGGTTCTGAAAAACTGGTAGAAAACTTCCAGACTCTGATGAGTGCAGTTATAAAAGCAAAACCCCAGGCAGCTAAAGGTCAGTACCTGAAGAGTGTAACACTGACAACAACAATGGGTCCTGGCGTAAAAGTAAACACTGCAAAAATTTCCGAATAATTTAAGGAAATCCCTTGACAGGAGCTTGTTTATGGATTAAAATAAACGAGTTAATAGAGAAAATCGTATATTGCCGTAGACAGCCGGTGGCGGTTCGCCGCATAAATCCTGCCGAGGAAAAATGCTAATGAGCTTTTGAGCCTCTTTGTCTATGTGCAAAGAGGCTTTTTTCAATGACATTTTGAAAAAGTAGGATTTTAAGGAGGTGTAAGGAAATAATGGCAAAAGTGGAACAGAAGCAGGTTATCGTAAACGAAATCAAAGAGAAGCTGGAAAAGGCAACATCCGTAGTAATGGTTGATGCGAGAGGCTTGACTGTAGAGCAGGACACTGCATTGAGAAAACAGCTCAGAGAAGCAGGCGTTGATTATAAAGTTTACAAAAACACAATGGTGCACTTTGCAATTCAGGGTACACAGTTCGAAGGACTGGATCAGTATCTGGCTGGTCCCAGTGCGTTCGCATTCTCTTATGGAGACGCTACAGTAGGTGCGGCAGTGCTGAACAAAGTTGCGAAAGATGTAAAAGAACTGGAATTCAAAGCGGGTGTGGTTGAAGGTGTTGTATACGATGCAGCAGGTATGAGACTGATCGCGGATATCCCTTCCAGAGAAGTTCTGCTCTCCAAACTGCTGGGCAGCTTCAAATCCCCTATGTCCTCTTTCGTTCGTATTATCGATCAGATTGCGAAGAAAGAAGCGTAATTCCAATTGTAGCATAATTGCAGAAAATTTGGCCGCATAGAGCGGCAAACCTAACACATTATTGAAAAAAACTAACCTAAATATTATTTATCGGAGGTGCTTTAAAATGGCAAAACTGACAATCGAAGAAATCATCGCAGCAGTAAAAGAACTGACAGTACTGGAACTGAATGATCTGGTAAAAGCAGCAGAAGAAGAATTTGGTGTATCCGCAGCAGCAGGTGTAGCAGTAGTAGCAGGCCCCGCAGCAGGTGGTGCAGCAGCGGAAGAAAAAACAGAATTCGATGTTGAACTGACAGATGTTGGTGCTGAAAAGATCAAAGTAATCAAAGTTGTTCGTGAAGTAACAGGTCTGGGTCTGAAAGAAGCGAAGGAAGCTGTAGATGGCGCTCCTAAGATTCTGAAAGAACAGGCTTCCAAAGAAGAAGCTGAAACAATCAAAGCAAAACTGGAAGAAGTTGGTGCTAAAGTAACACTGAAATAATTTCAGCCGACTTAAAACCTGAAATCCGCAGATATATATCTGCGGATTTTTTGTGGTATGTAATAGTTTCAAAAAAAATAAAAAAATTATGAAAAAACTATTGACATAGTAGGAAATGAATGTTATATTATACACACAGAGTTAGCGGGTGCTAACAAACGCTAACAAACCGAAGAGCCATCGGTAATAAACAAAATACACTACATTCTACATAAAAAAGGAACGAGCGATGCTTGTTCCTTTTTTATGCCTAAAATTTAATTACCTTTGGTGATTCTGTGAAAGGAGAGAAAGTTACTGTGGCATCTTTCCGTGTGAAGCTGCTTTTTAGGTACTCCTTGCTTGAAAAGCCTAGTAAGACGATGTATAATTATAAAATTAGAACGAAAATGTGATTTCTGAAAAAGAATGGAGAGAATATATGGAAATTTTAATGCAGCTTTTATTTTTGACGCTGGGGTTTGTTTTGTTGGTAAAAGGTGCGGATTGGTTCGTAGAGGGTGCGGCAAGCATTGCTGATAAATTTGGTATTCCGCAGCTTGTGATTGGCCTTACAATCGTTGCTATGGGAACCAGTGCGCCCGAAGCGGCAGTAAGCATTTCTGCGGCACTAAAGGGCAGTGCAGAAATTACCATCGGGAATGTTATTGGCAGTAATATTCTGAATATTCTAGTCATTTTGGGGTTGACAGCAGTTATCAAACCGGTATTCGTGCAAAGAACAACGATTTTTTATGAAATGCCTATGATGATTGGTATTACTATTTTATTGGCAGTGCTGGGATTGCAGGATAATATTGTTGGTAGGATAGAAGGGCTTGTTTTGATGGGGTGCATGGTGCTTTATATGATGTACCTGCTGCGGCTGGCAAAAAGAGGTGTTGCGGAAAATGAAGCGTTGGATGAATATGCAGAAAGCACCTCTATGGGTAGACTGATTATTTTAGTAATCATTGGTGTGGCAGCTATCGTCTGGGGGAGTGATATTGCGGTAAACGCAGCTACCTCTCTTGCACGCATTTTTGGTATGAGTGAACGGTTCATTGGGCTGACGATTGTGGCGCTGGGAACATCGCTGCCGGAACTGGTTACAAGTGTAACAGCGGCGTTGAAGGGTAATTCTGATATTGCAGTGGGCAATATTGTTGGCAGTAATCTGTTTAACATCATGTTTGTTGTAGGGCTGACCGCTGTCATCACGCCCGTTGTATATACGCCTGCATTTAAGACGGATAGCCTTGTTGCGATGAGTGCAGCAGTTTTGTTATGGCTGTGTGTATTCCGCAAGCAGACGCTAAATAGGCTGCATGGCATTATCCTGCTGGCTTGCTATAGTAGCTATTTTGTATATTTAATGGCATAAAAAGAAAAATCCTTGCGTATAACCGGTATCCTGCTGTACGGATACGGAAGAAAGGCACGCCCCAGAAGAAGGAACGGCGTATTCCCCTTTCTTCCGCTGCGGGTTTTTGCATTAAATGGGGATAAAGCGGGGATTGGAAAAAGGGAGGTTAATATGCATACATATTATTACAAAGAATATTCTCATTATTTGAATCGCAATATGGAGTTTAAGGTATACGGCCATGCTGGATTGCCCATGATTGTTTTTCCTTGTCAGGATGGTAAATTTTTTGATTTTGAAAACCGAGGGATGATTGAAACGGTGAGGGGGCATTTGGAAAGTGGACGCCTACAGCTGTTCTGCATTGGCTGTGTGGACGAGGAAACATGGAGTGCTTCCTATGGAGATTATCATGGCAGAATTCTATGGCATGAACAGTGGTTTGGGTATGTCTGTGAGGAATTTTTACCTCGTATGCATCAAATCCATGCAGAGATGGATCCAACGCCTTATTATGGCAAGGTGATGCTGACAGGAGCATCTATGGGCGGCTATCACTGTGTAAACTTCTATTTGAGAAGACCTGATCTTTTTGGAGGCTGTCTGTCTTTGAGTGGGCTGTTCCATGCAGGGTATTTCTTCCCTGCGTATAATGATATTGATGTATATTATAATTCTCCTGTGGACTATCTATCCAACATGGCATATGAACATCCTCTGGTAGAGCAGTACCGTAAGGGTAAAATTGTGATTTGCTGCGGACAGGGCGCATGGGAGGATGATGCAAAGGCGGATGCGTGGGCGTTGCAGGCGCAGTTTGCAAGGCTGGATGTTCCTGTATGGGTGGATGTATGGGGACATGATGTAAACCATGATTGGCCTTGGTGGCTCAGGCAGTTTCCTTATCATATAAATAAGCTGCTTGGCTATTAAGATTGTACAATTTGGGATATTGCCTAAAAACAGAAAGGGGTCGAATGACCTCTTTTTTACTCTATAAGAAATTTCGTTTCTTATAGAGTAAAACCCTCCGGGGGATCGCACTGCGGCGGCAAGGTAATCAGTCGCAAGCGACACCGCCGCAGGCGGAGTATTTCGTCAAGCGAAATACTTTTTTTACTCTATAAGAAATTTCGTTTCTTATAGAGTAAAAACCCTCCGGGGGATCGCACTGCGGCGGCAAGG
>JAZQTP010000060.1:0-23666 GCA_045630845.1 Anaerotignum sp. | reverse complement strand
GACCTGCGACCGACGGGTTCCCGGGGCTTTGCCGCCGACTGCTGCCGGTGGCAGAAGCAGGGAGGGGGCAAAGGCGAGAAACAAGGAGTGTGCCGAGTGAACGCAGAGAGGGAGAGCAGACGACTATGTTTCGAGGTGGGCATCGCAGGTTCAAATCACGCACCGCCCAAGAAGGGGCGGCTTGCTTTGCGAAGCAAAGTGCTGATAAGTCTCCGCTATGCAAGGATACTGAAAAGTATCCTTATTTTTTTGTCAGGAAAAGACCTGCGACCGACGGATTCTCCAAGGCTTTGTGATATAGAAAAAACATTATGTTTTCTGAAAAATTATTTGACAATAAAGTTAACATATAGTATAATAACTTTTGCAGTAGGCATTTTGTGGAGATGTACTCAAGAGGCTGAAGAGGTGCCCCTGCTAAGGGTATAGGTCGGGTGACCGGCGCGAGGGTTCAAATCCCTCCATCTCCGCTGCAAAAGGACTATCGAAAGATAGTCCTTTTTTCGTGGAAAAAGGAAAGAACCCGAGAGCCGGAGGCGCGGGCTTTGACGCCGACCGCTGCCAGTGGCAGAAGCAGGGAGGAGTCAAAGGCGAGAAACAAGGAGTATGCCGAGTGAACGCAGAGAGGGAGAGCAGACGACTATGTTTCGAGGTGGGCGATTCAAATCCCTCCATCTCCGCTGCAAAAGGACTATCGAAAGATAGTCCTTTTTTCGTGGAAAAAGGAAAGAACCCGAGAGCCGGAGGCGCGGGCTTTGCCGCCGACCGCTGCCAGTGGCAGAAGCAGGGAGGGGTCAAAGGCGAGAAACAAGGAGTGTGCCGAGTGAACGAAGAGAGGGAGAGCAGACGACTATGTTTCGAGGTGGGTGCTTCAAATCCCTCCATCTCCGCTGCAAAAGGACTATCGAAAGATAGTCCTTTTTTGTGAAAAAAGGAAAGAACCCGAGAGCCGGAGGCGCGGGCTTTGCCGCCACTTTTTGCTATTGCTTATCTATTTCCTAACCTTAATATAATCTTCTTTTGGCGTTCGGCTTTCTCTGCGAACTGAGCCGCTCCGCCCCAAGAGTGGGTGATGTATGTAACGACATAGTCGGATTGCTTGAGCATCCAGTTATTACGCCAAGAGATAGCGAAGCGGGGATGGACAGTTTCGATGCCCTCCGGGAGCATGGTATCGGAGTAATTGCGGGTATCCTTTGGAGGCAAGCGTTCCAGAACGACGGCATAACGGATATGAGGATATAGCGATGCCAATTCTTTCAAAACAGAACGCACAATCCCATCAAATGATCCTTGTTGACCAACATAAAACATATCTACTGCATGATTTTCGATTAGATTAATCAGAACCTCACGCAGTTTCGGTTTAATTGAACTCGGACAATCACGATGTCCGAAGAATGTACAGGCAGACATTCAAATACCTCCAGAAACAAACTACCCGTATTCGGGTATGTTCATTCTAACGCAAGCATATTTTGATAGTCAACCCGTATACGGGTAATCTGCCTGAATTTCGTTGATATCATTTAATTAACCCATAAATGGGTAATGATATTGACGAGGATGGTGGCTATGGAATATTCGGAGCTGTATGTCAAAAGGATTCGCAAGCTGTGCAAAGAACGAGGTATTGCAATCAACAAGCTTGCCACGATGAGTGATGTGAAGCAGTCTACACTAGATAATATTGTCCGTGGTCTGACAAAGAATCCACGCGTAAAAACGCTTCATAAAATTGCGTTGGCATTCAATATGACCTTGGCGGAGTTCCTTAATTTTGAAGAGCTTAATGAATACTCCTTTGAGGACGATACCGAAGAATGAGTAAGGACCTATGCAACTGAAACTGCATAGGTCCTTTTGCTATTGTTCATCTGTTTCCTAACCTTAATATAATCTTCTTTTGGTGTTCGGCCATTTCTGCAAACTGAGCCGCGCCACCCCAAGAGTGGGTGATATATGTAACGACATAGTCGGATTGCTTGAGCATCCACTTGTTGCGCCAAGAGATAGCGAAGCGGGGATGGACAGTTTCAATGCCCTCCGGGAGCATGGTATCGGAGTAATTGCGGGTATCCTTTGGAGGCAAGCGTTCCAGAACGACGGCATAACGGATATGAGGGTATAGCGATGCCAATTCTTTCAAAACAGAACGCACAATCTCATCAAATGATCCTTGTTGACCAACATAAAACATATCTACTGCATGATTTTCGATTAGATCAATCAGAACCTCACGCAGTTTCGGTTTAATTGAACTCGGACAATCACGATGTCCGAAGAATGTGCAGACAGACATTTTCTTCTCTCCTTTGCAACATTGACCAATATAACGGACAATATTTTATCTCACTATAGCATACGATAATGATGGCTGCAACCAATACTGGTCAATTGTTTGTGAGGTGAGATAATGGAGCAGAAGATTCGTCGTGATCGTAATATGGGAGATAATCTTCGTAGATTGCGCATTGATAAGGGAATCTCGCAGGAGAAGTTATGTGCTGAACTGCAGCGTCGTGGTTGTGACATCGGCAGAACTACTTATGCGAAGTATGAAGCCGGTGAGTTGAACATCAGAGCCAGCATCATTATTGAACTTCGCAAGATTTATAACTGTACTTTTGATGATTTCTTTGAAGGTCTTGACATTTTTGAAGAATGAGTGAAGCCTGTAGTATTCGTGATGAATACCACAGGCTTTTTGCTATTGCTTATCTATTTCCTAACCTTAATATAATCTTCTTTTGGCGTTCGGCTTTCTCTGCGAACTGAGCCGCACCACCCCAAGAGTGGGTGATATATGTAACGACATAGTCGGATTGCTTGAGCATCCAGTTATTACGCCAAGAGATAGCGAAGCGGGGACGGACAGTTTCGATGCCCTCCGGGAGCATGATATCGGAGTAATCGCGGGTATCCTTTGGAGGCAAGCGTTGCAGGACGACGGCATAACGGATATGAGGGTATAGCGATGCCAATTCTTTCAAAACAGAACGCACAATCCCATCAAATGATTCTTGTTGACCAACATAAAACATATCTACTGCATGATTTTCGATTAGATCAATCAGAACATCGCGTAGCTTGGTTTTAATTGAACTCGGACAATCACGATGTCCGAAGAATGTGCAGGCTTTTCCCATATGCACACCCTCCTTTCGGCTATGTGTAGCCTAATAGTAGCACGCATAGCCTATAAAGTCCATCCAGATAGGATATGCTATAAGCAAGAAATCTGGAGGAGGGAGAGCATGGATACTGTTACTGCAGTCAGAAATCGTATTCTGGCATTGTGCGGTGAGCGTGAGATCACCATTAACAAACTGGCTACCCTCTCGGCTCTGCCGCCTTCGAGTATTAAAAATATTCTTTATGGGAAAAGCCAAAATCCGAAGCTGATTACTATCAAAATGATTTGCGATGGCTTGGGGATTACTTTGGGCGAATTTTTCTCTACGGTGGAGTTTGATGCTCTTGAACAAGAAATTAAATAAAGAGTATAGCCGGGTCATCACGAAATATGAGAACCCGGCTGTTTATATGTGCAATCACGATATATCGCAGGGAGGGGATGCGAATTGAATACAAAAGAAGCTGTAGCAAAGCGCATTCTTGAGCTCTGTGCAGAACGGAATATGGCTGTCAATGCGTTAGCAACTATATCTGGAGTTTCTCCGTCAACAATTTACAGTATGCTGAATGAGAAGAGCAAAAATCCAGGCGTGGTTTCGTTGAAGAAGATTTGTGATGGTCTGGAGGTTAGTATTAGAGAATTTTTTGATAGCGAGTTGTTTGATAGTTTGGAGCAAGAAATTAAATGAGAGGATGCATTACAACATCCTCTCATTTAATTTTCCAATAATCTTATTGATGGCATTCAAGAGATCAGCGGTTTATTCCTCATATTTCCATCATTGAGAGCGGGTGATTCTTGAGTACACCCAGTTTTAAAATATGTAAATGAAGCGGGGTTGTATGTGCAATACCCAGTGAAAATCAAGCCATAACATACGGATTGGTGCATTTACCTCTGCAAAAACAGACTAAAAATTTTTATCCCCCCCTACTGTAAGAAAAAAACAAATAGAGCCGAAAAAACAGAAAGAATATTGTCAGATTTTTATTGGTTTGTGAAAAATAGTATTTTGCCTGTTTTGCAGGGCTGCAAAATGAATTATTTTTTAGTGAGATTCTTCGTATTTCAGCGTATCTTTTTTCTTTTGTAAATATGCAGAAAGAAAAAATGTATGAAAAACTAAACAAAAATAATAGAGATTGTAGAAAATTTCACAGTACCCCTTGCCTTTTCTAGGAAAGATGATATACTAAGAGTGTACTCGGATGCGAATTTTCTATGTTTCATTGTGCTTTTGGATATGGACTGAAATATTTTTCAGATGTAGCGTACATATCTTGGGTGAAAAAGGAAAAGGTCTCTTCCGAATCAATTTCTTAAATCATATTTTTAATTAAAAGGAGAAGTGAAAATCATGAGAATTTCAGACAGAGTGCAAGCAATGCAGAACTCCCCTATCAGAAAATTCAATCCTATGGCTGATGCAGCTAAAGCTAAAGGCGTTAAAATCTACCATCTGAACATTGGTCAGCCGGATATCGAAACACCTTCCGTATTCTGGGAAGCAGTGAAAGGTTTCGATTCTAAAGTTCTGGAATATGCTGGTTCTTGGGGTCTGCCCAGTCTGCAGGATGCTATTTGCGAATACTTCAAGAGATTCAATATGAAACTGGATAGAAATGATGTTTTGATCACATCCGGTGGTTCCGAAGCTCTGACACTGGTATTCCTGTCCATCATCAACCCCGGCGACGAAATCATCGTTCCCGAACCCTACTACACAAACTACTTGACATTCATTCAGGCTGCTGACGGCGTTATCAAACCCATCACAACATATGCTGAAGAAGGTTACAAATACGCTATCAGAGAAAGACTGGAAGCTGTAGTAACAAGCAAAACAAAAATGATTTCCATCGTTAATCCTGGTAACCCCACAGGTTGCATCCTGTCCAGAGAAGACATGAGAGTAATCGCTGACTTCGCAAAAGAACATGATCTGTGGATCCTGGCTGACGAAGTTTACAGAGAATTTGCTTACGACGGCAGAGAAATGACATCCTTCGGTCAGCTGGCTGATATCGAAGACAGAGTAATCATCATTGACTCCGTTTCTAAGAGATTCTCCGCTTGCGGCGCTCGTATCGGCTGCCTGGTTTGCAAAAACAAAGAATACATGGCTCAGGTTTACAAAATCGCTATGGGTCGTCTGTGTGTTCCCACACTGGACATGGTTGGCGCAGAAGCTATGTATAAACTGCCCGCAGACTTCTTTGTTGATGTAAAAGCAGAATATGAACACAGAAGAAACACAGCATACGAAGCTCTGAAGAAAATCCCCGGCGTTGTATGTGAATGCCCTGGCGGTGCTTTCTACATCACAGCTAAAATGCCTGTTGAATCTACAGAAGATCTGCTGCTGTTCCTGCTGAACGAGTTCAGAGATAACAACGAAACAGTTATGTATGCTCCCGCTGAAGGTTTCTACGCTACACCTGGCTTGGGCAAAAACGAACTGCGTATTGCTTATATCCTGAAAGCTGAAGACCTGGCTCGTGCGATCGAATTGCTGGCGAAAGGTATCGAAGCTTACAAAGCAAAAGGCGGTAAATAATTCAATTTACATAAATTGAGTTTTGCACTTTGAAATTGCACTCGAAAAGGCGCTCCGCAAGGAGTGCCTTTTTCCTTTGTTGCAAAAATTTAAGAAACCCATCGGTTTTCTTTTATTTCTGATTGTGGTAATATGATAATTGTAGAAACATGATTTTTATTGCCATAATAAGGAGGAATCGAGAGTGGATGAAAATAAAGAAATGACTGTAGTGGAAAAAGTGGAAGCAGAAGCAAAGGAATGCTTCAGAAGCGGTCTGAACTGCTCCGAATGTGTTATGACGGCATTCCTGAACAATTTTGAAACAGGTCTGCCCAAAGAAGCGGTAAAGCTGGCAACCGGTTTCGGCGGCGGCATGGGGCATACAAAAAATACCTGCGGTGCTATCACGGGTGCGGTTATGGCACTCAGTGCCATTGTGGGCAGAGAAAATCCTACCGCCAAGGAAACGATGGCAGAGCGTGTGCAGGAGCTGCAGCAGGGAGTTTATCCGGTTGTCGGCAAAATGGTGCATGAAATGGAAGAAAAATACGGTACATTGATTTGTTCCGAACTGTCCAATCCTCACGGCGATTGGGAAGGCAAGGCAAGAAAGAAAAACTGCATGGCGATGATTACAGAATGTGCGGCATTGGCAGCAAAGCATGCAGAGGAATATCTGAAAGAGAAGAAATAATAAGCTGGTGAGTTTATGAAAAGATTATTCTTGGGACTTCTGACGGTGCTTATGCTATGTGTGCCGGTATTTGCCCATCCGCCCATCACAGTTTATGTGGATGGGATACAACTCAATTTTGATCAGCCGCCTGTCATAAAGGAGGATCGTACACTGGTGCCTATGCGGAAGATATTTGAAGCATTGGAGGCAGAGGTCATCTGGGATGAGCCTTCCCAAAGCGTAACAGCAATACGGGGAGAGGATGTGATCCTGTTTCACATCGGCAGAGCAGAGCTGTATAAAAACGGGACGATTTCTTATACCATGCCTGTGCCTGCGCAGATCATCAATGACCGTACGCTGGTTCCCCTGCGGGCGGTAGCAGAAAGCCTTGGGGCAGAAGTGACATGGGATGGCATAAACTATGTCATTCAGATTTTCGGTGAGCATTCTTCGCAGGGTACCACAGAAATAGTGCCGATAGAGCCGCAGGCGGGTGGTTATTCCACCATGGTGCAGGCGGCGGATGGAAATCCGGTGCTGATCGTGCAGTTGGAATGTGAAACGGTGGAGGAAGGCAAAGGAAAGAATGTTATCAATGATGATATGGCAGCAGAGGCTTTCCGTGTCGGACAGGCGTTTCTGGAAGAATATCGTGCAGCGGCGTTGGCACGGTATGATGCAGATAAAACGGATTTTCAGCCCTATCTTTGTACTGGCAGCTATAGCCTGACCAGAGAGGAAGAATATGCATCCTTCTTTGGCACTGTAACGACTTATGCCGGCGGCGCAGAGGAGGTTTCCTTTTTCTCCCGCACCTATGATCTTTCTGTCGGCAAGGAGATTGACTTGAAGCATCTGGTGTCGGACAGTCAGTCGGAGCTGGAAACGCTTTGGGAAGCATCCTTCGGTGCAATGATTGAAGCGGAGCCGGATGCTTTTTATAAAGATGCAAAAAGCCGTTTGCAGAAGCATTTGGATGAGATTGGGTTTTATTTGACGAGAGAAGGTATTGCCTTTTATCTTTCTCCCGGCATACTGGCACCGGCAGAGTCCGGCGTGATCTCTTTTGAGGTCGACTATCAATTTTAAGGCTAAATCACCTCTTTTTGGGCAGGATAGTCCAAAAGGAGGTTTTTTTATGTGTACAGCAGTTGCCTGTGGCGGGAGATTTTTTGGCCGAAATCTGGATGAAGTGTGTTCCTATGGGGAGGCAGTTGTGCAGATACCCCGTGGCTTTGCCTTTCCGTTTTTTGAAACGAAATATACAATCCTCGGAATGGCACATATGGCAGAGGGTATCCCTCTTTATTATGATGGTATGAATGAAAATGGGCTTGCCATGGCAGGGCTGCTTTTTGATGGTTCGGCAGTTTATCAGCCTATGAGGTTGGGGCAGGAAAATGTGCCGTCTTGGGCACTTTTGCCGTGGATTCTAGGGCAATGTAGCAATGTGGCAGAGGCAAAGGAAAGGCTGGAGATGATGAATTTGACCAGAGAACCTTTCAGCAGCCAATATCCCCCCAGCCCATTGCATTGGATGCTTTCGGATGGCGTCCGTTCTCTGGTGGTAGAGCCAATGGCGGAGGGAGTGAAAGTGTACGAAAACCCGATGGGAGTTTTGACCAATAATCCCCCTTTTCCTTTCCATCGGGAGAACTTGCGGCAATATCTTTCCTTGCAGGCGGCAGAGCCAGAAAACCGCTTTTCCTCGAAGCTGGCATTGACACCTTTTAGCGGCGGAGCAGGGGCGTTGGGCTTGCCGGGGGACTGGAGCTCTGCCTCCCGCTTTGTGCGGGCAGCCTTTGTAAAGGGAAATATGCTACAGGTGGAGAAAATCACGGAGGTGTTTCACATCCTTGGGGCGGTGGCAATGCCTGCGGGAAGTATTCAGCTGAAGCGTGGCACGGAAAAGACGCTATATACTGCCTGCTGCGATCTTTCGGAACGGGTTTATTATTATCGGACTTATGAAAATCATCGTATTACAGGGATTCGTATGACCGATGGAAAGGCACTTCGCTGCTATTCTCTGCGGCGAGGAGAGGATGTGCTGCGGGAAAACTGAAAGAGCCGAAAGGCTCTTTTTTGTTTAGAAAAATACTTTTATTTGTTTAATATTTATAAACAAAATGATTTATTTTTTTGTAATATCAATATAATTTAACGGAAAACAAGGGGTTGAGCAAGGATGTGCCGAAAAAGAGCCTGTTTTTATATTAAAAGATAAAAAGTTTAATAAATCAAATTTTTTGTTTGATAATACTTGCATTTCAGAGGAAATGGATTATAATAAATAGACTGGCAGAAGTATGTCGGTTTCTGACGCAAAAATTTATGGGAAAAGGAGATGGAAGTGCATGGAAATTGGTCAGAAAATCAAGCAGCTGCGCATACAGAAGGGGCTGACGCTGGAAGAACTGGCCAGCCGCAGTGAGCTGACAAAGGGATTTCTTTCTCAGATGGAACGGGATTTGACATCACCTTCCATTGCCACCCTGAATGATATTTTGGAGGCACTGGGAACAACACTGGCTGCATTTTTCAAGGAGGAAAAGGAGGAACAGCTGGTATTTCACAAAGAGGATTTCTTCGTGGATGAGAGGGAATCTTATACCATTCGCTGGATTGTGCCGAATACCCAGAAGAATGAAATGGAGCCTATCTTGATTGAGCTGCCGCAGGGCGGAGAAAGCTTTGTGATGGATCCTCACAGTGGAGAGGAATTTGGCTATGTGCTGGAGGGCGCTGTGATTTTGATGGCAGGAGAGCGACGACACATTGTGCATAAGGGAGAAACCTTTTATCTTTCGGGAAAAACCCGCCATTATTTGAAAAATGAGAAAAAAACCACTGCAAAGGTACTTTGGGTATCCACACCGCCTTTGTTCTGAGATACAGGAGGATAGGAAATGAAGAAAAAACTGATTCAGTTCAAAAACATTGTGAAAAGCTATGAGGACGGAAAGGTTGTCCTCAAAGGCATCAATCTGGATATTTATGAAAATGAATTTGTGACATTGCTGGGGCCCTCCGGCTGCGGCAAAACGACATTGCTCCGAATCCTCGGCGGTTTTCTGAATGCCGATCAGGGACAGGTTATTTTTGACGGGCAGGATATTTCCAAGATGCCTCCCTATAAAAGAGAGGTTAACACGGTATTCCAGAAATATGCACTTTTTCCCCACATGAATGTATATGACAATATTGCCTTTGGACTGAAGCTGAAAAAAGAGCCTAAGGATATTATCGAGCAAAAAGTAAAGCGTATGCTGAAGCTGGTAAATCTGGAGGAATACGCAGATAGAAGTGTTACCGCCCTTTCCGGCGGGCAGCAGCAGCGTATTGCCATTGCAAGAGCACTGGTAAATGAGCCCAGCGTTCTTTTGCTGGATGAGCCTTTGGGTGCGCTGGACTTAAAGCTGAGAAAAGAAATGCAGCATGAACTGAAAAAGATTCAGCAGGAGGTCGGCATTACCTTTATTTATGTTACCCACGATCAGGAAGAAGCTCTGACCATGTCTGATAAAATCGTTGTCATGAAAGAGGGCGAGATACAGCAGATTGGCAGCCCTACGGATATTTACAATGAGCCTGTCAACGAGTTTGTTGCAAACTTCATTGGGGAATCCAATATCATCGAGGGAATTATGATCGACGATTACAAAGTAGTGTTTGAAGGCAGAAAATTCGACTGCGTAGACTATGGCTTCGGGAAAAATGAAGTGGTAGATGTCGTGATTCGTCCGGAGGATTTGGATATTGTGCCCAGAGGCGAGGGCAGACTGAAAGGCGTTGTAAAATCGGTGCTTTTCAAGGGCGTTCATTACGAAACCATGGTAGAAACCAAGGTGGGTACAGAGATTACTGTAAAAATGGCGGTTTCCAATGACAGACCTGTTTATAATGAAGCAGCCAATGAAAAAATTTCAGCAAATGACTTTTATCTGGATATGGATGATGTGGCGGAGCTGGATGAAGCGACAATCATTGCCCGTGCCGATGCGCAGGCTTGGAACCCGGATGAAGATGAGCTGATTTCCATTAAGGAAGTGGATTATGAGATCAAAAAGGAAAACGGCAAATACCCCGTAACCTTTTCCACTGCTGCGGGAACGGCTATCACAGTCAATATGATTGTGAAGGATGAAAACCGTGTAACCAGTGAAGAAAACGAAGAAGAAATCTTTGCCATGAATTTCTTTAAGAAAGTAGATGAAATTCAGGAAGCGATTGCGCTGGATACAGACCTGAAAACATGGGCAAATGCTTCTGCATGGAGTCTGGAGGACGGTACGGCTGTTGAAATTACAGAAGTAAAATATGATTTTGATCCGGAAACCATCACACCCGGTGTGTATGATGTGACCTTTGCTACAAAGGGCTACGAATACAAGGTAGATACAACAGATAAATATGAGGTGGATGATTTGGTTGGCTTGATGTTCCAGCCGGAGGATATCCATATTATGAGCAAAGAAAAGTTCTGAGAAAGGAGGCGCGGAGATTGAAACAGTTTCGCAATATGATCTATCCCTATGTGGGCTGGCTGGCGGTCATGGTAGTGGTTCCCATGCTGATGATTTTGCTGTATGCCTTCACAACAGCGGGCAATGAAGTGACGACATTTCGTTTTACGCTGGATAATTTTTCCCGCTTCCTGACAGATACGGTCTTTCTGGATGTATTAAAGCGTTCTATGGGAATTGCTGTAGCAACGACTGTAATCTGTGTGCTGTTGGGGTATCCCATTGCATATTCCATTGCGAAAGGTCCGGAAAAAAGCGGATTTTTCTGGATCATGCTGATTACGCTTCCCACATGGATCAATATGCTGGTGCGTACTTATGCATGGGTGGGTATTTTGCAGGATGATGGGCTTATCAATCGCTTTTTGGGATTCCTTGGCATTGGGCCTTTCCACATGATCCATACAACCTTTGCGGTGGTGCTGGGGATGGTTTATAACTTTATTCCCTTTATGATTTTGCAGATACATTCCTCTCTGGCAAAGATGGACAGAAGCCTGATTGAAGCGGCAAATGATTTGGGTGCAAACCCTGTCCAGTCCTTTTTGCGGGTGACGCTGCCCCTCTCCCTGCCAGGGGTGCTCAGTGGTATCACACTGGTATTTTTGCCGGCAGTTTCCAGTTTCTTTATCCCGAAGCTGCTGGGCGGCGGACAGTATGTTCTGGTAGGTAATGTGATTGAAACCCAGTTCCTGACCAGCGGTGACTGGAACTTTGGCTCAGCCATTTCTCTGATTATGGCGGTCATCATCATGCTTTCCATGTGGCTGACACGCAAGGTAGATACAGACCCTGCGGCAAACGGAAAGGGGGCGTGAGAAATGAATCAGAAAAAACGCATTGGCAGCAAGCTTCTGCTGGGGGCAACGGCGGTATTCTTTTATCTGCCGATCCTCTATATCATTGTATTTTCCTTTAATGATTCCAGATCTCTGACGCATTTTGGCGGATTTTCTCTGCGGTGGTACGAGAAGATGTTTGCAGACAGCACCATGATGGAGGCGGTGCTGTATACCGTTATTATTGCGCTGCTGGCAACCATCATTTCCACGATAGCCGGCACACTGGCAGCCATCGGGATGTCCCGCTCCAAAAAGATTCTGCGTAATCTGGTGGAGCAGGTGAATAATCTGCCGATTATGAATCCGGAAATTGTTACTGCCATCGGGCTTCTGATGTTTTTCAGCGCCCTTGGCATCGAAAAAGGCTTTCTGACATTATTGCTGGCGCATATTATGTTTTGTACGCCTTATGTGATTTTGTCTGTTATGCCGAAGCTGCGCTCGCTGGATCCAAACCTTGCGGATGCGGCTATGGACTTGGGGGCAACGCCCTTTCAGGCATTGACGAAGGTTATCGTGCCGCAGATTATGTCGGGTATCGTTTCCGGTGCATTGATTGCCTTCACCATGAGCTTTGATGATTTTATTATCTCTTATTTTGTAACGGGCAATGGGGTACAGAATATTTCTATTTTGGTTTATACCATGTCCAAGCGTGTCAATCCGTCCATTAACGCACTGTCTACACTGGTTATCGTGTTGATTACAGTGGCACTGATTATCGTAAATGTGCTGCCGGTTATTCGGGAAAAACAGGGAAAGACCGGTCAGCCTGTCAGCAAAAGGGCGGTTGCCATCGGTGCAGCCATTGTGATTGCCATTGGCGGCTTTGGCTGGTCACGGCTGGGCGGCACCACTTCTCCGCAGGATGCCATTTCAAAGTATGGCTCCGATACGCTGAAGCTGTATATCACCGGGGAATATATGGGTGAGGAGCTGATTCCTGCCTTTGAAGAACAGTTTGGTGTGGATGTGATTGTAGAATATTTTGATTCCAATGAAATGATGTATACGAAGATGCAGGCGGGGGATGCTTATGATGTTGTCATTCCTTCCGATTATATGATTCAGCGGTTGATGCAGGAAGGCAGTTTACAGGAGTTGGATTTGAGCCTGATTCCAAATCTGGATAATCTGACGCCGGAAGTGAGAAATCTACCCTATGATCCGGAGAATACCTATTCTGTACCTTATTTCTGGGGTAGTGTGGGCATTATCTATAATCATAACAATGTGGACCCTGCAGTGGTGGAAGCACAGGGCTATGATGTGCTGCGCAACGAAGATTATGCCGGTCAGATTTACATTTATGACTCCGAAAGGGATTCCTTTATGATGGCACTGAAGGCATTGGGCTATTCCATGAATACAGAGGATACGGATGAGATTTATGCGGCTTATGAGTGGCTGTTGGATATGAATGACAAAATGAATCCCACCTATGTAACAGATGAGGTTATTGACGGTATGATGAACGGCAATAAGGATATTGCGGTGGTTTATAGCGGTGATGCCACATACATCCAGTCTGAAAATGAGGATATGAGCTTCTTTATGCCCAATGAAGGCACAAACCTGTGGTATGATGCAATGGTGATTCCGAAGAATGCACAGAATCCGCTGCTGGCACATGAATTTATCAATTATACCCTGACCTATGAAGCTGCGCTGGGTAATTCCGAGTATGTAGGCTATACCTCGCCGAATGAGGAGGTTATGCTGGAGCTGAGCAGCGAGGAAGGTCTGTACGGCGCTTATGAGGCATACGTTCCCCGTGATGGCTATGAAAAGGACGAGGTATTCCAGGATAATCCAGTTATCAAAAAGATGATAGCAGAGCTGTGGATCAAGGTTAAGGCTTCAAAATAATTTTGGAATGGTGTTCTGAAAGGGGGAGAGGGGAAGGATTCCCCTCTCCCTGTTTGCTGAAGAAGATACTTCCAAGGAGGATATTATGGATATTAAAAGAGCAAAAGAGGAAATCAAAAATGCGATACAGGCGTATTTGGCAAAGGATGAATTTGGGGAATACAGGATACCCGCAGTTCGCCAGCGTCCTGTGCTGCTGATGGGAGCGCCGGGGATAGGAAAAACAGCGGTTATGGAGCAGGTAGCACGGGAGTGCGGCGTTGCACTGGTTTCCTATTCCATTACCCACCATACTAGACAGTCAGCCATCGGGTTGCCTTTTATCAGCAAAAAACAGTATGGCGGACAGGAATATACCGTAACAGAATACACCATGAGCGAAATCATCGCCTCTGTTTACGATAAAATGGAGCAGACAGGGCTGAAAGAGGGTATCCTTTTTATTGATGAGATCAACTGTGCTTCGGAAACGCTGGCGCCTGCCATGCTGCAATTTTTGCAGGCGAAAACCTTTGGCGCCCATCGGGTACCCGAGGGCTGGCTGATTGCTGCGGCGGGAAATCCGCCGGAATATAACAAAAGTGTGCGGGATTTTGATGTGGTGACGCTGGATCGTGTGAAAAAAATTGATGTGGAACCGGATTTTACTGTCTGGAAGGAATATGCCTATCAGCAGGGGGTACATGGTGCGATTCTTTCCTATTTGGAAATTCGCAAGAACCATTTTTATGCTATGGAAACCACGGTGGATGGCAAACGCTTTGTGACTGCCAGAGGCTGGGAGGATCTTTCTACGGTTCTGAAGGTTTACGAGGAGATGAATTTGCCGGTCAATGAGGGGCTGGTTTATCAGTATTTGCAGCATCGGAAGATTGCTAAGGATTTTGCTAATTATCTGGACCTGTATCGGAAATATCGCACAGATTATCGGGTGAATGATATTTTGCGGGGCGAATATACGGCAAAGGCAATTCAGAAATTGCAGGAAGCACCTTTTGACGAGCGGTTGAGTGTGATCGGGCTGCTGCTGAGCCGTCTTTCCGAAGCCTTCCAGAAAGCGTATGAGGCAGATTTGATGGTGACAGGACTGCATACGGCTCTGCTAGAGCTGAAAGAGCGATTTTATAGCCTCTATTGCAAGGATACGCCGTGGGAAACGCTTTTTGCTGCCTTGCTAGAGGAGCAGGAGGCAGTATATGCCAGAGAAAGAAAGGCGGGATTGCTGGAGAAAACAGCAGAGCGTGCCCGCAGAAAAGAGCTGGAGCGGCTGCATTTCTTTTTGACGGAGGGAAAGAAAAGAGGCTGTCGGGAAAAGGATGCTGCTTTTGAAGAAATAAAAGGTCTTTTTGCGGTAGAGGCGGAATATCGGGAGGATGCCATCGAGGTCGGCTCCGCCCTCTTGGAAAACGCCTTTGCTTTTTTGGAGGAGGCTTTTGGAGCAGGACAGGAAATGGTCATTTTTATCACAGAGCTGACCACCAATTTCTATAGCGTGAAGTTTATCAGCGAAAACGGTTGTGAAAAATATTATCAGTATAATACAGAGCTGCTGTTTGATGAAAAGCAGAAAACGATTTTGCAGGATATAGAGAAAGCAAAAATTGAGCTGGATCTGCTGTTTTAAGCAAATAGAAACAAACGAAAAGGACATTGCATCCCTGCAATGTCCTTTTCGTTTGCGGAGATATTCTGAAAAAGATACTTTCCTCATAGAATAAAAGGAGGAAGGAGGCGGTGCCGATGGGGAAAAAGGACAGGGCAAAGGGATATGTCTGGCTGAATATAGTTGCGTTGGCAATTTTCCTTTTGGCAATGCCTCTGTTTTTTCGTATGGGCGGCGGCGTATTTGTTTTGGGGGAGGTGCTGCCGGGACAAGCAGCTGCGGTGTTTTTTCCTGCCGCAGAGAAGACGGAAGAAAAGCATTTGATTGGCTCGGCAGCCGTAGAATTTACGCAAAAACAGGCAATTTCCGCCGGCGGCAGGCCTTTGTGGGTGACGGAAAAAGAACTGGGAAAGATGCAGGATGCAGACTATCTGCGGAGCAATTATTATATTGTGGACAGCCGCACGACACTTTTGCCGGAGGATGTGGATGTGCCAAAGGCATTGGGGCTGGATTTGACTATCACACCGACACAGGCGGAGCCAAAGATATTGATTTTTCATACCCATGCCCATGAGGGCTATGCCGACAGTGATATGTCGAAGGGACTTTCTGAGGGTATCTGGGGCGTGGGAGAGGAGCTGAAGCGGATACTGGAGGAGGAATATGGCGTTGCGGTGCTTCATGATGATGGGCAATACGATGTGGTGAATGGGAAAGGGCAGACGACAGGTGCTTATGAGCGAATGGAGCCGCCCATTCGTGCGATTCTCAAAAAATATCCGTCTATAGAGGTATGCATCGACCTGCATCGGGATGGTGTGCCGGAGGGGACACGGCTGGTGGCGGAGGTGGATGGAGAGCAATGCGCCCAGGTGATGTTTTTCAATGGGCTTTGCCGCTTGAATAAGGATGGTGTGCCACAGCCCATTGCAGGGCTGGAGAACCCCTATCTGACGGAGAATCTTGCTTTCAGCCTACAGATGAAAACAGCAGCGGATGCTCTGTATCCCGATTTTGCCCGAAAGATATATCTGAATGCTTATCGGTTCAGTTTGCATCTGCTGCCGCGTTCTACATTAGTGGAAGTTGGCGCACAAACAAACACGAAAGAGGAAGCTCTGCGGGCAATGAAGCCGCTGGCAGAAATTTTAGCCAAAACCTTGCTGGAGGAATAAAGGCGGGGCAGTATGCCATATTAAGGGCATGAGAAAAAATTTTTTGATTTTCGGCGTGATGGGCTGGTGTGCGGAAATCCTCTATACAGGTATTTGTTCTTTGCTGGCAGGGGACGGAACCCTCGTTGCAAAAACATATTTGTGGATGTTTCCCATTTATGGACTGGCAGGACTGTTTTCTCCGCTTTTTCTGCTGCTGCGCCGCTATTGTGCACCCTGGCAGCGGCTGGGGGTTTATATCCTTGCCATTTTTGCGGTGGAATACTTTTTTGGATGGCTGCTGCAGCTTCTGACCGGAGCCTGTCCGTGGGATTATGGTACAGCATTTTTTTCCGTAAGCGGTTTCATTCGGTTGGACTATGCGCCCCTATGGGCGGGGATGGGCTTATTTTTTGAGATGCTTTCTGTATTTCTGGCACAGGAGGAGGCGGAAAGATAAGATTGCAGTTCCGGGTGATTTGCGATAGAATAAAAGAAAAGCGAATGGATTATATCGAAGGAGAATCGCCATGGAAAAATTGAAGCAGAATATCATCTTATTTGATCTGGATGGCACATTGACCGACTCTGCGGAGGGTGTGATTCGTGCCTGCCAATATATGCAGGAAAAAATGGGGCTTCCCGTGTGGGAAACAAAGGATCTGCGTTTTATCGTTGGCCCTCCGTTGATGCGTACTTTTATGGAGGATTTCGGCATGGATGCAGAAACGGCGGAAAAAGCGTTGTCAGTTTACAGGGAATACTATACGACCATTGGTCTGTTTGAAAACAAGGTATATCCCGGTGTGGTGGAAATGCTGGAAAATCTGCATCGAAAGGGAAAACGCATGGCGGTGGCAACCTCTAAAAAAGAAGCGCTGGCGGTGACGATCCTAAAGCATTTTGAAATTGCGAAATATTTTGAAGTGATCGGCGGGGATGCCAGAGAGCTGGGCAGAGATACCAAAGCCAAGGTGATTGATTATGTGCTGGAAACCATGCAGGCGGAAAAAGCGGATGTGATTATGGTGGGTGACAGAATGTTTGACATCGAGGGCGCCCATGCACTGGGGATTCCCTGTATTGCGGTGGAATTTGGCTATGGTGACAGAGCGGAATTTGAGGAATACCATGCGGACTATATTGCGGCTACGGCAGAGGATGTGGCGGAGCTGTTTTAAGGTTTTATGATGGGAAAGAACTGAAGATGCAGGAATTTTTTAGAGATGGGGACAGGGCGTTGAGTTTCAACGCCTTTTCGTTATAATGAAAGGGAAAAAAAGAAAGTCGGTGGAAGTATGACGGAGGTTGTAGCAGCATTGATCTGGGAGGGCAAGCGTTTTCTTGCCTGTCAGCGCCCCGCCCATAAGGCAAGAGGGCTTTTGTGGGAATTTGTAGGCGGCAAGGTGGAAGCGGGAGAAACAAAGGAAGAAGCATTGATACGGGAGTGCAAAGAGGAATTGGATGTGACAGTAGAAGTGGGGGATATTTTTATGGAAGTGACTCATACATATCCTGATTTGAAAGTACATCTGACATTATTTCATGCAAGCATTGCTTCCGGAACGCCTAAAAAACTGGAGCATAATGATATTCGCTGGATTACTGTGGGAGAAATAGATCAGCTCGCCTTTTGTCCGGCGGATGTGGATATTTTGAAAAAGCTGCAGCAGCGGTGAGGAAAGCCGATACTGCAGCATAGCAGGAGCGTGGTGACTTAAGGCAAGACCGCACAATTCACAGCAGGCACATCTGCGTGCAGATTATTTCGGTATATTTCACAAATTTCGTCGGCAGAGGACTCTACTCTTGCCTCCTCAATTTGCTATATCTGCCGAAAAATCTGCTTACGCATCTGCACCACCAGAATTATGCGGTATTGCCTTAGTACATAATGACAGCACGCACGGGGCAGACTGGGCTGCAATAACCGCAGGTCAGGCATTTTTCGTGGTCTACTTCTGCCAGACCGTTATCACCCCAATAGATTGCGCCGGCGGGACAGGCGTTTTTACAGGCGCCGCAGCCTTCGCAGTCTTCGTGGTTGATATGGACTTTTTTCTTGGAAACATCGGGGTTATAGTCTTTTGGCATAGAGCCGTCCAGATAGGAAAGCAGGTCATCCACCTCTGCGGTTTTGCCGAATCCGATCATAACGGAGTCAATTTCATCCTGCGCAAAGACAAAATCCAAAGCCTCTTGATAATTGGCAGTCAGGCTGCCTCCGCCAAAGACTTTCATAGAGAATACGCCTTTGCCTGCATCGTGACAGGCCTTAATGGATTCCAGCATTTCTTCCTTTGTGGCAAATGCGTTGCCTTTGCGGATACCCAGCCCTGCGTAGTTGATGAGGGGGAAGACCACATCCAGCTCGGTCATGGATGCCGCCGCCATGCAGACATCTACATGATGGGTGGACAGACCAATGGCACGGACAAGGCCTTTTTTCTTTGCGTCTTTCAATGCTTCCCATGCGGATGCCCGTTCATCTAATTGTCCCGAACGGACTTCGTGCATCAGGAAAATATCAATGACTTCACGATTTAGCGCCTGTCTGGCTTCTTCGATAGCTTCCAGCATACCGTCATAATCTGCTGCGAGGGATTTGGAGCAGATGACAACATCGGCAAATTCGCCGCCCTCGAATGCTTTTTGTATATACGGATAAGCACGGTAATACTGTGCGGTATCAATGAAGTTGATGCCGTTATGGAATGCGTATTTTATGATTTCGGCACCGTCCTCTGTGGAAAGTGCCAGCTGGCTGGGGCCGATGGGCAGTACGCCAAAGCCCACACGGCTGACTTCGATGCCGGTGTTGCCTAATGTTACTTTTTTCATAATAATCCTCCTTTTTTGGGGCTTTGCCCCAAACCCCACCAAGGGAAATGATTTCCCTTGGAACCCTCATACGAAAAAGCATATATATGCTTTTTCAAGGATATTAAGATTATAATGGAAACCCAATTAAAAGAAAAGGCTCTCTCTATGGAATCGGAGAAAGCCTTGATTTTTATATTTTCCCGTGTAGAAATGATAGTTTCTGCAAGTAGGGGTGCAGGGGGATTATCTCCCTGCTGGGAGTGCGAGGGTGAAACCCTCACAGAGTTTCAAAATATTCTTTGTTCATGGCGATTGCTTTTGTTGTTACTTCTTTCGCAGGGCCGCCCACAACCTTTCTTGCCTGTGCACATTCATTTACATTGATAGCCGCATATACGCTGTTATCGAATACAGGGGAGATGGCTTTATATTCCTCCAGAGAAAGGTCGTCCAGATTTGTGTTATGCTCGATGCAGTACAGCACCAGCTTACCGATGATCTCATGGGCATCACGGAAAGGGACGCCCTGTTTTACCAGCCAGTCAGCGGCATCTGTTGCGTTGGTGAAGCCGCCTTTTGCGGCGTTCAGCATTTCAGCTTTGCGTACTGTCATTGTGGCGATCATGCTTGTGAATACGGGTACGCACATTTTTACGGTGTCGATGGCGTCAAACAGACCTTCTTTATCCTCCTGCATATCTTTATTGTACGCCAGAGGCAGGCCTTTCATGGTTGTCAACAGCTGCATCAGATGACCATAAACACGGCCTGTTTTACCACGGATCAGTTCAGCCATATCGGGGTTCTTTTTCTGGGGCATGATGCTGGAGCCTGTGGAGTATGCGTCGGACAATTCCACGAAGCGGAATTCATGGCTGCTCCAAAGGATGATTTCTTCGCAGAAGCGGCTCAGATGCATCATCAGGATAGACAGTGTGGAGGCCAGCTCGATGGCGAAGTCACGGTCGGAAACGCCGTCCATGGAGTTCAGTGTGATGGCGGAAAAGCCCAGTTCTTCCGCTACGGAATATCTATCCAGAGGGTATGTTGTGGTTGCCAGTGCGCCGCTGCCCAGAGGCATTACATCTGTGCGTTTGTATGTATCGCACAGGCGGTCATAGTCCCGTTTGAACATTTCCACATAAGCCAGCAGGTGGTGTGCCAGTGTAACGGGCTGTGCACGCTGCAGGTGTGTATAGCCGGGCAGGATGGTTTCGGTATGGTCTGCTGCAAAATCATTCAGTGTAATCAGCAGGTTTTTCACCAGAGCCTTGATTTCTGTGATTTCTTTTTTTGTGTACATACGAATATCGACTGCAACCTGGTCGTTACGGCTGCGGCCTGTGTGCAGGCGTTTCCCGACATCGCCGATGCGGCTGATGAGGATGGTTTCGATGTTCATGTGAATATCCTCTGCTTTTTCATCGAATGTTACCTTGCCTGCTTCAATGTCAGCCAGAATTTCTTTTAGGGTTTTAATGATAAGCGCCGCATCAGCGGCGGGGATGATGCCCTGTCTGCCCAGCATTGCGGCGTGAGCCATGCTGCCGGTAATGTCTTCTTGATACATTCTGCTATCAAAGGAGATAGAGGAATGGAAGTGGTCTGTAAAGCTATCTGTGGACTGTGTAAAGCGTCCGCCCCAAAGTTTTGCCATTGTGATTACTCCTTTCTTTTGTGGGGACGCTGTCCCCACGCCCCTGCAAGGAGGCACCGCCCCCTTGACCCGGATACTGCAAACAGGATGCTCCTGTTTGCGTGGTCGTTTATAATGAGAAATACTCCTATCAGAAGTGACAGGAGTATTTTTTTGTCTTGTGTATAATATTTTCGTCCTACCCTGCAAAAACGCAGTTTTTGCGATTCGGGTTCCAAGGGGATGATCCCCTTGGCAGGGTGCGGGACGGAGTCCTGCGAAGATTATTTGTTGTTGTCCATCATCATTGCACGAACCTTCATGGACAGACCAAACAGATTGATGAAACCGTCAGCATCCTTGTGGTTGTACAGATCACCTGTTGCGAAAGATGCGATGGATTCGTTATACAGGCTGTAAGGAGATGTTGCGCCTGCGGGTGTGATGTTGCCCTTGTACAGCTTCAGTTTTACAGTACCTGTCACGGTTTCGTTTACGGAATCGAAATATGCGCTCAGTGCTTCACGCAGAGGTGTGTACCATTCGCCGGAGTATACCAGCTCTGTGAATTTGTTGGAAGCGATTTCGTTGAACGCCTGTGTTTTCTTATCTGTGCACAGGTATTCCAGTTCACGGTGCGCATAGTACATGATTGTACCGCCGGGGGTTTCATATACACCACGGGATTTCATACCAACCACACGGTTTTCGCAGATGTCTGTGATACCAACACCGTTTCTGCCGCCGATTTCGTTCAGCTTTGTCAGCAGTGCTACAGGGTTCAGTTTTTCGCCGTTGACTGCAACGGGAATACCTTTTTCAAAGTCCAGTGTTACATATTCGGGTACATCGGGCGCATTTTCGGGTGTTACGCCCATCTGCAGGATATGATCGTAGTTGGGTTCGTTTGCGGGATCTTCCAGCTCCAGACCTTCATGGCTCAGATGCCACAGGTTTCTGTCACGGCTGTAGGAGTTGTCATGGCTCACTTCAAAGGGGATACCATGGTCCGCCAGATACTGGATTTCATCCTCACGGGACTGCATTTTCCATGTGTCCAATCTCCAGGGAGCGATGATTTTCATTTCGGGTGCCAGTGCTTTGATGGTCAGTTCAAAACGAACCTGGTCATTGCCTTTGCCTGTTGCACCGTGGCAGATTGCTGTTGCGCCTTCTGCTTTTGCAATTTCAACCATTCTTTTTGCGATGATGGGACGAGCCATAGATGTACCCAGCAGGTATTTTCCTTCATATACAGCGTTTGCTTTTACACAGGGGTAAACAGCGTCTGTGATAAATTCTTCTACCAGATTTTCGATGTATAGCTTGGAAGCGCCTGTTTTCAGAGCCTTTTCTTCCAGACCTTCTGTTTCTTTGCCCTGTCCAACATCACCGCATACGCAGATAACTTCGCAGTCATAGTTTTCTTTCAGCCAGGGGATGATACAGGATGTATCCAGCCCGCCGGAATACGCCAGAACGATTTTTTCTTTTGCCATGATGCATTTCCTCCTTAAAATAAGTCCTCGGCAAGAGGGAGTGTATTCAAAATGAATTTTATAAATAAATTATACATACAATATGCATGAAATGCAACCCCAAACAGATAAAAATACTAATTTGTGTATGGGTTTTATACTATAAATATAAATTTCATCGAACTTTTTAGATGTTTTTTGTTGTGCACACAGTAAGCTGCGAATAAATATGCACTGCATTATGAATAAATGTTTAAGGATGTAGTATCCTGTATACATATAGCTTAAATTCATTTTTTCTTTGAAAATAGGGGCTTTTGTGATATGATAAAAATAGTATGTTTTATAGATATGTCATCCGGCTATTTTCAGAAAGATCGGAGGGAGAAAAATATGAAAGTTTTAACATATAGCCATAATGGTTCTATAGCTGTTGGGGTGCTGAAAAATGATGGTTCTCAGGTAGTGCCTGTGAATTATCTGGATTTTGATGTAAAAGATATGAATGAATTTCTGGATATGCAGGATGAAGAAAAACTGGCGAAGGCAGACAGAAATAAGGAGCTGATGCAAGGTATTCCCATGGAAGAGGTACAGCTGTTATCCCCTATTTTATATCCAAAGCAGGATATTATCTGTCTGGGTATCAATTACTATGCCCATGCGGAGGAATCGGCACGCTTCCATAATGAAGCGTTTGGCGGAGATCGCCCCCAGCCCATTTATTTTGCTAAGAGAGTAAACCGTGCCGTAGGGGACGGGGAATATATTGACGGGCATCTGGATATTGTAGACAGTCTGGATTATGAAGTAGAGCTAGCGGTTGTTATCGGCAAGGATGCGAAAAATGTAAAGCCTGAAAATGTATTTGACTATGTATTTGGCTATACCATTCTGAATGATATGAGTGCAAGAAATTTGCAGACGGCACACAAACAGTGGTATTTCGGAAAATCTTTGGATGATTTCACACCCATCGGCCCTGTGATTGTAACGAAGGACGAGTTCACAAATCCCCCTGCGCTGGCGATCCGTTCCTATGTGAATGGGGAGCTGCGGCAGAACAGCAGCACAGACCTTCTCATCAACAGCATTGAAAAAGTAATCTGTCAGCTTTCCAAAGGTATGACATTGGCAGCGGGAACGATTATTGCCATGGGTACGCCCGCAGGGGTTGGCATGGGCTTTCAGCCGCCCAAATTCTTGAAAAAAGGCGATGTCGTAAAATGCGAGATCGAAGGCATCGGCACAATAACAAACGAAATTAAGTGATTCTTGGGACGCTGTCCCAAACCCTGACAGGGGAATGATTCCCCTGTACCCCCATTTGCAAAACCATATACATGGTTTTGCGGTATCGGGTTCCAAGGGGATG